>DATNIE010000008.1:0-216863 GCA_035604595.1 Steroidobacteraceae bacterium | reverse complement strand
CCTAGAAACTTGAGAATCTTCATCCGTCCTCCCAATCGTTGTCAGCTGCCGCCTCCCCGCAGAGCGTCAGTACAGATTACTTCCCTCGCGCAGGATCTTCGGCGTGACGAAGATCAGGAGTTCGTCCTTGTTGTTCGTCCTCGTCGTGGTCTTAAACAGATAGCCGAGCAGCGGGATGTCCCCGAGCAGCGGCACCTTGGTCTCGTTAACGCTCCGCGTCGTTTGCAGGATGCCGCCGAGCACGACCGTCTGGCCGTCATTGACCAGCACCTGGGTCGTGATCGCGCGCGTGTCGATGGCCGGCACCTGGCCGCCGGTGGCGCTCTGCACCAGCTGGCCGATGCTGTCGTCCGAGACGGTGAGGTCGAGGATCACGCGGTTGTCCGGCGTAATCTGCGGCTTGACCTTCAGGGACAGCACCGCGTTCTTGAACTGCGTGGTCGTGGCGCCGGACCCGGCCGATTCCTGGTAGGGGATCTCGAGGCCCTGCAGGATCGATGCTTCCTTCTGGTTCGAGGTGATCAGGCGCGGTGACGACACGATCTCGCCGCGGCCTTCGGCCTGCGCGGCTGAGAGCTCGAGATCGACGAGATAGTTGCCGTTCAGCACCGACAGCGCGATCGAGCCCGCCGGGTTCGTGACCGGCAGGTTGACGTTGTAACGGTCGAGATAGTTCGCGGGGCTGGTGGGAGTAGTGCCCGCTCCGGTCGGTATCGTCACCGGGAACGGCGAGCCGGTCCCGGACTGCAGGTTGGTGAGCGCGGACGTCACGATCGTGTTGGTCGAGGAGGCGTCGCCTGAAATCGCGACCAGTCCGTTGTTGCCGGTGGAGCGCGCGCCGGTCACTCCGAGCATCGCGCCGAGCTGGCGGGTGAAGTCGTCGTTGACGATCACGATGCGGCTCTCGATCAGCACCTGGCGGACCGGGATGTCGAGCGTCGTGACCAGCCGGCGGATGTCGGCGAGGCGGTCGGTCGTGTCCTGAAGCAAGAGCGTATTGGTGCGATCGTCGATCGCGACGCTGCCGCGCGCGGAGATCAGCGCGTTGCCGGCCTTGCCCTTGATCAGCACCGCCAGGTCTATCGCCTTGGCGTAGTTGACCTGCAGGTACTCGGTCCGCAGCGGCGCGAGTTCCTCCACTTCTTTGCGGGCCTGCAGTTCCGCCTTCTCGCGGTTGGCGAGCTCGTCGGCGGGCCCGACGATGATCACGTTGTCGTGGCGGCGCATCGCGAGGCCCTTGGTGCGCATCACGATGTCGAGCGCCTGGTCCCAGGGCACGTTCTGCAGCCGCAGCGTGACGCTGCCCTGCACCGTGTCGCTGACGACGATGTTCTGGCCGCTGGTGTCCGCCAGCAGTTGCAGCACGGCGCGCACGTCGATGTCCTGGAAGTTGAGCGTCAGGCGCTCACCGGAGTATTCCTTCTTCTCCTCCGCGAACCTGCCCTTGGCGGGGGTCGCGGCGCGGATCTCGACCACGTACTGATTGTCGGTCTGGTAGGCCACCTGCTCGAACTCGCCGTGGGAATTGACGACGAGTCGCGGGCTGCCATCGGCGCGCAGCGCATCGACGTAGCTCACCGGCGTCGCGAAGTCCGCGACGTCGTAGCGCTTCACCAGGTCCTGGCTGATCTGCGCGCCGACGAAATCGACGATGACCTGCTGGCCTTCCTGACGCAGGTTGACCGGCGTGCGCGGGTCGCTGAGTGCAACGATCACGCGTCCGGTGCCGTCGGGCGCGCGCCGGAAGTCGATGCTCTCGACCTTGCGCCCACCGGCCGCGGCGGACTCCGCGGCGGCCGGGGCGCTGGCAACCGTACCGCCCTCGCGCTTCTGGCCGACGGTGACGGTAATCACGTTGCCCTCGACGCGCGTGTCATACGGCACGAGCGCATCCATGTTGAGCACGAGCCGCGTGCGGCCGCTGCCCTCGCCGGCGACCACGCTGTCGACACCGCCGGACTTGACGTCGATGCGGCGGTTCGGGAGCGCCAGCGTCACGCCTGGCAGGTCGAGCGATATGCGTGCCGGCTTGTCGATCGTAAATGCCAGCGGCTGCGGTGCCGGACCGGAGGTGTGGAACCTGAGCTGGACCTGCTGGCCCGCGAGCGTGGTGACCTCCACCGACTCGAGCCGGTTGGCCGCCGTTTGCGCGAAGCTCGCGCCGACCGGCACGAGTCCGAGGAAAAGCGCGAGCGCTGCGAAGCCAAGACCCGCGCTCTTGGCGCGTGGCGCGGCGGTAACAGGCCCGAAATTGGCTTTCATTCCCACTACTCCCGGTAGCAATCAGTTAGCCGCAAGCGAGATGGAGGCCTGGCGCTCCATATAGCCACCCAGCCCGTCCGGCACGATTTCGACGACGGCGATCTTGGAATCGGCGACGGTGGTGATCCGGCCGTCGTTCTGGCCGACGTAATTCCCCGGCACGACCCGGTGAATCAGGCCGTCCTTGGTCTGCAGCAATCCATAGGTCCGGCCGCCCTGACGCAGCGTCCCGACCATTTTCAGCGTGTCGAGCGAGAACCGTTCCAGGAATTCGCGGTTGCGGTGCACGTCCGGACGGACGCCGCCGGCGCCCGGCGCGACGGTAGGCACGCTCGGCTGGAACGGCGACCGCAGCTGGCTCGGGTCGTAGACGAACGACTCGTAGGGCTTGATCGCCGGAATCGGCTCGATGCGGCCACCGGGGCGTTGCTTCATCTGGTCGAGCTGGTGCTGCAGGTCGGTCGTGCCGCCGCCGCAGCCGGCGAGCGGGACCAGGAGCACGGCGACGAGCGCCGCGGGGAGGACCGGACTGGTACGGCGCGACATCAGCCATTCCCTCCGCCCGCGGCTGGCGCAGCAGGGGCGGCAGGCTTGCCCTTGTCGGCAGGCGCGGTCTCGGCATCCTCGAGGTAGCGGTAGGTCTTCGCCGTGACGTCGAGAGTCAGCCGGTCGGGCCCGCTATCCCTGCCCTCCGGGACGATCGCGATGTCGTGCAGCGTCACGATGCGGGGCAGCGCCGCGATGCCGCTCACGAAGGTGCCGAACTCGTGGTAGGAACCGCTGAGCCGGATCTTGATCGGCAGTTCGGCGTAGAAGTCCTTTTTCACCTCCGGCGCCGGCTGGAACAGCTTCTCCTGCAGCCCGGCTGCGAGCCCGGTCTGCGAGATGTCGACCAGCAGGCTCGGCACCTCGGTGCGGCCCGGGAGCTGGCGCAGCATCGCCCCGAACGAGCGCTCCATTTCCTTGAGCTGGGCCTTGTAGGCGTCGATGTTGGCGGCTTTGCGTTGCTTATCATCGAAGGTCTGCATCAACGACGCCTCGTCACTGCGGGCGCGGTCGAGATCCGGCATCTGGGTGCGGATCGGAATGAAATAGATGAGTGCCCCCGTGAGCACCACGAATAGCAGGCCGATCGTCAGCGCCCGGTACAGGAACGGCCAGCGACCGACGTCTTTAGGATCGAGGCCGCGCAGGTCTTCGATGAAGTTCATGTGCCAGCTGCCCCCGCCGGACGCCCGGCGCGCCGCGGCTTCTGTTCATCGTCGGCAGGTTCGGTGCTCTTCTGGGTCGCGAACAGCGTGAACTCCGATCCGCTCCCGCCCTGCCGCATGGTCTCGACGACCTGCAGCTGCGGATCGGTCAGCCACGGTGAGCTCTCGATGTTTCGCATGAACGTCGACACGCGGGTCGACGACTGCGCCACTCCCTTGAGTTCGAGCTTCTTGTCGGTCTGCTTGACGGACGTCAGGTACACGCCGTCCGGCAGCGTCCGCACCAGCTGGTCGAACACGTGGACGACTTCCGGGCGACTGCGCTGCAGGCGCTCGACGATGTCCATGCGCGAGCGCATGCGCTGCTTCTGCGCCTCGAGGCCGAGGATCTCGGTGATCTGTTTGTCGAGTTCCGCTGTTTCTCTCTTCAGCAGCTCGTTGCGCTCGTGCTGCCGATCGATCGCGGCGCTGATGCCCCAGCTCGTGAACAGCGTGACCGCCGCCGCTGCCAGCAGCGCGCCAAATGCCGCGATCCCGAACTCTTTCTGACGCCGAGCGCGCTGCAGTTGCCGCCACGGCAGTAGGTTGATTTGCGGCATCAGTCGAAACTCCGCAGGGCCAGACCGCAGGCAGTGAGCAGCGCAGTCGAGTCCCGCTTCACGCCCTGCGCCTTCGCCTTCGAGGACAGTTTCATCTGGCCGAGCGGATCGCCGCGTTCAGCCGGAATACCAACCCGGCTTGCGATCACGTCGGCGACGCCGGCGATGTTGGCGCAGCCGCCGCAGGTCAGGATCTGCTCTGGCTGCTCGCGCCCGCCACCGGAGGCGAGGTAGAACTGGAGGCTGCGGCTCACCTGCTGGGTCATGTCGTCGATGAACGGGTCCAGCACTTCCGGCTGGAAATTGGACGGCAATCCGCCTTCCTTCTTGGCCCGGCCGGCCTCCTCCATCGACAGCCCGTAGGTCCGCATGATCTCCTCGGTCAGCTGTTGGCCGCCGAAGGCGAAGTCGCGCGTGTAGATGACCCGCAGATTCTTGAGGACGCTGAAAGTGGTGGTGCTGGCGCCGAAGTCGACGACCGCGATCGTTCGCCCCTGGCCGCCGTCGATCATCTGGTGCGTGAGCAGCCGGCAGGCATTCTCGAGCGCGAAGGCTTCGACGTCGACGATCCGCGCCGACAGGCCGGCCGCCTTGACCGCAGCCTGGCGCTGCTCCACGTTCTCGGTGCGCGTCGCGACGAGCAGCACATCGCGCATCTCGGGGTCTTTCTCCGACGGGCCCATCACCTCGAAGTCGTAGCTGACCTCGTCCATCGGAAACGGAATGTACTGGTCGGCCTGCAGCTCGACCTGCGCTTCGAGGTCGCGCTGCGAGAGCGAGCGCGGCATCTGGATGACCTTGGTGATCGCGGCGTCGCCGGATATTGCGACCGCGACTTCCTTGCTGCGCGCGCCGCTGCGCTTGACCGCGCGCTTGATCGCCTCGCCAACGGCTTCGGCGTCGACGATCGCTTTTTCGTTGATGGCGCTGTGCGGCGTCGGCTCGGCCGCGTAGGCCTCGACGCGGTATTGGTCGCCTGTCATCGCCAGTTCGATCAGCTTGATCGAGGACGTCGTGACGTCCAGGCCGATCAACGGCCTATTCTTCTGCCCCAGTGAGAAGGACAGTTGCGGCAACGAAATCTTCATAAATCCTTTTTGATTCAAGACCTTAACTAGTCTTGTCGCCGATCCGCTTTAGGATTCCGGAGCAACTTTATAGCAACCAACTGTTAAATGGAACGTGAGCCCAATCACGGTTCGGCGCAGCGGGGCCTCGTCCACCCACAGCCCGGGCTCAAAAGCGCGACGCGGTCCCGCTCGGCGGGGAGTTGCCGGGAACTGTCGGCGGGCCGCGGGGTCGGCTCCTGGATGGAGCACGGTTGCAAGCGGCGCCGGGGCAGGATGCGTGTCCAAAGCCCCTAGATTCCGCCCGGCAACCCCGCTGTCCTAGGTCCGACCGCCTTCGCGTCGCCGACACCCGTAGACCGGTGGCTTTGCGTCCCCGCCTTTCGGTGGGTTTGCCCTTGAGCCGCGGCTACTATGCATAATCACCTTACCCGAGGCAAATACTTGCAGCGGATTTCTGTGAACCCTCGTTATGTTCGGCTGGGATGCGTTGTTGCCGCCGCCCTGCTGACGCTCGCCGGCGCCATCCTGTTCGCGGGTCTCGCGACTTATTACTACCTCGCCCCGACGCTGCCCGAGGTCGCGGCGCTGCGCGACATGCACCTGCAGGTTCCGCTGCGGATCTATACGCGCGATGGCCGGCTGCTCGCGCAGATCGGCGACCAGCGGCGCGTGCCGGTGCGCATCGAGGACGTGCCCAAGCGGCTCGTCAATGCCTTCCTCGCAGCCGAGGACGATCGCTTCTTTTCGCACGGCGGCATCGACACCGGCGGGCTGCTGCGGGCGCTGATCGTGACGGCCGCGACAGGCGAGGCCCGCCAGGGTGGCAGCACGATCACGATGCAGCTGGCCCGCAACATGTTCCTGACACCCGAGAAGCAGCTGAGGCGCAAGCTTCGCGAGATCTTCCTCGCGCTCAGGATCGAGAGCGAGTTCTCCAAGCAGGAAATCCTGGCGCTGTATCTGAACAAGATATTTCTCGGCGAGCGCGCCTATGGCGTCGCCGCTGCCGCAGAGGTGTATTACGGCAAGACGCTGAGCGAGCTGTCACTCGCCGAGACGGCAACGATTGCGGCACTGCCGAAGGCGCCGTCGACCGTCAATCCGATCGCGAACCCGGAGCGCGCGCGCCAGCGCCGCGCCTACGTACTCAGGCGCATGCTCGACAAGGGCTACATCACACGCCCCGAGCACGACGCGGCGTTGCAGGCGCCGATCGAGACGCAGGAACACGGCCCGCGCGTCGAGGTCGACGCGCCGTACGTCGCCGAGATGGTGCGCGCGCAGCTCACCGACCAATATGGCGATGATCTGTACAGCGCCGGGTACCAGGTCATCACGACGATCGACAGCCGACTGCAGCACGCAGCGGACTGGTCGCTGCGCGCGACGCTGCTCGAGTACGACCGGCGCCACGGCTGGCGTGGTGCCGTCGGCCGCGCGGCGAGCCCGCCGGGCGATTCGCGCCAGGCCAGCGAGATGCTGGAGCACTTCACGCCGGTCGGCGGGCTCATGCCCTCGGTCGTCGCCAGCGTCGGCCCGAAGACCGCAACGGTGTTCGGCAAGGACGGGCAGCGCTACGTGCTGCCGTGGGACACCGGCCTCAGCTGGGCGCGGCGTGCCGACAAGTCCGGGAACCTCGGCCCGCCGCCGAAACAGGCAAGCGAGATACTGGCAGCGGGCGATGTGGTCTACGTGCTGCCGAGCGCCGGCGGTGCGGCGCTACTTGCCCAGGTGCCGCTGGTGCAGGGCGCGTTCGTCTCGCTCGACCCGCAGGACGGCGCGATCACCTCGCTCGCCGGCGGCTTCGATTTCTACGCCAGCAACTTCAACCGCGCGATCCAGGCGAAGCGCCAGCCCGGCTCCTCGTTCAAGCCGTTCATCTACTCCGGCGCGCTCGAGCACGGCTTCACGCCGGCGACGGTCATTCTCGACGCGCCGATCGTGATCGAGGGCGCGGGCCTCGAGGACATGTGGCGGCCGGAGAACGAGTCCAAGCACTTTTACGGCCCGACTCGACTGCGGGATGCGCTCGCCCGGTCCCGCAACCTCGTGTCGATCCGCATCCTCCGGGCGCTCGGCGTGAACTATGCGCTCGACTATGCGACGCGCTTCGGCTTCGACAAGGAAGCGCTGCCCCACAACCTGACGCTGGCGCTCGGCACCGCGCAGCTGACGCCGCTGGAGCTGACGGCCGGCTTCGCCGTGTTTGCCAATGGCGGATTCCGCGTCACGCCGTACCTGATCGAGCGCATCACCGACGCCGGCGGTGCGACCGTGTTCGCGGCGGACCCGCCCGTCGCCTGCCTCGAGTGCAACCTGCCGGTAAACCCGCCACTGCCGGCGCCCGATGAGGCTGCGGAGCCGCGCACCACAGCAGCCGCAGCGACGGCAGGTCCGCCCGCTGCCTCCGCCGAGAGTGCCACCACGATGGAGACCGGCGTTCTTCCGGCCAGCGGTCCGCCCGTTTTCGTCGCCGGCCCGAACGCGCCCGGTGTCACGCGCCTGGCCGAGCTCGGCGGCCGCGCCGTGCGCTCGGAGCGCAAGCACCTCGCGCCGCACGTGATCTCGACCGCCAATGCGTTCCTGATGACGGATCTGATGCGCGATGTGATCCGCAGGGGGACCGGGCGGCGCGCGCTGGCATTGAAGCGCGACGACATCGCCGGTAAGACCGGTACGACCAATGATCGACGCGACACGTGGTTTGCCGGCTTCAACGCCGACCTGGTCGCCGGTGCGTGGGTGGGCTTCGACCAGGAACGCTCGCTCGGCGCCGGCGAGGAAGGCGGTCACACGGCGCTGCCGATGTGGGTGTACTTCATGGGCGAGACTCTGGCCGGGCGTCCGGAACGGCGGCTGCCGCAACCCGAGGGCATCGTCAGCGCACGTATTTCCGCGACCTCCGGCGAGCTCGCCCGCGGCAACGATCCGGATGCGATCTTCGAGCTGTTCCTCGCCGGCAGGCTGCCGGGCGAAGGCGGCGTCGCCCGCAACGACGCCGGACTGCCCGCCTCAAAGCATCAAGCACAGAGTGACGAGCCGATCTTCTGATGCTGGCCCCCGCCGAGCCGTGCGGAGCATGTGCTAGAGTCCAAGCGTCGGAGCCGTCGGAGAAAAACATGACCCGGCCGCGCGCGATTCGCGGTGACGACCTGCGGCGGGCACTGGCGCAGGAAGCGGCCCGCCTGATGTTCGAACACGGCGTCGACGACTACGGCTTCGCCAAACGCAAGGCCGCGGAACGCCTCGGCGTCGGCGAGTACGCGGTGCTCCCCAAGAACTCCGAGATCGACGCTGCGCTCGCCGAGTACCAGCGCCTGTTTGCCCACGACACCCACGCCGATACGCTCGCCGAGCAACGCCGCGCGGCTCTCGATGCGATGCAGCTGCTCGAGGAGTTCGAGCCCCGGCTCGTCGGGCCGGTGCTGTCCGGCACGGCGACGCCCCACCAGGAAATCAACCTGCACGTGTTCTCGGATCTGGCCGAGGCGGTCAGCCTCAGGCTCCTCGACGGCCGCATTCCGTACCGCATCGCCGAGCATCGCGTGAAAATGAACGCCGACCGGGTATTACAGTGCCCCGCAGTGCAGTTCAGCGTCTGCGACTACCCAGTGGATGCGACCGTGTTCCCGCGCGACGGTATCCGCCAGGCACCGCTATCGCCGACCGACGGCCGGCCGATGCGGCGTGCCGCGGCGAACGAGGTCCGGGCGCTGGTCGACGCGGCGCCCTGATCGCGGCGCGACGGATTCATCAGCGGTCGCGCTTTGTGAACCTCGCGATCCCAGCCCGCGCGTCGTCCATGACGGCGTTGCAGGCCATGACCTCGCCCGCCTTCGCGTAGGCTGCCTCGATCGACAGCTCGCGCTGCTGGTAAAAGAGACGCTTGCCGGCCGCGACCGCCGCGGGGGACTTGGCGGCGATGGCCGTTACCAGCTTCTCCACCTCCGCATCCAGGGCCTCGGGTGGCACGACGCGGTTGACGAGCCCGCGCTCACGGGCGGTCGCCGCGTCGATGAAATCTCCGGTCAGCAGCATTTCGAGCGCCGGCTTCTGCAGCAGGTTGCGCGTCAAGGCCACCGACGGCGTTGCGCAGAACAGGCCGAGGTTGATGCCCGATACGGCGAAGCGCGCGTCCGAACTCGCGACCGCGAGGTCGCACATCGCAACCAGCTGGCAACCGGCCGCCGTGGCCACGCCCTGCACCCGCGCGATGACCGGCTGCGGCAGGCGCTGAATGCTGATCATCAGCTCGCTGCAGGCGGCGAACAGGGCCCGCATGTCGTCGATGCCGGCGTCCGGCCCCATCTCGGTCAGGTCGTGCCCCGCCGAGAACGCGCGGCCCTCGGCAGCCAGCACGATAACCCTGACCCCGCTGTCGGACGCGAGGTGCTCGAGCGTGCTCTTGAGCGCGCTGATCATCGCCAGCGACAGCACGTTGTACTTCGCCGCGCGGTTGAGTGTCAGGCGCACGACGCTCCCGTGACGCGCGACTCGCACCAAGGGGCCTTCGGGGGTCGTGATCTCGGTTCCCGGCCGGTCGATGGTTGCACTCATGCTGGACTCCTTGGGCGCCGCCCCGGGCGCCTGTCTGGTTCCGCTCTATCGTAGCTCGCCGGGGGACTCAGTGGCGCATCCGCGGCTGTGTGCCCATCTCCACCCACCGCCGGCGGCAGAAGTCGCTCAATGACGCCGCCGCCGCGTTGGCCCCAGCACGTCGCCGTTCGTGGCCTCGCCTGGCCGGGACCCGGACCGCTGGACCGATCGCGCCATGCGCAACGACCGGGTGCGCCAGGACAGGCGCCAGTGTGTGCGCCTGCGGCGGCCGCTATCCGCCCGGTGCGCCGGCGACGCGCACGTGCGCCACGCGACGTTCATCCAGGATGATGTACAGGCCACCGGCGATCACGACGCCGCCGCCGACGATCACCCGGACAGAGGGAACCGTCGAGAACACCAGCCAGTCGAGGGCGATGCCCCACAGCATCGCCGTGTACTCGAACGGCGCGATCGTCGAGGCGGGCGCGAGCCGGAATGCCGCCGTGAACAGGTACTGGCCGAGCGCGCCGGTGAGTCCGCAGTAGACGATCCACGGCCAGTGCTGCGCGGCAACCGGGCGCCAGCCGGGCCAGGCGAGTGCGCCGGCCGCCAGCATGACAATCACGAGGTGCCAGAAAACCACTGCGTAGTTCGAGTCCGTCCGGCCGATCAGCCGCATCATCATGACGTTGAACGCGTAGCAGGCCGCGCTCAGCGCCGCGGCGACGCCGCCGAGCGCGACCACGCCCCCACTCGGCCTGAGCGCGATCACGACGCCGACGAGCCCCACCACGATTGCCGCCCAGCGCCGCGCCGACACCCGCTCGCCGAGCATCGGCCTGGCCAGGGCCGCGACCATCAGCGGCGCGCTCATGTAGATCGCGTAGGTGTAGCTCAGCGACTGCACCGAGACGGCGTAAATGAACGACCAGAGGACCAGCATGCCGAGCGCGCCCCGCAGCAGGTAGAGCAGCGGCTGGTGCATACGGAGCTCGCGCCAGGCACCCGACCAGGCGACCGAGGCGGCGACAAAGGGGAGCGAGGCGGCGGCGCGCAGGAACATCACTTCGATCGGCGGATAGGCCGCCGCGAGATGCTTGAGCCCGGCGTCCAACAGCGCGAAGAACCCGACCGAGGTCAGCATCGTGCCGATCGCCTTGAGATTGCCGGGCCGCACTGCTTATCCCAGTTCACTGGCTCACAGATGATCATCCGGCTGTACCGGACGCGCGGCCAATGACTGACGCAGCGGCCGCTCAGCGGCCGCTGGAAGGCGTACTGCCTACCCCGTAGCCGAGCTCGTTCAGCGCAACTGCGACCTCGTCGAGTATCCGCGGATCGTCGATCGTCGCCGGCACATTGTAATCGTGCGCATCGGCGATCGCGCGCATCGTCGCGCGCAGCACCTTGCCCGAGCGCGTCTTGGGCAGACGCGCAACGACCGCCACCTGCTTGAGTGCCGCGACCGCGCCGATACGCTGCCGCACGCGGTCCACGAGCTCGGCGACGATGGTCTCGTGCGGTCGGCTGACGCCGGCCTTCAGAACCACCAGTCCGACCGGCAGCTGCCCCTTGAGCGCATCCGCCGCACCGATCACCGCGCACTCGGCGACATCCGGGTGCGAGGAAAGCACTTCCTCCATCGCGCCGGTCGACAGCCGGTGACCCGCGACATTGATGACATCATCGATGCGCGACATGATCCAGACGTAGCCGTCCTCGTCGATGTAGCCCGCATCGCCCGTCAGGTAGTAGCCCGGGTAGCGCACCAGGTACGAGTCGCGGTAGCCCTGATCGTTGTGCCACAGCGTCGGCAGCGTTCCAGGCGGCAGCGGCAGACGGATCACGATGTTGCCGATCGTGCCGGCGGCCACGGGGGCGCCGTCATCGTCGAGCACCCGCACGTCGTAGCCCGGTACCGGCACGCTCGCTGAGCCAGGCTTCACCGTCATCGGCTCGATCCCGCGGCAGTTGGCCGCCACCGGCCAGCCGGTTTCCGTTTGCCACCAGTGATCGATGACCGGGACTCTGAGCTGCTGTTCGGCCCAATGTACCGTGTCCGAATCGCAGCGCTCGCCCGCCAGGAACAGTGTCCTCAGGCTCGTGAGGTCGTAGCGCGCGATCAGCGCACCGGCCGGGTCCTCCTTCTTGATCGCGCGGAACGCCGTCGGCGCCGTGAACAGCGCATTGACCCGGTGTTGTTCAATTACCCGCCAGAATGCGCCGGCATCCGGTGTGCCGACCGGCTTGCCCTCGTACAGGATCGAGGTGCAGCCGAGCAGCAGCGGGGCGTACACGATGTACGAATGGCCGACCACCCAGCCGACGTCGGAGGCCGCCCAGAACACGTCCGCGGGTCCGATGTCGTACACGGCCCGCATCGAGTACACCAGCGCGACCGCATGGCCACCGTGGTCGCGAACCACGCCTTTGGGCTTGCCGGTCGTTCCGGACGTATACAGGATGTACAGCGGATCGGTGGCCTCGACCGGCACGCACTCGCGCGGCCGCGCGGCGGCCATGGCCTGCTGCCAGTCGAGGTCGCGCCCGGCCTTCAGGTCCGCCGCCAGCTGCGGCCGTTGCAGGATGATGCAGCGCTGCACCTTGTGGGCCGCAATGTCGATCGCCTGGTCGAGCAGCGGCTTGTAGGCGATGACCCGCTGCCCCTCGAGGCCGCAGGAGGCGGACAAGATCACCGCGGGTCGGGCATCGTCGATGCGCTTGGCGAGCTCGTGCGGCGCGAACCCGCCGAACACGACCGAATGCACGGCGCCGATGCGCGCTGCCGCAAGCATCGCGACCGCCGCCTCAGGCACCATCGGCATGTAGATGATCACCCGGTCGCCGGCGCGCACACCGAGCGCCGCCAACGCCCCGGCGCAGAGCGCCACGCGGTCGCGGAGTTCGCGGTAGGTGATCCTCTCGACGGTGCCCGTGACCGGACTGTCGTAGATCAGGGCCGCCCGTTCGCCGTGCCCGGCCTCGACGTGGCGGTCGACCGCGTTGTAGCAGGTGTTGAGCTTGCCACCCGCGAACCAGCGGTACAGCGGCGCGTCGGAGTCATCGAGCACCCGATCCCACGGCCGGTCCCAGTGGATCGCCCGCGCCGCCTCTCCCCAGAACCCCGCCGGGTCGGCCAGCGAGCGCCGGTAGTCCTCGCGATAGCTGGTAGTCCCCATGCGGCGATCCCCCCGGCCAGTTCAAGCGCAAGATGGAACGGTCCCGGCGTCACTGTGCGCGGGCGGCGTGGCCGTGCCGATACGGTCTTTTGCGTACGGACGCGCCGTCGCTCAGCGCGCCTCGATGGCGACGTAGTCGCGCTTGTCCTTGCCCGTGTAGAGCTGGCGGGGCCGACCGATCTTCATCGCGGGATCGGCGATCATTTCCTGCCAGTGGGCGACCCAGCCGGCGGTACGGGCGATCGCGAACATCACCGTGAACATCGTGCGTGGAATGCCGATCGCGCTATAGATGATGCCGGAGTAGAAATCGACGTTCGGGTAGAGCTTGCGGGAGACGAAGTACTCATCGTTGAGCGCGATCTCCTCGAGCCTGAGCGCGAGTTCGAACAGCGGGTTGTCGGCCCGGCCGAGCTTCTCGAGGACCTTGTAGCAGGTCTCGCGGATGATCTTCGCGCGCGGGTCGAAGTTCTTGTAGACGCGGTGCCCGAAGCCCATCAGCTTGGTGTGGTCCTGCTTGTCCTTGACCCGCGCGAGGAACTTCGGGATCGCATCCGCGGTGCCGATCTCCTCGAGCATCGCCAGCACCGCTTCGTTGGCCCCGCCGTGTGCCGGACCCCACAGCGCCGCGATGCCGGACGAAATCGCCGCATACGGGTTCGCGCCGGTGCTGCCGGCCAGGCGCACCGTCGAGGTACTCGCATTCTGCTCGTGGTCGGCATGCAGGATCAGCAGCAGATCGAGCGCCTTGGCCTGGACCGGCTCGATCTCGTAGCTCTCGCAGGGCACCGCAAAGAACATGTTCAGGAGGTTCGAGCAGTAGTCGAGGTGGTTCTGCGGAAATATGAACGGCTGGCCCAGCATGTGTTTGTAGGCCGCCGCCGCGATCGTCGGCATCTTGGCGATGATCCGGTGCGCGAAGATCTCCCGGTGCCGGGGGTTATTGATGTCGAGCGAATCGTGGTAGAAACCTGCCATCGAGGCGACGACCGCCGATACCTGCGACATCGGGTGCGCGTCGTGGTGGAAGCCGTTGTAGAAGCGGCGCAGCGACTCGTTGATCATCGAGTGGCGGGTGATGCTGCGGCTGAACTCCGTCAGCTGCGCCGCGCCCGGCAACTCGCCGTACAGCAGCAGGTAGGCCACCTCGATGAAGGAGCTGTTCGCGGCCAGCTGCTCGACCGGGTAGCCGCGGTACAGCAGCACGCCCTTGTCACCGTCGATATAGGTGATCTTCGACTCGCAGGCAGCGGTCGCCATGAACCCTGGGTCGAACGTGAAAAGCCCGTGATCCCGGGCGAGCGGCGCGATGTTGATGACCTCAGGACCAACGGTCGGCGACAGCACCTCAAGTTCGCTGCTCTTGCCGGTAGAAACGTTGGTGAGCGTGTACTTCTTGGACGGCATCGGGCGCTTCCGTGAGTCCAGTCAGCCTGTCACGCTGCAGCGCAAGAATCAAGGCAACGAACCGCAGTGAGGCGGGGCGCGCGGCACCCGGCCGATCGCCCTCGAATTGCGCGTCGCGCCGCTGGCCGCCGATGACGGTCTCGCCGGCGATGCCGGCCGGCCGCTCGCAGCCTCGCGACGATGCCGAGCGCGCTCGCGCGCATGCGCCTGTTTTGAATCGGCGTGCGTCCGTTCTGCATCACCCGGGGCCGATCCCCGACCCCGCGTCCGCGGCCTGCGTCATGCGCGGATTTCGCTCCGGCCGCGCGGGCTGGCGGCGCCGCACGCGAAAACGCCCGGCTGGAGCCGGGCGTTTGCCTGCCGTCGCACAGGGTGCGCCCGGATGATTGTCAGCGCGCCGCCTGGGCCGCGTACTTCTTGCGGAACTTGTCGACCCGGCCGCCGGTGTCGACGATCTTCTGCTTGCCGGTGTAGAACGGGTGGCACTTGGCGCACACCTCGATCTGCAGATCGTGGCCGAGCGTCGAGCCCGTCTGGAACGTGTTCCCGCAGCTGCAGGTCACGGTGATCGTCTTGTAGTCGGGATGCGTTCCGGCCTTCATGGCGCGCTCTCTATAAATACGGTCTGGCTGGGCGGGAAAAAGGGCCGCGCAGTATAGGCGCGGTCATCCGCTGTCGCAAGGCGGGATCCTGGAGCCGCCTCACTCAAAGAGCGGTGCTCGCGAAATCCCCTCTTGGCCACTCACTTAGCTGCGTTTGACGCGGCGAGATCTTAAGACACCTGTGCAACAGACTCACGCGCCGGGGCGCGTCGATCTTATCCACAGTTGCTGTGCATAACTGTGTGGACGAGGTGCCGCCGCGGCAGTCAAGAATCGGGAAAAATGCCTTATGTGTCGTTTTGGTTAAAAAGTGAACAAGCAAAAATATTCTTCTGAATCAATCTGATACCACCTAGATCTTGACGTTGTAACTCAGGAATCGTGCGTTAGTCCACACTTTTCGGGGCGACCCCGTCCCGTGTGCACAAGTCCGCCGGTGCCGGGCGCGCCGAGCGCCGGTCACGCTCGTCCTGTCAAGGCCTCCCCGACTCGGCAAAACGGTCGGGACGCGGCGGAGTAGCCTGCCGTCCCGCGGCGTCCTCCGACCGCTCCGGTGCCAGGAACATCGCCTGCAAGTCGTTGAGGAACCGAAGACCGAGCGGGGTGGCGTGCCAGCCGGCCGTGTCTGAGGCGAGCAGCCCGCGGTCGACCGCCGCTGCCAGCGTTCCGGCCGCGGCGGCGAGCGGGACTCCGGTCCGGGTCTCGAAGGTCTCGGTGATGAATCCGGCCGGGAGCCGCAGCGCGTTCAGCATGAACTCGAACACCCGCTCCTGCTCCGGCACGCTCACCATCGTCCGCTGCGAGGCGCCGGCCCGTGCCCGTTCCAGGTATGCGCGCGGCTGCTTGGTTTTCACCGTGCGGTTGATGCTGCCGGCCGCGGCATCGGTGAGCTTGCCGTGGGCGCCTGCGCCGATGCCGAGGTAATCGCCGAACTGCCAGTAGTTGAGATTGTGGCGGCACTCAGAGCCGGGGCGCGCCCACGCGGAGATCTCGTACTGGCGGTAGCCTGCCGCGGCGAGGCGGGCGTGACTCGCCGCCTGTATCTCGTGCGCCAGGTCCTCGTCCGGCAGTCGCGGCGGCCGCTCGTGGAACACCGTGCCTGGCTCGAGCGTCAGCTGATAGTGCGACAGGTGCGGCGGCTCGAGTGCCACGGCGGTCGCGATGTCGTGCGAGGCACTCTCGACCGTCTGCTCGGGCAGCGCGTACATCAGGTCGAGGTTGAAGTTCACGATGCCCGCCGCGGTCAGCTCGGCCACTGCGCGGCCGGTGTCCGCCGGCCCGTGGATCCGGCCGAGCGCTGCGAGCTGCTGTACGTTGAAGGTCTGCGCGCCGAGCGAGATGCGATTGATGCCGGCGTCGCGGTAGCCAGCGAACCGCCCGTGCTCGATCGTGCCGGGGTTCGCCTCGAGCGTGATCTCCGCGTCGGGCGCGAGCTCGAGCCGCGCGCCGATCCCGCGGAACAAGGCCGCGAGGCTCTCCGCAGCGAACAGGCTCGGCGTGCCACCACCCAAGAACACGGTATCGACGCGCCGGCCACCCGCCAGCGGCAGGTCGGCGTCGAGATCCGCAAGCAGCGCCTCGACGTAGGCGGTTTCGGGAAGCGCGCCCTTGTGCACGTGTGAATTGAAATCGCAGTACGGGCACTTGCGCACGCACCACGGCAGGTGAACGTAGAGCGCGAGCGGCGGGGGCAGCAGGCCGATCACGTGCGACCGAGACCCGTCGTCAGGGCCCTGAGCGCCAGCGCGCGATGCGAGATCCGGTTCTTGACCTCGGGCGGCAGCTCTGCGGCGGTGAGCGCACCTTCGCCGACCAGGAACAGCGGGTCGTAGCCGAAGCCGCCCGTGCCGCGCGGGGCGAATGCGATGCGACCTTCCCAGGATCCGGCGGCGAGCAGCGGCGCCGGGTCGTCGGCGCCCATGACGAGCGCGATCACGCAGCGGTAACGGGCGCGGCGCGGCTCGGGCGTCGCGGCGAGCGCCTCGAGCAGCTTCGTGTTGTTTGCTAGAGCGGACGCGCCTTGCCCGGCGTAGCGGGCCGAGTGGACGCCGGGCTCGCCCCCGAGTGCATCGACCTCGAGGCCGGAATCATCGGCGAGCGCGGCCGACCCCGAGAAGCGCGCCGCGTGGCGGGCTTTCAGGAGCGCATTGTCCGCGAAGGTCAGCGCCGTCTCGGCGGCGGGCGAAATGCCGAGGGCCGACTGCGGCACGATCTCGGCGGCGAGCCCCGCGAGCAGCGCTCCGAGCTCGGTGAGCTTGCCCGGATTGCTGCTGGCGACGACGAGCCGCGGAAGGTGCGCCGACATCGCTAGCCACCGTCGGCAAGCGCCTGCTGTTGCAGCACGATCAGCTGGCCGATGCCGGCTGCGGCGAGGTTCAGCAACTCGTCGAACTCGTGGCGCCGGAAGGCGTGGCCCTCGGCCGTGCCCTGCACCTCGACGAATCCACCGCCGCCGTTCATGACGACATTCATGTCCGTCTCCGCCTCCGAATCCTCGAGGTAGTCGAGGTCGAGCACGGCGAGGCCCCCGACGATGCCGACCGACACCGCGGCCACCTGGCCGTGCAGCGGGCTCTGCGCGAGGTCACGCCGGGCGACCAGCGTCGCAACCGCATCGGCGAGCGCGACGTAGCTGCCGGTGATCGCCGCGGTACGGGTGCCGCCATCGGCCTGCAGCACGTCGCAGTCGAGCGTGATGGTGCGTTCCCCGAGGGCCTTCATGTCGACGATCGCCCGAAGGCTGCGGCCGATCAGCCGCTGGATCTCCTGGGTGCGCCCGCTCTGCTTGCCGCGGGCGGCCTCGCGCGCGCTGCGGGTGTGGGTGGAGCGCGGCAGCATGCCGTACTCGGCCGTGATCCAGCCCTGGCCGCTGTTCCTCAGGAAATGCGGCACGCCGTTCTCGATCGTGGCAGTGCACAGCACGCGCGTATCGCCGAATTCGACCAGCACCGAACCCTCCGCGTGGCGCGTGTAGCGGCGCGTGAAGCGCACCGGGCGCAGCTCGTCAGGGGCTCTGCCACTTGGACGCATGCTCCCTCCGCTCGCGGTTCAGCCCAGCCAGCGCAGCACGGCGGCCGAGGTATTGTCGCTGAACGGCGCCGACGCCCGCACCGCCCGTTTACAAAGCTCCGCGAGGATCTGTGGCAGGCTCGCCGTCGAGCGCCACGGCGCCGCGACGTCGGAGTCGTCGAGATTCGCCCACAGCCCGTCCGTGCAGGCCAGCAGCAGGTCCCCTGTCTTGAGCGCGCGGCGCCTGCCGATCGTCATCTCGGTCAGCAGTGGGTCGCCGCCGAGACAGCATTCGACGAAGTTGCGCATCGGGTGCCCGTGGGCTTCGGACTCCGTGATTCGGCCCTCGCGGAGCAGCTGTTCGACGTGGCTGTGGTCGCGGGTGCGCGCGATCACTTCGCCATTGCGGATCTGGTACACACGGCTGTCGCCCACGTGCGCCCAGAAAGCAGAGCCTTCCTGTATCAGGCACAGCGCGCAGGTCGCCCGCGGCCGCTGGTCGATCGACAGGTCCTTGCCGAGCGCGACGACGTCATCGTGCGCCTTGCCGAGCGCAAGGTGCAGAAAGCCCAGCGGATCGAACAGCGGGTTACTCAGCTGCCTGAAGCTCCCGGTCAGCGAGCCAAGCGCCGTTTCTGCCGCCAATGCGCCATTACTGTGGCCGCCCATGCCGTCGACCGCCACGAGCAGCGCCGCCTGCTCGCCGACGGCGATGCCGACCCGATCCTGATTGTCCTCGCGGTGGCCGACAAGGCTCAGCTCCGCGTATTCGATCTGCAAGGGCAGTTTCCCCGCCCCGGGGCAACGGCGGGGCTGCTAAAGTGTGGGCGAATCTTATAGCACACGGGCCACAATGATCCGCAGCATGACGGGCTTCGCGCGCCGCGAACACGCGGACAGTTCCGGCACGCTCGCGTGGGAGCTGCGCACGGTCAACCATCGCTATCTGGAGGTGAGCCTGCGGCTCCCCGAGGAGTTTCGTTCGCTGGAGGGCGAGTTCCGTCAGGCGATTGCGGCCGCGGTCCGCCGCGGCAAGCTCGACGCGACGCTGCAGTTCCGCGCGGCGGACGGTACGTCGGCGGCCCTCGTGATCGACGCGCCGTTCCTCGATGCGCTGATCTTGCGTGCACAGGAGATCACGCGACGCGCGACCGCCCATGGCGGCACGCTCGCCTCGCCCACGCCGCTCGACCTGCTGCGCTGGCCGGGTGTGCTGAAGGACTCGGAGTACGACCGCACGCCGCTGCTCGGCACCGCGGCGGCGACATTGAAGGAGGCGCTCGCCGAGCTCACGGCCAGCCGGGCCAGCGAGGGCGAGCGGATCGCAGCCATGCTCGACAGCCGCTGCCAGCAGCTCGCCGCACTCGTCGCCGAAGTACGCGCCCGTCTGCCGGAAGTGCAGCAGCGGATCAGGACGCGCCTCGAGGACCGCCTCGGCCAGTTGACGCTTCCCGCTGAGCCCAACCGCGAGCGCTTCGAGCAGGAGCTCGCACTCTCGCTCGCCCGCATGGACGTCGACGAGGAACTCGACCGGCTGACGAGCCACGTCGCCGAGGCGCTCAAAGCGCTCGGCGCCTCCGAGCCCGCCGGGCGCCGGCTCGATTTCCTGATGCAGGAGTTCAACCGCGAGGCCAATACGCTGTCGTCCAAGTCCCAGGACAGCGAGACGACGCGGGTCGCCGTCGACATGAAGGTTCTGATCGAGCAGATGCGCGAGCAGGTCCAGAACGTCGAGTGATGCGCCGATGGCAAGCGTGACGCGTCCCCGCCGCGGCCGGCTGTACGTCATCGCGGCGGCCTCGGGCACCGGCAAGACGAGCCTCGTCAAGGCGCTGATGAAGCGTCTGCCCGGGCTCGCGTTCTCGGTCTCCCACACGACCCGGCAGCGCCGGCCCAACGAGACCGACGGCCGTGATTACCACTTCGTCGACCGGCCGACCTTCGAGGGCATGATCGCCGCGGGCGAGTTCCTCGAGTATGCAAGCGTGTTCGACAACCTGTACGGCACCAGCCGCCGCCAGGTCGAGGAGTCGCTCGCGGCGGGGCAGGACCTGCTGCTCGAGATAGACTGGCAGGGCGCCGCACAGGTCCGCGCGCGCCTTCCCGAGGTGATCGACATCTTCATCCTGCCGCCGTCACGGTCGGCGCTCGAGGCACGCCTCAAGGGCCGCGGCACTGACAGCGCCGCGGTGATCGCGCGCCGGCTTCAGGATTCGGTCACGGAGCTGTCTCACTGGCACGAGTTCCGCTTCGTGATCTTGAACGACCGGCTCGAGCAGGCGCTCGCGGACCTCGAGCGCATCGTCGCCGGTGACAGCGACGGATTCCGCCGCGACCGGAGCGGGCTCGAAGCATTTGTCACGGGCCTGCTGGCCTGAGCGGCCGGTGCAAGTGCGGCGGCTGCTGCCGCAACGGTGCTAGCGGGCGGTGACCGGGCCGGCGAGCGCCTGGTAGAGCACGGCAGTGTCAGCGAGACGGCTGGTGCGCGCCGCGAGCTCGGCGAGCGTCGCCTGCTCGTAGGTCTGCTCCGCCGCGATCAGCCCCAGGTAGCTGACACCACCGAGCTCGAGCTGACGATGCACGATCCCCATGCTCTCCTCGGCCGCGCGTTGTGCGCGACTCGCGGCCTCGAGCGCCGCGCCATCCGTCTCGAGCGCGCGCAGCGCGTCGGCCACGTTCTGGAATGCGCCGAGCACCGTGGCCCGGTACTGGGCGCCCGCCTCGTCGAGTGCCGCGTCCGCAGCCCGCTTCCTGTGCACCAGGGCCCCACCGGCGAACAGCGTCTGGGTCAGGTCTGCGCCGATGCTCCAGAACCCAGTTCCCGCCTTGAGCACGTCGGCGACTGCCGTGGCGCTGCTGCCGATGCTGCCGGCGATCGCGATCTGCGGCAGCAGGTTCGCAATCGCCACCCCGTCCGCAGCCGTGGCCGCGTGCAGGCCGGCCTCCGCGGCCCGCACGTCGGGCCGGCGATTGACGAGCTCGGTGGGAACGCCGAGCGGGATCTCGGCCGGCAGCGACAGCGAGGCGAGCGAGAACGAGTCCGCCGGCGCGTCCGCCGGCAGCCGCCCGGTTAGCACCGCGAGCAGGTGACGCGTGGCCTCGAGCTGGCGCCGCAGCGGAGGCAGGGATCCTTCGAGCTGGGCAAGTGCAGCCTCCTGCGCGGCCACGTCCAGCCGGTCGATCGCCCCGAGCTCCAGCTGTCGCTTGAGAATGCCGAGGCTCTCGCGCCCGAACCCGATGGTCCGCTCGGTCGCCTCGACCTCGGCCGCGAGCCCGGCCTGCTGGATCGCGGCGACGACGACGTTGCCGGCCACCGTCAGGTAGGTCGCATCGAGCTGGAAGCGGCCGGCATCGGCGAGTGCCTCGAGGGACTCGACAGCCCGGCGGTTGGCGCCGAAAAGGTCGAGCGTGTAAGCGACGCTGACGTCTGCGGTGTACAGGTTGAAGAGCGCCTCACCGGACGTCAGCGTCGGCGACAGCACCTGAACCGCGTTACGGTTGCGGCTGGCGTCACCGCTGACGGCAACGGTCGGGAAGTAGGCGCCCCGCTGCGCCAAATAGTTCTCGCGAGCCTGCCTGAGCGCCGCTTGCGCCGCGGCGACCGTCGGATTGGCGCGCAGTGCCTCGGCCACGAGAGCGTCGAGTTCGGGCGATCCGAACGCGCTCCACCAGTTCGCCGGCACCGGCCGGCTGTCGATGAAACGCTGTGCGTCGCTGCTCGCCGGCGGCGTGCCGGGCACGTAGCGATCGACGTGCGGTGGCTCGGGCCGTTTGAAGTCGGGCCCGACCGCGCAGGCGCTGACGGCGAGCACACTGGCGAGTACACCGCCTCGCAAGGCGTTCACGACGATTCCTCGCCCGCCGGCATGCCCTCGTCCGTCTCCAACTGTGGTTGCCGCGACGAGAATCGCAAAATCAGCACCGGCAGCACCACCAGGATCAGCGCCGGGGCCAGCAGCATGCCGCCGACCACGACCAGCGCCAGCGGCCGCTGCACCTGGGAACCGATGCCGGTCGAAAGCGCCGCCGGGATCAACCCCACGCAGGCGACGATGCAGGTCATCATCACCGGCCGGAGCTGCGTGCGCCCGGTCTGCCGAATTGCGGCGACACGGCCGAGACCGGCGTCGAGGCATAGATTGTAGTAGGACAGTACCAGGATCCCGTCCATGGCCGCGATGCCGAACAGCGCGACGAAGCCGATCGCCGCCGACACGCTGAACGGCGTGCCCGTGAGCCACAACGCGAACACGCCGCCGACCATCGCCATCGGGATCACGCTCGCCGCCAGCAGTACGTCCCGGACCTGGCCGTAGTTCACGTACAGCAGCAGACAGATCAGCACGATCGCGAGCGGTACCGCGAATGCCAGCCGGCCGAGCGCTTCCTGCAGGTTGCCGAACTCGCCGACCCATTCGAGCCGGTAGCCGCCGGGCAGCGGCACTTCGGCATCGACGCGCCGCTGGGCCTCAAGCACCGCGCCGCCGAGATCCCGCCCGCGGACGCTGAATTTGATCGGCACGTAGCGCTGTTGTTGCTCGCGGTAGATGAACGAGGCCCCTGACACCAGCCGCACGTCGGCGACGTCGGCGAGCGCGACCGGTACGGGGGTGCTGCCGCCCGTTGGGTCGGGCGCCGCGATCGGGATGCGGCGAATCGCATCGAGGCTCTGCCGGTAGGGTGACGCGAGCCGCACGATCATCGGGAAGTGCCGGTCGCTGCCCTCTTCGTAGAGGTCGCCCGCCGACTGGCCGCCGATGGCCGCCTGAATGACGGAGTTGACGTCGCCCGGCGCGAGTCCGAACCGTGCCGCGCGCACGCGGTCGACGTCGATCTGAATCGTCGGCTGGCCGAGCGATCGCAGTACAGCGAGGTCGGTGATGCCAGGGACCTGGGCCATCACCGTCGCGATCCGGCCGGCCGTCTGCTCCAGCGTCTCCAGGTCGTTGCCGAAGATCTTGACGGAGTTCTCGCCCTTAACGCCCGAGGCCGCTTCCTCGACGTTGTCCTGGATGTACTGCGAGAAGTTGAACTCGACGCCGGGGAACTGCTCGGCGAGCTGGTCGGTCAGCTGGGCTGTCAGCTCTTCCTTGCCGACGCCGTGTGGCCAGCGGTCGAAGGGCTTCAGTGGCACGAAGAATTCGGCGTTGAAGAAGCCGGTCGCGTCGGTGCCGTCGTCCGGACGGCCGTGCTGCGACACCACGGTCTCGACCTCCGGGTAGCTGCCGATGACCTTGCGTATGCGGTTGACGTAGCCGTTGCCCTCCTCCAGCGAAATCGAGGTCGGGAACGTCGCACGAATCCAGAGGTTCCCTTCCTCGAGCTTCGGCAGGAACTCGAGGCCGAGCGTGCGGCCGGCAAGCAGCGCCGCGAGCGCCAACAGGGCGGTCAGGCCGACCATCAGTACCCGGTTGCGAAGCGCGAACTCCATGATCGGCTCGTTGACCCGCCGGATCCAGCGGACGAGCCAGGTCTCGCGCTCCCTCACGTTCGCCGGCAGCAGCATCCCCGCGAGTGCCGGTGCAACCGTGAACGTCGCCAGCAGCCCGCCGGCAATCGCGTAGCCGTAGGTCTTGGCCATCGGGCCGAAGATGTGCCCCTCGATGCCCGACAGCGTGAACAGCGGCAGGAACCCGGCGATGATGATGGCGGCGGCGAAGAAGATCGACTGGCTGACTTCCGCGGCGCCGTTCGCGATCGTCTGGAACTTGCCCCTGAAACCGGACGGCGGCCGTAGCGAGTGCAGCAGCGTCGTTCCCCGGACCCGGTGCGCCGCCGTCTCGACGAGGTGGCGATAGATGTTCTCCATCATGATCACGGTCGCATCGACGATCAGGCCGAAGTCGATCGCGCCGACCGACAACAGGTTCGCCGACTCGCCGCGCAGCAGCATCAGTCCGATCGCAAAGGCGAGTGCGAACGGGATCGTCAGCGCCACGATGACTGCGGTGCGCAGATTGCCGAGGAATGCCCACTGCAGCAGGAAGATCAGCGCGACGCCGGCCAGCATGTTATGCAGCACGGTCCGCGTCGTGAGCCGGATCAGGTCGCTGCGATCGTAGATCCGCTCGATCGACACTCCCGGCGGCAGCACCCCGGAGCTGTTGATGCGCGCGACCTCCCGCTGCACGGCTTCGATCGTCGGCGTGCTGGCGGCGCCGCGGCGCATCAGCACGATGCCCTGGACGATGTCGTCGGTGGCGTCGAGCCCGGCGATGCCGAGCCGTGGCTGGTTGCCGACGGTGATGTCGGCGACATCGCCAAGGTAGATCGGCACCCCACGATTGGTGGTCAGCAGCGTGTGGCGCATGTCATCGAGCGAATGGATGAGGCCCACGCCGCGCACGACCGCGGACTGCGGCCCAATGTTGACCGTCTGGCCGCCGACGTTGATGTTGGCGTTGCCGAGCGCCTGCAGCACCTGCGGCAGTCCCAGTCCATAGCCCGCGAGGCGACGCTGGTCGACCGCGATGTCGTAGGTCTTCGTCTTGCCACCCCAGCCGGTGACGTCGATGACGCCCGGAACCGCCTTGAAGCGGCGTTCGAGTACCCAGTCCTGCAAAGTCTTAAGGTCAGTGATCGAGTAATTGGCGGGGCCGCGCACGCGGTAGCGGTATATCTCGCCGATCGGGCTGGTCGGCGAGACCTGCGGCTGGGCGCCGTTCGGCAGCGGCGGCAGCTGCGACAGCCGGTTGATGACCCATTGCTCAGCCTGCTCGTAGGTGAAGTCATAGGTGAACTGCACCTTGACGTCGGAGAGCCCAAACAACGAGATCGTGCGGATCGCCTGCACGTGCGGGATGCCCGCCATCTGCACTTCGATCGGAATCGTGATGTAGCGCTCGATCTCCTCGGCCGACTGGCCCGTGCTCTGCGTCACGACGTCGACGAGTGGTGGCACCGGATCCGGATAGGCCTCAATGTTGAGGGCCGCAAAGCCCGCCGCGCCGCCGACCAGCGCCAGCGCAAGCATGGCGGTAACCAGCACCCGGTGGCGCAGCGCGAATTCGACCAGCCAGTTCATCATCAGTCGAGCCGCGCCGCGCGATCGATGAACAGGCTGCCGCGTGTCACGACCTGCTCGCCGGCCTTGAGCCCTTCCAGTACCTCGACGAGCCCTTCATGGCTGCGCCCAGCGCGGATCTCACGCAATCCGATCGCGCCGTCGCTTGTCGCCACCCAGACATGGGCCCGCGCGCCCTCGTAGACGATGGCGGAGGCTCTCACCGCCGGCGCGGACTGTGCCTCGCCGGCCTCGATCGCGAGCGTCGCGAGCATCTCCGGCCGCAGCGCGCCGTCGGCGTTGTCGATGACAGCGCGCACGGTCAGCCGATGGGTTGCCGGATCAATCGTCGGCGCGACGTAGTCGAGCCGCGCCGTGAACGTCCGCCCGGGCCATGCCGGTACGGTCACGGCAACCGCCTGGCCGCGCTTGAGGCGCGGCGCCGTACGTTCGCTGAGCGTGCCGACGATCCAGACGCTGCTGACGTCGGCTATCGTGTACAGCGGCGTGCCGCTGCCTGCGGCGACGTACTGGCCGGGGCTGATCTGCCGGTCGACGACGACGCCGGCGATCGGCGCGCGCAGCGCGATGCGCGCATCGGCGGGCTCGTGCGTCTCGAGCGCGTCGATGGCCGCGTCTGACTGCCCGAAAATCCGCAGATGGCTGCGTGCCGCGGACAGCGCCGCCTCCGCGGTCGCACGATCTGCCTGGGCCTGCTGCCACTCCTGCTGCGAAGCGCCATTGGCCTCGAGTAGGTCACGCTTGCGCGCCTCGACCGCGCGCGTCAGCCGCACCTGCGCGACGGCGGACGCGAACGCGTTCTGCGCATCGGCGAACTCGCTCGCCTCGATCGTTGCCAGCGTCGCTCCCTGGGCGATCCTCTCGCCGGGCCCGGCGATGATTGCGATGACGCGGCCAGAGTACGGCGAGTACACGGGGGTGGTGCGATCGGCGTTGACGGCGATGCGTCCGTCGGCCACTTCAATCGTCTCAAAACGGTGCAGCGCGACGGGCTCGATCGTCAGTGTCTTCAGCTGCTGGGGGCTCGGCCGGAAGGTATCGAGCGTCGCAGCAGCGGGGGTGGGCCGCTCGCGATCCGACCCGCGGTTGAGCAGCCATATGAGCCCGACGACGACCAACAGGCCGGCCGCCGCGAGCGCGAGCCAACGCAACTGCGTGCGATGCGGCACGATCGATGGTGGGGAATCAGGCGGCGCGGGCTGGTCCGGGGTCGTCATTGGCGTCTCAGGCACGAGCGGGGTGTCAGTAGTCTGGGTGGAACCGCGGCGTAGCGATGTGAAAAGTCTCAGCACCGCCGCGCGCTGCTACACGGCGTCAGCGCCTCTTACGACGGCTTGAGCAGGGACCGAGCATGCTCCGGCCGGTGCCGTGTCGGCATGATGATGCCCCGCTGGCTCACAAGTGGTGGCGAGAGGTTCACCGCCGGCGTGCGGTTGTCATAAAAGTCTTTCATTTCAGTATGTTGCCAAGATTAAGCGAATGACGGCGAGGCGCGATAGTAGGGCTTGTACAGCCTCCGCCAGCCGCGACCGTACACGGGCCAGCCCGTCAGTCGCCGTCGGGTATCCCGGCACGGCGCCTGCCCGTTCGGTGGCCGTGGGGGGGCTATTCGGTTACTCTATTCGACCCTCTGCTTCTTATTGGAACGATCCCCGCCATGGCCCGTATCACGATCGAAGACTGCCTGCACCAGAACGTCGAGAACCAGTTCGAACTGGTGCTGCTCGCGGCCAAGCGCGCGCGCCGCCTCGCCAATGGCGCGGATGCGCTCGTCGACTGGCAGAACGACAAGCCAACGGTCGTCGCGCTGCGGGAAATCGCCGAGGGCAAGATCAACCGCGACCTGCTGCTCGAGGCCGATCCGGAGCCCGCGCCGCAGATGCCGCCGCAGGAGAATCCGCTCGACCTGCCGCCTGACTTCCGCGCGCCCCAGTTCGGGCTCGGCGACTGAGCGGAGATTCCTGACACCCGCTCGATACGCTCTCAATGGATTACGCGTCCTCCCTGCTGAGCTTCCTGCCGGGTGGACGCCGCTCCCCGGGAATTTCCCAGCTGGTCGCCAAGCTCGAGGGTTACCTGCCGCCCGAGCAGGTTGAGCGCGTCCAGGAAGCCTACGAACTCGCCAATGGCGCCCACAAGGGCCAGAAGCGCCTGACCGGCGAGGCGTACATCACGCACCCGGTCGCCGTTGCAGGCATCCTTGCCGACCTGCACCTTGACGGCCAGACGATTTGCGCCGCGCTGCTGCACGACGTCATCGAAGACACGCCGACGGCGAAGGACGAGATCCTGGCGCGCTTCGGCCGCGAAGTCGCCGAGCTGGTCGACGGTGTCTCCAAGCTCGACAAGGTGCAGTTCAAGAGTCGCAAGGAAGCGCAGGCCGAGTCGTTCCGCAAGATGATCCTCGCCATGGTGCGCGACATCCGCGTCATCATGGTCAAGCTCGCCGACCGCACCCACAACATGCGCACGCTCGGCGCGATGCCGACACCGAAGCGGCGCCGCATCGCGCTCGAGACGCTGGACATCTACGCGCCGATCGCCAATCGCCTCGGTATCCACTCGATCAAGCTCGAGCTCGAGGACTTGGGGTTTCGCGCGCTGTATCCGCAGCGCTACCAGGTGCTCGAGCGCGAGCTGAAGCGCAGCCGCGGCCACCAGAAGGAATTCCTGCCGAAAATCACCTCGAACATGTCGGCGGGGCTCGTCAAGGCTGGCCTCAAGGGCCACGTCGAGTCGCGCGAGAAGCACCTGTTCAGCATCTATCAGAAGATGCGGCGCAAGAAAGTTGCGCTGTCGGACGTCATCGACGTCTACGGCGTCCGTGTCGTCGTCGACTCGGTCGACGCCTGCTATCGCGCGCTGGGGCTCGTGCACGGGCTCTACAAGCCGATGCCCGGACGTTTCAAGGACTACATCGCGATCCCGCGGATCAACGGCTACCAGTCGCTGCATACGACGCTGTTCGGCCCGAACGGGGTCCCGCTCGAAATCCAGATCCGCACCGAGGAGATGCACCGCCTCGCCGAAAACGGTATCGCCGCGCACTGGCAATACAAGGTCGGCGAGGACTTAGGCCCCAGCCACCACGAGCGCGCGCGCGAGTGGCTGAAGAACCTGATGCAAATGCAGGAGGGCGGCAATCCGGAGGAGTTCCTCGAGAGCGTCAAGGTCGACCTGTTCCCGGACAAGGTGTACGTGTTCACGCCGAAGGGTGACATCCTGCGCCTGCCGCGCGGCGCGACCTGTGTTGATTTCGCATACGCGGTGCACACCGACGTCGGCCGGCGCTGTGTGGCCGCCAAGATCGACCGGCGGCTGGTGCCGCTGCGGACGGCGCTGCGCAACGGGCAGACGGTGGAGGTCATCACCGCCAAGGGCGCGACTCCGAATCCCGCCTGGGCGAACTTCGTGGTCACCGCCAAGGCGCGCGCCTCGATCCGCGGCTATCTGAAGACGATGAAGAGGGGCGAAGCGGCGGATCTCGGCAGGCGCCTCGTCAACCAGGCGCTCGGCGAATTCAAGCTGGCCCTGAAAGCCGTCGATGCCGCGACCATCGTGGCCGCGGCCCGCGATCTCGGCTTCAAGGATCCGGACGATCTGTTCGAAAAGGTCGGTCTCGGCGAGCGCCTCGCGCCGCTCGTCGCGCGGCACCTGCTGCCGGCCGACCGCAGCGCCGTCTCGGCCAAGGGCGAAGCGCGCACGGCCCCGCTGGTCATCGCCGGCACCGAGGGTCTGGTTGTGACGTATGCGCGCTGCTGCTTCCCGATCCCGTTCGACCCGATCATCGCGTTCCTGTCGACGGGTCGCGGCGTGGTCATTCACCGCGCCCGCTGCGGCAACCTCGCCGGCTGGCACAAGCAGCCCGAGAAGTGGCTGCCCGTGTCCTGGCAGAAAGGTGCACACCGCAGCTTCGCCTCCGAGATCAAGGTCGAGGTCCAGAACCGCCCCGGCGTGCTCGCCGCAGTGGCCTCCGCGATCGCCACCACCGAGACCAACATCGGCCACCTGTCAGTGGTGGAGCGCGACAGCGATTCCTCGACAATCACCTTCGAACTGCAGGTCCAGGGCAGGGCCCAGCTGGCCAAGGTGATTCGCGCGATCCGTTCGATGCCAGAGGTTCTGTCAGTGGAGCGCACGCTCGCCTGAACAATTCCGACGCCGCGGGCGGCGTGCGAGAATGGCGCCGGGGTTCACGCGCGAGGTCAGCATGTCACGCACGATCATCTCGACCGCGGCGGCGCCAGCCGCGATCGGCACGTATTCGCAGGCGGTCAGGGTCGGTGGCACCGTGTACATCTCCGGCCAGATACCGATCGATCCGGCCACCAAGGAACTCGTCGCGGGCAACACCGAGGCTGAGGTGCGTCGCGTGTTCGAGAACCTCAAGGCGATCGCGAGCGCGGCCGGCGGGTCGCTCGGCGATGCCGTGCGCGTGACGATCTACCTCGTCGATCTCGGCCATTTCCAGCTCGTCAACAAGGTGATGGCGGAGTACTTCCCAGCGCCTTATCCGGCCCGCGCGGCGATCGGCGTCGCGAGCCTGCCGCGGGGTGCGGCGGTCGAGGCGGATTGCATCCTGGAGCTGTGAACGCCACGCGGCCGCGCGCGGGGGAGGATGCGCTGCGGTCGGCCGGCGCCGACGCCGAGTTGCGTCCGGTCACGGCCCTGAAGGGCGTCGGCGACTCGCTCGCGGCGAAACTTGCCAAGCTCGGCATAGACACGGTCCAGGATCTGCTGTTCCTGCTGCCGCTGCGCTACGAGGACCGCACTCGGATCGTGCCGATCGGCACGCTGCGGCCCGGCGAGCGCGCGGTGGTCGAGGGCGAGATCGAGCTCGCCGAGATCGCCTTCCGCCGTCGCCGCCAGCTGCTCGTCAGGATGTCTGACGGCTCCGGATTCCTGACGCTCAGGTTCTTCTACTTCACGGCCGCCCAGCAGGCGCAGCTGCAGCGCGGCGTCCGGCTCCGCTGCTACGGCGAGGCGCGGCGCGGTACGCTCGGGCTCGAGATCGTGCACCCCGAGTACCGCCGCGCCGAAGGTCCCGATGCGCAGCGCACCGAGGACTCGCTGACGCCGGTGTATCCGGCGACCGAGGGCGTGCAGCAGGGGCGACTGCGGATCCTGACAGCGCTCGCGCTCGCCGAGGTCGAGCGCTCGAGCGTCCGCGACTGGCTGCCGCCGGCGCTGCTCGCGGACCTCGGTCTGCCGCCGCTCGGCGCCGCGCTCGGCTACGTGCATCGGCCGCCGCCCGGTGCGGACCTCGCGCCGCTGGCCGCCGGCCGTCATCCGGCGCAGCGACGGCTCGCGTTCGAGGAGCTGCTGGCCCACCAGTTGAGCCTCAGACAGCTGCGCGAAGAGATTCGCGCCGACGCCGCCTGGCCGCTCACGCCACCCGGCGCGCTCGCGCGACGCTTCCGGGCGGGACTGCCGTTTGAGCTGACCGGCGCGCAGCAGCGGGTCCTCGCGGAGGTCACCGCCGACCTGGCCGCGGCATCGCCGATGCTGCGGCTCGTGCAGGGCGATGTCGGCTCGGGCAAGACCGTGGTCGCGGCTCTGGCCGCGCTCGCTGCCGTCGAGTCGGGGTTTCAGGCGGCGCTGATGGCGCCGACCGAGCTGCTCGCCGAACAGCACTGGCAGAACTTCGATCGCTGGCTGCGCCCGCTGGGACTGCCGGTAGCGCTGCTGTCCGCCAAGCTGACCGGCCGCGCACGCCAGGCGGCGCTGAACGCGATCCGCGCCGGAACCGATGTGCCGGTCGTCATCGGCACGCACGCGCTGTTCCAGCAGGGCGTACGCTTCGGGCGCCTCGCGCTGGTGATCGTCGACGAGCAGCATCGCTTCGGCGTCCACCAACGGCTGGCGCTGCGCGAGAAGGGGCTCGCGGACGGCCGGTTCCCGCACCAGCTGATCATGACGGCGACCCCGATCCCTCGGACGCTGGCGATGACCGCTTACGCCGACCTCGACGTGTCGGTGATCGACGAGCTGCCGCCGGGGCGGACCCCTGTCAAGACGGTCGTGATCCCCGAATCGCGACGCGACCAGGTCGTCGCACGCATCGCCGCGGCGTGCCGCGCGGGCCGGCAGGCGTACTGGGTGTGCCCGTTGATCGAGGAGTCGGAGGAGCTCGAGTACCAGGCGGCGGAAGCGACCCACGCTGCACTCGTCGGCGCGCTGCCGGCGCTGCGCATCGGGCTCGTTCACGGGCGGCTGACGCCGGCGCGGAAGGAAGCGGTGATGGCGGCGTTCAAACGCGGCGAACTCGACCTGCTGGTCGCGACCACGGTGATCGAGGTCGGTGTCGACGTTCCGAACGCGAGCCTGATGGTAGTCGAGAACGCCGAGCGCATGGGCCTCGCGCAACTGCACCAGCTGCGCGGCCGCGTCGGCCGGGGCGCGACCGAGAGCTCGTGCCTGCTGCTGTACCGCGCGCCGCTGTCGCCTCTGGCGCGACTGCGGCTCGACGTGATGCGCTCGACCAGCGACGGCTTCGAGGTGTCGCGGCGCGATCTCGAGCTACGCGGCCCGGGCGAGCTGCTCGGTACGCGGCAGACCGGGCTGATGCAGATGAAGGTGGCCGACCTCGTTCGCGATGCCGACCTGCTGCCGAGGGTGCAGCGCGCGGCTGAAGTGATGCTCGCGCGCCATCCCGATAACATAGCGCCACTGCTGCGGCGCTGGATCGGCGCCGGCGAGCGCTATGGCAAGGTCTGAGTCCGCGCGGGAAGGTCGGCCGCTTGAAGAGTTCCACTGCATCGATCGTGGCGCCGCTGCTGCCACCAGACCTGTGGGCGGCCGGCACGGCGGCGGCTGGTGCCGGAGGCTGTCTGCCTGAGCCGAGGCCATGTTGAACGCGGCGCGCCCGGGCGGATCGCAGGCGGACGACACCGGCTCCGGGCCGCGGCGCGCGGTGACGACTCTCGTCGATTACGCACGCCTGATGCGCCTCGACCGGCCGATCGGCATCTGGCTGCTGCTGTGGCCCGCATTGTGGGCGCTGTGGCTCGCCTCGCACGGGCACCCCGATGAGCACGTGTTCATCGTCTTCGCGCTCGGAGTGCTGCTGATGCGCTCCGCCGGCTGCGCGATCAACGATTTCGCGGATCGCCGGTTTGATCCGCACGTCGCGCGGACCGAGGACCGGCCGCTCGCGGCGGGACGGGTGTCTCCGGCCGAGGCGCTGCTGATCTACGCGATTCTGTCGCTGCTCGCGCTGGCGCTGGTGTGCACGCTCGATTCGCTCACCGTGAAGTTCGCGGTCGGCGGCGCGGTGCTGACGATCGTGTACCCGTTCCTGAAGCGGTTCTTCCCGCTGCCGCAGGTATGGTTGGGCGCCGCGTTTTCGTGGTCGATCCCGATGGCTTTCGCCGCCGAGACCGGCCAAGTCCCGCGCCTTGCGTGGTTGCTGTTCGTCGCCGCCGTGCTGTGGTCGGCCACCTACGACACGATGTACGCGATGGTGGACCGGGACGATGACCTGAAGCTCGGCATCAAGTCCGCGGCGATCCTGTTCGGCGATGCCGATCGCTGGATCATCGGGGCGATGCAGGTGCTGGTGCTGTATGCATTCTGGCTCGCCGGCCAGCAGGCGGACCTCGGCCGCTGGTTCTGGATAGCGCTCAGCATTGGCGCATGCCTGTTCGCGTGGCAGCAGTGGCTGATTCGCGCGCGCGAGCCGCCGGACTGTTTCCGGGCGTTCCTCAGCAACAACTGGTTCGGGCTGGCAATCTTCGTCGGCATCGCGCTCGACTACCTGTTCGCGAAGCCCGGTCACTGACTGCTCCGTCCGGGACCTACGTCAACTTTTCTATTGCCCAATAGTTGACAGGAAACCGGACCGCCGGGACACTTGGACGACCTCGGCGCGCACCGCCTCGCGGCGCCCGGCGCGCCGTTTTCGGCGCCGCAGTACCCGAGCGGAGATGTCAATGCGACCGGCAGTCCTCGATCGGCTCGGCGAGATTCGGCACGACTGGGCGCTCGCGGAGGTGCAAACGCTCCTCGCGCTGCCGTTCGCCGATCTCCTGTTTCACGCCCAGCGCGTTCACCGCCGGCACTTCGACCCGAACCGGGTCCAGGTGTCGACGCTGCTCTCGATCAAGACCGGCGCCTGCCCCGAGGACTGTGCCTACTGCCCGCAGAGCGTGCGCTACGAGACGGGTCTCGAACGCGAACAGCTGCTCGAGGTGCAGGAGGTCGCCGCCGCCGCCGCCCATGCCAAGGCCGCCGGCGCTACCCGTTTTTGCATGGGTGCCGCGTGGCGCTCGCCGAAGGATCGCGATCTGACGGTCGTGATCGCCATGGTCCGGGCGGTGCGTGCGCTCGGCCTCGAGTCCTGCGCGACGCTCGGCATGCTGACCACGGCCCAGGCCGCGGCGCTCGCGGCGGCCGGGCTCGACTACTACAACCACAACATCGACACCTCGCCGGCCTACTACCAGAAGATCATCACGACCCGCACCTATCAGGACCGGCTCGACACGCTCGCCGCCGTACGCGAGGCCGGATTGAAGGTGTGCTGCGGGGGCATCCTCGGCATGGGCGAGGCGCCCGAGGACCGGGCGGGGCTTTTGCACGCGCTCGCAACGCTGCCCGAGCATCCCGATAGCGTGCCGATCAACCAGCTCGTGGCGGTGGCGGGGACGCCGCTCGCCGGCAGTGCGCCGCTCGATCCGTTCGACTTCGTCAGGACCATCGCCGCTGCCCGCCTGTTGATGCCTCGCGCCCACGTGCGGCTGTCGGCGGGCCGCGGCGGGATGAGCGATGAGCTGCAGGCGCTCGCATTTCTCGCCGGCGCCAACTCGATCTTTCACGGCGACAAGCTGTTGACCACCGGCAATCCAGACCCGGCGCACGACGCCGCGCTGTTCGCGCGGCTCGGCATACGCCCGGAGGAACGGGCCGATCTCACCGTCGAGCCCCACTGCGACGCGCCAGAGCCGGCCACCGCCCACGGCGCGGCGTGAACGCCGAGGACTGGCGCGAACAGGCGCTCGCGCAGCGGCTCGAGCAGCTGCGCGCGCGCGGTCTCGAACGGCATCGCCGTCGTGTGGACGGCTACGAGCGCGACGGCAGCGGAGTCGCGGCCCGGATCGACGGGCGACAGCTGCTGTCCTTCTCCAGCAACGACTACCTCGGACTCGCGCGCCATCCCGGTGTCACGGCAGCGTTTGGCGCGGCGGCGCGGCGTGTGGGGGTCGGTAGCGGCGCCTCGCATCTGGTGACTGGCCATCACCGCGAACATCATGACCTCGAGGAGGCACTCGCCGCATACACCGGTCGTGAGCGCGCGGTGCTGTTCTCGACCGGCTATATGGCGAACCTCGCGGTCGGCACGACGCTCGCGAGCCGCGGCGACCTGGTGCTCGAGGACCGGCTCAATCACGCCTCGCTGCTCGACGCCGGCCGGCTGTCGGGCGGCCGTTTCGAGAGGTTCGCGCACGGCGATGCCGCGGCGGCCGAGCGGCTGCTCGCCGAGCGGGATGAGGGCAACGCGCTGCTGCTGACCGACGGCGTTTTCAGCATGGACGGCGACATCGCCCCGCTGCTCGCGCTGGCCGGTGTCTGCCGCAGACGGCGCGCGTGGCTCGCCGTGGACGACGCCCACGGCCTCGGCGTGCTTGGACCCACCGGCCGCGGCTCGCTCGAGCAGGCGGGTGCGAGCAGCGAGGACGTGCCCGTGCTGATCGGCACCCTCGGCAAGGCCTTCGGCACTTTCGGTGCCTTCGTCGCTGGCTCGGCGGCGCTGGTGGAGCTGCTGGTGCAGCGTGCGCGCACGTACATTTTCACGACCGCGTTGCCGCCGGCCGTGGCCGCGGCTGCGCGGACCGCGCTTGCGCTCGCGGCGACCGAGCCGTGGCGGCGCGAGCGGCTGCGCGAGCACATCGCACGCTTCCGGGCCGGCTGCACCGACCTCGGCCTGCCGCTCGGCGAATCCACGACGCCCATCCAGCCACTCGTGCTCGGCAGCAACGAGGCGGCGCTCGAGGCGAGTGCGCGGTTGCTTGAGCGCGGCATCCTGGCCGCGGCGATCCGCCCGCCGTCGGTGCCCGAGGGAACGGCGCGTCTCAGGATCACGTTCTCGGCGGCGCACGCCGCCACCGACGTCGAGCGGCTGCTCGAGGCGCTCGCGGCGCTGCCACACCGCACGCCGGCATGATGGAAGATGGTCCTTGGCGCCTCGACGCACGCGCCGTGCGGCGCGGGTTCGAGCGCGCAAGCCGGAGCTACGACGCCCATGCCGTCATCGGCGTCGCGACGCGGTCGGAGATCCTCGTGCGCCTCGAGCTGCTCAAGATCGAGCCCGGCGTCATCCTCGATCTCGGCGCAGGAACCGGCCACGGCGCCCGCGCGCTGCGCGACCGCTGGCACGCGGCGCGCGTGATCGCGCTCGATCTGTCGCCCGGCATGCTCCGTGAGGCGCACCGGGCGCAGTCCTGGCGCAGGCGCTTTGACCGGATCTGCGCCGATGCGGCCCGTCTGCCGGTCCGCGACGGCGGCGTCGACCTTGTCTATTCGAACCTGATGCTGCACTGGTCAGTCGACCTCGACACTGTGCTGCGCGAGGTCCGGCGCGTACTGGCACCACGCGGCTGCCTGACGTTCTCGACCGTGGGCCCGGACACCCTCGCCGAGCTGCGCGCCGCGTGGAACGAGGCAGATGGGACGGCGCACGTGCACCGGTTCCTCGACCTCCACGACATCGGCGATGCACTGGTGCGCGCAGGCTTCTCGGACCCGGTGCTGGATGTCGATCGCCATACGCTGACCTACGCCGACGCCCGTGCGCTGATGCGCGATCTGAAGGCGCTGGGCGCGCAGAACGCGCTCGCCGGTCGCGCGGCCGGACTCACCGGGCGCGCGCGTTTCGCGCGGGTCGCGGCTGCCTATGAAAGGTTTCGCACCGCCGACGGGCGGTTGCCAGCAACCTGCGAGGTCGTGTACGGGCAGGCCTGGTGCCCGGCAGCGACGCCACCGGTCCGTGGGCGGCGCGGCGAGGTCGTTGTGCCGCTCCAATCGCTGAGACGCCGCTAGCTCCGGGACGGGCGGTACCAGGCCCGGTCACCCGCGGCGCGTCGCGGACCCGCCATCCGCCCCACCGATGCTAGTCTTGCCCCGGCGCTGCTCCTGCGCCGCAGTCCGCGGGGTGCTTCGCGGTGACCGGATCAGCCCGACCGTCTGCCCGCGCGTTCTTCGTCACCGGCACGGACACCGGCGTCGGCAAGACGCTGATTGCTGCAGCTCTGCTGCGCGGCTGCCGCGCACAGGGCCTGCGGGTCGCCGGCATGAAGCCGGTCGCCTCCGGCTGCATGACGACCCCCGCCGGACTGCGCAACGAGGACGCGCTGACGCTGCTCCGGGAAAGCTCGGCGCAGTGGCCATACGAGGTTGTGAACCCGTGCGCATACCGGCCGGCGATCGCGCCGCATCTAGCGGCGGAGGAGGCCGGGCGGCCCGTCGATTTCGAGGCGATCGCCGCGAACTACGCGACGCTCACGGCGCTGTCGGATATCGTGATCGTCGAAGGGGCCGGCGGCTGGCGCACGCCGCTCGGCGGCGCGCTGACGGTCGGTCATCTCGCGCGTCACCTCGAGCTGCCGGTCATCATCGTCGTCCGCCTCCGGCTCGGCTGCCTGAACCACGCGCTGCTGACGGCCGAGTCGGTGCTCGCGCAGGGCGCATCGATCGGCGGCTGGGTCGCCAACGGGATTGAATCGGACTTCGAGCGGCGCGCCGAGAACGTCGCGACGCTGAAGGGGCTGATACCGGCCCCATGCCTGGCGACGATCCCGCGCCTTGAACCGCCCGATGTGGCCGCCGCCGCCGCGCGACTCGACATCCGCACGCTGCTCGCCTGAGGCCTTGCGCGCGCTCACGTTGCGACCGCCGCCGACTGTCGGGCGCCGTCACGGGCCCCGGCGCAGTTGTGCAACACGGCCCCGGTGGCGCCATGCATCGAACCGTGAGCCTCCGCACGTGCCTCGCGGGACGGACCGCATGTCAGGATCGTCCGCCCCGGTCGCGCGGGTGGGGACGCGGAAGCAACGTCCCAGCCCTTGACCCGCGCGGCCAGCGAACCCTATGTTCCCGGCACTGGGCGAAGGCTACACTGCGCGGCCCGCGCGCCAGGAGGCCGGGCTGATAAACAGGCTGAGGGGATCGATGTACAACCGCACAGTCGCCGCCGCGCTCGCCGCACTCGCCACTGCCGCACCGGTGGTCGCCTGCGCGAGCGGCTACAGCCTGCCGGTCGGCGCTCCCGAGGTGTCGACGCCGGCGCACGGGTTCTACATGATCCTGTTCTGGGTCTGCGTCGCGGTCGCGGTCGCGGTCTTCAGCCTCATCATCTATTCGATCGTGAGGATCCGTCAGTCTGCCGGCGCCGTGCACGACAAGGCACCGACGCACTCGACCCGCGCCGAGGTGGTCTGGACGCTGGTCCCGGTCGTGATCCTGGTCGCAACAGCCAGCCCCGCCGCCCGCACGCTGATTGTCGCGGACGACACTCGAAGCCCCGAGATGTCGGTCATGGTGACCGGCTATCAGTGGAAGTGGCACTACGACTACCTCGGCACGGGCATCAGCTTCTACTCGACGCTCGTCGCGGCGTCGAACGATGTACAGCAGCGTCGGCCCGGCGTCAGACCAGACGCCGCCAAGGACACGCTGCTCGAGGTCGATAACCCGCTGGTGATTCCGGTGGACACCACGGTGCGCCTGCTGCTCACCGGCAACGACGTGGCGCACTCGTGGTCGGTGCCGGACTTCGCGGTCAACAAGGCCGCAATCCCGGGCTCAATCAACGAGGCGCGATTCAAGGCCGGCAGGACCGGCCGGTACACCGGGCAGTGCGGCGAGCTGTGCGGGCGCGATCACGCCTTCATGCCGATCGTCGTTGAGGTGCTCTCGAAGCAGGACTATGCAAAGTGGCTGGCGGCGAAGCAGCAGGTGGCCGGGTCTGCCGCAAGCGGCGCTGCGGTCGCGGTGATCGCGGCGACGACCCCGGCAGCCAGCACCGCCGCGGCGCTCTGAGCACATCGAACGGAGCTTGCCGGCCAGACACGGCCGGACTTTCACGGCAGTCAGCGGCGCAGTCGTTCAGCGGCGGCGGTGGCGGGGCGTCTGGCCAGCACGCCCGGATGCCGGTCATCGCGTGCGTGCGCCTGGACTCCCGTCGGCCCGCCAGCCGGGTCGCGCAGCTGCTAAGCGTGTCAGTGGACGAACGAGCTCAGTCGCGTCAGGAACGTGTAGTCGCCCTCGATTGCCATCAGGCTGATCAGAATCAGCAGGGACAGTGGCGGCACCAAAATGACGAGCTTGAGCGCGAGACGCTCCCACGCCATATGCATGAAAATCCCGACAATAAAGCCGGCCTTGACCAGCATGAAAACGATGAGCAGCGTCCAGCGCAGCACCCCGTGCAGGTCGAAATAGTCGACGAGATAGGAAAACGTGCTGACGATGAACAGCAGCCCCCAGATCCACAGGTAGATCGCGATCGGGTGCTGCTGGCCTTCGCCATGCGTTTGTTCGGCGGTGTGGTCCATGAGTTCGGCCTACCAGAGATAGAACAGAGCGAAGATGAACACCCAGACGAGATCGACGAAATGCCAGTACAGGCCCGCGATCTCGACGGTCTCGTAGCTGCCCTTTCGATCGTAGAACCCGTTCCAGACCCGTATTGCCACGACCGTCAGGTACACGACACCCGCCGAGACGTGCAGGCCGTGGAAACCGGTGATCATGAAGAACGAGTCGCCGAACTGCACCGCGCCGAGCGGGTTCCCCCACGGGCGGACCCCTTCAACGACGATCAGTTTGGTCCACTCGAAGGCCTGCATGCCGACGAAGGTAGCGCCGAACCCGGCGGTGGCCAGCATCAACGCTGTCGTGTACGCGCGGTTGCGGCGGTAGCCGTAGTTGACGGCCATCGCCATCGTGCCGCTACTCGTGATCAGGACCATCGTCATGATCGCAATCAGCAGCAGCGGCACGTTCGTGTGCCCGACCGTCAGCCCGAAGACCTCGCTCGGGTTCGGCCACTTCACGGTGGTCGAGATCCGCACGTTCATGTACGAGGTCAGAAAGCAGCTGAAAATGAACGTGTCGCTGAGCAGGAAAATCCACATCATTGCCTTGCCCCACGGCACGGGGAAGGCCTGCTTGTCGGAGGCCAGATCGGCAACGACCCCTTCGAGACCGGCCGCACCGTGAGCGGCCGTCCCGGCCGTGAGCGCATCTGCTGCCATACGATCCGAATCCTTCAGTCTAGGTGGACAACATCAGCCCGAACAGCACCAGCCACACGAGCAACAGGTAGTGCCAGTACACGGTGCACAGGCCCACCGTGAGGCTGATGTCGAGCGGTTTGACGCGCGGGGCTGACAGCCGGGCGATCGTCCGCGCCCAGACGGCGAGGCCCCCGAGCAGATGCAGACCGTGCACGGCGGTGAGCAGGTAGAAGAAGGCGACCGCGGGATTACTCGGCGAGAAGTACTCCGCACCGCGCACCTGGCGCCAGGCCAGCAGCTGGCCGAGCAGGAACGCCGCCGTCAGCACTCCGCCCGCGATGAGCCGCGGCCGCAGCCGCCCGAGCTCGCCGCGCTCCGCCGCGCTGCGCGCCCATTCCATCGCAACGCTGCCCAGCATCAGGACGACCGTGTTGACCCATAGCAGCCGTGGTACGGGGAAATGGTTCCAGTCGCCGTGCTGGATGCCCTGAATCATCCGCATGTGATACGCGGCGATGAACAGGCCGAACAGCGAGGTGATCACCCCGAGGAACGTCCACAGCCCGATCGTCTGAGCGGGTAGCAGCGTTTGCCCGCCTTCGTTGAGCGCTGCGGTCGAGCCGGGCGTCAGCCACGGCTTGGCCGTCAGGCGGCGGACCAGCAGTGCCCAGACGACCGTGCCGGCGATGAGCGCGGCAAAAGCGATCGACACGCTCACGCGGTCCCTTCGTGGCTATAACCCGCCGGTGCGCGCTCGCTGGGCGGCATGTTCTGCGGGATGAAATCCTCAGCCGCACCCGGCACGCTGTAGTCGTAGGCCCAGCGGTAGACGACGGGCAGCTTCGGGCCCCAGTTGCCGTGCTTGGGCGGGGTGTCCGGCGTCTGCCACTCAAGCGTCGTTGCGCGCCAGGGGTTGCTGCCGGCGGGCTTGCCGTGGACGAGCGACCAGACGATGTTGAACAGAAACACCAGCTGCGCCGCGGCCACGATCAGCGCCGCGATGGTGATGGCGGCGTTCAGCGACTGCACCGACGGCGGGAAATCCGCCGTCGTGTAGGCGTAGTAGCGCCGCGGCACACCGAGGATGCCGAGGTAGTGCATCGGCAGGTAGATCGAATAGACGCCGAGGAACGTGATCCAGAAGTGGATCCGGCCGAGCGTCTCGTTCAGCATCCGGCCGGTCATCTTCGGATACCAGTGATAGATGGCGCCAAACACCACCATGATCGGCGATACACCCATCACCATGTGGAAGTGGGCGACCACGAAGTAGGTGGCGGACAGCGGCACGTCCACGGTGACATTGCCGAGGAACAGCCCGGTGAGACCCCCGTGGATGAACGTGAAGATGAAGCCGATCGCGAACATCATCGGGACCGTCAGGTGGATGTCGCCGCGCCACAGCGTCAGCACCCAGTTGTAGACCTTGAGCGCGGTCGGCACGGCGATGACCAGTGTGGTCGTCGCGAAGAAGAAGCCGAAGTACGGGTTCATGCCGCTGATGTACATGTGGTGCGCCCACACGACGAAGCTGAGGCAGGCGATCGCAAGGATCGCCCAGACCATCATTCGATAGCCGAATATGTGCCGCCGGGCGTGCGTGCTCAGCAGATCCGAGACGATGCCGAACGCCGGCAGCGCGACGATGTACACCTCGGGGTGCCCGAAGAACCAGAACAGGTGCTGGAACAGCAGCGGGCTGCCGCCATTGTGCGTCGGCGCATGCCCCATCGAGACGACCGCCGGCATGAAGAAGCTGGTGCCGATGACCGCATCCAGCGTCAGCATGACCGCCGACACGAGCAGCGCCGGGAATGCGAGCAGGCCGAGGATGGTGGCGCAGAAGATGCCCCATACCGACAGCGGCATGCGCATCAGCGTCATGCCGCGACAGCGCGCCTGCAGCACGGTCGTGACGTAGTTGAGGCCGCCCATCGTGAAGGCGACGATGAAGATCGCGAGCGAGACCAGCATGCAGACGATGCCCCACGATGCCCCGGGCGTGCCGTTCGAGATCGCCTGCGGCGGGTACAGCGTCCAGCCCGCGCCGGTCGGTCCGCCGGGAACGAAGAAACCGGCGACCAGCACCAGCACGGCGAGCAGGTAGACCCAGTAGCTCAGCATGTTGAGGTACGGGAACACCATGTCGCGTGCGCCGCACATCAGGGGAATGAGGTAATTGCCGAAGCCGCCCAGGAACAGCGCCGTGAGCAGGTAGATCACCATGATCATCCCGTGCATCGTGATCGCCTGCAGGTAGTCGCCCGGCGCGATCAGCGAGAACGTGTGCGGGAAGCCGAGCTGCAGGCGCATCACCAGCGACAGCACCAGCGCGACCAGGCCGATGCCGATCGCGGTCACTGCGTACTGGATCGCGATGACCTTGTGGTCCTGGCTCCAGATGTACTTCGTGACCCAGCTCTGCGGGTCGTGGAGCGCGTGGTCGCGATCCGCTATTGCAACATAGGCCATCAGCCTCTCCTCCTCAGCACTGCCGCGCCGCGCGTGCGCGCGGCGCCGAGCGCTGCAGTCTGTCCAGCAGACGGGTCGTCACATGGTATCCACGTAGGCAAGCAGGTCATTGATCGCACGGTCGTCCTTGAGCACGCTCGCCATCTGCGCCATCTGCGCGCCGGCGAAGTCCTGTGGATGGCCGCCGCGGAGGCCATCGCGGAAGTTCTTCAGCTGCCTCGCCAGGTACCAGTCACTCATCCGGGCAAGGCGCGGGGCGTTGGTCGCCCAGATGCCCTCGCCCGCGGCGCCGTGACACGCCGTACAGGTCTCATAGATCACGCGGCCGCGGCCGGCGTCGCCGCTGACGGTCGCGGCCGGACGCTCGTCGGGGAGCGAGGCGATGTACGCGACGACGTTGCGCACGGCAGTGTCATCGACGAGTGTCGCAGCCATCGGCATCATCTGCTGCGCATACACATCCTTCGGGTCAGCGCCGCGCAGCCCCTGCTTGAAGCCCTTCAGCTGCCGGGTGAGATACCAGCCGGCCTGGCTGCTCAGCTTCGGCGCGTTCAGCAGCTGGTTGCCCTGCCCCTGGGGCCCATGACAGGCGCTGCACACGGTGTACAGAGCCGCACCGGCGACCGGATCGCCCGCGGCCCGCGCGCGAATGCTCGCAAAGGTCGGCTGGGCCGCGAGCCAGGCGTCGAACTGCGGCTGCTCCTCGACGACCACGCGACCGCGCATTGCGAAATGCGCGAGGCCACACAGCTGTTCGCACAGCACCGGAAAGGTGCCGGTCCGCGTCGGCGTGAACCAGAAGTAGGTGACCATGCCCGGGACCATGTCCATCTTGACGCGGAATGGCGGCACGGCGAACTGGTGCGTCACGTCGCGCGAGCGCAGCAGAATCTTGACCGGCTTGTTGAGCGGCAGGTGCAGCTCCGGTGAGGAGATCAGGACGTCGTCCTGGCCCCTGGAATCGTTGGGGTCGATGCCGAAGGGATTGTCCGGACTGATCAGCTTCGCGTCGGTGGTTCCGAGCACACCGTCCTTGCCGGGGTAGCGGAAGCTCCAGTTCCATTGCTGCCCGACGACCTCGACGATCGCGGCGTCACGGGGCACCGTGACGAACTTCGCCCAGACGAACAGACCCGGCGCCAGCAGCGCCGCGACGCCGACGGTCGTAATACCCGTCAGCCACCACTCGAGCTTCTTGTCCTCCGGCCGGTACTCGGCCTGACGGCCCTTGCGATGGCGATAGGTGAGGACGGCGTATGCCAGGAACAGATTCACCGAGATGAACACGAACCCGGTGACCCAGAACGTGAGATTGACCGTGTTATCCATCATCGCCCAGTTGGAGGCGATCGGCGTGAACCACCACGGGCTCAGGATGTGGAACAGGACCGTGCCGATGACCAACAGGACGATGACGATTGCCAGCACCATTGCACTAGCCCTTCTGCAACGTGGTTCGACCGCGGCCGTCGGCGGCGGCTGCCGGGTCGGAATCCCCGATCCCGACCTGGTGCCGGCCGTCAGCGACCTGCTGCATGCTCGTCAGTGCAGGCGCGAGAGAGTAGAAACAGTTCATCTTGACGCCCCCCGGGGCACGTACGCCGATAACCCTGTCCGCCGCATGTGCGGAGCTCGTGCTGATTGTGTGTGCCCGCGTGCCTCGACCGCATTGCCGTGGAACTTCGAGCCGATGTCCTCGTGCCCGCGGGCGGGCGATGTCGTCCCCTAGCGGCCGGTTCCCCAGAACCAGGCGAGAAAGCCGAAGAAAAACAGCGTGAGGGCGACCGTCGCAAAGGGCAGCGCCGGCAGCCACACGGGAATGGGCGTCAGACTGATGTGCGGGGCGAGGGCGAGCCCGGCCCAGGCGAGTCCGCCACCGAGGACAATGCCGAAGCCGAGCTGCGGCCGGCTGCGCACGATGATGCCGCATAGCACGAGGACCACGACGATTGCGATCATCGCTAGCAACACGGCGCTACTTTACTCATGCGATCGACAACCTCCGCCCGGGGAATCGGCAACGACCGACCGAGACCCCAGAGTACACGCTCAGATGATGCGCCGCAAAACGCGCCGCGCGGTTCTGCAAAACCGCGAATCATTCAACCCTGCCACGCCTGAATTTGCAACACCCGGTGGCCGACTCAGGCGAGGGCGCGCTCGACCGCTGCGGCGACGTGCAGTTCGACGGTGTCGAACATCGGCAGATGCGGCCGATCGGACTGGCCGATCAGCATTGGAATCTCGGTGCAGCCGAGGATCACGCCCTCGGCTCCCGCGTCGGCGAGCCGGTCGGCGATCGCCAGATAGCGCTCCTTCGCCTCGGGCAGGAATCGCCCGCGGCACAGCTCATCAAAGATGATCCGGTCGACGATGTCTTGCTCGGCGGGGCTCGGCACCAGGATTCCGACGCCGAACTGCTCGAGGTAGCGCCGCTTTACGTAATCGGTCGCCATCACAGGCTTGGTCCCGAGCAGACCGACCCGCGTCAGGCCCGCGGCGAGAATCGCTTTCGCGGTCGGATCGACGATGTGCAGGAACGGGATCGACAGCCCCGCGGTGAAATTCGGGGCGACGCGGTGCAGCGTATTCGACACGCACAGCAGCAGATCCGCTCCCGCCGCCTCGAGCGCCTGCGCCCGTTCGGTCAGGTAGCGGGCGGCGGCATCCCAATCGCCGGTCCGCACCCAGCGCTCGGCGAGCGCGAAATTCATCGAGCTGACGAGCAGCTCGGCCGTGTTCCAGCCGCCGAGGCGATCGTTGAACGCCTTGTTCAGGCGCCGGTAGTAATCCGCCGTCGCCTGATCGCTCGAGCCCCCGAGAATCCCGATCCGTTTCATCCGACTGACCCTCCTCGGGCGCAACCGGCAGGCCGGCGGACCGGATATGCTACCCTCCCCCGGCTCAGTACGGGTCGCGGATGCGACCGCAGATCGACCGGTCGGTGAGGGGGCGGATTGACCAGCGAGCACGCGAGACACGAGGCGATCGTCGACGCGGCACTCGGCCGTTTCACCGGGGAACCGGGGCCGCTGCTGCTCGTCTTACATGCGGTGCAGGACGCCCTCGGCTACATCCCCCCGGGCGTGATCCCGCGGATCGCTTCCGGCCTCAACCTGTCCCGCGCCGAGGTGCACGGGGTCGTGACTTTCTATCACTATTTCCGCAGCCATCCGCCAGGGCGCACGACCGTCGAGATCTGCCGCGCAGAGGCCTGCCAGGCAGTCGGCAGCGATGCGCTCGCGGCGCATGCCCAGAAGACGCTCGGCGTCGACTTCCACGCAACGACCGCCGATGGCGCGCTCTCACTCGAGGCCGTGTACTGTCTCGGCAACTGCGCGTGCGGGCCCTCGATTCGCGTCGGAGGACGGCTGCACGGGCGGGTGACGCCACAGCGGTTCGACGAGCTGACCGGCCGTGCGGAGCCTGGCAAGTGACGACGCGGGTGTACCTGCCGCGCGATGCGAGCGCGCTGTCCCTCGGCGCCGAGGCGGTGGCAGCCGCCCTGCTGCGGACCGGCGCGGGCGCGGGTGGGGCGCCGCCGATCGAGCTGGTGCGCACCGGATCACGCGGCCTCGTCTGGCTCGAACCGCTGCTCGAGGTCGACACGCCCGCAGGTCGCATCGGCTATGGCCCGGTATCGGCCGCCGAGGTCCCGGGGCTCGTTGCCGCCGGCGCACTCAGCGGCACCATGCACCCGCTGCGGCTCGGCCCGGTCGACGCGCTCCCGTGGCTTAAGAGCCAGCAGCGCCTGACCTTCGCCCGGGTCGGGATCATCGATCCCACCTCGCTCGCGGCCTACCTGCAGGAAGGCGGCTACGTGGGGCTCGGGCGTGCGCTGACGATGGGACCCGAGGCGATCGTGAAGCTGGTGACGGACTCCGGTCTGCGCGGCCGAGGCGGCGCCGCGTTCCCGACCGGCATCAAGTGGAAGACGGTGCTCGATACGCCGGCCGCCCAGAAGTACGTCACCTGCAACGCCGACGAGGGCGACTCCGGCACCTTCTCCGACCGGATGCTGATGGAAGGTGATCCGTTTACCCTGATCGAGGGCATGACGATCGCCGGCCTCGCCGTGAATGCGACGCAGGGCTACATCTACGTCCGGGTCGAATACCCGGAGGCGATCGCGACGCTCAATGCCGCGATCAAGGCCGCCTACGCGGGCGGCTATCTCGGCCGCAACGTCACCGGCAGCGGCAAGCGCTTCGACCTCTCGGTACGGGTGGGAGCCGGCGCCTACATCTGCGGCGAAGAGACCTCGATGCTCGAGAGCCTCGAAGGCAAGCGCGGTGAGGTGCGCGTGCGCCCGCCGCTGCCGGCGGTCAAGGGCCTGTTCGGTCAGCCGACGATCGTCAACAACGTGATCTCGCTGGCGACCGTGCCGGTGATCCTGGCGCGCGGCGCCGAGTTCTACCGGGACTTCGGCACGGGGCGCTCGCGCGGCACCCTGCCGATCCAGCTGGCCGGCAACGTCAAGCGCGGGGGCCTCATCGAGCGCGCGTTCGGCGTGACGCTGAAGGAGCTGCTCTATGATTACGGCGGCGGCTCGCTCTCGGGCCGGCCGATACGCGCCGTGCAGGTCGGCGGGCCGCTCGGAGCCTACGTGCCGGCCTCCCAGTTCGACACGCCGATCGACTACGAAGCCTTCACCGGGATCGGCGCGATGCTCGGTCATGGCGGCATCGTGGTGTTCGACGACAGCGTCGACATGGCGAAGATGGCGCGCTATGCATTCGAGTTCTGCGCGCTCGAGTCCTGCGGCAAGTGCACTCCATGCCGGATCGGCTCGACCCGCGGCGTCGGACTGATTGACAACCTGCTCGCGGGCAGGGATCCGGCACGCCAGCGCCGGATGATCGACGAGCTGTGCGAGACGATGATCCAGGGTTCGCTGTGCGGCCTCGGCGGGATGGCGCCGTTCCCGGTGCGCAGCGCGTTGACGCACTTCGGCGAGGATTTCACGCCGCGCGGCCATCACTGAATTGTGAACTGAACACGCCGCCTGCGGGCGGGGGAAGACTCGGATGTACGCAATCAACTACCGCGACCTCGGAACGCCGCCGGCGACCTCGCCCGGCACCGTCGAGGTCGAGATCGACGCAGTGCGGATCACGGTGCCGGAGGGCACCTCCGTCATGCGCGCCGCCGCGCTCGCGGGCACGCGCGTGCCAAAGCTGTGCGCCACCGACAACCTGAAGGCGTTCGGCTCGTGCCGCCTGTGCCTCGTCGAGATCGAGGGGCGCAAGGGCTATCCCGCGTCCTGCACCACCACCGTCACCGCGGGCATGAAGGTCCGGACCAGCAGCGAGAAGCTCACGCAGCTGCGGCGCGGTGTCATCGAGCTGTACGTCTCGGAGCATCCGCTCGACTGCGACGGCTGCCCGGCGGACCAGCACTGCGAGCTGCAGGACATGGCGGCCGCGCACGGCGTCACCCGCAGTCCCTTCGCCGACGACGGCCGCCACGCCGGTCATCCGTTCGACGTGGTCGGCGCGGCGCCCGCCGCGACCGACAGCAGCAACCCGTACTTCAACTTCAATCCGGAGTTGTGCATCGTCTGCTCGCGGTGCGTGCGCGCCTGCGACGAGACGCAGGGCACGCTGGCACTGACGATCGAGGGCCGCGGCCTCGCCTCGCGGGTGTCGGCGAGCCAGAGTGAGCGCTTCATCGACTCCGAATGCGTATCGTGCGGCGCGTGCGTCGAGGCCTGCCCGACCGCGGCGCTGTCGGAGAAGTCGCTGGTCAAGGCGCCGCGACCGTCGACCGCGGTGACGACCACGTGCGGCTACTGTGGCGTTGGCTGCTCGCTGGAGGCCGAGGTCAGCGATCAGCAGGTGGTGCGGATGGTCCCCAACCGCGACGGCGCGGCCAACCAGGGCCATGCCTGCGTCAAGGGCCGCTTCGCTTACGGCTATGCGACGCACCCCGACCGAATGACGAAGCCGATGATCCGCGCCAGGATCAACGATCCGTGGCGCGAGGTGTCGTGGGACGAGGCGATCGGCCATGCGGCCCGCGAGTTCAGGCGCATCCAGCAGCAGCACGGCAAGTACGCTGTCGGCGCCATCACCTCCTCGCGCTGCACGAATGAGGAGGTATTCCTCGTCCAGAAGCTCGTGCGGGCGGCGTTTGGCAACAACAACGTCGACACCTGCGCGCGCGTCTGCCACTCGCCGACCGGCTACGGTCTGAAGGCGACGCTCGGCGAATCGGCCGGCACCCAGGCGTTCGCGTCGGTGCAAAAGGCCGATGTGATCATGCTGATCGGCGCGAACCCGACCGAGGCCCATCCGGTGTTCGCCTCGCAGCTGAAACGCCGGCTGCGCGAGGGCGCCGGGCTCGTCGTCCTCGACCCGCGCACAATTGCGCTGGTGCGCACGCCGCACATCGAGGCCAACTACCACCTGCAGCTGAGGCCCGGAACCAACGTCGCGGTCATCAACGCACTGGCGCATGTGATCGTCACCGAGGGGCTGACGCGCGAGGACTACGTCAGCGCCCGCTGCGAGCGCGACTCGTACGCGACGTGGAAGAAGTTCGTCACCGAGCCCCGCAACTCGCCGGAGGCGACCGAGGCCGACACCGGCGTGCCGGCAACGCTGCTGCGTCAGGCGGCACGGCTCTACGGCCGCGCCGGCAACGGCGCCATCTACTACGGACTCGGCGTCACCGAGCACAGCCAGGGCAGCACGATGGTCATGGCCATCGCGAATCTCGCGATGGCGACCGGCAACCTCGGCCGCGAAGGCGTCGGCGTCAATCCGCTGCGCGGGCAGAACAACGTGCAGGGTTCGTGCGACATGGGCTCATTTCCGCACGAGTTCAGCGCCTACCGGCACGTGTCCGATCCGGGGGTGCGCGCGAGCTTCGAGAGTGCCTGGGGCGTGAAGCTCGAGGCCGAGCCGGGGCTGCGGATCCCCAACATGTTTGAGGCGGCGCTCGACGGCAGCTTTCGTGCGCTGTACGTGCAGGGCGAGGACATTGCGCAATCGGACCCGAACACCCAGCACGTGGTCGCCGCGCTGTCGGCGCTCGAGTGTCTCGTGGTGCAGGACCTGTTCCTCAACGAGACTGCGAAATTCGCGCACGTGTTCCTGCCCGGTGCCTCATTCCTCGAGAAGGACGGCACCTACGTGAACGCCGAGCGGCGCATTTCGCGCGTCCGCAAGGTCATCGAGCCGCTGGCCGGGCTCGGCGACTGGGAAGCGACCATGCAGCTGTCGAACGCGCTCGGCTACCCGATGCGGTACTCGCACCCGTCCGAGATCATGGCCGAGATCGCCCGGACCACGCCGACGTTCGCGGGCGTCACCTACGAGAAGCTCGACCGCCTCGGCAGCCTGCAGTGGCCGTGCACCGACGCGGCTCCGTCCGGAACACCGACGATGCACGTCGGGGAGTTCGTACGCGGCAAGGGCAAGTTCTTCGTGACCGAATATGTTCCGACCCGCGAACGTTCCACCGCGCGGTTCCCGCTGTTGTTGACGACCGGCCGGATCCTGAGCCAGTACAACGTCGGCGCGCAGACGCGTCGCACCGCCAACGTCGCCTGGCATCCGGAGGATCGGCTCGAGATCCACCCGCACGACGCCGAGACGCGCGGCGTCAGCGACGGCGACTGGGTCGGAATCACGAGCCGCGCCGGTGAGACGGTGCTGCGCGCCACGGTGACCGACCGCGTGCAGCCGGGCGTCGTCTACACGACCTTTCACTTCCCCGAATCCGGCGCCAACGTCGTGACCACCGAGAACTCGGACTGGGCGACCAACTGCCCGGAGTACAAGGTCACGGCCGTGCAGGTCGTCAGGGTGGAGCGCCCGCTCGACTGGCAGCAGCGCTATCGCGTGAGCCGCGATGCGAAACCGCCGTCGGCCCATCCGGCCGCCGCGACCTCCGCCTGAACACCTGAGTCCGGTGACCGGACGATGAACGAGGACTACCTCATCGAGATGGCCAACGACATCGGCAGCTTCTTCGCCGCCGGGCGGGACCCGGCGGCGGCGGCGGCTGAGGTCGCGACGCACATCCGCCGGCTGTGGGATCCGCGCATGCGGCGCCAGATCATCGACTGCTGGAGGACGGGCCATGGCGGGTTCTCGGACGTGGCCCGGGCGGCGGTGGCGACGCTGGCCGCCGAGCACAAACCCGCCGCCTAGCCTCGCCGACCCGACACAGCGACACTGGCGCCCGCCGGAACCTGTGCCACACACAAAAGGCGCGCCGTCCCCGTGATCCCGTCGCGTTCGCTCCTGTGGTTCCGCCGCGCGGCGCGCGTCGGCGCTGTCCTGGCGGCCGTTGTGGTCGTCGTCGGCGCCTGGGTCCGACTCACCGACGCCGGGCTCGGCTGCCCCGATTGGCCGGGCTGCTATGGCCACATCCATCCGGCCGAGCTGGTCGGTCGCGTCGGTGAGATCAATGCAGCCTTTCCGGAACGCCCTTTCCAATACCAGAAGGCGCTGCACGAGATGGTGCACCGGTACATTGCGACGACGCTCGGCCTCGTGATCATCGGGCTCGCGGTGCTCGCGTTCACGAACCGGCGCGACCCGGCCCAGCCGCGCGTGCTGCCGTGGGTGCTGCTTGGCGTCGTGTGCCTGCAGGGCGCGCTCGGGGCGTTTACCGTCACCTGGCTGCTGAAGCCGCTGATCGTCACGCTGCACCTCGTCGGCGGGCTCGCGACGCTGTCGATCCTGTGGTGGCTGTCGCTCGTGCCGCAGCGACGCGACGTCAAGGCCGCCGAGCGCCCGGTGCGCCGCCTGGCGCTCGCCGCGCTCGCGCTGGTCGCGGTGCAGATCCTGATGGGCGGCTGGACCAGCAGCAACTACGCCGCGGTGGCCTGCCCGGATTTCCCGCGCTGCCAGGGCAGCTGGTTGCCACCGATGGATTTCCGCAATGCCTTCGTACTCTGGCGCGGCCTCGGCATTGATTACGAGGGCGGGGTCCTCGACCATCCGGCGCGCACTGCAATCCATTACACGCACCGCCTTGGCGCGGTCGTGGTGGCGGTCGTGCTGCTTGCGCTCGCGGTCGCGGGCTATCGCCGTGCGCAGACCCGTGCGGTGCGCGCGGCATCGGCGGCACTCGTAGCGGCACTCGTGCTGCAGTGGCTGATCGGCATGAACCTGATCTGGCAGGGGTACCCGCTGTGGCTCGGGACCGCCCACAACGCCGGCGCTGCCCTCGTGCTGCTCGCCACCCTAACGCTGGTCCGGTGTCTGTGGCCGGCGGGGCCCAACCTCGCCCTCGCCCTAGGTTCCGGCCGCCGCCTCTAGACCCGGCCGGGCCGGAACCACCGGGCGCGGCTCATCGTGGTAGGCTGCGCGCCCCGGCCGGGGCCGCGACGGCCCGCGAGATCTCCAACGCATGGCCAGCAATTCCGCCGCCTCGCCCGACAGCCACCCCGGCACCCGCCGGGCCACGGCCGCACGTGCCGGCTGGCGCGATTACTTCGAGCTCACCAAGCCGAAGGTGGTCCTGCTGATCTCCTTCACGGCAGTCGTCGGGATGTTCCTCGCGACCCCGATCCTGCCGCCGCTGCGGGCGCTGATCTGGGGCACGCTCGGGATCTGGCTCGCCGCGGCCTCGGCCGCCGCGATCAACCACGTGATCGATCAGCGCATCGACAGCGAGATGGCGCGCACCCGTCACCGGCCGCTGCCGAGTGGCACGATCAGCGAGGCACCGGCGCTCGGCTTCGCGTTTGCGCTCGGCGTTGCCTCGATGGCGATCCTGACGCTGCTGGTGAACCCGCTGACCGCGCTGCTGACGTTCAGTTCCCTGATCGGCTATGCGATCGTGTACACGGTGTGGCTGAAGCGGGCGACGCCGCAGAACATCGTGATCGGCGGCGCGGCAGGCGCGGCGCCCCCGCTGCTCGGCTGGGTTGCGGTGACGAACAGCGTCGATGCGAACGCGCTGCTGCTGTTCCTGATCATCTTCACATGGACGCCGCCGCACTTCTGGGCGCTCGCGATCGCCCGGCGCGAGGAATATGCCAAGGCCGGCGTACCCATGCTGCCGGTCATCTACGGCGTCGAGCTCACGCGGCTGCACATTCTGCTGTACACGGTGCTGCTCGTCATCGTGACCGTGCTGCCTTACCTCACCGGCATGTCCGGGCTCATCTACGCGCTCGCGGCGGTCGTGCTGAACGCCGTCTTCCTCTTCTACGCCTGGACCCTGTGGACTCGCCCCAGGCCTGACTTGCCGATGCGGACGTTTCGATGGTCGATCAATTACCTGGGACTGCTGTTCGCAGCGCTGCTGATCGACCACTACTGGCTGATTCGCGCCGTCTAGACGCGTGGCGTCGGGCAAGGCCCGATGCGTTACCGTCCGCGCCAGAGATCCGCGAGGTGCGGCAGCAGCGGCCGGATGACGGGCCAGAACATCAGCAGCCGGACGGCCGTCCGCAGGATGCGCCGTGGGCGTCCGAACAAGAGCAGTGCCGCACCGCCGACGAGCAGCACCTGCCCGAGCCCGGAGCGGGCCCGCGCCACGATGCGGTCGGCCAGCCGGAACCGCAGTGCGAGGGCGGCGGAATCATCCCCGAGCTCGAGGCGCAACCGCTCGCTGCGGGCGAGCAGCAACTCGCGCCGCGCGGACAGCAGCTCGACCCGCGGGTTCACGGCGATTGCCTGTCGAGCGAGGCCACGTCGCGCTGCATCTCGCCGACCGTGGCGGACAGGAAGCGCGGTCGCCGCCGCAGACGCGCCCTGACGATCAGCACCGCGATGATGGCCACGAGCGTGAAGGCGGCAGTCACGAGCCCGGCGGCGAGCAGCCGGTGACTGTCCCAGAACAGGATCACGATCGTGAACGCGAGCACCAGCACCGCGAGCGAGCCGAAGAAGATCGCCGTGATGCTCCACAGCAGCACACCGGCCGCGTACCCGATCTGTTCCTCGACCTCGACGGAGACGAGCTCGAGCCGCGTATGGGCGAGTTCAATCAGCGTCGCGAGCATCCGCCTCAGCGACGCGAACAGGCCTAACTCAAGGGAGTCCTCGGCCATGAGCTAGCGGCGGCTGAGCAGCACGCCGAGCACGACGCCGATTGCGGCCGCGACGCCGAGCGACTGCCACGGGTTGTCGCGAACGTAACTCGTCGCATCATCCGCGGCGGCCTTGGCCCGCACCTTCAGCTCCGACTCCAGCTGCTCGAGCCGGGCCCGCGCCTTCTCGACCGATTCGGTGGCCTTGTGGCGCGCATCCTTGGCGCGGTCGCTGGCATCGCTGGCCGTGGCCGTCATCAGGGCTTCGGCGTCCGCAACCACCGCCCGCAGATCGTCCATCAGCCGACGGGTGTTTGCTTCGCTCATGGCTGAAATCCCCCGCTGTTCCAATACTTATACACGCTAGCGCTGCGCGGCACCGCCGGCATCGGGGGATTCCGCTGACGGCCCGTCGAGCCGTGGCTGACGGGCCAGCCACGGGCCGAGCAGCTCAAGCGCCCGCTCGATTTCGGGCGTCGTGATTGCGAACGACAGGCGGATGAAGCGCTGCCCGTTCACCGGATCGAAGTCTATCCCGGGGGCGGTCGCGACGCCCGTATCGGCCAGCAGGCGCCGGCAAAAAGCCAGACTGTCGCGCGTCAGGTGGCCGACGTTCGCATACAGGTAGAACGCCCCGTCTGGCGGGGCGATCCTGGTGATGCCCATCGCGGCGAGTCCGCCGAGCAGCAGGTCGCGATTGACCCGGTAGCTGTCGACCGTACGCGCCAGCTCCTCGCCGTCATCGAAGGCGGCCAGCGCAGCATGCTGGGAGAGCGTCGGAGGTGTGAGGAACAGATTGATGACGTAGGCCGACAGGCGGGCCGCGAGCGCCTCTGGCACGACGAGCCAGCCGAGCCGCCAGCCGGGCATCCGGTAAAGCTTCGAGAAGCTGTTGATGATGATTGCCTCGGGCTCCACCTCCAGCGCCGACACCGCACGCGCACCGAAGCTGATGCCGTGGTAGATCTCATCCGACAGCAGGCGGATTCCCCGCGCGCTGCACTCGCGGGCGAGCGCAGTGAGCTGCGCCCGATCGAGCATCGCGCCGGTCGGATTGGCGGGGCTGGCGACGATGAGCCCGTTGAGCGGCGGATCAATCGCAGTCAGCGCGCCAGCGGTCAATCGAAACCCCGTATCCAGGCCACAGTCGATCTCGACCGCCTCGCGGCTGAGCGCGGCGAGCGCGTTGCGATAGGCCGGATACCCGGGGCGGCAAATCCCGATCCGGTCGCCAGGTCCGAACAGCGCCGCAAACGCGGCGACGAGTGCGGCGCTCGCGCCGTTAGTCAACAGGATCCGTACCGGCGCAACGTCGACGCCGTAGACCTCGCGGTAATGCCGCGCAATGCGTTCGATCAGTTCGCGCGACTCGACGTAGCCGGTCGGGTCGAGCGCAAGCGCGTGCGCAGCGGCCGCGCGCGCACCGGGCGGCGTGCCCGCGCTCGGTTGCCCGAAATGCATCGGAATGACCGGGCGTCCGGCACGGCTGAGGTCCGCGGCCTGGCGCGCGACCAGGCTCGTGTAGAACGGCGCCACATCGGCTCCGCGCGGCCGCACGGCCGGAGCAGTCGCGGGATGATCGCTCGAGGTGATGCTCATTGGGGACCTCATCGCCGCGCCGGCACGCGGCGTTCGGCGTCGATCAGCAGCCACAGCGCGCCACTGGCGAGCGCAAAGCCGATACCGGTCGCAAAGGCCGCACCCCAGCCGTAGCGGCTGGCGAGGTAGCCGACCAGGAACGTGCCGATGATGCCGCCCACGTTGCCGCCGGTGTTGAGTACGCCGGTCGCGGCGCTCGCCTGGTCGCGCGCCACCCAGAACGCGGCCGCCCAGAACGGCGCCTCGGTCATCTGCGCGCAGCCGAAGCAGCCGGCCAGCGCAGCGACCGCCCAGTACGCGCTCTCCGTGCGCATCGCGACCGACAGCAGCACGGCCGCGAGTGGCAGCGTCACCAGCGGAACGATGCGAAAGCCCCAGCGCGCGCCGATCCGCAGGCAGGCAAGGTCGCATAGGTAGCCGCCGAGCGAGGCGCACAGCGCGCCGGTCACCAGCGGAATCGCCGCCAGCCAGCCGCTCTGCAGGATCGTGAGCTTTCGTGCCTCGACGAGGTAGGTGAAGCTCCAGTTCATGAAGAAGTAGAAGACGTAATTCATCAGCAGGTAACCGAGCGTCAGCAGCAGTACGTTGCGGTCGGCAAGCACGCGGCCCGCCGCGGCCCAGTCAAACTGCCGCGCTCGCGCCGGCTGCTCGCCGCCCTCGATCTCGGTGAGCTCGGCATGCAGAACCGCCGGGTGCTCGCGGGGCGTATCGCGGACGTACCACCACCACACGGCCGCGAGCGCCAGTCCCGGCACGCACGTCGCATACACCGCCGCCTGCCAGCCGTGATCCGACATCAGGCGCGACACGATCGGCTGGGTCGCGGCCGCCCCGAGGCTGAGGCCGGTGACCTGCAGGCCGTTCATCAGGGCCCAGCGCCGCGGCGGGAACCACGCCTGGACGAGCCCCGCGTTGATCGGAAAGAGCGGCCCCTGGGCAACACCGGTGATGAAGCGCGCCGCCGCGAGCAGCGCGAGCAGCGAGGTCCCGGTCGCAAGCGCCGGTGCGAACGCAAAGCCGGCGGTGCCGGCAACGGACAGGAGGATGCAAGCGAGGGTCCCGCGGCGCGCGCCGACGCGCTGCCCGAACAGCCCGCCGGGCACCTGGAACGCCGTGTAGGCGATCAGGAATGCGTTGAACAGCCAGCTGATCTGCCAGGTCGTGAAGCCGGCCTCGCGCGTCAGCGGCACTGCGACCACGGCAAGGGTCGTGCGCTGGAGGTAGGCGATGAACGCCGCCGCGAAGATCCAGACGAACACCAGCCAGCGTACGCGCAGCACGCGCGGCGCGCGCGGCGCGCGACCGCCGTCACTGCCAGAGCTCGTCATGCAGGCCGCATCCTTCGGCGGCGGGCCGGTACGGCCCGTCCGCGGGGATGCTAAGCGACCCTGCTACTCGACGTCGAACTTTACGCCCTGCGCGAGCGGCAGCGCCGCCGAGTAGTTGACGGTCTGAGTCTGACGGCGCATGTAGGCCTTCCAGGCATCGGATCCGGATTCGCGGCCACCGCCGGTCTCCTTCTCGCCGCCGAACGCCCCGCCAATCTCCGCACCGCTGGGTCCGATGTTGATGTTGGCGATGCCGCAGTCGCTGCCTTCGGTCGACAGGAACAGCTCCGCCTCCGACAGGTCCTGGGTAATCAGGCTCGAGGACAGTCCCTGCGACACGTCGTTGTTCGCGGCGATCGCCTGCTCGATCGTGGTGTAGCGGAACACGTACAGGATCGGCGCGAAAGTCTCGCGCTGGGATGCCTCGATCGGCCCGGCGAGCTCGACGATGGCCGGCCGCACGTAATAGCCGGACTCGTGGCCCGCGACCGCAACGCGTTCGCCGCCGTGTACCACGCCACCCGCCGCCTTCGCGGCCGCGAGCGCCGATTGCATCGCCTCGAACGCCGCCGCGTCGATCAAGGGACCGACGAGCGTGTCGTGGCTGAGCGGGCTGCCAACCTTCAGGCTCGCATAGGCACGCTTCAGGCGTGCAACGATCGACTCGTAGCAGGAGCCATGGACGTAAAGCCGCCTGAGCGACGTGCAGCGCTGACCGGCCGTGCCGGCTGCGGCAAAGGTGATTGCGCGCACCGCGAGATCCTCCTTGGCCGAAGGCGTGACGGTCAGCGCGTTGTTGCCGCCGAGTTCGAGCAGCGAGCGGCCGAGGCGCGCGGCAACGCGTACACCGACTTCGCGGCCCATGCGCGTGCTGCCGGTGGCGCTGATGAGCGGAACGCGCGGATCGTCCGCGAGCCACTCCCCGACCGGCCGGCCGCCCTGTGCGAGGGCGACGAGCCCGGCCGGCGCCTCGGCAAAACCGCGGGCCACGGACTCGAACACGCTGAGCAGCGCGAGCGCCGTCAGCGGCGTCTTCTCCGAGGGCTTCCAGATCACCGGGTCGCCGCAGATGAGCGCGAGCGCGGCGTTCCATGACCACACCGCCATCGGGAAGTTGAACGCCGTGATCACACCGACCGGGCCCAGCGGATGCCAGCGCTCGAGCATGTGATGGCGGGAACGCTCGGAGACGATCGTCAGGCCGTACAGCTGCCGCGACAGCCCGACGGCGAAGTCGCAGATGTCGATGACTTCCTGCACCTCGCCGGCGGCCTCGCTCGGAATCTTGCCGGCCTCAAGCGTGATCAGCTCGGCGAGCCCCGGCTTGTGCTCACGCACCGCCGCGCCGAACAGCCGGACCAGCTCGCCGCGACGCGGTGCGGGCACCGTTCGCCACGCGGCGAACGCCGCGATCGCGCGGGCGACCATCGCCTCGTAGTCGGCGCGCGAGGCCGTCGCGACGCGCCCGAGCACGCGTCCGTCGATCGGCGAGCGGCTGACGAGGTCGCCGTCCGTGAGCCGCGCGCGGTCGAAGCCGACTGTGGCGAGGCTCGAGGCCGGGCGGCCGTACGCGCCGGCGACGGCGCTCACGACACCGCCTTGAGCGCGATGGCGGCGGCCGCGTTCGTGCCGACGCCGTTCGCATAGGCCCGACCAAAGCGGTTGGCGAGGAATTCGTCGAGACGGATGTCCTCCTGGCTCACGAATCCGCGCTGCGGCAGGCGGCCTTCGACCAGCAGGTCGAGGACCGCGCACACGGCCGATGCGGTCGTCGTCTGGATCGCGGTCCACTCCTTGCCGGCCAGCACCTGCGGGTAGACGCTGTGCGCGAACGACTCCTGCCACGCGCGACCCTTCTGCAGGCCGGTCGCGGTCGCGAAGATCACGACGACGTCCTGGCGCGTGCCGGGAATGGCGCTCTCCAGCAGATCGGTGAGGATCGCCGGCCGCTCCGCCAGACGCAGATCCTGCAGCAGCAGCTTCATCACGTCGCGATGCCCCGGGTAGCGAATGGTGCGGTAGTTGAGGTTGCGCACCTTGCCGTCGAGCGTCGCGCACAGCGTACCGAGGCCGCCGGATGTATTGAAGGCCTCGTACTGCACGCCGTCGAGCGCGAAGTGCTCGAGCTCCTCGAGCGCCGGTACATTCGTGCGCCGGCCCTGCACGATCGCCTCGCACGGCTGGCAGTACTCGTTGATCACGCCCGCAGTGCTCCACGTGAGGTTGTAGCCGAGAGCGTTCGACGGGAACTGCGGCAGCGCACCGACCCGCAGCCTCAGCGTATCGAGCGAGTCGAAGCGCCGCGCGAGGTCCATGCCGACGATCGAGATGAAGCCCGGTGCGAGCCCGCACTGCGGGATCAGCGCGTGGGTCGCGGTCTTGGCGAGTTCCTTGACGATGCGCGTCGTCGCGACGTCCTCGGTGAGGTCCAGGTAGTGGATGCCGGCAACGTGCGCCGCCTCGGCGATGGCACCGGTCACCGTATAGGGAGCGGCGCACACGACCGCGTAGCGGCCGCTCATGGCGGCGACGAGGCCGGGCCGGTCGGTCACGGACAGCGCGAGCGTGTCGAGGTGCGGGCGCTTCGCGACCCTGGCGAGCGCCGTCTCGGACTGATCGATCACGGTGACCCGGTAGTCGCCGCTCGCGGCGAGCAGCTCGGCAATCATGCTGCCGATATGGCCGGCTCCGGCAACGAGAATTTTTTTCATGGTTGGTGCTCCTCGAGGTGCCGCCAGTGTCCGGGACTCTGCCGTTGATTTGAAGGTGCAATACGCCGATAATGACGCACTAATCCGTCATTTTGGATGAGCTTATGGGCGAAATGCCGGGAACGGCCCCGGATGCTGCGCTACTCGAGCTGCTGATGGCCGACGCCCGACTGTCGACCGCGGCACTCGCCCGCCGCCTCGGCGTCGCACGCTCGACCGTGCAGGGCCGGCTCGAGCGCCTGGAGCGCAACGGGGTCATCCGCGGCTACACGGTGCGGTTGGGCCCGGCGGCCACCGCGCGTCAGGTGCAGGCGCACGCGATGATCGCGGTCGAGCCGCAGCAGCAGTCGCTCGTCGAACGGAAGCTGAAGGCGATGCCCGCCGTCACCTCGCTGCTGACGGTGAGCGGGCCCTATGACCTGATCGCGATGCTCGCCGCCGAGAACACCGAGGCACTCGACGCGGCGCTCGATGAGCTGCGTGCGTGCCTCGGCGTCAAGTCGACGACGACCTCGATCGTGCTGTCGCGCCGGTTCGAGCGCTGAGGAGCCGCCTCACGCGCCCGGCGCGCGATTCCATGTCACGCCGCGCTGCGCACGCCTGACCGGCCATCGGCAACGGGCGGCGAGTCGAGGCGCAGTGTCAGGCACTTCGCCGAGCCACCGGCCTTCAGGAACTCGCTGAGGTCGTGCTGGTGCACGCGGTATCCGGCGCGCGCGAGCTCTGCGGTGAGCTGCGGCGAGGCCCGGTGCAGGAATACCTCGGTCGCTAGATTGACCGAATTGCAGGCGAAGTTCGCCGCGTCCACCGCGCCCACCGGGACGCGCAGCGCCGCGGGCACGCGTCGCTCGATCTCCGAGCGACTGGTCGGGTGGAATGCCGCCGGGTAATAGAGCACATGCCCGCCCGACAGCGGGCAAAAGCAGGTATCGAGGTGATAAAAGCGCGGATCGATGAGCCGGAGCCCGACGATCTCACGGTCGAATGCCGCAGCGAGATACGCGAGCGCCTCCGGCTCGGTACGCGGCCCGAGGCCGGTCCACAGCACCGGTCCGCGGGTGTCCTGAAGACAATCCCCGGCGCCCTCGAATCCTATGTCCTCCGGCAGCTCGACCATCACAAATCCCCGTTCGCGGAACCAGCGCTTGAAGAACGGCTCCTCGCCACGTCGCTCGTGGGGCATGAAGTGGCTCGCCATCGCGCGATCGCCGACGACGACACCGGCGTTCGCCGTGAAAACCATGTCTGGCAGCCCGGGCTGCGGATCGATCGTGACGATGTCGGCATGCGCCGCGAGCGCGGCGCGCAGCGCCCGCCACTGCGCCAGCGCCAGTGCGCCGTGGGCGGCGCCCTGCTGCATCCACGGATTGATGGTGTAGCTGACCTCGAAATGCGTCGGGCGGCACATCAGGATCGTCGCGCTCATGATGGCATCGCTCCGCCGGTCATTGATCGCGCCGGTGCCGCACCCGGCAGGAAGATCTCGGCGAGCATGCAGCGGATGCTGCCGCCGCCGACGTGTTCGATCGTGTCGACCGCGCATGGCACCGGCCGTGCAGACTTCTCGAGCAGCTGGCGCTGCGCCCGTGTGAGACTGCGCCAGGCGCGCTGCGATACGACCACGACCGGACCGGCAACGCCCGCGTCGAGAAACAGCAGGTTGCCGGCGAACTCTGCGACCTGCTCCGCGGAGATCTCGAGCAGCGTCTTGCTGGTCCGCTCGAGCGCATCGAACACGCGCCGCAGGTCGGTCCCGGGCGATACCAGGCTGCTCGCCAGCACCGCCAGCGACGGTCCGACCGACATCAGCACATTCGTGTGATAGACCTCGCGGCCCTGCGTGTCGTGCGCGTGGAACGCGACCGGCTCGTAGCCGAGTTCGCGGCACGCGATGTCGACGGCCTCGCGGTGCGTCCGCGGCGACAGGGCGGCATAGGCGAGTCGCGCCGTGCGATCCAGCACGAGACTCCCGGTGCCTTCGACGATCAGGCCGCGCGTCTCGAGGGCCGTCAGGTCCGTCGTGCGCGTGATTCGCCACCCGTACCGTTCCGCCAGCCGCGCGATCATGTCCGGGCGGCGTTCGCGGCGGCGGCTGGCCGCGGCCATCGGATAGAGGACGACGCGGCCGTCGGCGTGCGTCGAGAACCAGTTGTTCGGAAATAGCGCGTCCGGCGTCATCGCATCGGCGTCGGCGTCCGCGACCGCCACATCGACGCCGGCCGCGCGCAGCGCGGCCACCACGCCGTCGAATTCCGCGCGCGCCGCCGCGAGCGTGTCGGCCGCCGGACCGGCCTGCGCGTGCTGGAACGCGTTGGTCGCGAGCGTCTCCGGGTTCGCGTAGAACGTCGCCGGCCGCACCATCAGCACCGCCCGCGCGCATTGCTCGGGATCGGCCGGCCGCTCGGTGCCTGCAGCACCCATCAGGCGGCGAGCCTCGCAACGTAACCGAACAGATCCTTCGGGTCCTGTGGCTCGGGGATCAGCGGCGCCTCGCTGCCCACTCCGAGCCCGCGTGCCTTGTCGTAGACGTAGCGCAGCGCCGAGTAGTCCTCGAGCGCGAATCCGACCGAGTCGAAGATCGTCAGCTGACGCGAGTCGGTCCTGCCAGGCTCGCGTCCGGCGATGACCTGCCAGAGTTCGGTCGCCCTGGCCTCGGGGCCGAGCGACTGGATGTCGCCCTCGATCCGCGTCTGCGGCAGGTACTCGACAAAGATCCGGGCCCGCGCGAGCAGCCGCGGCTCGAGTTCGGTCTTGCCCGGGCAATCGCCACCGATGGCGTTGATGTGAACGCCGTCGCCGACCTGCGCGTCGGCAAGCACGATCTGCGTGCCCTTGACGGCGGTGGCGGTCGTGATGATCTCGGCGCCGGCGACGGCGTCGGCGACGCTGGCGCAACGCACCAGCTCGAGCCCCGTGCCGCGCAGGTTGCGGGCGAACTTCAGCATCGCGCGCGCGTCGGTATCGTGATAGCGGATCCGACGGATGCCGAGGCAGGCTTTGAAGGCCAGCGCCTGAAACTCGCCCTGGGCGCCAGTTCCGATCAGCGCCATCGTGGTCGCGGCAGGATTTGCGAGGCGCCGGGCGGCCATCGCCGAGGTCGCCGCGGTCCTGAGCGCCGTCAGCACGGTCATCTCGGAGATCAGGCGGGGGTAGCCGGTCGCGACGTCGGCCAGCATGCCGACCGCGGTGACGGTTAGGAGGCCCGCCGCGGGGTTGCCGGGATGGCCATTGACGAGCTTGAAGCTGAACCACTCGTCGTCCGAGGTCGGCATCAGTTCGAGCACGCCGGTCTTCGAGTGCGCGGCGAGGCGCGCTGATTTCTCGAATCGCGGCCAGTGGGCAAAGTCGTCCTCGATGCGGTCGGCCAGTTCCCTGAGAAAGGTCTCGACGCCCACGCGGGACAGCAGCTGCGCAAGCGTCGGCGTATCGATGATCATGACCATGGGCCACCTCCAGGCCCATGTAGCTTGCGATTCCGGGCGTGCAGCGGGCACGGAAATCCGCAGCCGGTGACGCAGCGGCTGCGGCCACCTGCTCCGCGCCTCGCAGATTCTGCGGTTGCGGCGCAACGAACGTCGCCGCTAGCCGGATCCGGCGACGATCGCGGCGATCGGGTGGCCGGCGAAGGGCTTCGACTCGGCCATCACGACCTGGCTGTGAATCTTCTCGACGCCGTGTTTGCCGCTCGTCAGGGCATCGTTGATCCCGCTGTAGTGCGTCATGTCGCGGCATACGACGTGCAACAGATAGTCGCAGGCGCCGCTCACCTGGAAGGCCTCGACGATTTCCGGCATGCCGGCGATGGCTGCCTCGAAGCGCCGGAAATCGCCGGGCGTGTGGTTGCTGAGCGTGACCTCGGCAAATATCCGCAGGCAGGAGCCCAGCTTCGGCAGTGAGATATCGGCGAGATAGCGGCGAATGACGCCGTCCCGCTCAAGTCGGCGGACCCGGCTCAGGCACGCGCTCGGCGACAGGTCGACCCGGGCGGCCAGGTCCTGGTTGGACATCCGGGCCGCCGTCTGCAGCACCTCGATCAGCTTCACGTCAGTCCGGTCGAGCGGGGCTTTCATGACCGCCTCCCCCGGCACCGGTGCGGTGCCGCGCGTGTGTCGGTACGATGGGCCACATTATGAGCAGAATTGGAGCCGAGGTCCGGCTCGGCACGCAGCGCGTCTCGCGGTGAGTGTGGCGGTCGGTGCCTTGGGAGCGTAGGGGCAGCGTGGGGCGCGCCGACCGGGCGCGCCTACCGCCGCTGACACCGGTCGCCGACACGAGGATCACGCATGGCCTACGATGACAACAACATATTCGCGCGGATGGCGCGCGGCGAGATCCCCTGCATCAAGGTCCACGAGGACAGCGAGACGCTCGCGTTCATGGACATCATGCCCCAGGCCGATGGTCACACGCTCGTGATCCCCAAGCTCGCCGGCGAGAACCTGTTCGATTCCCCGCCGGCAGCGGTGATCGCAGCGATGCGCACGACCCAGCGGGTCGCACGGGCCGTGCAGCGGGCGTTTGCGGCGCCAGGCCTCATTGTCACGCAATTCAACGGGGCGACGGCGGGACAGACGGTATTCCACCTGCACTTTCACATCGTCCCGGTGTACGTGGCCAGCGGGCTGCGACCACACGCCCGGATCAAGGCCGAGCCGGCGATTCTCGAGGAACACGCGGCGCGCATCCGCGCGGCGCTCGCCGCCGGCTGAACCGCCGCCGTCACGAAGCTGTCATGCGCCCGTCGCCGGCGCGTCACGGCCGCTCGCGATGCTGCCCGGGTGGGCTACGAACTCGAAGCGGCGCAGCTCGGCAGCCCGTCCGGGCACGGCAGGCTCGAGCGCGTGGTCGCGACGCGCTGGAACCGGGCCGATGAGCGTTTGACGCTCGCTCTGCGGGAGTACGCTGCGGTGCGCCGCATCGCGACGCCGGGCGACCCCGACTGGATCGCGGCGCAGCTCAAGGTCGCCGAAGCGCGCCTGCGCTGGCGCGAATGCGCCGAGCATGCCGAGCGGCTCGCCGAGCTGCTGGACGGCCCTGACCTGTTCCGCTGACCGCATCCCGGTCCGCAGGTCCTCGATCGCGAAGCAACCGCGCGGCGGCACGCGGGCAGGCGCTGCGGCGAGCCGCCGCAGTCATCGGCCAACGCGCGATCCGTCGGTCGCCGGCTCCCGATGCGTGCGGACTCTGCTGACGCTCAGCGGCGTTGCAACAGCCCCGTGGCTCCCTGTACCGACGTCAGCACGCCGTTGCCGACGGCCGCGAGCGCGGCGGCATTGCCCTCATCGGTGTCGACGTGCATTTCGAGCACGAAGTCCTCGCGGACCCGGATGACCACATCCCCGAAAGTCAGCTGCCGGCCACTGCTGTCGACGCGTACGTCGACGAGATCGCCGTCCTTGACACCGAACGCCACCGCATCGGCGGGTGCCATGTGGATGTGCCGCAGCGCGCAAATGACGCCTTGCTTCAAGGTGATCGCGCCAGACGGCCCCTCGATACGGATACCGGGCGTGTGCTGCAGGTCGCCCGACTCGCGCACCGGCGCATCGACACCCAGCACGAACTCGTCGGTACGCGCGATCTCGACCTGGTCGGCCGTGCGCTCCGGGCCAACGATGCGTACATGCTCGATGCGGCCACGCGGCCCGACGAGAGTCACGGTCTCGGCAGCGGCAAACTGGCCGGGCTGCGAGATCGGCTTCAGCGCCGTCAGCCGATGTCCTGCTCCGAACAGGGCGCCGACACTCTCCGGCGTGAGGTGTACGTGGCGCGCCGAGATGGAGATCGGCACGGTGCGCGCCACGCTCGGCGCCTGGCCGCGGGACAGCAAGGTCCGCGTCGCGCGTGCGATGGCGTACTCCTCGTCGGTCGCGACGACCAGCAGCGGACAGCGTGCCCGCTCGACCGAGATCTCCGCGACACGGTGCTCGGGTCCGACGCTTGCATCGCGATTGCGGTCCTCGTCGAGCTCGGCGCCCAGGAACTCGAGGCGCTGCGCGACGCGGTGGCGCACCACCGCACTGTGCTCGCCGACCCCACCGGTGAACACGATCGCGTCCACGCCGCCCATGACGGCGGCGTAGGCGCCGACGTACTTCCTCAGACGGTGCGCATAGACAAGGAGCGCGAGCCGGCACGGGTCGTCGCCGGCGGCGGCACGCTGCTCGACCTCGCGCATGTCGCCGGTGCCGGCGAGTCCGAGGAGCCCCGACTCCTCGTTGAGCAGCCGCTCGAGATCCTCGAGCGACATCCCGCTGCGCAGCAGCGCCAGCATGATGCCTGGGTCCAAGTCACCGGGCCGCGTCGCCATCACCAGCCCTTCGAGCGGGGTGAGCCCCATACTGGTGTCGACGCTGCGGCCGAACTCGATCGCCGCGACGCTGGCGCCGCTCCCGAGATGACAGCTGATCAGCCGCAGGCGCCGCAAGTCGGCGCCGAGCCAGTCGGCCGCGACGCCCGCCACGAACGCATGACTGGTGCCGTGAAACCCGTAGCGCCGGATGCCGAGCCGCGAGCGTACCGCGGCCGGCAGTGCGTACTCGCGCGACCGGCGTGGCAGCGTGGTGTGAAAGGCGGTGTCAAATACAGCGACGTGGGCCGGCGCCGGCAGGCGGGCGCGCGCCGCCCGGATGGTGGCGAGCGCGGCCGGATTGTGCAGCGGGGAGAGCGGTGCGAGCGCCGCGATCGCCGACTCGACGCCGGCATCGATCAGCACCGGAACCGTGAATCGCTCGCCGCCGTGCGCCACCCGGTGGCCGACGCCCGCCAAGCCGGCGCCAAGCGCGCCGCACGTCTCGAGTTCATCGAGTGCGAGGTGCGCGGCTGCCGTCGTATCGGGCGGCGCAACAGGCCGTTCGGCACCGCCGATCGACAGCCGCGCACCGGGGCCGAGGCCGGTGAGACGCACGTCGGTCAGATGGCGGCCATCCTCACCGACCACCGCCACCTTCAGCGAGGAGCTGCCGTAGTTGAAAACCAGGACTGGCGCAGACATGCAGCAGCGCGCTCCCCGCATCAGTATCTCTCTTGCAGACCCTGCGGATGCTAGCATCGCGCTCCCATCGTCTCCATCGAGGACAGCCACGATGACGGCTCCCCCGCCCGGCGAGGCGGCGCTGACGTTCTACCGGCGGACGTTCGCGGTCGCGGTCGTGGTGATACTCGCGATACTGCTGTATCGCGTCCTCGAGCCGTTCCTCGCACCGCTCGCCTGGGCGGTCGTGCTCGCGTTCCTGATGCACCCGCTGCAGGTCCGGCTCACGCGCCTGTGCCGGCAGCGTGCGGGGCTCGCCGCGGGCCTGCTGACGGTCCTTACCTTCCTCGTGTTCGTCGGACCGCTGACCATCGTCGGCGGCGCGTTCGCCTCGGAGGCGGCGCTGTTGGTGGCCAGCCTGCAAAAGCTGGTGACCGACCTCAAGATCGGCAGCGTTCAGGACCTCGCGCGGCTGCCTGCCGCGCAGGACGTGCTCGTGTGGCTGCAGCAGCACCTCGCTGTGTCGGCAGACCAGTTGCGCGGCTGGATCGCCAGCGGCGCCGAGCACCTGCTCGAGCCGCTCGCCGCGCTCGGTGGCCAGGCGTTCCTCGGCGCGGTCGGCACCGTCGTCAATTTTACGCTGATGCTGTTCCTGCTGTTTTTCCTGCTCCGCGACGGCGTCGCAATGCTCGACGCGGCTCTTGGACTCGTGCCGCTGGCTGCGAACCGCAGGGCGGAGCTCGCCGCGCATATCGGAAATGTGACCCGTGCGGTCGTGTTCGGAACGCTCGTGACCTCGGCGCTGCAGGGCCTGTCGGTGACGGTCGCCTTCGAACTCGTCGGCTTGCCGTCCCCGGTGGTGTTCGGCGCGCTGGCCGCGGTGCTGTCGGTGCTGCCGGTCGGCGGCACGGCCTTCGTCTGGGGTCCCGCAGCCATGTGGCTGTTCACCATCGGGCGCGTCGGTGCGGGCGTCTTTCTGCTCCTGTGGGGCGTGATCATCGTCGGCGTGGCGGACAACCTGCTGCGACCGCTGCTGATCTCCGGGCGCACCCAGGTACCGACGCTCGCGGTGTTCGTCGGAGTACTCGGCGGACTCGCCGCCTTCGGCCTGGTCGGCATGTTCCTCGGCCCGTTGTTGATATCGATGGCGATCGTGCTGGTGCGCTTCGCGGACGTCTCGCTCGCGAGCCGATAGGATCGCGTACGTGAATCCCGAAGCCTTGCTCGAAGACCTCAACGAGGCGCAGCGCGCTGTCGTGGTGGCGCCGCCTGGCCCGATGCTCGTGCTGGCCGGGGCCGGCAGTGGCAAGACGCGAGTGCTCGTACACCGCGTGGCGTGGCTGATCTCCCAGCAGGGCGTATCGCCGCACTCGATCCTGGCCGTGACCTTCACCAACAAGGCGGCTGGCGAGATGCGCGGGCGCATCGAGGCCTTGCTCGGCACGCCCGGGGGAGCGCTCTGGATCGGTACATTTCACGGCCTGGCCCATCGCCTGCTGCGCCTGCACTGGCGCGAGGCGGGTTTGCCGCAGACATTCCAGATCCTCGATGCGGAGGACCAGCTGCGGGTCGTCAAGAAGGTGGTGCGCGCGCTCGAGCTGGACGACACGCGCTGGTTGCCGAAGGATCTGCAGTACTTCATCAACGCCCAGAAGGACGAGGGCCGGCGGCCGGGCACGCTCGCCGACGAGGGTGATTCAACCCGGCGCGTGATGATCAGCGTCTACGCCGCGTACGAGGACGCCTGCCGCCGGACCGGGGTCGTCGATTTCGCCGAGCTGCTGTTGCGATCGTTCGAGCTGTGGCGCGACCAGCCGGCGCTGCTCGCCCACTACCGGCGCCGTTTCCGCAACGTACTGGTCGACGAGTTCCAGGACACGAACGCCATCCAGTATCAGTGGGTGCGGCTGCTGGCCGGTCCCGATAGCCTGCCGTTCGTCGTCGGCGACGACGACCAGTCGATCTACGGCTGGCGCGGGGCGCGCGTCGAGAACATCCGCAAGTTCCAGCGCGACTTCCCCGGCACGACGGTATTCCGCCTCGAGCAGAACTACCGGTCGACCGCGACGATCCTCAATGCCGCGAATGCGCTCATTGCGAACAACACCTCGCGCATGGGCAAGACGCTCTGGACCGCCGGCGAGCCTGGCGAACCGATTCACCTGTACGCGGCTTTCAACGAGCGGGACGAGGCCGATTTCGTCGTCGACCGCATTCGCGACTGGGTGCGGCAGGGCGGGCAGCGCCAGCATTGCGGCGTGCTGTACCGTTCGAACGCCCAGTCGCGAGTGCTGGAGGAAGCATTGCTGGTGGCGCGGATTCCGTACCGCGTCTACGGGGGTCTGCGATTCTTCGAGCGCGCCGAGGTCAAGGACGCGCTCGCCTACCTGAGGCTCGTCTCGAGCCGGCTCGACGACTCGTCCTTCGAACGCGTTGTGAACCTGCCGACGCGCGGGATAGGCGCCAGGAGTCTCGAGCTCCTGCGCTCCTACGCGCGCGCCCAGGCCACTTCGCTGTGGGAAGCGGCCGGAGCGATGGTCGCCGGCGGCGCGCTGGGACCGAAGGGCGCACAAGCGATGCACGGGTTCCTTGCGCTGATCGAGCGTCTCGCCAGGGAGATTGCCGGCCTGCCGCTGCACGAGCAGGTGGACCGGGTAATCGCAGCCTCGGGACTCCTCGATCACTATCGCAAGGATAAGGGCGAGCGCGGCGAGGCCCGGATCGAGAACCTGGAGGAGCTGGTGTCGGCGGCGCGCGGTTACTCCGTCGAGGAGGGTTCGGACCTGCCGCCGCTCGAGTCGTTCCTCGCGCATGCGGCGCTCGAGAGCGGTGAAGGCCAGGCGAGCGAGTGGGAAGACAGCGTGCAGATGATGACGCTGCACTCGGCCAAGGGGCTCGAGTTCCCCGTCGTCTTCCTGTGCGGCCTGGAGGACGGGCTGTTCCCCCACCAGCGATCGGTCACCGACATCGGCGGGCTCGAGGAGGAGCGCCGTCTCGCCTACGTCGGCGTCACGCGGGCGATGCGCCGGCTGTACTTGACCTATGCCGAGCAGCGCCGACTGCACGGCGTCGATCAGTTCGGCGCGCCGTCGCGATTCATCGCCGAGGTGCCCCCGGCGCTGATCGAGGAGGTCCGGCCGCGGGTGCAGGTATCGAGGCCCGTTTACACGGGCCGGCACGGCGCCGGCAATCCTGCCGTGGCCCGCTATCAGGATCCGGAGAACACCTCGGGTATGCGACTCGGCCAGCGCGTACGGCACGGGCGTTTTGGCGAGGGCGTTGTGCTGCGACTCGACGGCCAGGGCCAAGGTGCGCAGGTCGAAGTGAATTTCGAGCGGCTCGGGCGCAAGGTGTTGATGCTCGCGTACGCCAACCTCGAGCCCTTGTGAGGCGCGGCCGTCTGTCCTGCCGGCAGCACTCGCCGAGGTCAGCCCCTGGGGCTCTCCCAGCCGCCGCCCAGGACCTGGATCAGCGCGACGCTCGCTAGCAGGCGATTCTGCTGGATGGTGAGCAGCGCCTGGCGGTCCGCGAGATACGTCTGGTTGGCGACGATCACGGTTGTGAAGATGACCGTGCCCGCCTTGTATTCATTGAGCGCCACGTCGGCGGCTTCCTGCGCCGCGTCGACGGCGGCCTTGGCGGCTACTGCCTCATCCTGAAGCGTATGCAGAGCGAGCAGCTGGTCCTCGACGGTCTGGAACGTCGACAGCACGGTCTGTCTATAGTTGGCGACCGCCTGGGCATAGCCCGCGCGCGCTGCGGCGACGGCACCTACTTTGCCGCCGACGTCCAAAACCGTCCCGGCCACGGTACCACTCGCAGACCACACCCGATTGGGGGCGCTGACGAGATGCGACATGGTACTGCTCGCGAAGCCGACTAGGCCGGACAGCGTAACGTCCGGAAAGAATGCCGCCTCGGCCACGCCAATCAGCGCGCTCTGCGACTGCATCTGTCTTTCGGCCGCGGCGATGGACGGATTGCGCTCGAGCAGCGCCGAGGGCACGCCGACCGGAACGACCGGGACCGGCACCGCAAGTCCGCCGTGTGCAATCGTAAATCCCGACGGAAGCGCACCCGTCAGCACGGCTATTGCGTGCTCGTACTGCCCGCGGGTCTGGCGCAGCGCGATCAGTTGCGCGCGGGTGGCTTCTACCTGGGCACGCGCGGCCATGAAATCGCCGCGCGATGCCGTACCAAAGTGGTACTGGTTCTCCGTGATCTGCGCCGTGCGCTCGTACCCGGTCACCGATTCGGCGAGGATGTCGGTCAGCGCATCGGCTGCGCGCAGGCTGAAGTAGTCGCTTGCCAGCGTTGCCTGCGCAGACAGCAGCGCGTTAGCCAGGTCCGCTCCGCTCACCTGGGCGGCAGCCTTCTGGCTCTCCAGCTGCCGGCGGATGCTGCCCCACACATCGAGTGTCCAGCTCGCCGTGCCGTCGGCCTGAAAGGCGTTGGTCACGCCGCCGGCGGTGGCCGGCGCCCCGGTCGCCAGTCCAGCAGACGCACTGCGACCGCGCGTCGCCTGGCCATTGACACCGATACTCGGAAATAGCTCCGAGCGCACCACGCGCACCAGCGCCAGGGCCTGAGCGTATTGCGCTTCGTAGGCCTTGACGTTCTGGTTGGAGATGCTGACCTGTGTCTCCAGCCGATCTAGATCAGGATCGCCGTACACCGACCACCAGGCCCCGCGGTCGAGAGTGTCCTTCGGCGTAATCGGTTTCCAGCCACCGAGCTCGCTGTATTCCTGTGGCGTCGGAGCCGACGGACGGTGATAGTTCGGTCCGATCGCACATCCGGCGGCAACGACGGCAACTGCCATCGTCGCGACCAGCAGCACGTTGCTCGGTCTCATGTACGCGGCTCCCAGGAAAGGGTCAGCCGAGGCGGAAACAGCCGCCGCCAGTTGCGTGTAGTCCACAGCCGCAAGCGTTCCATGCACAGATACAGCACCGGCGTCGTGTACAGCGTCAGCAGCTGGCTCATGATCAGTCCGCCGACGATGGAGATACCGAGCGGCTGGCGCAACTCGGAGCCGGTCCCCAGGTTCAGCGTCAACGGTACTGCACCCAGCATCGCCGCCAGCGTCGTCATCATGATCGGGCGAAAGCGCAACAGGCACGCCTGGGTGATGGCCTGTTCGGGGCCCAAGCCCTGCGTGCGCTCGGCCGCCAGTGCAAAGTCGATCATCATGATGGCGTTTTTCTTCACAATTCCGATCAGCAGGATCAAGCCGATCATTGCGATGATCGTGAATTCCGTGTTGAACAGAATCAGTCCGATCAATGCGCCGATCCCCGCCGGCGGCAGCGTTGACAGGATCGTGATCGGGTGTATGAAACTCTCATACAGAATACCCAAGACGATGTAGACAGCAAGTAGCGCCACCAGTATCAGGGTCTTTTCGTTGTCGAGCGACTGCTGGAACAACTGCGCGGTACCAGCGAACGTCCCGTGTATTGACGGCGGCATGTGCAGGGCGGTCATCGCCTTCTGGATCGCCGCGGTCGCATCGCTCAGCGACTTGCCCGGCGGAAGGTTGTAGGAAAGCGTGGTTGCTACAAAAAGTCCCTGGTGATTCACCGACAATGGCGTATTGCCGGGCGCGAAGTGCGCAACCGCTGCGAGCGGAATCATGTTCTCCCGCGTCGTGCTGACCGCCGCGCCGGTTGAGGTCACGCCGCGCCCGGAGTTGGCGATTGCGTTTATCGCCGCATTTTCCGCGGCGACGCTGCTGCCGCTGGTGACCGTTCCGGCGGCCGAGGTCGCCGTCGTGAGAAACGTGCTCCCCACAGCGTTGCTCGCCGCCGTCGCGCCGACCGCCCCGCCGGCGGTACTGATGAAAATGTTGTTCAGCGTCTGCGGCGATTGCCACGTCCGTGGATCCACTTCCATCACCACGTGGTACTGATTGAGTGCACTGTAGATCGTCGACACCTGGCGTTGCCCGAAAGCGTCATATAAGGTGTTGTCGATCTGACTGGTCGTGATGCCGAGCCGCGTGGCAGTGTCCCGATCGACGACCAGATCAGTCTCCAGCCCTTTCTGCTGCTGGTCGGAGTTCACGTCGGCCAGGTCCGGACTGCGCTGCAAGACCGTCAGCAACTTGGGCGCCCACTGATAGATCTCGGCACTGGTATCGCCGAGCAAAGAAAATTGATACTGGGCGTTCGACTGTCGGCCGCCGACCCGTACGTCCTGAACGGTCTGCAGGAACAGACGCCCGCCGGGCACACCGCTGAGACCACTGCGCAGCCGGGCAATCACGCGGTCGGCGCTGATCTTTCGGTCCGCGAGTGGCTTGAGCATCACGAAAACCGAGCCGGTATTTGTCGAACCGGCCCCCCCGCCGCTGCCGGTCCCGGTAAAGCCCACCACGCTCTGAACCGCAGGATCCTTCTGCACGATCGCAGTCAGCTGTTGCAGCTTGTCCCGCATCCGCGAAAAAGAGATGCTCTGGTCCGCGACGATGCCGCCGGTGAGCTGGCCACTGTCTTCCTGCGGAAAGAACCCTTTCGGGATAAAGAAGAACAGCACGATGTAAACGACGATGGTCGTCAGCCATACGAGCATCACCAGGCCGGTGTGCCGCAGCGCCCAGCGCAGTGAGCGTTCGTAGCCGCCCACTACTCGCTCGTACCAAGAGCGACGCCGCGGTCTATCCGCGGCCCCCGCCGCAGGCCGGAGCACGAACGCACACATCATCGGCGTGGTCGTCAGAGATATGAACAGGGAAATGACGATCGCCAGCGTCAGCGTCAGCGTGAATTCACGAAACAGGCGGCCGACGATCCCTCCCATCAGCAGGATGGGGATAAACACCGCGATCAGCGACACGCTGATGGACACAACCGTAAAAGCGACTTCCCGCGCGCCGCGGCGCGCCGCTTCGCGCTGCGACATGCCCTGCTCGATATAACGCGAGATGTTCTCGAGCACGACGATCGCGTCGTCGACCACGAAACCGGTGGCGATCGTGAGCGCCATCAGCGACAGGTTGTTCAAGCTGAAACCGAGCAAGTACATGCCGCCGAAGGTGCCGATGATGGAGACCGGCACGACGACCGCCGGGATGATCGCCGCCCGCGGATTGCCGAGTGCGGCGAACACGACCGCCGTAACCAGAATGACCGCGAGCATCAGCGTCCATTTGGTATCGTTCAGCGAGGCACGTATGGTCTGGCTGCGGTCGGCCGCAAGAGAGATTCGAATCGAATTCGGTAACGCCGACTGCAGGTGCGGCAGCTCCGCCTTGATGCTGTCGACGGTCTCGATGATGTTCGCGCCGGGCTGGCGGAACACGATTATCAGGATGGCCGCTTCGCCGTTGGCGATTCCGGCGTTACGCAGGTCCTGCACCGAGTCGACGACGTCGGCGATGTCCGTGAGCTGGACGGCGGCGCCGTTGCGGTAGGCGACTACCAGCGGCCGGTAGTCAGCCGCGTGGTTGGCCTGGTCATTGGTGTAGACCTGGAAGCGTCGCCCGTTGTCCAGGATCGCGCCCTTGGGGCTGTTCGCGTTGGCCGATGCAAGCGCCGCACGGACATCCTCGAGCCCGATTCCGTACTTGAACATCGCCTGCGCGTTCAACTCGACGCGGACGGCAGGCAATGTCGAACCGCCGATTATCACCTGCCCGATTCCATCGAGCTGTGAAAGGCGCTGCTGCAGCACGTTGCTCGCTGCGTCATAAAGCTGGCCGCGCGTCATCGTCTGCGAGGTTAGCGCCAGTACGATGATCGGCGCGTCGGAAGGATTCAGCTTTCTATAGGTCGGATTGGTGACGAGACTGGTGGACAGGTCCGCCTGGGCCGCGTTTATCGCCGCCTGCACGTCACGCGCAGCGCCATCGATGTCACGGTTCAGATCGAACTGCAGGGTCACGCGCGCCTGACCCGTCGCGCTGGACGAGGTCATCTCGGTGACGTCAGCGATGCGCCCCAGGTAGCGCTCGAGTGGGGCGGCGACGCTGGTAGCTACGGTATCGGGGCTGGCACCGGGCAGCTGGGCGGACACCGAGATCGTCGGAAAATCGACCTGCGGCAGTGGCGACACCGCCAGCTTCAAGTACGCGAATGCGCCGGCGAGCGCAATACCGATCGTCAGCAGCGTCGTTGCGACGGGGCGCTGGATACACAGCGACGGCAGATTCATGGATTTTCCGCCGCCGCTGGCGACGGCCCCGGCAGCGTCCAGCGCGAGCGCATACGTCGCGCGATGCGGTCGAACGCCAGATAGATTACCGGCGTCGTGAACAGCGTCAGAATCTGACTGAGGATCAGGCCGCCCACGATCGCCTCGCCCAGCGGACGGCGCAGCTCCGAGCCGGTACCGGTGCCGAGCATCAAGGGCATCGCGCCCAGCATGGCCGCCATCGTTGTCATCAGGATCGGGCGCAACCGCAACAGGCAGGCCTGCCGAATGGCCGCTCGCGGCTCGAGGCCTTCGAGGCGTTCAGCATCGAGCGCGAAATCGATCATCATGATCGCGTTCTTCTTGACGATGCCGATCAACAGTATGATCCCGATGATGCCCATCACGTCCAGATCGTCGCCCGCGATGAGCAGCGCGAGCAGCGCGCCGACGCCTGCCGATGGCAGCGTCGAGAGAATGGTCACGGGGTGAATGTAGCTCTCGTAGAGCACGCCCAGCACGATGTACATGGTTGCGATGGCGGCAAGCAGCAGCAATACCTCGTTGGTTAACGACGACTGGAAGGCCGCAGCGGCTCCCTGGAATGCCGTCGTAAACGCATTGGGCAGCCCGATGTCCTTCTCGCCGGCCTTGATGGCCGACACCGCGGCACCGAGCGATGCTCCCGCCGCCAGATTGAACGAGATCATGGTCGCCGGAAATTGACCGAAGTGACTAATCTGCAGCGGGCCGGTGCGCGGCTCAACACGCACGATGGCCGATAACGGCACCTGGCCATTAGTGGTCGACGCCGACGACGGCAGGTAGATTCCGGACAAATCGCTCATCGACTGCTGCAGGGCCGGATCGGCCTCGAGAATCACCCGGTATTCGTTCGATTGGGTGTAGATCGTTGACACGATGCGCTGCCCGAACGAGTCGTAGAGCACGTTGTCTACGGTTGCGGGCGTGATGCCGAAGCGCGCCGCCGTCGAGCGGTCAATCACCAGGTCGACCGCCGAGCCCTGCTGCTGCATGTCGCTGCCGACATCGCGCAGCTCCGGAATCTTCGCCAGCCGGTCGACCAGCTTGGGAACCCAGACTGCGAAGTCGGCAGGATTGGCGTCCTCCAGCACAAACTTGTACTGCGCCCGGCTCACCGTCGAGTCTATGGTCAAGTCCTGCACCGGCTGCATGAAAAGTGCTATGCCCGGCACGTTCGCCGTTTCGGACTGCAGCCGGCGGATGATCTGATTCGCGGTGAGGCTCCGCTTGCCGTTGGGCTTGAGGCTGATCAGCAGTCGGCCGCTGTTCAGCGTCGAGTTCGTGCCATCCACACCGATGAAGGAGCTGACGCTCTCCACATCGGGATCGCGCAGCACGGCATCGGTCAGCGCCTGCTGACGGTCAGCCATTGCAGCGTACGAGATGTTCTGCGCCGCCGCCGAGATGCCCTGGATCATGCCGGTGTCCTGCACCGGGAAGAACCCCTTCGGGATGATCACGTACAGAAGCAGCGTCACGGCAACCGTAACCACCGCGACCGCCAGCGTCAGTCCCTGCCGGTCGAGTACCCAGTCCAGGGCGTGGCTGTAGTGTTCGACGACCCAGTTGAACGCCCGCTCCGACTGCAGGTCGAAGCGGGTCCGCGCGCTTTTTTCCCGATGCCGCACCATCAGCGAGCACATCATCGGCACCAGCGTCAGTGACACAACCGCGGAGATGACGATCGTAACGGACAGCGTGATCGCGAATTCGTGAAACAGCCGGCCGACTACTTCGCCCATGAACAGCAGCGGAATCAGCGCCGCAATCAGCGATACGGTCAAGGAGATGATCGTGAAACCGATCTGCTGCGAACCTTTGAGTGCCGCTGCCAGCGGCTTTTCGCCGGCTTCGACGTAACGCACGATGTTCTCGATCATCACGATCGCGTCGTCGACCACGAAGCCCGTCGAGATCGTCAGGGCCATCAGCGAAAGATTGTCGAGGCTGAAGTGCGCGAGGTACATGACCCCGAAGGTGCCGACCAGCGATACCGGAACGGACAGGCTCGGAATGACTGTGGCCGGGAGATTGCGCAGAAAGACGAAGATGACCATCACGACGAGCACCACCGCCAGCACCAGTTCGAACTGGACGTCCGCGACCGACGCGCGAATCGTGGTCGTGCGGTCGCTCAGCACGCTGATCTCGAGCGCGGCCGGAAAGCCGGCTTCAATCTTCGGCAGCAGCGTCTTGACGGAGTCGACGACCTTAATCACGTTCGCGCCGGGCTGGCGCTGGATGTTGAGAATCAACGCCGGCGTGCGGTTGGCCCACGCCGCCAGCTCGGTGTTTTCCGGCGCGCGCACGATTGTGGCCACATCCGACAAGCGCACGGGCGCGCCGTTGCGGTACGCCACGATGATGTCTTTGTAGCCGGCGATGTCCGTCAGCTGGTCGTTGGCGTTGATAGTCGATGACTGGCTGACACCGTCGAAGCTTCCCTTCGGCGTGTTGACGTTGAAGTTCGCTATGGTGGTCCGCAGATCGTCGATGTTCAGACCGTGGGCGGCCATCGCGCGCGGATTGAAGCGCACGCGAATGGCCGGGCGCTGGCCGCCGCTGATCGTCACCAGCCCTATGCCACTGAGCTGCGATATCTTCTGCGCGAGACGCGTATAGATCAGATCCTCGACGTCCGTCAGCGGCATCGTCTTGGAGCTGACCGCGAGCGTGAGGATCGGGGCGTCCGCGGGATTGAATTTTGCGTACGTGGGCGGCGTCGGCAATCCGCTCGGCAGCAGGTTGTTCGCAGCATTGATCGCCGCTTGGACCTCCTGCTCGGCAACATCCAGGCTGACGTCGAGGCTGAACTGCAGCGTGATCACCGACGCGCCGGCCGAGCTTGCCGAGGTCATCTGGTTCAGACCAGGCATCTGCCCCAGCTGACGCTCGAGCGGTGCCGTGACCGCCGAGGTGGTCACCTCCGGGCTCGCTCCGGGGTAAAAGGTCTGCACCTGAATCGTCGGATAGTCCACTTCCGGCAGCGAGGACACCGGGAGGAAGGTGTAGGCGACGAACCCCGACAGCAGGATGGCCACCATCAGCAAGGTGGTGGCCACCGGTCGTTGGATGAAGATCTCGGACGGATTCATGGCGATGGCGGACCCGCCACGGGCTTGCACCAGCACCGGCGCTCCGATCCACCACTGTTCATTGCTGACCCTGATCTTTCGGCTTGCGTCGGCTGTTGTCGCCGCCCGTGCGCGAACGATGGTCCTGTCCCGCCTGCTGCGCCGGGTGCGCCGGCTGCGGCGACTGCGCCGCCGGGCCCGGCTGCGCATCACCAGACCCTTTGTGGCCGGCCGCGACGTCGGCAGCTGGCAGGGCTTTGTCGTCGCGGACGGTCACGCGGGCGCCGTTGCGCAGTTGGTCTGCGCCGTCGACGACGACGCGATCGCCTCCCGCAAGCCCGCCTTTCACGAGGATCCAGTCGCCATCCTGGGCACCGAGCTGGACCGGGCGAACAGTGACCGTGTTGTCCGCGGTGAGCAGGTACACGAACGGACCGGATGCTCCGTACTGCACCGCGGCGCTCGGGGTCGCGATGACCTTTTGCAGGACGTTGACCAGCAGTTGCACGTTCACGAACTGCTGCGGGTACAGAACGTTGTCGGCATTCTCGAACATCGCGCGCATCTTGACGGTGCCGGTCGTCGTGTCGACCTGAGTGTCGATGGCACCGAGCGTTCCCGTGGCGAGTTGCTTGACGTTCGCGCGATCGAACACCACCACTTGCAGCGGCTTGCCGGCATTGAACTGGTCGAGCACCGCTGCAACGGAGTCCTCGGGCACCGTGAAGACGACCGAGATCGGGCGGAGCTCGGCCACGACTACCAGTCCGTTGGGGCTATTCGGTTGCACGTAGTTGCCAACATCGACCTGCCGCAGTCCGACGCGTCCGGTGACCGGGGAAGTGATGTGGCAATAAACGAGATTGAGCTTTTGCGCGTCGACCTGAGCCTGATCGAGTCGCACAGTGCCTTCCGCCTGTTTGACAATCCACTCCTGATCATCGACTGTCTGTTTGGCGATCGAATCACGCTGCAGCAGCTCGTGGTAGCGCTCGAGGTCGGTTTCGGCCTGGCGGAGTATTGCCTGATCACGGAGCATCTGAGCCTGGTACTGCGAGAGCGCTACCTGGTAAGGGCGCGGATCGATCTGGGCGAGGAAATCGCCGCGGTGGACGATCTGCCCTTCCGTGAAGCCAATCTCCATCAGCTGGCCGCTGAGCTGTGCCTGGACGGTCACCGTGGCGATCGGCGTGACGGCGCCGAGCTGGTTCAGGATGATGCGGATATCACGGGTACCGATCGTCGCAACGCCCACGGGCTGCGACTGGCTGGCGAGGCGAGCGCGCGTCGACGCCGAATCCCGCGTCAGCGCCGTCAGCCGCCATACGACGAGCCCCGCCAGAACAAGGACCGCTATCGCGGCAATGGCGAGCCACTTGCGCTGCCGGCGCCGCGTAGCAGCCTCTCCGGTGCCAGGGTCCGCTGCAGCGGCGGTGGGTTCCAAGTCAGTTTGCATAGATACCCTTGCTCAATGTCGGATGCGGAATTCGCGCCCGCCGTCAGCCGCTATGAGTTCCGCAGCCGCGAGGCGCAGCAGCGCTGAACGATCCGCCGCGCTCGCCTCCCGGCTGCCGGGTTCAGGCGCCGATCCGCAGGCCGGCGATGGGCGCATGGCCGGCAGGAAACGTCGCGCTAGGAGAGCTGCGGCCACTGGGCGCCGCCGGTGGGGCCAGCCCCCGTCGCGGCGCCGGCCGGCCGATCAGGCAATGGCGCGCGCAGATGTTCGTTGATGGTCATCCGGCTGGTCGCTCAGGTCACGGTTTCCGCGGGCGCAGACTCAAATGCGTGCGAAAACAAGTGTACCGAACGCCCGCACAAGATCCAGTGTCAGCGAGCCGCCCCGCGTGTGCGCCTCTAGCCCACAGCATACTCGCAGATCGCTGTAGGGCTCCACTTCGCGGCACGACGGTTCCGTGAATTCCTCGGCCAGGCGGCCGTGTTTGTCAGGGGATCAAAAGTTATGTGACGCTGAAGCAAGATCCTGCCGGATAGCCTGACAATCGGCCGGCAGCACCGCTTCGCCCGCGCCCCGGTGGCCGTGCAGGCGCTGGCCCGCGAACCGGTACGGTACTCGGGCGGCAACGCGGGCCGCCGGTCGAAGACACATGCCTCTCGAGGCCCCGGCCTCGGTGCACACGATCGCCCGGCCGAGTAAGTCCCGCTCTTAAGCCGCAGCAGCAGCCTTCGTGCGCCCAGTACTGCAAGATCATCAACGAGCACGCCGCCCATCGCGCCGTTGCAGCCGGCGACGGCCGTTTGCTCGACATCAGGGTACGACCACCGGCCTGCTAGACTGACACTGAGGACGTATGAGCGTGAGCTTTTGAAAATCATCATCCTCGGCGCCGGCCAGGTCGGCCGGACAGCCGCCTACCACCTGTCGCGCGAGGAGGCGAACGAGGTCACGATCGTCGACTCGGACGAAGCGGTTCTCAGGGATCTTCAGGACCGGATCGATGTCCGCACCGTGAGCGGCAACGCCGCCAGTCCAGCGGTACTCGCCGCGGCCGGCTGCGCCGATGCCAGCCTGCTCGTCGCGTTGACCAACAGCGACGAAGTCAACATGGTCGCCTGTCACGTGGCCTGGACGCTGTTCAAGACACCGACCAAGATCGCGCGGATCCGCGGCGCGGCATACGCCGCACGCCCGGAGCTGTTCTCCGAGAGCGCGGGCTTCGCGGTCGACGTGTGGATCAGCCCCGAGCGGCTGGTGACCGAGTACGTCGAGCAGCTGGTCCGCAACCCTGGCGCCTTGCAGGTCGTCGACTTCGCCGATGGGCGGGTGCGGCTCGTCGGCGTGCGCGCCGTCCAGGGCGGATTGCTCGTCGGCCAGCCGCTCCACAACCTTCGCCAGCACACTCCGCAAATCGACTCGCGCGTAGCCGCCATCTACCGCAGGGGCGGTAGCATCAAGCCGGAGGGCACCACGGTCATCGAACCTGGTGACGAGGTGTTCTTCCTGGCGGCGCGCGAGGACATCCGCGTGATGATGAGCGAGCTTCGCAAGCTCGAGCCGCCGTTGAAACGGCTGGTGATCGCGGGCGGCGGCAACATCGGCATCCGGCTCGCGCAGGCGCTCGAGTCACAGAACCAGGTCAAGCTCATCGAGCGCGACCCGCGCCGCGCCCGGCATGCTTCCGAAATGCTGCGCAACACGATCGTGCTGCAGGGCGATGCCGCGGACGAGGCGCTGCTGCTCGAGGAGAACATCGACACCGCCGATGCGTTCGTCGCGGTCACTAACGCCGAGGAGGCGAACATCCTGTCAGCGATGCTCGCCAAGCGCCTCGGCTGCCGCAAGGTGATGGCGCTGATCAACAAGCCTTCGTACGCGGAGCTGATTGAGAGCGATCGGATCGACGTCGCAATCTCGCCGCAGACGATCACGATCGGCTCGCTGCTCGCGCACGTCCGGCGCGGCGACGTCGCCAGGGTTCACTCCCTGCGCCGCGGTGCGGCCGAGGCGATCGAGGCCATCGCCCACGGCGATGAGGACACGTCCAAGGTCGTCGGACGCAGGATCGAGCAGATCAAGCTGCCCGAAGGCACAACCATCGGGGCTGTCGTGCGGGGCGAGGAGGTGATCATGGCGCACCACGACACGGTCGTGGCCGAGGGCGACCACGTGATCCTGTTCCTCACCGACCGGCGCCATGTCGAGGCGGTCGAAAAGCTGTTCCAGGCCGGCGTGTCGTTCATCTAGTCGGCTGGCCATCCGCGCATGCACGTGTCGGTCGTCCAGCGTCTCCTCGGGCTTGTCCTCACGATGTTCAGCCTGACGATGCTGCCGCCCGTGGCAGTATCGCTCGGCTACGCTGACGGCCAGTGGCAGCCCTTCATGCGGTCGTTCGGGATTCTGCTCGTGATCGGCCTGGCGCTGTGGCTGCCGGTCCGAAGGGTCGAGCGGGACCTGCGGCTCCGCGACGGTTTTCTGGTCGTCGCTCTGTTCTGGATCGTACTCGCGGTTGCCGGCGCCGCGCCGCTGCTGCTAGGAGACCGGCCGCACCTGGCCTTCACCGACGCCGTGTTCGAGGCGGCATCCGGCATCACGACGACGAGCGCGACGGTGCTGGACGGCCTGGATCGGCTGCCGAAGTCCGTGCTCTGGTACCGCCAGCAGCTGCAGTGGCTGGGCGGTGTTGGCATCATCGTGCTCGCCGTGGCGCTGTTTCCGGTACTGGGCATCGGCGGCATGCAGCTCTACAAGTCCGAGACTCCTGGGCCGGTCAAGGAAGAGAAGCTGACGCCGCGCCTCACGCAGACGGCGCGTGCGCTGTGGGGCGTGTACGCGCTGCTGACGGCAGCCTGCACGGTGTCCTACGCGTTGGCGGGGATGGGCTGGTTCGATGCACTCGCGCACGCTTTTTCCACCGTGTCGACCGGCGGGTTCTCCCCGTACGACGCCGGTCTCGCGCATTTCCACTCGTATGCGATCGACATGGTCGCGATCGTGTTCATGTTCTTCGGCGCTGCGAATTTTGCGCTGCACTTCGTCGCATGGCGCAACAAGGATGCGTGGACCTACTTGCGCGATCCGCAGTTCCGCGCCTACCTCTACTTCACGCTGGCGCTGATTGCGCTTGTAACCGGCTATCTGCTCGTCACTGGCACGTACACCTCGACCAAAGAGGCATTCCGCCACGGGGCATTCGAGGTCGTGTCGATGCTGAGCACGACCGGCTTTGCGGGAACCAACTTCGCGGCCTGGCCGGGCATGCTGCCGCCGTTGCTGATTCTGCTGACGTTCGTCGGCGGCTGCTCGGGGTCGACTGCCGGCGGTATGAAGGTGATCCGCTGGCAGCTGGTGCTCAAGCAGTCGCAGCGCGAACTCACGCGGCTCGTGCATCCGAGCGCGGCGCTGCCGGTGAAGTTCGCCGATCGACCGGTGCCGGGCCGAGTGCTCGCGGCGGTCACCGGCTTCTTCGCGATCTACCTCGTGCTGTTCGGGCTGATGATGCTGTTTATGATGGCCACCGGGCTCGACCAGGTCACCGCCTGGTCGGCGGTCGCCGCCTGCATCAATAACGCCGGCCCCGGCCTCGGCGATGTCGCCGCCAACTACAGAATCATTCCCGATGCCGCGAAGTGGGCCTGCATCATCGCGATGCTGATCGGCCGTCTCGAGGTATTCACGCTCGTCGTGCTGTTCACACCGACCTTCTGGCGCCATTGATTCGCAGTCGACGGACCACGCACCGGCCGCGGCGCTTCAGCTCTCGACGGCGACGGGAATGCCGCGGAGCTCACCCCGCCACTGCCGTGGTCCGCTGTCGTGCACCGACTCGCCGTTGGAGTCGACCGCGACCGTGACCGGCATGTCGTTGACCTCGAACTCGTACACGGCTTCCATGCCGAGCTCCGGGAAGGCCACGACGCGGCTCGCGCGGATCGCCTTCGACACCAGGTAGGCGGCGCCGCCCACCGCGATCAGGTAGGCACTCTTGTGGCGGCGAATGGCCGCGACCGCTTCCGGCCCGCGCTCGGCCTTGCCTACCATCGCCATCAGACCCGCCTTCGCCAGCATCGTCTCGGTGAAGCGGTCCATGCGGTTGGCCGTGGTCGGGCCGGCCGGGCCGACGACTTCGTTGCCGACGGGGTCCACCGGACCTACGTAGTAGATCACCCGGTCCCTGAACGACAGCCCGTCGGGGAGCGGCTGGCCGCCATCGAGCAGTGCGCAAATGCGTTTGTGGGCGACGTCCCTCCCGGTCAGCAACTTGCCGGACAGCAGCAGCCGCTCTCCGGGCTTCCAGCTCGCGACCTCTGCGCGGCTCAGGCCATCGAGCGACACGCGCCGCACGCCCGGATCAGGCGTCCACGCCACCGTCGGCCAGCTCGCGATATCCGGCGGGTCGAGCCGCGCCGGGCCGCTGCCGTCCAAATGAAAGTGCACGTGGCGGGTCGCGGCACAGTTCGGGATGACCGCAACCGGTAGCGAGGCCGCGTGCGTCGGGTAATCGCGGATCCGCACGTCGAGTACCGTCGTGAGCCCGCCGAGGCCCTGAGCGCCGATGCCGAGTGCATTGACGCGATCGAAGATCTCGATGCGCAGCTCCTCGAGGCGCGACGTGGGCCCCCGTGCCTTGAGCTGCGGCATGTCGATCGTCTCCATCAGCGACTCCTTGGCGAGCAGCAGCGCCTTTTCGGCGCTGCCGCCGATGCCGATGCCGAGCATCCCCGGCGGGCACCAGCCGGCACCCATCTCCTGGACCGCCTCGACGACCCAGTCGGCGACCGAGTCGGAGGGGTTCAGCATCGCGAACATCGACTTGTTCTCGCTGCCGCCGCCCTTGGCGGCCACCGTGACGTCGACACCCTCGCCGGGCACCAGCTCGACGTGGATCACGGCCGGAGTATTGTCGCGGGTGTTCCCGCGCGTGCCGGCCGGGTCGGCGACGATCGAGGCGCGCAGCCGGTTGTCCGGATGCTGGTAGGCGCGCCGCACGCCCTCGTTGACCATCTCCGCGAGCGAGCGCTGCGCGTCCCAGCGCACGCCCATGCCGACCTTCACGAACGCGACGACGATGCCGGTGTCCTGGCAGATCGGGCGGTGGCCCTCGGCACAGAGCCGGGAGTTCGTCAGGATCTGGGCGATCGCGTCGCGTGCGGCCGGGCTCTGCTCCTGGTCGTAGGCACGGCCCATCGCCGTGATGAAATCCGGCGAATGGTAATAGGAGATGTACTGCAGGGCGTCGGCGACGCTGTCGATCAGGTCGGCCTCGCGTATCAGGGCCATTGGCGATCCCCATGGCGCGCCCGGTGGGGCGGCCGTTACTGTATCAGGGCGGCCGAGCGCCGCGCGGCCGGACGATCAGCAGGTCGCTCGGCAGCCGGTCGAGCACCCGCTCCGCCGTGCTGCCTATGACCCGCTCGCGCAGTCGGCTGCGGGCGATGGCGCCGAGCGCAACAACGTCGATCCCGTGCTCTGCCACGAATTCGGGCAGCGCGTACACGACGATGCCCTCGACGAGCCACGCATTCCGTGCGGCGATCTGGTGCCGTTGCGCGAGTCCGTCGAGCTGCGTCTGGTGCAGCGTCCGCAGCGCCTCGACGACGGCGGGATCGAGCGGCAGCGGGGCGCCGGGCGCGCCGGCCATCCCGGGATCAATGGAAATCAGGTGCAGGGTCGAGAACACGTGCACGATCGACGGCGTCGTGCCGAGCACGGCGGCGAGCTCGGCGGCGCGGTCGATGATGTCGTGATCGAGCTGTGCGCCGAGGTCGCCCGGATGGTTGGGATCGACGGCTGCCGCGACCCGGACCGGCTCATGCCACGCGAACTGCTTGGTGAGCAGCAACGGGGCGGGGCAGTCACGGATCAGGTACCAGTCGGTGTTCGTAAACAGGCTGCGGCGCAGGGCCCCATGGTAGTGGGTGTCCTTGACCACCAGGTCCGGGTGCAGCCGGCTCACCTGGTGGACGATGCCTTCGTGCAGGGGGTTCTCGAAGCCCACCGATACCGCTACCTCGTGCCCGGCGGCGCGCAGCGGCTCCGCGAGAGAGTCGAGATGCAGCTGGTGTCGGGCCGCCACCGGCTCGACCGCGACCGCAAGCGTCGCCGGATCGAAGTAGCGGGCGGCATCGAGCGCAGGGGAGAAGTCGCAGATATGCAGCTCGAGGCGCGCGCCGCAGGCGCGCGCGATGTGCGCGGCCTTGGCAACGGCGGCGGACTCCTCGACGGTCGGATCGACGACGACCAGGATCGTCTTGATCGCTGCCATGGCGGCGGACTCCTGGTTCCGGCCTGGGTCAGTGCCTCGGAGCCGAATCGTAGCCTCGCGCAGCCTCGCCTTCATCGGGACAACTGCGGATGGGGTCGGCGCGGCCAGACGCGCCAGGCCGCGCGCTCGCAGGCCCTGCTGAACGTCGCTTCAGCCCCCCTGGTGCGCGGCGCCGTGGAGCAGCAGTTCAACCTTGTCCCGATGTGTCCGCGACAGCTTCAGTTCCTGCCCGCCCTCCAGCGTCAGGAAGTACTCGCCATTGGTGTGCGGGCGCAGCTTGCGCACCCGTTTCAGGTTCACCATCGCGGACCGGTGAACGCGCTGAAACACCGTCGGGTCGAGCGAAGCCTCAAGCTCCCGCATAGTGCCGCGGAGCACGTGGGTCGCGGATCCGACGTGGATGCACATGTAGTCGCCGGCCGCGTCGATCCAGTCGATGTCGGCACTGCGCACCCGCAAAATCTCGCGCCCGGTCCGGATCGCGAGCACCTCGGGAAAGCGGCTGGCAGGAGCGGCGACCCGCGCGAGCAGCGTCTCTGGATCGAGCTCGCCGGCGCCGTTGATGTCGGCCAGCAGCCCGAGCATGCGCGCGTGCTGCTCGAGAGCCGCACGATCAGCCAAGCAGCGACGCACGCGCACGAGTGCGTGCTCGAGCCGCGCGTCCTCGACGGGCTTCAACAGATAGTCGAGTGCGCGCGCCTCGAAAGCGTCGATCGCGTAGCGATCGAAGGCGGTGACGAACACGACGACCGGCATTGAATCCTGCGGCAGGCGCGCCAGCACGTCGAACCCCGACAGCCCCGGCATCTGAACGTCGAGGAACATGAGGTCGGGCTCGAGCGCGGCTATCCTGTCGATTGCTTCCCGGCCGTTCTCGCACTCACCGACGATCTCGACGTCCGGGGCGGCCGCGAGCCTGAGTTCGAGGCCGCGTCGCGCCAGTCGTTCATCGTCGACCAGCAGCGTACGGATGCGGTTCACGCGGCGAATTCCGCCGGGAACTCGATGTCGATGCGCAGGCCCGGCCGTGCGTTGTGGCTCGCGAAACGCGCGCGGTCGCCGTACAGCACGCTGAGCCTGTCGCGGGTGTTGCGCAGCCCGACGCCACGGCCGCCGCTGATGGCCGCCCCTTCGGCGACGCCCGGCCCGTCGTCGGTTACCTGCAGCAGCAGGCGCTGATCGACCAGCCGCGCGCCGATGCGTAGAGTCCCGCCGGCTTCGAACGGTGCGATCGCATGCTTGAGCGCGTTCTCGGCGAGCGGCTGCAGCAGCAGCGAGGGCACCAACGCTCCGAGCGCCTCCGCGTCGACGTCACGGTGCAGCCGCAGGCGCGGCCCAAATCGAAGCTTCTCTATGCCGAGGTACAGGTCGAGCGCCTCCAGCTCCTGTTTCAGCGTGACCTTCTTCATCGGGTCCTGGTCGAGCGTGTGCCGCAGGAACGCTGATAGGCGTGTGATGGCCTCGTTTGCCGTGTCATTGTCGCGGTCGAGGATCAGTGTCGAGATCGCGTTCAGCGTGTTGAATAGGAAGTGCGGATTCAGCTGGTAGCGCAACATCTTGATCTGCGCTTCCTGCGCGAGTGCCGTCGCGCGCAGCGTCACCTCGCGTTCCCGCTGCACCGACTCGTAGTAGTAGATGCCGAAGTACAGGGCCGACCAGCACAGCAGCAGGTAGGTCGAGATCAGGGCCCCCGCGAACATGCGGGGCCAGCCCTCGAACATGTCGTGCTCGCCCATGAACACGACGTAGCCGCCATTGATCAGGGCGCGCCAGATGAGCGCGGCAAGATACACGAGCGCCAGAACGGTCGGGACCACGACCGCGGGCGGGCTGTCGCGGACACGGCGGTAGGCGTACCGAAGGAGCGAAGACAGGACGAAGCCGGACACGGCTGCGTCGATCAGGACGTAAAGATAGCCGGCGACATTCTCGTGTGGAAATTTCTCCGGATAGAACAGGGCCGAGACGAACTGGGCGATGAAGTACGCGCTCCAGCCGAGCACCTGCCATGACCAAAAAGCGGCCTCGCGATTGCGGAGCAGCCGCCCGACCGATCGCGGTGCGGGGACGGCAATCCGCTCGGTGTGGGAGGCGGTTGCGATCATCCGGTTTAGAGTAGTCGAGAGCGTGCGACGCCGAGTTTCTTTTGGGCGCGGCACGATGGCGGGCTGCCGCAGACGCCGGTGTGCACTGCTCGCCCGGAGGTGGCGGCAGCCTGGAGCCCATCGCATTCGCAGGCAGAGCGGCTGAATCGATTGTTTTGATCCACAGTTTGGATAAAAATCCGAATAAGTTTGAATATAAAACCCACAAAAAGTTAATTATTGAATCATATAGATATGTGTCTCCCACAACAGCCTTTTGTTTCAATGTGTGGAGAAATATATCTATCCTTATCGGGATAACTGTCGATATTGTGGATTTACTTGTCGGATATTTGACCAAGCACTTGAGTCCGGGGGGTAGAATCCGTTGCCAGCGGTGGCAACGATGCCTTTTGCTGTCATCATCTCGGTCGGAAACCGGGAGTTGATTGATGATTGCACTGTTGCAGCGCGTCATTCAGGCCTCGGTGGAGGTCGAGCGCGAGGTCATCGCGGCCATCGGACCGGGCCTCGCGGTATTCCTCGCGGTCGAGCGTGCCGATTCCCCCGCAGAGGCGGACCGGCTGCTCGAGCGACTCCTCACCTACCGTGTGTTCGACGATGCGGCTGGCCGGATGAACCGGAGCGTACTCGACACCGGCGGCGGGCTGCTGATCGTGCCCCAGTTCACGCTGGCTGCAGACACCCGCAGCGGCACGCGGCCGGGATTCCAGAGCGCGGCGCCTCCCGAACAGGGCCGGCAACTGTATGAGCACTTCCTCGCGGGCGCCCGGCGACGGGTGGTCGACGTCGCGGCCGGGCGTTTCGGCGCCGAGATGCGGGTGGCGCTGATCAACGACGGACCGGTGACGTTCTGGCTGCAGGTCGCTCCGGGCGCTCCGAGCCGGTAAATCGTCCAGTACAGTGGGGTAGCTCACGATCTGGGGCCCGGACCTTTGGGTTATCATCCTCTGCCCCCGGTTCCGCGGGCCCCTGGAGACGCAAATGGGTGGTTTAGGTTTTCGCGAACTGCTCGTCATCCTGCTTATCGCGCTCCTGATTTTCGGAGGCAAGAAGCTGCGCACCATTGGCTCGGACCTGGGCGCCGCGGTCCGTGACTTCAAGAAGTCCATGGATGCCGGCGAAAAGGAAGAAGAGCAGAAGCCGCTCAAGCAGCTGACCGGCCAAGATGCCGAGTTCACGGCGGGCGACAAGCAGGGCTCCAAGCCCGAGCAAAAGTCGAACGTCTAACGGGCGATCTGCCCGACAAACCGTAGCTGGCGATCGTCGAGGTGGGCTCCGGCGAAATCCTGCTGATCATGGTCATCGCCCTGGTCGTGCTGGGCCCTGAAAAGCTGCCAAAGCTCGCGGCCGATATCGGACGCTGGATGGGCCGCGCGCGGGCGATGGCGCGACAGTTGCGCACACAGCTCGACCAGGAAATCCAGGTCGCCGACATGCTCCGCGAGCAGAAACGCAGCGGGCGCATCGATGGCGCCGCCCCGCCGCTGCCGACGCCGGACGCACCACTCTCTCCCGCCGGCCGACTCGACAACCCGCCACCCGCCGGCCCCGATCCGCCACCGGCCGCCGCGCCGACCAGCGAGCCGCATGCCCTGGAGACCGGCGCGGGCGCGGCGGCGCGCGAGGTGCTCCCCGCGGCCGTCGCCGCAAGCCGCGCCGATGACCAGCACTGAGCCCGGGCGCGAGCCCGAGTCGCTTGCGGAAGGCACGCTGATCTCGCATCTGCTGGAGTTGCGCACGCGACTGCTGCGCGCGGCCGTCGCCGTCGGCCTGGTAGCGATCCCGTGCATGATCTACGCCAACCAGCTGTTCACCTTCGTCGCGCAGCCGCTGATCAAGACGCTGCCGAAGGGCGCCACGATGATCTCCATCAGTGTCGTCGCCCCGCTGATGACGCCGTTCAAACTCGCGTTCTACATCGCATTCGTGCTCGCGATGCCCTACGTCCTCTACCAGGTCTGGGCTTTCATCGCGCCGGGGCTCTACCGGCACGAGAAGCGCTTCGCGCTGCCACTGCTGGTGTCGAGCGTGGTGCTGTTCTACGCCGGCATCGCATTCGCCTTCTATGTTGTGTTTCCACTGATGTTCGCGTTCTTCACTGCCACGGCCCCGCCCGGCGTGCAGATGATGACCGACATGACCCAGTATCTGGATTTCGTGCTGATGCTATTCCTGGCCTTCGGTCTTGCCTTCGAGATCCCCGTTGCGATCGTACTGCTCGTGTGGACCGGACTCGTCAAGCTGGAGACGCTCAAGAAGAACCGTGGCTACGTCCTGCTCGCCGTGTTCATCCAGGCCGCGGTGATCACTCCACCGGATGTCATCTCGCAGTCCGCGATGGCTCTGCCGATGTACGCGCTCTATGAGATTGGCATCGTGATGGCGCGGATTCTGGCGCGCTCGAAGCTCGAGGAGCGGGCGCGCGAGGAACGAGAGAGCGAGGTCGGGACATAACGGCGCCGCGCGTTGCTTCCGCGCTGCAATATCCGTCACACTTTCGCAACTGTTGCCTGCCCCCGTCCGGGCTCAAGGTAAACGCCGCATGCCCCCGACGACCACGAGCGGAGCCACCTTCTTCGGTCATCCGCGCGGCCTCGCGACACTCTTCTTCACCGAGTTCTTCGAGCGCTTCAGCTACTACGGCATGCGCGCGCTGCTGGTGCTGTTTCTGACCGCGACCGTCGCCAACGGCGGCCTCGGTGTCGACAGCGAGACGGCCGGCGCGATCTACGGGCTGTACGCCGGGTCCGTGTACCTGTTCTCGATGCCGGGCGGCTGGGTGGCCGACCGGCTGCTCGGCCAGCGGCGCAGCATCTGGTACGGCGGCATCCTGATCTCGCTCGGGAACTTCATGCTGGCCATTCCGTCGCTGCGGATGTTCTACCTCGGCCTGATCACCATCGTCCTCGGCACGGGCCTGCTGAAACCGAACATCAGCGCAATCGTCGGCGAGCTCTACCGCGGCCAGCCGGGCGCGCGGCGCGACGCCGGGTTCTCGATCTTCTACATGGGCATCAACCTCGGCGCGACCGTCGCACCGCTGGTGTCAGGTACGGTCGGCGAGACGGTGGGCTACCGCTGGGGCTTCTTTACGGCCGGCGTGGCCATGCTGATCGGCCTGATGCAGTACCGTTTGACGGGCCATTACCTCGGCGACGCCGGTCTCGCACCGCAGGGCACGACCCCTGCGGATCGGCGGCGCAGTGCCCGGTGGCTGCTCGGCGGTCTCGCGCTGCTGGCGGCCGCAATACTCGCGGTCGGCTCGGGCGCGGTCAGCGTCGACGCCGGACAGCTGGCCGACGGCCTCGGGAAATTCATGGCGCTGCTCGCGGTGGTGTTTTTCGGCAGCGTATTCCTGTTCGGCGGGCTCGATGCCACCGAGAAGAAGCGCGTCGCCGTCATCGTCGTGTTCTTCCTGTGTGCGTGCCTGTTCTGGGCCGGCTTCGAGCAGGCCGCGACCACGCTGAACCTGTTCGCCCGCGACCTCACCGACCGTTCGCTGCTCGGCGGTTTCTTCGAGGCGCACGAGCACCCGGCCAGCTGGTATCAGTCAGTGAACCCGGTCTACATCATCGTGCTGTCGCCGTTCTTCGCCTGGCTCTGGGTCGCGCTCGGGCGTCGCAATCTCGATCCGTCGGCGCCGCTCAAGTTCGGCGTCGGCCTCATTCTCCTTGGGCTGGGCTTTGCGGTGCTGATCCTCGCGGCGCAGCTGATCATCGCCCACGGCGGCCGCGTCGGGCCGCAGTGGCTGCTGATGACATATCTGCTGCATACCTGCGGCGAGCTGTGCCTGAGTCCGATCGGGCTCTCGAACGTCACCAAACTCGCCCCGCCGCGTTTCGTCAGTCAGATGATGGGCACATGGTTCCTCGGTACGGCGGTCGGCAATCTCGCCGCCGGACGCATCGGCGGCCATATCGGCAGCGACGTGACCACGATGCCGGCCGAGTTCCAGCACATGACCCTGCTGGCCGTCGGCGCGGGACTGACAATGCTCGTGGTGTCGCCGCTGCTGCGCCGCGCGATGGGCGGCGTCCGCTGACCGATCCCCCCAGCCGGAGACGGTGCAATGCCCGATACCCCGCAACTGACGCTGCGCGCCGTGCTGCTGTCGATCGTGCTCACCGTCGTGCTCGCCGCTGCGAACGCCTATCTCGGACTGTTCGCGGGGCTGACGGTCGCGACCGCGATTCCGGCGGCGGTGGTGTCGATGGGCGTGCTGCGGCTCCTCGGCCGCAGCAGCATCCTCGAGAACAATATCGTCGCGACCGGCGCCTCGGCAGGCTCGTCGATCGCCGCCGGCACGGTGTTCACGCTGCCGGCGCTCGTGATCCTCGGCCATTGGAGTCGTTTCGACTACTGGTGGGTGGTGGCGATCATCGGGCTCGGCGGGCTCTTAGGCGTGCTGTTCTCGGTGCCGCTGCGCCGCACGCTGATCATCGACCAGAACCTGCAGTTCCCGGAGGGCGTCGCGACCGCGGAGCTGCTGCGCGCCGGCAGCGACCCTGCCGGCGGCGCACGCGTGCTAGGGTTCGCGGCGCTCGCCGGCGCGGTGTTCAAGCTCGTGATGTCGGGGTTCAGATTCGTCCCCGAGTCATTCACGCTCGCCGGCTACGTCGGCCGGCGCACGATCGCCTACGTCGGCGTCAACCTGTCGCCCGCGCTGCTTGGCGTCGGCTACATCGTCGGGCTCAACATCGGACTGGTGATGATCGCCGGCGGTCTCATCGCGTGGTGGCTGTTCATCCCGATCTACAACACGTTTCTGTTCGACCATGACCCCGGGCTCGCCGCGGCGCTTACCGGCCTCGACGCTGAGTCGGCCGCCGGCCTGATCTGGACCAAGAAGGTTCGCTACATCGGAGTCGGCGCGATGCTGATCGGGGGACTGTGGGCGCTGTGGACACTGCGCGCCTCGCTGTTGTCGGGGATCAGGAGCGGTCTGAAGGTCGCCGGGCCCGGCACCGCGGTCGCGGACACCGAGCGCGATCTGCCGATGGGCGCCATCCTCGCCGGAATCGTGCTGTTCGTGATCCCGCTGTTCGTGCTGTACCACGCGGTGGTCGGCAGCTTCGGGATCGCGGCGACGATGGCCGTCATCATGATCATCGCGGGCTTCATTTTCTCGTCGGTCAGCGGCTACATGGCGGGCCTCGTCGGTTCGTCCAACAACCCGGTGTCGGGAATTACGATCTCGACGATCCTGTTCGCATCGCTCGTGCTGCTCGCATTCCTCGGCCATGGCAGCACGGTGGGGCCGGTCGCCGCGATCCTGATCGGTGCGGTCACCTGCAGCGCGGCGGCGGTCGCGGGCGACAACCTGCAGGACTTGAAGGCCGGCAGACTCCTCGGCGCGACGCCGTGGCGCCAGCAGGTCATGCTCGCGATCGGCGCCGTTGCGGGCGCCGCGATCATGGCTCCGGTGCTCAACCTGCTGCTCGAGGCGTACGGCATCGGTACTCCGGCCCACGCTGGTGTCAAGGCGCTCAATGCGCCGCAGGCGACGCTGATGGCGGCGGTCGCCAAGGGGATCTTCGGCGGCGGCCTGCCGTGGGACATGATCGGGCTCGGCGCGCTGGTCGGTGCGCTGGTGATTACCATCGACCTGCTGCTCGCCCGCCGCGGCGGCCGCTGGCGCGCGCCGGTGCTCGCGGTCGCGGTCGGCATCTACCTGCCGCTCGAGTACACGAGCCCGATCTTCCTCGGCGGGCTGCTGGCGGAGTTCGCCGACCGCTGGCATGCGCGGCGCAGCGCCGGCCGCGACCCGGAGGAACTCCGTCGCCATGGGCTGCTGTTCGCCTCCGGCCTGATCGCGGGCGAAGCGGTCGTCGGCGTACTGATCGCCATTCCGATTGTGTGGAGCGGTGACGTCGATGTGCTCGCGCTCCCCGAGTCACTGCGCTTAGGCCAGTGGCTGGGCCTGCTGGGACTCGCGCTGATCGGCCGGCAGCTCTATCGCAGCGCGATCGCCAGCCCCTCGCCGGCCCGCTAGGCGGGCTGTTTGGCGGGCCGAGACGGCCTTTCCGGGCGGTTGTCGCCGGCCGCCGACGGTCCGGGCGTAAACGCCCCCGCGGGGCCGGCGTTAAGGTACGCGTCCCAACTTCATGAGGCTCGCCATCATGTCGTTCTACATTCTGTCAAATCTGTCCAGGCGGCTGCGCGGCGCATCCCGCTGGCTCGTCGCGCCCGCGCTGGCAATCGTTCTGGCGGCCTGCGGCGGCGGCAGCTCCATGACGGGCTCGAACACGAACCCGCAGGGCTGCACGTCGTCGACCTGCGGCAGCATGTTGACGACGATCACCGACGCCACCGGCGACTTCACGACCTACACGGTCAACGTCACCTCGCTGCAGATGACCAAGGCAGACGGCGCCGTCGTGGAGACGCTGCCCAAGACGACGCGCATCGATTTCACCCAGCTCGTCGATCTGACCGAGTTCTTCACCGCCGCGACGATCCCCACGGGCGAGTACGTCGCGGTCACGATGACGCTCGACTTCTCGGCCGCCGCAACCCCCGACATAGAAGTCGACGGAACGACCGGCACGTCTGTGCCGGCAACGCTCGAGGACAGTGGCGGCAACCCGCTGAATGGACCGCTGACGCTCACCGTGCAGCTCGACAGCGGACATCACCTCTTCATCGCACCGGGCATTCCCGCGCGCCTCGCGCTCGACTTCAACCTGGCCGCTTCCAACGAGGTCTCTGACGTCACCGCCACGGCGGCGGTCGTCGAGGTCGAGCCGGTGCTGGTCGCGAGCATCCAGCCGCTCGACACCAAGCAGATCCGCGTACGCGGCACGCTGGTCAGCGTCGACACGACCAGCTACACCGTCGAGCTGGAGCCGTTCGACAATCAGAGCAGCGACGGCACTCAGGTGACCGTGAACACGACCGCGCAGACGACCTACGAGATCAACGGGGCGAGCTACACCGGCGCCGCGGGCGTCACGGCGATGCAGGCGCTGGCGTCGGGTACGCTGACCGTCGCCTTCGGCACATTGTCAACGAACGACGGGAGCTTCACCGCGGCGAACGTGCTGGCGGGCAGCAGCGTTCAGTCGCCGTCACTCGACAGACTGCAGGGCATCGTGATCCAGCGGACCAACACCGCCGCCGGCGCGACGCTGATCGTTCGCAACGGCACGCTGCACATGCACGGCGATCAGAGCGATCACTTCAACGCGAAGAACGTGACGCTGACAATCGCCGGGACGACGATGTTCAAGGTGGCCGGCGAGCCCAGCGCGGCGCCGGACATCACCTGGCCCTCGATCGGCAGCGAGATCACCGCGTTCGGTACGGCCGGGACCGACATGAGCGGCAACCCGACCTTTGATGCCACCGCGGCCGGCGATGAAGTTCGTCTCGAGATCACGACGCTGTGGGGCCTGCAGCTCCCGGTCCCGACGATTCCGGGGCAGGTCGTCCTCAACCTGCAGGCGATTGAAGGTCTGTCGCCGAGTGACTTCACGTTCACGGGTAGCGGCTCGAACCCGGCGAGCTACGTCGTCGCGACCGGTGCGCTGCCGTTGACTGGGGTTACCGCGTCGGCGCCGCTGCGTTTCTTCGGACTCGTGCAGCCGTACCTCTCGACACCACCGGACTTCAATGCCCAGACCCTGGTCAACTTCGCGGCAGTGTCGGCGACGCTCGACGTCGGCTTCCGGGCCGGCTCGACGACGGGTTTCACGACGGTCAGCATGAGTGACCTCGTGGTCAACCTGGCCGGCTCGACGACGCACGTGATCAAGATCGGGCCGGAGAGCATCGATCTGACGACGCTGCCGGCAAGCCCGCAGATCATCCCGAATCCGACCGGCGTCGACATGTTCGCCATCCTCGATTGGATGGCGGAGATGCCGGCCGGGGTCGGCCTGTATAGCAGCTACGCGACCTTCGAGCCCGCGCTCAGCGGCGACCTGACCGCCACGACTAAGGTCCTGAGGGTGTTCGCATCCGGTCAGTACGATCAGGCATCGAACACGTTCACGGCCAGCCAGATCGCGGTCGTGCTGAAGAACTGAGCCGCATCGACTCGGCGCCGGGGTACCGCAAGGCACCCCGGCGTTTTCTGTTGGCGGAGCGTTCCGTGGCATGCTGTGCCGGACCAGCGTCCTGGCCCGTCCGCGATGACCACGTCCCGCCCGAATCCCACGCTCCTGTACCTGTGCTTCACGGCCGTCTACCTGATCTGGGGTTCGGCGTTCGCCGCGACCAAGCTCGTCGTGCAGGACCTGCCACCGCTGCTCGCTGTGGGCCTGCGGTTCACGATCGCGGGGATCGGACTTGCCGTTGTGGCGGGCTCGCGCGGCGCGGCCCTGCCGCGCCGTGCGCGCGAGTGGCAGCACTTCGCGGTGATGGCGCTGTTCCTGATCGTGCTGTCGAGCGGCCTCAACGCGCTCGCCATGCGGCACGTCACCTCGAGCCAGTCGGCACTGCTCAACGTGAGCTCGGCGTTCTGGATCGCGCTGCTCGGCACCCTCGGCGCGCGCGGCCACCCGCTGACTGCGCGTGGCGGAGCCGGACTGTTGCTCGGCTTTGCCGGCGTCGTCTTCCTGATGTGGCCGCATGCCGGCTTCGCGCTGGCAAACGTCGGCTGGAATTTCGTGATCCTCGCCGGCTGTCTCGCGTGGGCTCTCGGCACGCAGTACTACCGGCGCATCCGGTCGGTCACACCGGCCCTGATGTTCACTGCGCTAGAGATGCTGATCGGCGGCCTCGCGCTCGGCGCGATCGGCGTCAGTGACGGCGACGTCAGCCGCTGGCACGCGACCTGGCCGAGCGTCGGCGCCCTGGTGTTCCTGACGGTGTTCAGCTCCGGGATCGCCTACACGGCATTCGGCTACCTGATGCGCAACACGACCCCGGCACGGCTCGCCACCTACGCCTACGTAAACCCGGCCGTCGCCGCACTGGTCGGCTGGGTGCTGCTCGGCGAGCGGCTGTCGGGGCTGCAGCTCGCCGGCACGGTGATCATCCTGATCGGCGTCGTGCTCGTGTCCCTGCCGGATGGCGCCCCGACGCCGAGTTCCGGCGCCTCGCCTCCGGCCGAAGCAACGCCGTGAGGCGGCTGCAGGCGCCGTCGCGCCGCGCGGCCTCAGCGGCCGCGCGCGAGGGCCCCGCCGACCCAGCCGACGACGCTGACGATCACCGCCGTGCCGAGCGCGGACCAGAAACCCGCCACCTGCATGCCCGGCATCAGCCATGCGACCAGCGCCACCATCGCGGCGTTGATGACCAGCAGGAACATCCCGAGTGTGACGATCGTGATCGGCAGCGTCAGGATCACCAGCAGCGGGCGCAGCAGTGCATTGACGAGCCCGAGGACGAGGCCGGCGACAATCAGCGTCGCGGGCCGGTCGAACCTGAGCCCGGTGATGAAGAAGGTCGCGATCCAAAGGCCGGCCGCGGCGAACACGCCGCGCAGCAGGAGACCCATCATTGATCCGCTCCTCGAACCTGAGATCTAGCGATACCGCAGTCCGTGCCGGAGGACTATCTCGACATCCTGCAGACGCTCGATGTGCCTGAGCGCATCGCCGCGCACCGCAATGATATCCGCGAACTTGCCCGGCGAGACACTGCCGTTTTCGTGCTCGGCGCCCATCACGATCGCCGCGTCCAGCGTCGCGGCGCGAATCGCCTCGGCAGTGGTGAGCCCACCGTCGAGCACGAGCGCCTCAATCTCCTGCCAGGTGGCGCGGGAGTGCAGATGGGCCGGCAGGCCCGCCTCCGAGCCGACCACGAGCCGTGCGCCAGCAGCACGCGCACTCCTGAGCCGCGACCCCACGACCGCGCGCCGCAGGGCCGGCGTTTCGAAGGCGTCGAGCGCCGCAATGTCCCCGAGCGAGGCGCGTATGTCGTCAGCGATGATGGGCGGCAGACCTTCGCGCCAACGCACCTCGTCGAGCGGCCCGGCGTTCTGGCGCAGCCATTCGTAGTTCGTCAGTGCCGATACCCCCGCCGTCCAGGCGGCCGGCTCGTTGCGCGCAGCGCGCACCTTAAGTTCGGTCTGCCCGGCCTCCGGCAGGACCGGCGAGAGGTCCGTGCCAAGGTCGAGCAGGCCGGTCGCCCCGGCCGCGAGGGCCGCGGCGATGTCGGCATCGTGCCGCACCTCGGCGTGCCAGCGCACGCCCGTGTCGCGCGACACGGCGGCGATCGCCGCCAGTTCGGCATCGCTGAACTCGCTCGCGCCCGCGACCACGAGTACATCAACCCCGGCGCGGGCGAGCTGCTCGGCCTTCTGACGGGCCTCCTCCGGGCCGTGGACCGCCCAGCGGTAGTCGTGCGCTCGCGCGGGCGGATCCTTCTCCAGCGTCGGTCCCGATATGTAAAGGGCGGGTCCCGGGATCCGCTGTGTACGAATGCGCTCGCGCACCGACAGCGCCGCCTCGAGCGGCGAACCGATGTCCCTGGCGCTGGTGACCCCGGCGCGCAGCAGCTGCTGCGCGGCGGCCGGCATGACGACCCGCTCCGCCAGCGGCAGGTAGGTCTCGTCCCAGCGAGCGAGGTCGCCGTGGCCGAGGCGGCTCAGGCGCACCTCGAGGTCCCACAGCCCCGGCAGCACGGTCAGACCCGCGGTCGAGATGACCTCGGCCTGCGCGGGCACTGCGAGCGTACCGACCTGGCCAACAGCCGTGATCCGCTCACCGTCGATCAGGATCACGCTGTCGGCGAGCGGCGGCCCGCCACTGCCGTCGACCAGCATGCCCCCGACCAGGGCCCTCAGATCGCCCGCCGTCGCCGGCGATGCGAGGCCAACGCCAGCGACGGCGATGGCCGCGAGGCGCCGCAGCAGTCTCACGTCCGGGCCACTGGCGGCCGTGTGGCCCGCAGCGTGAGCTTGAGCGTGTGCAGCCAGTAGGTCCAGCCACTCCGCAACCAGGCGAAGTAGGGGTCCCACTCGTGCTCGCCCGGCACTCCCGAGCCCAGCACCCGCACCATGGTGCTGTCCCCTTTCGGATCGAACAGCACGTCCTCTATGATCGGCCCGCCCCCGGCGGGCGGCATCGGTGGCATTGCCGCGTCCGGCATGTAGATCAGCCGTAGCCGTCGGTCCTGGTCGAACACGTCGATCAGCGCATCGCGGGTTCTGCCGTCCTTGAGCCGCACCCGCAGGGCGCCACCGCGGCGCGGCTCGACGCTGGCCTCGGCCGCATACCAGGTCTCCAGCTGTTCCTTGCTGGTGAACGCGCTGAACACGCGCGCCGGGGGGCGCTGGATCTGGACGAACTGCGCGTAACCACGCGCCGCTTTGGTCATGGGGCTCCCGTGGCGACGAACGTGTATTCTGCCCGCGGCACGCGGCTCTCGATAGAGTGGCGGCGTCGAAAAGAACTGCCAATCCTCAGGGGGGAATCCATGAGCCTCGTGTACCTCGTGATGGGTCTCGCGCTGGTCCAGTATCTGTACTTTGGCATCCGGGTCGGCGGCGCCCGCACCCGCTACGGGATCAAGGCGCCGGCGACGACGGGTAACGAATCGTTCGAGCGCTACTTCCGGGTGCAGCAGAACACGCTCGAGCTGATCGTGGCGCTGGTTCCGGCGCTACCGCTGTTCGCCTACTACGTCAGCGTGCGCTGGGCCGCGGGGCTCGGCGTCGTCTACCTGATCGGGCGCTTCGTCTACGCGGTCGGCTACGTCAACGATCCTGCCAAGCGCGGCCTGGGCTACGGGCTGTCGTTCGTCCCGGTTGCGCTGCTGCTGATCGGCGGCATCGTGGGCGCTGTCCGGGCCGTCCTCACCGGCTGAGCAGCGCCGAGCGGCCGGCCCCCGGCGCGTCTCTCAGGCCCGCAGCGCCGCGCTACCGGAGCTGCGCCGCAGCTCCCGGTCGCGCTCGAGGCGCCGTTCGGCGCTCGCGATCAAAGCCAGCGCATCGCGACCGTCGCGCGGCGCTGCCGCAACGCCGACGCTGACCGAGCACCTGATGAGCCGCGCCCCCGATTGCAGCGTCGTGGTGTACACCGCATGGCGAATCCGCTGCGCGACGACGTGCGCGGCATTACGATCCGCGCCCGGCAGCAGCACCGCGAATTCGTCCCCGCCCCAGCGCGCGGCGAGATCGGTGTCGCGCAGCGTGCGGCGCAGTGCCTCGGCCACGAGCTTGAGCGCTGCATTGCCCGCCTCGTCTCCGTACTGCTCATTCAGACGCCGCGCCCCGTCGAGATCGACCACCAGCGCCCCGCACGGCTGGCCGCCCCGTGCTCCGTAACTCAGCTCGCGCCTCAGCCTGTCGAGAAACACCGGACGGGTCGCGAGTCCGGTCAGCGCATCGCCCTCGGTCAGGGCTGCGGCGCGGCGCCGCCCGGCCAATACTGCGGTCCCGAGCTGGGCCGTGAGCCACGCGACTACCAGCAGCGGTCCGAGTACCGCGAGCACCCGGCCGGCGAATGCCGCCGGCGCCACGACGCCGCCCGGCCGAAAGCCGGCAACCAGCATGTAGGCCGCCGCGATCGCCGCCAGCAGCAGCGCCAGACGCCGCGCCGGCAGCACCAGCGAGGCCAGCACGATCGGCAGCAGGTACAGGCTCTGCAGCGGGCTCTCGGCACCGCCGGTGAACCAGGCGACGACGGTGATGAACACCGCCATCGCCCAGGTCTCGATCTCAAGCGCGAGCGCCGGGCGTGCCCCGGTCAGGCGCGGGATGCGCAGCGCCACGCTCAACGCCGCGAACACCGCTGATGCCGCAGCCGTCGGCACGGTGGCGGCTCGCTCCGGTGCCACCAGCAGGTGCAGCAGCACGACGCCCAGCACCAGCCAGTCGGCCAGCGCCACGTGGCGCACGAGCCCTTCGAGGTCGCGTTCCTCGGCAGGTGGGTGGGCGCGACGTTCGATCACGCGGCGGCCGACGCGGGCGCAGCTCAGCCGGTGAGCCGCGGCAGATCTACGGCGACGCGTGCCGTCGCGTCCGTCGCGACCAGCTCGTACAGGGACAGATCCTGCAGCACCTCGCCGAGCGGCACGGGCTTGCCGATCGCAAATCCCTGACCGTAGTCGACGCCGAGATCCGCCATGCGGATCCTGAGCTCGTCGGTCTCGACGAATTCGGCGACCGTGGTAATGCCCATTGTGCGGGCGAGCTGGGCCACCGCCTTGACCATCGAGTCGGAACGCGGATTGGAAATCGCGTCGCGCACGAAGCTGCCGTCGATCTTCAGCACCGACACCGGCAGGGTCTTCAGGTACGCGAGCGAGGAGGCGCCGGTGCCGAAATCGTCGAGCGCGAACTCGCAGCCTAAACTGCGGATGCGCTGCATGAACGCCTCGGCGCGCTCGAGGTGCGTGACCGCGGCGGTTTCAGTCAGCTCGAAGCAGAGGATATCGGCGGGAATGCCCGAGGCGGCCAGCTGCGATTCGATGAAACCAGCCACATCCGGATCCGTGACCGACTGGCCAGATAGGTTGATCGCGAAGCGTGCCACCCTGCCTTGCAGCATCTTTGCATGAGCACCGAGCTCGGCGAGCGAGTGCTTGATAACCCAGCGGTCGATCTCCGGCATCAGCTGGTAGCTCTCGGCGGCCGGCAGGAACTTCGTCGGCGGCACCAGCTCGCCGGTATCGGTCAGCAGCCGGATCAGGATCTCGAAGCGCGGTTCGCCGGGCCCGACCGCCAGCGGCAGGATCGGCTGGGCGTACAGCCGGAAACGATCGGCGGCGATCGCCTCGTGCAGGCCGGCGATGATCTGCACCTCGCTCTGACGGCGCACCATGCTCACATCGCCATGATCGAAGGTCTCGACGCGATCCCGGCCATGGTCTTTGGCCGCCTTGCTGGCGATCTCGGCCGTGGCGAGCGCATGCGACAGCGGCTGCTTCGAATTGCGCGGCAGCCGGGCGACGCCGGCGGACAGGCTGACGCGCAGCACGCCCTCCGGGCGCTTCTGCGTCAGCTCCGCGACGCCCGCCCGAATGTCTTCCGCCGCCTGCGCCGCCGCCTTCGCCGAGGTGCTCGCAAGGAACACCGCGAAGCGATCGCCGGAGATGCGCGCCACGAGCGCACCGATCGGCGCGTGGCGCCTGACGACGTCGGCCACCCTGACGATGGTCTCATCGCCGACGTGCATGCCGAAGTTCTCGTTGATGACGTGCATCTGGTCTATGTCGAGATAGACGACCGCGTCCGCTGCCGGGCTCTTGCGGGAGCCGAGCACCGCGTCGACCTGCTGCTCAAATGCGCCGCGCGCCAGCAGCCCGGTCGCCGCGTCGTACCTCGTCAGCAGGATCGAGGTGACCTTGCGCCCGAGCAGCTCGGCGAGGCGCATCTGGCGGCGCCTGAAGTCCTCGCCGTCCGGATCGTTGAACAGCGCGAAGAACCCTATGACGCGATTCGACAGGTGCCGGATCGGCACCGACAGGATCTTGTAGGGCGGCAGCTTGGCGGCGGCCGGGTTGACCTTGTTGATGGTCAGCGAACGCCGTTGCAGCGTCGCCCAGTTCATCAGGTGACGGTGCGTGCGCGTGACGACCTCTGCGGCGAGGCTCTGCGGCTGGCCGTGCTGCGCGCGGACGATCGCGATCGAGCGCCCGGGCACGATCAGCGCGCCCATCAGGCAGCCGAGGTGATCGACGGCGGCCTGTACGAGACGGCCGAGCTCGTCCGCGCCACGCGCGGTGTTGGACTTGTCGACCGACGCATCGAGCAGAAGCTCGAGGTCGCGGTCGCGCGAATGCAGATCCTCCGACAGCGCGCCGATCGACGCCTTCATGCCGAGCTCGCGCTGCAGGCACTCGAGCGCGGGCCTCAGCAGGCCCAGCACCAGCGAAAACGGCCGTGGGTCGCCGCTCTCGCGCGCCAGCAGCGTGACTGCCGCGAGCGGCAGCCCGCCCGGGTCGCGCAGCCGGAATGCGTACGCGTTGGCGCCATCGAACTGCCGCACCGTGCCGTCGATGTCGCTGGACGCCGGGGCGTCGCCGGACAGCAGCTCGGCCGCGAGGCGCTGCAGGTCCGGATCATCCTGGCCGTCGGAGGCCCACAGGGTCCGCGCGTCGGTGCCGTAGACTGAGATCGACTGAGCGCGCGGCAGCAGCATGCGAATCAGCTGCCCATAGATGTCGAGGCCGACGTTGGCCGGTGGGGGCTTCTGGGCGACCGCGACCATGATCCGTGTACTCCGTTGACGTAGCGTCGGCGCCAGCGTCGATGCGCTGGCGCGCGCCAGGCAACTTTACCTAACGCCCGCGGCGATTTCGTGAATCAGTGCTCAGTTCCGCCGGCCGAGCGGCCGGCATGTGGTGGCGATCACGCTTGCGCGATGCCTCAGGGTCGCGGCGCCCCCCTGAGCCACGGCCGCGGGTCGAGCGGGCGTGCGCCCTGACGGATTTCGAAGTAGAGCTCCGGGCGCGCGCTGCCCTCGCCGAGGCTCGCCGCCAGGATCTCGCCCGGACGGACCTTGTCGCCGACGCCCTTGTAGAGCCGTTCGTTGTAGCCGTACAGGCTCAGAAACCCGCCGCCGTGATCGAGAATCAGCAGCAGTCCGAGCCCTGGCAGCCAGTCGGCATACACCACGCGCCCGAAATACGGCGCCCGGACTTCGCCGCCCGGGCGCGTCCCGAGCAACAGTCCGTTCCACTTCAAACCGCCGGCCCGCGTCTCGCCGAAATTCGCGAGCAGCTTTCCGTGTGCCGGCCACGGCAGCCGCCCGTGGACCTCGGGGAATGCACGGCGCTGGCCATTGCGGCCGAGCAGGTTCTCGCTGTCGAAGTCCTCGAGCGCGGCGCGCAGTCGTGCCAGCAGGTCCTCGAGCGAGGCGGCGTTGGCCTTCAGGTCCTTGAGCTCGCCGCTGCCCTTCTGGATCCGCGCCTGTAGCTCACCGAGCGCTCGCTGTCGCTCGCCGCGTGCGGTCTCGAACGCCGCCGCTTCGCGGCGCCGGTCATCCTCGAGCGCCGCGAGCCGGGCGTTCTCGGCGGCGAGTTCCTCGTCGACAGCCTCGAGGCGCGCGGCCTCATCGCGGATCGCCTGGATCCGGTCGGCCCGGGCCTGGCCGAGGTAGGAGTAGTAGCGCAGCATGCGGCCGAGCGTCGCGGGATCCTCGGCGTTGAGCAGCACCTTGAGCTGCTCCTGCGGGCCGCTGACGTAGGCCGCGTGCAGCTGGCCGGCGAGCGCGGCGCGCTCGGCATCGAGCGCGGCGGAGGCACGCGTCTCCTCCTCGCGCAGCTCCGCTCGGTGCGCCTCGCTGACGGCGCGCTTCTCGCGCACCGCCTCGACGCGCACCCGCGCCGCCGCGAGCGCCTGATCGGCTGCATGCAGCTGGGCAGCGACGCTGTCGCGCTTGGCGACATCCGCCTGCACTGCCTCGGTGGCGTCGCGGATCCGCGACTGCACGCGCCGCAGCTGCGCTTCGGCATCGGCGGCATTCGGCGCCCCGGCCGCGAGCAGCGGCCATGCCGAGGCCGCGAGCAGCGCGAGCCGCACGAGGGGCCGGAGCGCCGCGCGGCGCGTACTGCAGGGGGGCGGGAGACGATCGCGCACGGGCATTACTCTAACGGAGCGGGGGATGGCCCGGCCGGCTGCTATAATTACGGGTCCGGTGCCCGACAAAGCGGTCGAAGTCCCCGCAGATGCAACAGTTTTTACAGTACGCAGACAACCATCGCTACCTGGTCGGCGCCGCGGTGCTGATTGCAGTGCTCGTGGCCATCAACGAGTTCCGCGCCCGCGCCGTTTCCTTCGGCTCGATCGCGCCGGGCGAGGCGGTGCGACTGATGAACGGCGGCGCGCTGCTGATCGACGTGCGCGGGCGCGAGGAGTTCGCCGCCGGGCACATCGCCGGTGCCCGGCACGTGCCCGGCGCGACGATCGCTGACGGGGCCCAGGCGCTCGAGCGCTTCAAGGACAAGCCGGTCATCGCGTACTGCGACTCCGGCATGACGGCCGGCGCCGCCGCGCGCCAGCTCGGCCGGCTCGGGTTCAAGCACGTGTACAACGTGCGCGGCGGTCTCGCTGCCTGGCGACAGGAAAACCTGCCGGTCGTCAAGGGCTGAGGGGCATCGTGTCGGCGCCGGCGGTGACGATGTACGCAACGGGCTGGTGCCCATACTGCGCGCGCGCCCGCGCGCTGCTCGAGGGCAAGGGCGTCGCCTGGACGGAGATCGACATCGAGGCCGAGCCCGCGCGGCGGGCCGACATGATCAAGCGCAGTGGCGAGCGCACGGTGCCGCAGATTTTCATCGGCGATCGCCACGTCGGCGGGTCGGACGAGCTATACGCGCTCGACCGGAGCGGCGAACTCGACGTACTGCTGGGCGCGCGGGTCGCCTGAGACCGGCACGCCCCCTTCACTCCAACGAAGCCCCTCGCAGGCAGGATCCTCACATGGCAGACACTCTCCCGACCGGCGTGCCGACGGCCGCCCCGGACGCGACCGAACTCGTGCTGCAGAGCATTTACATCAAGGACGCCTCGTTCGAGGCGCCGAGCGGGCCGAACATGATGACGACCGAATGGTCCCCGCAGTTCGGCCTCAACATGAATACGGCCGGCGCAACGGTCGCCGACAACCTGCACGAGGTTGTGCTCACGATCACGCTCGAGGCCAAGCTCGGCGACAGGGTCGCCTACCTCGTCGAGGTCAAGCAGGCGGGCGTATTTCTGATCCGCGGCTATGCCATTGACGACACGCGCCGCATCATGGGCAGCTTCTGCCCCGGGGTGCTGTTCCCTTATGCGCGGCAGGCGGTGTCGGACCTGATCCTGCGCGGCGGCTTCCCGCCGTTCCTGCTGCCGCCCGTCAACTTCGACGCGCTGTTCCAGCAGTCGCTCGACCAGGCAGCGTCGCAGGTGCAGCCGCCGCCCTCGGTCAACTGAGGCTCGGGGCGGACTTCCGATGCGCGGCGAACCGGCCCGCGCAGCGCCGATCGCAGTCATCGGCGCCGGCTCGTGGGGCACGGCGCTCGCGATCCAGTTCGCGCGCGCCGGCCGGCCGACGCTGTTGTGGGGCCGGGATCCAGAGCAGCTCGTAACGTTCGCCGCCGCCCGTCGCAACCTCCGCTACCTGCCCGACGCCCCGTTCCCGGAATCCCTGGTGGTCGAACCGGAGTTCCGCAAAGCCGTGGCCGGTGCAACCGACTTGCTGCTTGCGGTACCCAGCCACGCGTTTCGCGGCATGCTCCAGGCGCTCGCACCGCTGTTGAGGCCGGGCCAGCGCGTGGCCTGGGCCACCAAGGGCTTCGAGCTCGCGAGCGGTCACCTGCCGCACGAGGTCGCGCGCGAGGTGCTCGGGGCCGGCGTGCCGATCGCGGTGCTGTCGGGACCGACCTTCGCGGCCGAGGTCGGTCGCGGCCTGCCGACAGCGATGACGGTCGCCTCGCCGGACGCGGCTTTCGCCGAAGATCTCGCGCAGACGCTCTCCGGCCAGAATTTCCGCGCCTATACCTCGCCCGACATCGTCGGCGTCGAGGTCGGCGGTGCGGTCAAGAACGTGCTTGCGATCGGCACCGGCATCGCCGACGGCATGGGCTACGGCGCGAACACGCGCATTGCGCTCATCACGCGCGGACTCGCCGAGATGACGAGACTCGGCGTCGCGCTCGGCGCGCGGCAGGAGACGTTCATGGGACTCGCCGCGCTCGGCGACCTGGTGCTCACCTGCACCGACGACCACTCGCGCAATCGCCGCTTCGGGCTCGCGATAGCCTCCGGCAAGTCCCCGGCCGATGCCCAGCGCGCCATTGGCCAGGTCGTCGAGGGCGTGCTGGCCGCACGCGCGGTGCGCCTGGTGGCCGCGCGGGCGAAAGTCGAGATGCCGATCGCAGAGCAGGTGTACGCCGTGCTGCACGAGGGCGCTGATGTGCGCGCCGCGGTCAGGGCGCTGATGGGGCGGGATCTCAGGCAGGAATAGGGGGTACGGCCATGACGCGCGACGGCTCGGAAATCTACCGGCACGGACTCGACCGCACTCCGGCGAATTTCGCCGTGCTGACACCGCTCGTGTTCATCGAACGCGCTGCACGCGTCTACCCGCAGCGCACGTCCGTGGTGCACGGTGCGCGACGTTACCGCTGGCTGGACACCTACACGCGCTGCCGGCGGCTTGCCTCGGCGCTCGCGCGCCGCGGTGTCGGCGCAGGCGACACGGTGGCGGTCATGCTCGCCAATACGCCCGAGATGTACGAGGTGCACTTCGGCGTGCCGATGACGGGGGCGGTGCTCAATACGCTCAACACGCGCCTCGATGCGGAGTCGATCGCGTTCATGCTCGACTTCGGCGCCGCCCGCGTGCTGATCACGGACCGCGAATACTCGGGCGTGGTGCGCCGCGCCCTGACGCTCGTCGCGCGCGAGCTGCTCATCGTCGACGTCGACGACCCGGAGTACCAGGGCGCCGGGGAGCGGCTCAGCAGCTTCGATTATGAGCAGCTGCTCGCCGAGGGCGATCCGGCCTTCGAGTGGCCGCGGCCGTCGGATGAGTGGAACGCGATCTCGCTCAACTACACCTCCGGCACCACCGGCAATCCCAAGGGCGTGGTCTACCACCACCGCGGCGCGCATCTGAACGCGATCTGCAATCTGCTGACCTGGAGCATGCCGCCGCATGCGGTCTACCTGTGGACCTTGCCGATGTTCCATTGCAACGGCTGGTGCTTCCCGTGGAGCATGGCGGCGAATGCCGGCACCAATGTGTGCCTGCGCAAGGTCGATGCGGAGAAAATCTTCCAGCTGATCCGCGCCGAGCGCGTGACCCACTATTGCGGTGCGCCGATCGTCCACACGATGCTGATCAATGCGCCGGCCGAGTGGCGCGCCGGGATCACCCACCAGGTCTATGCGATGGTCGCCGGTGCGGCGCCCCCGGAGGCGATGATCGAGGGCATGGAGCGCCTCGGCTTCGACCTGACGCACGTCTATGGCCTCACCGAGACCTACGGCCCGGCGGCGGTCTGCGCCAAGCAGCCCGAGTGGCAGGCGCTCGACGTCGCGGCCCGCGCCGAACGCAACGGCCGACAGGGCGTCGAGTACCTGCTGCAGGATGCCATGGCCGTGCTCGACCCGCAGACGCTCGCGCCGGTGCCGGCCGACGGTGTGACGATGGGCGAGATCATGTTCCGGGGGAATGTGACGATGAAGGGCTACCTCAAGAACCCGGCGGCGACGGCCGAGGCGCTCGCCGGCGGCTGGTTTCACAGTGGCGACCTGGCGGTGATGCAGCCAGACGGCTACGCGAAGATCCGCGACCGCTCCAAGGACATCATCATCTCGGGGGGCGAGAACATCTCCTCGCTCGAGGTCGAGGACGTGATCTACCGCCACCCGGCCGTGCTCGCCTGCGCGGTCGTCGCGCGTCCCGACTCGACGTGGGGCGAGATCCCCTGCGCGTACGTCGAGCTCAAGCCCGGGGCCACGGCCAGCGAGGCGGAGATCATCGCCCACTGCCGCGCCCAGCTCGCCCGCTTCAAGGTGCCGAAGGCGGTCGCGTTCGTGACGCTGCCGAGAACCTCGACCGGAAAGATCCAGAAAGCGGTGTTACGCGCCGCGGCCCGCGCCGCAATCAGCCCTGAGACTGGCGCGACACCCGCCGGGTGAGCCACTCGCCGGCGGCAAGCACGGCGAGCACGCTGAGCGAGGTGAGGAGCACCGGGTCCGGCCTCATTCCGGCCCGCCGCCAGAGCCACTCGAAGCCGAGCAAACCCACCGCCAGCAGCACGAACCCGGCCCGGTAGCTGCGTGGCCATGCAAAGGCCAGGAGCCCCGCGCCGAGCACGGTTGCGTCGATGTAGCACAGCGGCGCACCGACCGCCTCGTGCAGAAACGACGGGGTCAGCGCCAGCGCACCCAGCTGGGTGCGCGTCACAAGCCAGCCGGCACCGAGTCGGATGACGGCCATGATCCACGTCATCACCTGCCGACGCCACGGCGGCAGGTGCGCGACGGAACGGAGCGGCATCACGGGTTCACGTTCATCACAAAGTCATTTTGCCGCCAGGCTTCATATATCACGAGCGCCACGGCGTTCGACAGGTTGATGCTGCGATTGCCGGGGCGCATCGGGATGCTGACCTGCGCCTCGCCGCCCAGCGACTCGAGCACCGCGCGCGAGAGTCCCTCGGTTTCCCGGCCAAACAGAAACGCATCGCCCGGATGAAAACGTATATCCGAGTAGCGCCGCATGCCGCCGGTTTCCACCGCATACAGGCGCGGCGCCGCCACGCTCGCCAGGCACGCCGCGAGGTCCGGATACTCGCGGACCCGGACCATCTGCTGGTAATCGAGGCCCGCCCGGCGCAGCTGAGCATCGTCGATCGAGAAGCCGAGCGGGTGCACGAGGTGCAGGCGCGAGCCGGTGTTGGCGCACAGGCGGATCACGTTGCCGGTATTCGGCGGTATCTCTGGTTCCAGCAGGATGATATCGAACATGCGCTCGGGACTCGCGTTCGGAACGCTATAATCACAGCATGTCCGCCGTCCGTGAAGCCCTGCCCGCCGCGCTCGGCCTCGAGTTCTGCGGCCTCAAGTTCGCATCACCCATCGTGCTCCTGTCCGGCTGCGTCGGCTTCGGCGAGGAGTACACCCGGGTCGCCGGGTTCTCGAACCGCGACTGCGGCGCGGTCGTGCTCAAGGGCACCACCGGCCAGCCGCGACTCGGCAATCCGCCGCACCGCGTGTGCGAGACGCCGATGGGCATGCTGAACGCGATCGGGCTGCAGAACCCGGGCGCCAGCCGCGTCGTGGATGGCATCCTGCCCGGCCTCGACTTCGACGAGACCCGCTTCATCGCCAACATCGCCGGCTCCACGATCGAGGAGTACGTCGAGGTCGTGCGGCGCTTCGACGACTCGCCGATCGACGCGATGGAGATCAACATCTCCTGCCCGAACGTCAAGGCGGGCGGACTCCAGTTCGGCAACTACCCGGACATGAGCGCGCGCGTCGTGGCCGCGTGCCGGGCGGCGACCAAAAAGCCGCTGATCACCAAGCTGTCGCCGAACCAGACCGACATCCGGGAGAACGCCCGGCTGTGCATCGAGGCTGGCAGCGACGGGCTCGCGGTGATCAACACCGTGACCGGCATGGCGATCGACGTGGACACGCGCCGGCCGGTGATCGGCAACATCCAGGGGGGGCTGTCGGGACCCGCGATCAAGCCGATCGCGCTGCTGAAGGTCCACGAGGTCTACGCTGTCGCCCGGCGCCATTCCGTACCGATCATCGGCCAGGGCGGCATTGCGAACGCCAACGATGCGCTCGAGTTCATCATCGCGGGCGCGAGCGCAGTCGGCGTCGGCACGGCGCTGTTCTACGACCCGCACGTCTGCCGCAAGATCAACGCCGGCATCGCCGCGTACCTCGCCGCGCATGGCCACGTGAGCGTCAGCGCCCTGGTCGGCACGCTCGACACCAGCGGCATGGACTCAGCGGACTGACGTCGCCGCCGCCGCGTCGCGGGCGATCGTGACCGCCTGCACCGGGGCCGCGAACGCAATGCTGCGCCGCTCGAGCTCGGCCGTGAGCGCGAGGTTTATTGCCTGCTGGGTGTCGAGGAAGGTGCCGTAGTCGGCGCTGGCCACGGCGTAGGAGACCTCGAAGTCGAGCGCGGTAGCGGAGATGCTGACGAAGTGCGCGCGTTCGAAACGCGCCGCGGGCTGGGCCGTGACCGCGGCGCGGACGATCCGTGGAATCGCCTCCAGGCTGGCGGCGGGTGTGCCGCAGGCGATGCCGAAGCGAAACACCGAGCGCCACTGCGTCAGGCGCCCGAAGTTGCGGATCCGTACGCGGACCAGCTCGGAGTTCGGCAGGATGATCTGCTCGCCGGTGGCGCTCCTCAGGCGCGTGCTCTTGATGCCGATCGCCTCGACCGTCCCGGCGTAGCCCTGATCGAGCGTCAGCGCATCGCCAACGGCGAACGGCTTGTCGAGCGCGATCGATATCGAGGCCAGCAGGTCGCCGAGCACGCTCTGCACGGCGAGCGCGACCGCGATGCCGCCAATTCCGAGGCCGGTCAGCAGCGCCTTGACCTGCACCCCGAGGTTGTCGAGCGCGAGCAGCAGCACCAGCGACCAGATGATCAGGTTGGCGACGAACTGGACGATCGTGACCATCGTCTGCGCGCTGCGGTCCGTCGCGTGTGCGGACTGCGCCTCGAGGTAGAAGCGCACCAGAGCCGACAGCCAGATGCCGATCTGCAGCGCAAGCAGGACGACGATGACCACGGTCGTCACGCGCTCGGCGCGCGCGCCGAGATCGAGGTACTTGGAGCCGACGAGCAGCGAGACGGCGAACAGCACGAAGGGCTGCGTCTTGCGCAGCAGCGTCAGCAGCAACCGCACACCCTGCGGCAGCTCCATGCCGGCGAACCGGAGCGCCCGCTGCCCGAGCTGGCGGCGCAGGAACAGCAGGATCACGAAGGTCGCGAGCCCGAGGCTGAGCGCGTACGCCCAGTCGGACAGCGGATTGCCGAGCAAGATCCCGCCGGGTGCGAGGCCGAGGTAGGCGAATGCGCGGTTCATGGCACGGCGATTATAGGGAGCCGTGCGCTCGAGCGCTGTCAGGCGGCGTGGGGCTCCTCGTCCGCCGGGCAGTTGTCGAGGCCGAGCTCACGCATCTTGCGCGTCAGCGTGTTGCGGCCCCAGCCGAGCACCCGGGCGGCATCCTGGCGCCGTCCCTCGCAGCGTGCGAGCGCGACGCGGATCAGCGTACGCTCGAACTCCGGCAGTGCGGCATCGAGCAGCGGCTGGCCTCCGGCCTCGGCCCGCTGCCGGGCCCACTGCTCGAGAGAGCGCGCCCAGCCTTCCTCGGCCTCGCCCGGCGGGGCACCGCCGAGCTCAGCCGGCACGTCCTCGGCCCGGATCTCCCCGCCGGGCGCCGTGACCGTGAGCCTGCGGCAGACGTTCACCAGCTGGCGAACATTCCCCGGCCAGTCGTTCGCGACGAGCAGCTTCTCGGCCGGTGGCGTCAGTGCCTTGGGGTCGGTGCCCAGCTCGCGTGCCGCAGCGATCAGGTAGTGACGCAGCAGCCCCGGGATGTCCTCGCGCCGGGCGCGCAGCGGCGGCAGGCCGATCCGGATCACGTTCAGCCGGTGCAGCAGGTCTTCGCGGAACTGGCCGGCGGTCATCCGTGCCTCGAGATCCTGGTGCGTCGCCGCGATCACCCGCACGTCGACCCGAATCGGGGTGTTGCCGCCGACGCGATAGAACTCGCCCTCGGCGAGCACCCGCAGCAGCCGCGTCTGCAGCTCCTTCGACATGTCGCCGATCTCGTCGAGGAACAGCGTGCCGCCGTCGGCCTGTTCGAAGCGGCCGCGCCGCAGCGCGTCGGCGCCGGTGAACGCGCCCTTCTCGTGGCCGAACAGCTCCGACTCGAGCAGCTCCGGCGTAAACGCCGAGGTATTGAGCGCGATGAAGGGCTTCGCTGCGCGCGGGCTGTGCCGGTGAAGCGCACGGGCCACGAGCTCCTTGCCGGTGCCGGACTCGCCGGTGATCAGCACCGTCATGCTCGAGCGCGACAGTCGACCGATCGAGCGGAATACCTCCTGCATGGCCGGCGCCTGGCCGAGCAGCTCCGGAATCTGCCCCGATGCGCCGGCGGTGTCGGACGCGGGCGCCGTCTGCATCGCGGCGCGCCGCACCAGTGCCACCGCCTCGTCGATGTCGAACGGCTTCGGCAGGTACTCGAACGCGCCGCCCTGGTAGGCGGCGACTGCCGCATCGAGGTCGGTGTGCGCGGTCATCACGATGACCGGCAGGCGCGGATGGCTGCCCTGCACCTGGTCGAGGAGCTTGAGCCCGCTGTTGCCGGGCATGCGGATATCGGTGACCAGCACGTCGGGTTCGCGGTCCTCGAGGGCCTCGAGCGCAGCGTTCGCGGTCTCGAAGGCGCGCGGCGTCATGCCACTCGCCTTGAGCGCGCGCTCGAGCACCCAGCGGATCGAGGCATCGTCGTCGACGATCCAGACTGCAAGCGAATCAGTCATCGGAGAGGTCCTCGAACGGAACAAGCAGCGTGAACACCGTGTGGCCGGGGCGGCTGTCGAACTCGATCAGCCCGTCGTGGCGCGTCACCAGGTCCTGCGCGACCGCAAGCCCGAGACCGTTGCCGTCGGGCCGGCTGGTGACGAGCGGATAGAAAATCGTGTCGGCGAGCTCGGGCGGCACGCCCGGCCCGTTGTCCTCGAACTGGATGCTCGCGACGGCGCCGTGCTGACGCGTGCCGATCGTGGCGTTGACCAGCGCGCGGGTCCGCAAGGTCAGCCGACCGTGCTCGCCGAGAGCCTGCACCGCATTGCGGCCGACGTTGAGCATCGCCTGGATCATCTGGTCGCGGTCGACGAACACCGCCGGCAGGCTCGGATCGTAGTCGCGGACGATCGCAACTCCGGCCGGGGCTTCGCTGCGCAGCAGCTGGTAGACGTGCTGCAGCAGCTCATGCAGGTTGATCGCGGCCTTGTGCGGCGGGCCGCCGGGGCCGAGCAGGTTATCGACCAGCGTTCGCAGCCGGTCCGCTTCGCGGATGATCAGGCGCGTGTACTCCTTGAGCGGCTCGGACGGTAGCTCGCGCTCGAGCAGCTGTGCCGCGCCGCGCAGACCGCCGAGCGGGTTTTTGACCTCGTGTGCCAGCTGGCGGACCATCAGGCGGTTGCCGCCGAGCTGGGTCAGAAGGGCCGTGTCGCGGCTGATACGCTGCTGGCGCGTCGTATCGGAGATCTCGAGCAGGACCCGCTCGCTGTCGAGCGCCGAGGCGGTGCAGTCGACGACGAACTGGCTGTCGCTGCGCGCGGTCGGCACGATTCTAAGCTCGCGGTGTGCGATCGGGTCATTGCCTTCGCGGGCGCGGGCGATGATCGAATCGAGCGGGGCAGGGTCGCGGACCAGCTCGACGAGGCCCCGCCCGCGAGCCTGGTTGAGGCCGACCGCGAGCAGCGCCTGGGCGGAGGCATTCAGGTACTCGATCGCGCCGCGCGAGTCGACGATCGCAACGGCGAGTGCCAGTGCGTCGATCAAGGCGCCCGTGTCGCCGAGCGGCGTCATGGCGCGGGCGTCAAGCGCCACGGCAGGCGTCCGCCCTGATCCGGCTCAGGGCTTCTTGGGCACCGGGAGCAGCGGGCCGCGCGGTGCAGCGACGCCGGCGTTCTGCCGGTAGATGAACGTCACCGGCGCAGAACTGACGATATCGCGCCCCGACTCGTCGGAGATCGTGACCTCGAGCGTGTGCGAGCCGCGCTCGACGTGCAGGGTCGTCGTGAGGCCCTGAGCGGGCTCGGTCTGTCGCGCGCCGTCGAGACTGAACCATAGCTGATGGCCGGCCGCGACCGCCGGCTCTACCGCGGCGACCGCGGCAACGGTGCCGCCCGTGTTGGCGATCGTCTCGCCATCCGCGGGGTAGGTGATTTCGACCCGCGTGTAGCCCTTGAAAACCGTCTTGGCGTTGCTCGCTTTCTTAGCCTGAACCGGCCGCGTGCCCTTGTAGGTCTGCGCGTTGGGAATCTGTACCGGTTCGGCGCCGGGCGCGGGACGGTCGGAGTAATGCGTGATGCCGTCCTGGTCGACCCACTTGTAGAGCGTGGTCTCCGCCCGCGCCGCAGCGCCGATTCCGCCGAGCGAGACGGCGAGGCACAAGCCGACGAGCAGCGAGCGTCCCGAGTACATGAACCGAGCATAGCCTGTCGCCTCCGGCGTGACAAAGAACAGCGGCCCCGGTAGGCCCGGGCGCTGCCGCAGCGCGTGCTGCGTGACATATTGACGATCCTCGCGGATGGCGCGCCGGCCGCGACGCCATCTCGCCCTGCCGGCGCCGCTCAGCAGCTGTAATACATGTCGAACTCAATCGGGTGCGTCGTCATCCTGAGGCGCGTGACCTCCTGCATCTTGAGCCCGATGTACGCATCGATGACGTCATCGGTGAACACGCCACCCTTCTTCAGGAACTCGCGGTCCTTGTCGAGATACTCGAGCGCCTGGTCGAGCGAGTGGCACACGGTCGGAATGTGCTTGGCCTCCTCGGGCTCGAGGTCATAGAGGTCCTTGTCGGCGGGCTCGCCCGGGTGCATCTTGTTCTGGATCCCATCGAGGCCCGCCATCATCATCGCAGCGAACGCGAAGTACGGGTTCGCGCTCGAATCCGGGAATCGCACCTCGATGCGCCGTCCCTTGGGGCTCGACACCCAGGGTACGCGGATCGAGGCCGACCGGTTGCGGGCCGAATAGGCGAGCAGCACCGGTGCCTCGAAGCCCGGCACGAGGCGCTTGTAACTGTTGGTGCCGGCATTCGTGAACGCGTTCACCGCGCGCGCGTGCTTGATGATGCCGCCGATGTAGTACAAACACGTCTCGGACAGGCCCGCGTACTTGTCACCGGCGAAAATGTTCTTGCCGTCCTTCGACAGCGACTGGTGCACGTGCATGCCACTGCCGTTGTCGCCGACGAGGGGCTTCGGCATGAAGGTTGCGCTTTTGCCGTAGCCGTGCGCGACATTGAGCACGACGTACTTCAGGATCTGCACCTCGTCGGCCTTTTTCACGAGCGTGTTGGCGCCGACGCCGATCTCGCTCTGGCCCGCGGTTGCGACCTCGTGGTGATGCACCTCGACCTTCAGGCCAAGTTCCTCGAGCGCGCCGCACATCGCCGCGCGGATGTCCTGAAAGGCATCGACCGGCGGCACCGGGAAGTAGCCGCCCTTGATGCCCGGGCGGTGGCCGCGGTTGCCATCGGCGACATCGGCCCCGGAGTTCCATGCGCCCTGCACCGAGTCTATGGCGTAAGACGCCGAGTGCATCTCGCTCGTCCATTTGACGGTGTCGAAGATGAAGAACTCGTTCTCCGGCCCGAACAGCGCGCTGTCGGCGATGCCGGTGCTCCTGAGATAGGCCTCGGCGCGCTTGGCGAGCGAGCGCGGGTCGCGCTCGTAGCCCTGCATGGTCGTCGGCTCGATGATGTCGCAGCGCAGGTTGACCGTCGTTTCTTCGAAGAACGGATCGAGCACCGCGGTCGCCGGGTCTGGCATCAGGATCATGTCCGACTCGTTGATCCCCTTCCAGCCGGCGATCGAGGAGCCGTCGAACATCTTGCCGTCGACGAAGAACTCCTCGTTCACGTAGCGCGACGGGATCGTGACGTGCTGTTCCTTGCCACGGGTATCTGTAAAGCGCAGGTCCGCGTACTTGACCTCTTTATCCTTGATCAACTTCACGACATCGGCGGGCGTCATCGCAAACCTCCAGGTCATAGGGGGTGGCAAGGCACGGTCGGGCTGCTGACAGCAGCGCGGCGAACGCGACCTGCAATCGGCTGAGGCTCGGCGAGGTGCAGGAATCGTGCCGCTGCACCATAGTAGAGCAGATTCAGTCAGTTATATCGATCGGCTTCGGTTCTCGGTGCGGAGAATGCACCATGATAGTGCAGATTACAGGCGAATTGCACCGATCTGGTGCAGGCAGGGTCGCAGATCCCGACCGACCTCAGCCCGGTGAGAGCCGGGTACTCAGGCCGTCCGGCCGGCGGCGTACTGAGCGCGGAGCCGTTTCTTGTCGAGCTTGCCGGTGGCCCCGAGCGGCATTTCCTCGACGAACACGACCTCATCCGGCATCCACCAGCTGGCGATCTTGCCATCGAGGTAGCCGAGAAATTCCTCCGGTGTCGCATGCTGCCCCGGGCGCAGCTTCACGAGCAGCAGTGGCCGCTCGCGCCACTTCGGATGCGGGATCCCGATCACGGCCGCCATCAGCGCCTTGGGGTGGCAGGCGGCGAGGTTTTCGATCTCGACCGAGCTGATCCACTCCCCGCCGGACTTGATCAGATCCTTGGAACGGTCGGTGATCTGCATGTAGCCGTAGCCGTCGATGGTTCCGATGTCGCCGGTGTCGAAGTAGCCATCGGCATCGAGCACGTCCACGTCCTCGGCGCGGAAATATCGCTCGATCACGCAGGGCCCCTTGACCTTGACGTGGCCCTGCTGGGTACCGTTGTGCGGCAGCGTCCGGCCCTCGTCGTCGGTGATTTTCATGTCGACGCCGAATATGACGCGCCCTTGCTTCAGCTGCAGCGCGTGACGGGTGGCCTGCGGCAGCTTCGCCACCTCCCCGCTCGGCGTCGAGGCCGTGCCGAGCGGACTCATCTCGGTCATGCCCCAGCCGTGCACGACCTCGACGCCGTGCTCGTCCGCAAAGGTGCGGATCAGCGACTCCGGGCACGCGGAGCCCCCGATCAGCACGCGCTTCAGTGTTGTGAGCCTCAGCCGGTTGGCGATCATGTAGTCGAGCAGCAGCTGCCAGACGGTCGGCACGGCGGCCGAGAACGTGACCGACTCGCCCTCGAGGAGCTCATAGACCGAGGCGCCGTCGAGCCTCGGCCCTGGCAGTACGAGCTTCGCGCCCATTGCGGTCGCCGAGAACGGGATGCCCCAGGCATTGGCGTGGAACATCGGCACCACCATCAGCACCGTGTCGCGCGAGGTGATGCCGAAGGCCGCGGCGGTTGAGGTCACCAGCGTGTGCAGCACCTGCGAGCGGTGCGAGTAGAGGACGCCCTTCGGATTCCCGGTCGTGCCGGAGGTGTAGCAAAGTCCGGCCGCCGCGTGCTCATCGAAGTCCCCCCAGCGGCACTCGGTGCGTTCACCGCCGATCAGCGCCTCGTAGCCCGCCGCTGGCACGCCACCCGCCGTCGCGGCGGGCGATTCGCCGAGGTACACGACGCGCTCCACGCTCGGGCAGCCGCCCAGCAGGCGCTCGAGGATCGGCGCAAACAGGGGATCGGCGATGATCCAGCGGTCGGACGCGTGATTGACGATGTAATTCAACTGGTCGTCGAACAGCCGCGGATTCAGCGTATGGCACACCGCGCCGATCCCGGTGATCGCATACCACGCCTCGACGTGGCGGGCACTGTTCATCGCCAGCGTCGCGATCCGGTCGCCGCGCGCGACTCCGCCGGCGAGCAGCGCGGATGACAGCTGCCGGGCGCGGCGTTCGATCGCGGCGTAGGTCGTGCGGCTGATCGAGCCGTCGGATTCGCGGCTGGCGATCTCGGCACTCGGATGCCAGCGGGCCGCGTGCGTCAGGATCTTGTCGACCGTCAGCAGCCACGGCTGCATCAGCCCGACTTCCCCCGCACCACGCGTGTCCTCGCTCATCTGTGCCCCCGCAGTCACGCAACGCCGTCGCCCGGACACGATACCCGAACGGCGATCGTGCGGTGGTCGGCTATAATTCCCGCCGATCAGAATGCCGGGTTGCCGGCCACAATCGCTCGAGGCAGCTCATGGCCCGCCCCCGGACCGGCGCGCGACCGCGCACTTTTCAGGACCTCATTTTCGCGCTGCAGCAGTACTGGGCCGCGCAGGGCTGCGTGCTGCTGCAACCCTATGACATGGAGGTCGGCGCGGGCACCTTCCACACGGCGACCTTTCTGCGCGCGGTGGGCCCGGAGCCGTGGGCCGCCGCCTATGTGCAACCGTCGCGGCGGCCGGCCGACGGTCGCTACGGCGAGAACCCCTTCCGGCTGCAGCACTATTACCAGTTCCAGGTCGCGATCAAGCCCTCGCCCGATGATTTCGTCGACCTCTATCTCGGATCGCTCGTGGCGCTCGGCTTCGATCCACTGACCCACGACATCCGCCTCGTCGAGGACAACTGGGAGTCGCCGACGCTCGGCGCGTGGGGCCTCGGCTGGGAAATCTGGCTGAACGGCATGGAGATCACCCAGCTCACCTACTTCCAGCAGGTCGGCGGTCTCGACTGCCGGCCGGTGATGGGAGAGATCACCTATGGCCTCGAGCGCCTCGCGATGTACCTGCAGGGCGTCGAGAGCGTGTTCGACGTGACCTGGGCCGACGGCTTGTTTGGCCGCGTGACCTACGGGGACGTCTACCACCAGAACGAGGTCGAGCAGTCGAGGTTCAATTTCGAATACGCGGACACCGCCGAGCTGTTCCGCGAGTTCGATGCCCACGAGCGCGACTGCCTGCGGCTGCTCGCCGTGCCGCTCGCGCTGCCGGCCTACGAGCGGATGCTGAAGACCTCGCACACGTTCAACTTGCTGGACGCGCGGCGCGCGATCTCGGTCACCGAGCGGCAGCGCTACATCCTGCGCGTGCGCACGCTCGCCCGCGGCGTCGCCGAGGCGTACTACAGGAGCCGCGAGGCGCTCGGCTTCCCGATGCTCCGGCAGGTCGTGCCGCACGTGGACCCGGTGCTTCCGGAGGCGCGCGCGACGAACGGCGGACGGCTCGCGTGAGCGGCCGCGACCTGCTGGTCGAGATCGGGACGGAGGAGCTGCCGCCGAAGTCGCTGCCGGCGCTGTCGCAGGCGTTCAGCGACGGCATCGTCGCAGGGCTTGCGGCCGCGGGCCTCGCGCACCGCAAGGTCGAGCCGTACGCAACGCCGCGGCGCCTCGCGCTCGTGGTGCGCCACCTCGCCGAGCGCCAGCCGGACCAGCAGCAGACGCGCAAGGGTCCGCCACTCACCGCGGCGTTCGGGCCCGACGGGCAGCCGACGCGCGCCGCGATCGCGTTCGCCGAGTCCTGCGGCACGACGGTCGCATCGCTCGGGCGCCTCGTCGAGCCGAAGGGGGAGTTTCTCCATTACAGCGGCATCAAGCGCGGGGCCGAGACCGCCTCGCTCCTGCTCGCCATCGTCGCCGATGCGCTCGGCAAGCTCCCGGTCGCGAGGCGCATGCGCTGGGGCAGCGGCACTGCCGAGTTCGTGAGGCCGGTGCACTGGGTCGTGCTGCTCTATGGCGCCGATGTCGTGCCCGGGCGGATTCTCGGCGTCCCGACCGGTCGACACACGCGCGGCCACCGCTTCATGGCGCCGAAGGACATCGCGCTCAGGAGCCCGGCCGGCTATGCGCGGCGCCTCGCGACCGCCGGCAAGGTGCTCGCCAGCTTCGGCGCGCGCCGTGACACGATCCGTGCGGGGGTGACGGCACTCGCGGCTGAGCACGGTCTGACGGCGATCATCAGCGATGCGCTGCTCGATGAGGTGACGGCGCTCGTCGAGTGGCCCGTGCCGCTCGCCGGGCGCTTCGAGGAGCGCTTCCTCATGCTTCCGCCGGAGGTGCTGGTCGCGACGCTGCAAGACCATCAGCGCTGCTTCCCGGTGCGCGAACCCGGCGGCCGGCTGAGTTCGCTGTTCATCGCCGTCGCGAACATCGCGAGCCGCGACCCGGGCGAGGTTCGCGCCGGCAACGAGCGGGTCGTGCGGCCGCGGCTCGCGGATGCCGCATTCTTCTGGGACATGGACCGCAAACAGAGCCTCGCGGCGCGGCGCGAGTCGCTCAAGCGCGTGACGTACCAGGCACAGCTCGGCTCGTACTTCCAGAAGAGCGAGCGCGTCAGGGCGCTCGCCACGGCGCTCAGCTCCGTGAGCCGTGCCGACCCGGCCCTGTGCGCGCGCGCAGCCGAGATCGCGAAGTGCGACCTGCTCACGGGACTCGTGGGCGAATTCCCGGAGCTGCAGGGCACGATGGGTGGCTACTACGCGCGCCACGACGGCGAAGCGGCCGAGGTCGCCGACGCGATCGCCGCGCAGTACCAGCCGCGCTTTGCCGGCGATGCGCTGCCGGCAGGCGCCGTCGGCACCGCGCTCGCGCTCGCCGACAAGCTCGACACGATCGTCGGCATCTTCGCGATCGGCCACAAACCCTCCGGCACGCGCGATCCGTTCGGGCTCAGGCGCGCGGCGCTCGGGCTGCTCAGGATCGTGCTCGAGCGGCACCTCGAGCTCGATCTGCCCGCGCTGATCGCGAGCGCGCTCGAGGCGACGCGGCGCGACATCGCGGCGGCGGTCGCGGCACGTGCCGAGGACGCCAGGCCCGCGGCTGCACTGCCGGCGGCCGCGGTGGTGGTTGCGGAGGTCTACGACTACGTGATGGAGCGGCTGCGCGCCCACTATCTCGAGGGAGGTCTGGGCATCACGGCAGAGATGTTCGATGCGGTACTCGACCGGCGCCCGGTCTCGCCACTCGATTTCGATGCGCGCCTGACGGCGCTCGGCGAATTCCTGCGGCTGCCGGATGCGCCGGCGCTGGCCGGCGCCAACAAGCGCATCGCCAATATCCTGCGTAAGACCGAGGTTGCCGACGGCGGCGTGGTGCGCGCCGACCTGCTCCGCCAGGCAGAGGAGCGGGCGCTGCTGGCGGCGCTCGAGTCCATCCGCCCCGGCGTCGAGGCACTGCTTGGGCGACGCGACTATACGGCTGCGCTTCGCGAGCTCGCCTCGCTCCGGCCGGCGATCGATGCGTTCTTCGACAAGGTGCTGGTCATGCACGAGGATGCCGGCGTGCGCGCCAATCGCCTCGCGATGCTCGCGGGCCTGCGCGCGCTGTTCCTCAGGATCGCCGATCTGTCGCGCCTGCCTGGCTGACGGGTATCACCCGCTGTGGCGACGGACGCTGGGCTCGTAGACGCCCGCAAGTACCTCGGGATGCGGCGAGGCCCGGTCCGGCGAAGATCAATGCCTCGCTGACGGCCACGGCGCATCCGGCCTCAACCGGGTCAGCGCGCGTTGCCGGACGTGGCACTGGCCTTCGCCGCGGCGCGCTGCGCCGCGCGGTCGGCATTCATCCGCTTGAGATCGATTGGCCGGATCTGGGTGATCGGGCAGCGCTCGTGATCCCTGAGCACGATCGATTCGAGCGTGCTGACGGTCTCGATGGTTGAGGTCACGCCGATCCGCTGCACGAATTCGAGGCGCGGGCACGGCTCCTGCACCGTGACGAGGTACGCATCGAACGCAGTCGACCAGATGACCAGCCGGGTCGGGCCAACGGCCTGCCAGCCATAGAGGCGGAAGAACCGGAAGCTGTCGACCGGCGGACCGGCATAGGAGAGGTAGTCCTCGAGGCGCTCGTTGGCCTCGCGCCGTAGTGTGCCGCCGGCACAGCCGGCGACCAGGAGCGCGAGGATCAGGACTTTCAGCGTGGCTCTGATGGAGGCAGCTCCCCGGGCGAGAGGCCTACCGCGGATAACGGCGGTCCTGCGAAGCGGTTGACGGATTGCCTTAGACTCCCGCTACCATGCAGTGGCTCGCCTCGTTGCTGTTTACCAGCTTCCTGTTCGTGTCGACCTTCGTCTATGCGTTCGTCGTCGTGGGCTCGTTCTGGTTGCCATTCCCCCGGCGCTATGCGGTGGCAAGAGGGTGGGCGCAGCTGGAACTCGCCGCCGTCAAGTACCTGTGCGGGCTCGACTACGCAGTGGAAGGCCGGCACCACATCCCCGCCGGCGCCCACATCTCGATGTGGAAGCACTCCTCGGCCTGGGAGACGATGGCGCAGATGGTGATCTTCCCGCCGCAGGCCTGGGTCCTGAAGCGCGAGATCCTGTGGATCCCCGTCATCGGCTGGGCGACGTGGCTGATGGAGCCCATCGCGATCAACCGGTCGGCAGGCTCGACGGCGGTCAAGGAAGTCCTGAGCCAGGGGCGCCGGCGGCTCGAGCAGGGCCGCTGGGTGCTGGTCTTTCCGGAGGGCACGCGCGTGGCCGTCGGCCAGACCCGGAAATACGGGCTCAGCGGCGCGCTGCTGGCCGCCGAGACGGGGCGCCAGATCGTTCCGGTCGCCCATGATGCGGGGCGGTACTGGAGCCGGCGCGGACTGCTGAAAAAGCGCGGCACGATCCGGGTCGTGATCGGGCCGCCGATCGTGACGGCGGGCAGGGAGGCGCGCGACATCATTGAAGACACTCGCGCCTGGATCGACGGCAAGGTCGCCGAACTCGGCGCATAACGACAGCGAGCTCGCTCGCGCACCGGATCCGGCGTCGTGGTGGGCGAACCGAGGTCCGATTCGCGCCGCGCCGGTCGCTCCGAGCCGCTACGGGCGGGCCGAGCGTGGTCCGAGGCTCGCGGCCGTCTGCCCGAACAGGATCTTCTTCGCCTCGTCGGTATCGATCGTGCGGTTCCTGTATGCGGCGGCGTGGGTGTAGGCGCGCTCTGTCGCCGGCCGCGCGGCGATCGCCTCGAACCAGCGCTTGAGGTCGGGGAACTCCTCGAGGTTCTGCAGCTGCGCCTTCCAGGGCACGATCCACGGGTACGCGGCCATGTCGGCAATCGAGTAGTTATCCCCCGCGATAAAGGTGCGGCCAGCCAGGCGCCGGTCCAGCACGCCGTACAGCCGGTTGGTCTCCCGCGTGTAGCGGTCGATCGCGTACGGCAGCTTTTCCGGCGCGTAGCGGTTGAAGTGGTGGTTCTGCCCGGCCATCGGTCCGAGATTTCCGACCTGCCAGAACAGCCACTCGAGCACCGTCTTGCGGGCGCGCAGCACGGTCGGCAGGAAGCGGCCGGTCTTCTCGGCGAGGTACACGAGGATCGCGCCGGATTCGAACACCGAGACCGGCTCGCCGCCGCCCGCTGGCGCGTGATCGACGATTGCCGGGATGCGGTTGTTGGGGCTCACCGCCAGGAACGCCGGCTTGAACTGGTCACCCGCGCCGATGTCGACCGGCGTCAACCGGTACGGGATGCCCGTCTCCTCGAGGAACATCGTGATCTTGTGGCCATTCGGCGTCGGCCAGTAGTAGAGCTCGATCATCGCGACAGATCCTTGCGCGGGGGAATTTCCAGAACCGGAATTATCGCACTGCGCGCCTCGCCGGACCGAGCTCAGACGTCGAGGTTCGCGACCGCGAGCGCGTTCTTCTCGATGAATTCGCGCCGCGGCTCGACCTGGTCCCCCATCAGCGTCGTGAACAGGTCATCCGCAGCGACCGCGTCCTCGATCCGCACCTGAATCAGGCGCCGGGTCGCCGGGTTGATCGTCGTGTCCCAGAGCTGCTCCGGGTTCATCTCGCCGAGGCCCTTGTAGCGCTGGATCGTCTGGCCCTTCTTGACCTGGTCCATCAGCCAGATCATCGCGTCCTTGAAGCTCGTGATCTCCTGGCCCTCCTCGCCCTTGGTGATCGAGCCGCCAGGGCCGATCAGCCCCTCGAGGCCGCGCACCAGCTCACCGATGCGCCGGTACTCGGCGGAGTCGAAGAACTCCCGCTGCAGGTGCTTTTCAGTCGTGAGCCCGTGCTGCGTGCGAAATACATTGAACCGGACCGGGACGCGACCTGCGTTGACCTGCAGCTCGACGCGGTAGCTGCGCGCCTTGCTTGCTTCGGCGTTCAGGCAAGCCTCGAGCTGGCGCGCCCAGCTCGTGAGCAGCGTCGGGTTCGTCAGGTCCTCGTGGCGTACGACAGGAAGATTCAACAGCTGCTCGAGCACGCGCTGGTCGTAGCGCCGGGCCCAGCGCGCCATGATCTCCTGTACGTCGATGTACTGCTTCGCGAGCGCCTCGAGAGCGGCGCCAGTGAGCGTGCGGCCCGCACCATTGCCGTTGGGGCCGGCGTGCAGCGTCGCCGCCTCGAGCGCGTTTCTCAGCAGCACGGCGTTGAGCTCGACGTCGTCCTTGACGTACAGCTCGGTCTTGCCGCGCTTGACCTTGTAGAGCGGCGGCTGCGCGATGTAGACGTGGCCGCGTTCGATCAGCTCCGGCATCTGCCGGTAGAAGAATGTCAGCAGCAGCGTGCGTATGTGGGCCCCGTCAACATCAGCATCAGTCATAATAATTATGCGGTGGTAACGTAGCTTCGCGACATCGAACTCGTTACGCCCGATGCCGCAGCCGAGCGCGGTGATCAGCGTGCCGACCTCGATGCTCGACAGCATCTTGTCGAAGCGCGCTTTCTCGACGTTGAGAATCTTGCCCTTCAGCGGCAGCACCGCCTGCGTGCGCCGGTCACGGCCCTGCTTCGCGGACCCGCCCGCCGAGTCGCCCTCGACGAGGAACATCTCGGAGAGCGCGGGATCCTTCTCCTGGCAGTCGGCGAGCTTACCGGGGAGCCCGGCGATGTCGAACACGCCCTTGCGGCGGGTCATCTCGCGGGCCTTGCGCGCCGCCTCGCGGGCGCGCGCGGCTTCGATGATCTTGGCGACGATCGCTTTGGCCTCGACGGGCTTCTCGAGCAGGAATGCCTCGAGCTTGTCCGCGACCGCGCTCTCGACGATGCCGCGGACTTCGGAGGAGACGAGCTTGTCCTTGGTCTGCGAGGAGAACTTCGGGTCCGGCATCTTCACCGACAGGATCGCGGTCAGGCCTTCCCGCGAGTCATCGCCCGTCATGTCGATCTTCTCTCTCTTGGCCTCGCTCTCGATGTAGTCCGAGAGTTTTCGCGTCAGGGCGGCGCGAAAGCCCTGCAGGTGCGTGCCGCCGTCCTTCTGCGGGATGTTGTTCGTGTAGCAGAACATCGACTCGGCGTAGGAGTCGTTCCACTGCGCCGCGACCTCGACCGTGATCGGGCCCTGCATCTCGCGGAAGTAGAACACCGTCTCGTGCAGCGGCGTCTTGCCGCGGTTGAGGTACTTGACGAAGGCGGCGATGCCGCCCTCGTACTGGAAGATGTCGTGCATCTCGTCGCGCTCGTCGATCAGCTCAATCCTGACACCTGAATTCAGGAATGAAAGTTCGCGTAACCGCCGGGCGAGGATCTCGTACGAGAAGTGAATGTTGGTGAAGGTCTCGGCGCTCGGCTTGAAGTGCAGCGAGGTTCCGCGCTCTTGCGCGGGTCCGACAGCGGTGAGCGGCGCCATCGGCTCGCCGTGGCGGTACTCCTGGCGGTAGAGCTCTCCATCCCGGCCGATGTTGAGCGTCAGGTGCTCAGACAGCGCGTTCACGACCGAGACGCCGACGCCGTGAAGGCCTCCGGCCACCTTGTAGGAGATGTCGTCGAACTTTCCGCCGGAGTGCAGCACGGTCATGATGACCTCGGCCGCCGACACGCCCTCCTCCGGATGGATATCCACAGGAATTCCACGGCCGTTATCCGTCACCGTCACCGACTCGTCCGCATGGACCGTGACCACGATCCGATCGCAATGGCCGCCCAGCGCCTCGTCGATGGCGTTGTCGACGACCTCGAAAACCATGTGGTGGAGCCCCGTGCCGTCATCGGTGTCGCCGATGTACATGCCGGGGCGTTTTCGCACCGCATCGAGCCCCTTCAAGACCTTGATTTTGCTTGAATCGTAGACGTCGTTGTCGGACATGAAAGGCCTTTGCCAGTGCGAAGACAAATTATAGCATTCAAGGAGTTAGCGCGCGCTGCCCGAGCCTTGGCGCCAATGTGCGTCCGTCTCGTGCGGCGGGGCTGCATGTCAAGCACGCGCAGCGGCAGAGGCGTCCAGCCGCGACCACCTAGCGCCGTGCGCTGCGGCGGTTATCCACAGTTTGGAGCCTCTCAGGCGGACGGACGAATCCGACCGTGTTCCACGTGGAACAACGCGCCCGGCGCGCCGAGTCCTGGCAGATCCGGCCGCAGGGCCGTCACGAACAGCTGCACCGCCAGCCCGCGCACGACCTCGAGCAATCGCCCCAGGTGGTCGGCATCGAGCTCGGCCGCCGGGTCATCGAGCAGCAAGGCACTGCGTCCGGGACTGCGCGCCTCCTGAAGCGTGAGCTGCGCGAGCGTGAGGGCCGCCGCGACGAGCTTTTGCTGCCCCCGCGAGACCCGCTCTTTGGCCAGGTGCCCTCCGACCCGGACGGAGACGTCGGCCCGATGGGGGCCCAGATGGGTCACCCCGTAACGCCGGTCGCGCTCGAAGCTCCTGCTGAGCGCTGTCGCGAGCGACTCCTCGGCGGCCCATCCGGCGTGGTACGACACCGTCACGTCCTCCCCGAGCAGCCTCTGGCCGAACAGCCGGAGCACCGGGGCTAGGAGCCCGAGGTACCCGCGTCGCATCTCCGCAAGGCGAAGGCCGGTCGTGAGGAGCTCGGGCTCCCACGCCCTCGCGGCATCAGCCTCGAGCCCTGCCTTCAGAGCTGCGTTTCGCTGGCGAAGCACCCGGTGGTAACGAGACCAGGTGTCCATGAAGGCGTGTTCCACGTGGAACACCCCCCAGTCGAGGAAGCGGCGCCTCCGATGGGGTCCCTCTTCGAGCAGCTTGTGGATCTCGGGGTCGATGATTTGCGGCGGAAAATGCGTGGCGAGGTCCGCCGCGCTCCCGGCCGGCGCTCCTGCAATCCTGATTTCCGTCGAGCGCCGGTCGCCGCCGATACCAATGACCGTGGTGAGGCCCGCCTGTTCGACCCATCCAACGACCCGAAACGCACTTTCTCCCTGGCGAATCAGGCGGTCGAGCCGTCGCGTGCGAAACGAGCGACCGCGGCCGAGCAGGAAGACCGCCTCGAGCAGGCTCGTCTTGCCGGACGCGTTGGGGCCGACAAACAGGTTGTACGCCGGATCGAGCGCCAGCTCGACCCCCGCGAGGCATCGAAACTGTTCTACTTCGAGTCGGACGAGCGGCATGCCCTCGGCTACAGCCGCATCGGCATCACGACGTATCGGCTCGTCCCGCCGCCCGGCGCTCGGACCAGGCAGCTGCTGTTCGCGTCGGTGAGACCGACCTCGACCTCGGCCCCGTCGACCGCCGCCAGCGCATCGAGCAGGTAATTGACGTTGAAGCCGACCTCGAACTCCTCGCCCTCGTAACTGACCTCGACTTCTTCCTCGGCCTCTTCCTGCTCCGGGTTATGGGCACTCAAGACGAGCAGATTCTGCCGCAACGCGAGACGGATCCCGCGGTACTTCTCGTTCGACAGGATCGCGGTCCGCTGCAGCGCACGACGCAGCGCCTCACGGTCGGCCTTCACGATCCTGCCGGGGTTGGCGGGAATGACGCGGTTGTACTCCGGGAAACGTCCGTCAATTAGCTTCGATGTGAAGCGAATGGCGCCTAACGTGATCCTAACGTGATTGCTGCCTACCTGTACTGCGACAGGGCCTTCGGCTCCGAGCAGGCGTTGCAACTCGAGGATTCCCTTGCGCGGGACGATCACCTGTTGCGTACCGGACTTGGTCTTGAGCTCCATCTCGCACAAAGCCAGACGATGGCCGTCAGTCGCTACCGTTCGCAGCGCTTTCCCGTCAGATTCGAGCAACATCCCGTTCAGGTAATAGCGCACGTCCTGCTGCGCCATCGAAAAATGTGTCTTGTCGATCAGCCGCTTCAGGGCTGCCTGCTCGACATCGAACGATAGCTGCGGATTGATCTCCTCGATCGACGGGAAATCACCCGCCGGCAGTGTTGTCAGGGTAAAGCGGCTCTTGCCAGCTTTCAGCGAGGCCTTATCGCCCGTGAGTGTGAAAGTGACCGCCGCCTTGTCAGGCAGGGCGCGGACGATGTCGAGCAGTTTGCGCCCAGGGACGGTGATGTCACCCGCTTGCTGGACGGTCACCTCTGCACCTGCCACGAGCTCGACCTCGAGATCCGTCGCCGTCACCGTCAGCAGCCCGTTCTTCGCCGACAGCAGGACATTCGCCAGGATCGGCATCGTCTGGCGTCGTTCGACGACTCCGATCACCGCCTGCAACGGCTCGAGAATTCGCTCGCGCTCACTCGTGAATTTCATCGCATCACCTTAATTCTCTCGCCACGTGCATCGGGGCCGGGCTCTGTTCCTATAGTTCTTTATGAGTATTCCAGAAATACAGATAGCTGCTGTTGCAGCTACTGAGGTGGTATTCGCTGGATAACTCCGAAAAGCCGTGTGTCTGCACTCGCTTGCGAGACTGACAAGCCTCTGGACAGAGGTCCTTAAGCCGCCGCGCAGACTGTGCGACTCATGTGGATATCTTGCCACGCTTTGCGGTCGGCGCGCCGCTCCACACGATGTCCACATCAGTTCGTCAGGGTTCTCAACAGGTTCGAGAAATCCTCGCCCATGCGACGCTCGATCTCCCGCAGTTCCTTGATCCGCCTGCAGGCGTGCAGCACCGTCGTATGGTCACGGCCACCGAACGCATCGCCGATCTCCGGAAGGGAATGATTGGTCAGCTCCTTGGCGAGCGCCATCGCGAGCTGGCGTGGCCGGGCGATCGAGCGGCTGCGCCGCTTCGACAACAGATCCGCGACGCGGATCTTGTAGTACTCCGCTACCGTCTTCTGGATGTTTTCGACCGTGACGAGCTTTTCCTGGAGCGCCAGCAGGTCGCGCAGTGCTTCCTTCGCGAAATCAAGCGTGATCGGCCGACCCGTGAATTGCGCGTTCGCCGCCACGCGCCGCAGCGCCCCCTCGAGCTCACGGACGTTGGAGCGGATGCGCTTGGCGATGAAGAACGCCACTTCCTCCGGCAGCTCGACCTGCGCGCTCTGTGCCTTCGACATCAGGATCGCCACGCACGTCTCGAGCTCGGGCGGATCGATCGACACCGTCAGGCCCCAGCCGAAGCGTGATTTCAGCCGTTCCTCGAGTCCGGCGACTTCCTTCGGATAGCGGTCGCAGGTCAGGATCACCTGCTGCTGCCCTTCGAGCAGCGCATTGAATGTGTGGAAGAACTCCTCCTGCGAGCGCTCCTTGCCGGCGAAGAACTGGATATCGTCGATCAGCAGCGCATCGAGCGTGCGGTAGGATTGCTTGAAATCGGCAATCGTGTTGTGCTGCAGCGCGCGCACCATGTCGCTGACGAAACGTTCCGAATGCACGTAGGAAACGCGCGCCTGCGGCCGCTTCGCACGCATCGCGTTCGCAACCGCATGGATCAGGTGCGTCTTGCCGAGCCCGACGCCACCGTAAACGAACAGCGGGTTGTAGGCGCGGCCGGGGTTGTCTGCGACCTGGCGCGCAGCGGCCTTCGCGAGCTGATTGCTCTTGCCCTCGACGAAACTGTCGAACGTGCACTCGGGATTGACGCGGGCGCCGCTAAAGAGTGCCGAGGCCCGCGACGGCCGGTTGCCGGCCGTCGCACTCGGCGCTGTCGTCGCAGGCGCTGCAGCTGCTGCCTCGGCGGCCGGAGTCGGGAACGCGCGGGTACCGACCTCGAGCAGCACATGGGGCGGTGCGTGGCTCGCGTCCTGAACATCCGCGCGCAGCAGCTCGCCGATGCGATCGAGCAGGTTCAGGCGCACCCACTCGACCACGAAGCGGTTAGGGGCCAAGAGGCGGATCACGCTGCCGTCGTCGACGGCCTGCAGCGGACGGACCCACACGTTGAACAGTTGCTCGGGCACCTCCGCCTCGAGCTGCCGCAGACACTCGATCCAGGGGCTGGCCGCTGCGGTGGACATCCGGATGCTCGTGTCTCGGGTCTGGAAAAAAAACGGGGAGCGAGTCTATACCGCGCTCGGTTAGGATGTAACGCATCTCCGGTGCAGATCCAGTGGAAACCCAGTGCAGATCCGGTGCGCAAACTATTGTCGGCGGCGCGCGGCCGCCGTTGACAAGGGCAGGGCGGCCACGTAGATTGCGCGGCTCGCGCCGCTCTGGCATCTGTTTGTTTCCCCGGACGATTTTCCCATGGCGACGAAGCGCACCTATCAGCCGAGCAAGGTCAAACGCAATCGCACGCACGGCTTCCGTGCGCGCATGGCGGACAAGAAGGGCCGTCAGGTCCTGGCACGCCGGCGCGCGAAGGGCCGCAAGCGCCTGATTCCCTGAGGGCGGACGCCACGATGCCCGCGCGCGGCGCCGAGTCCCGCGTCGCCGCGACCCACTCCTACCGATTCCGCCCCTGCCACCGGCTGCGAACTGCCGCCGAGTTCGAGTGCGTATACCGCACCGGACAGCGCGCCGGCGACGGATTGTTCACGGTCAACGCACTCGCCAATGAACTCGGATTCGCAAGGCTCGGCATGTCGGTGAGCACCAGGACCGTGGGCAATGCCGTGCGCCGCAACCGCGTGCGGCGGATCATCCGCGAGGTATTCCGGGTACGGCACGCGAGCCTTCCGGCGGTCGATCTCGTCGTCACCAGTCGCCCCGGGGCCCGCGGCGCGGAGCGCCCGGCGATCGTCACGAGCCTCGAGCGGCTGTTCGACAGGGCAACGCGCGAGGCGGGCGGGCCGGAGGGACCGCGCGCATGATCGGTGTCGACTTCCGTACCCCCGACGACCCGACGCCGCGCGCGTCCTCGCGGCTCGCGCTGATCGCGCGCGCGGTGATCCTCGCCTACCGCTGGACGTTGAGTCCGCTGCTCGGACCGAGCTGCCGCTTCTATCCGAGCTGCTCGGCGTATGCACTCGAGGCCGTCGATCGCCACGGCGCGGTGCGCGGCGCATGGCTCGCACTCAAGCGCATCGGCCGGTGCCATCCGTTGCATCCCGGCGGCTACGATCCGGTCCCCGAACGTGCCAGTCGCGGCGGCCACTCCCACTGCAAGAGCCCGCGTCATGGATAACCAGCGTCTGATCCTGTGGTTCGCGCTCGCCGCGATCCTGTTCCTGAACTTCGAGACGTGGCAGCACGACTACAACCCGCCGGTGCCACCCGCACCGGCGGCCGCGACGGGCGCACCGGCGGTGACGGGATCGGCCGTGCCGGCGCCGCCGGCGACGTCGCTGTCAGACGCGCTCCCGGGCGTCGCGCCACCCCCGGCGACCGCAGCAGCCCCGCCGGCTCAGCCGGGCAGCCCGGTTGCGGCGCCCGCCGCCGACACCGCGTTCGCCGCGACAGCTCCGCAGGCCGGCCCCACCATACGCGTGCGCACCGACGTGCTCGATCTTGAGATTGCGCTGCAGGGCGCCGAGATCCGCGGGGAAACGCTGCTCAAGTACCCGAAGAAAAAGGATTCGCCCACCGACCTGATGCGCCTGTTCAATGCCGATGCGACCGAACCCTTGTCGCTGTTCCAGTGGGGACTGACGGCGGGCGGGACGGGTCCGGAGCCGAACCACAAGGCGCTCTTTAGCGCGAGCGCATCGAGCTATGTGCTCAACGACAACGACGAGGAGCTCGTCGTGCCTTTGACCTGGACGAACGGAGCCGGGCTCACCGTGACCCGTACGCTGCGCCTCAAACGCGGCAGCTATGCGATCGGACTCGGGCAGCACGTCGAGAACAGCGGGCGCTCACCGTGGCGGGCGCGCTCCTACGCACAGCTGCTGCGCCACTTCCAGCACACCGACCGCTCGATGTGGAATCCGGACACGTACGCGTTCAACGGGCCGGCGATCTACGACGGCAAGAAATACCAGAAGCTCGATGCCGAGAAGCCCGACCCGGACCGGCTGCCGAAGACTGCGATCGCGGGCGGCTGGGCGGCCGCCATGCAGCACCATTTCGTCGCGGCGATCGTGCCCGACCCGACCCAGCCGGAGGAATACGCACTCACGGTCAAGGACCGCGATTTCCTGCTGCGGGTCGTTGGCCCGGTGATCGACGTGCCTCCGGGCGGCAGCGCCGACGTCAGGGAAACGCTGTTCGCCGGCCCGAAACTCCAGGACCAGCTGGCCGCGACGGGACCTAAGCTCGAGCTCACCGCCGACTACGGGCGCCTGACGATCATTGCGCAGCCGCTCTTCTGGCTGCTCGCGCAGGTCCACAAGGTCGTCGGCAACTGGGGCCTGACGATCATCCTTGTGACCTTCCTGATCAAGCTGTGCTTCTACCCGCTTGCGCAGACCAGCGGCCGGTCGATGGCCAAGATGCGACAGCTCGCGCCGCGGATGAAGGCCATCCAGGAGCGCTACAAGGACGACCGCGAGCAGCTCGGCAAGCAGATGATGGAGTTGTACAAGCGCGAGAAGGTCAATCCGCTGGCCGGGTGCCTGCCGATCATCGTGCAGATACCGGTATTCATCTCGTTCTACTGGGTGCTGCTCGAGAGCGTCGAGATGCGCCAGGCGCCGTTCGTGCTATGGGTGCAGGACCTGTCGACCCGCGACCCCTACTTCATCCTTCCGGCGATCATGGGCGCGGCGATGTACGGCCAGTTCAAGCTGAACCCCGCACCGCCGGATCCGGTCCAGGCCAAGGTGTTTGCGTTCATGCCGCTGGTGATGACCGCGATGATGGCGTTCTTCCCGGCGGGCCTCGTGCTCTACTGGATCACGAACACTGCCCTCTCGATCGCGCAGCAATGGCGCATCAACCAGCTTGTCGAGGCCAGCGAGAAGAAGAGTCGCGGATGACCGCGGCTGGTCAGCGGTAGGCGAGGCCTGCAACCGGCGCGAGCGCGCGCGGCTTGCGAAACGCGTGGAACGCAAAGCCGAGCGTATCGCGCCCGTAGCGCCAGTAGGCCTGGTACCACGCGTCAGCGCGCGCCCGCAGAGCCTTCGCCTCGAACTCATCGTGACGGCTCGCGGCATAATTGAGCGTCGCGCGGTAGGCCGCGCTCTCGTGAGCGTCCCACTCCGACTCGCTGCACACCGCCGCCACTAAGAGCTCGAAACCCGCGCCGACGACCGAGCTGGCGCTGGCGCCGGTCATCCGAAGTCTCATACCGGCCTCGCCGAGCAGCACGCGGTAGCTGGGCGCTGGCGCGCGCCGGAAGAAAGGCTCGCCGAGCACGAGTACTCCACCGACCCGCAGCCACTCGAGGCAGCGGGCGGCGGTGGCCTCGAGCGAGCCGAACGGAGGAACCGCCGGCCCGACGCACAGGATCGCATCGAAGCGCCGGGCCGGCACAAACTCCGCCCCCGGTCCAACCGTGAAGTCGACGCGCGCGGCGAGGCCCTCGCCGGACGCGGCCGCGCGGGCCGCCACCGCGAGCGATTCGCTGGCGACGAGTCCGAGGTCCCGGCAGTCATGGAGCGCCACTGCATCGAGCAGCAGGCCGCCGCTCCCTGCGGCGAGATCGAGTACGCAGCCAGCTCGCGGCACGCGCAACAGCTCGATCACGGCGAGCGCACGCCGGGCCGAGACCGGCGCGGGATAGCGCCGCGGGTCAGGGGTGAGGGCGGGGAAGCCTTGAACACCGAGCATCCGGGCAAGTGTATCGTCGCCCCCGGGGCGCGGGCCATCGGGGCCTGCCGAGTCGCCGGGAGCCGCGAACCGCCGTGCCGGAAGGGCCAGAGATTCGTCGTGCCGCCGAGCAGGTCGCGGCCGCTGTCGCCGGGCGGACCGCGATCCGCGTGCTATTCACGCTGCCGCGGCTCGGGCCGCACGGGCCGCGGCTGAGCGGAAGGCGGGTGCAGGCGGTCGAGGCACGTGGCAAGGCACTGCTGGTGCACTTTACCGGCGGTGACAGCATCTATACCCATAACCAACTCTACGGGCGCTGGTACGTGGTGGCGCCCGGCCGACTCCCGGCGACCGGCCGCGAGCTTAGGCTCGCAATCCATACACGCACCAAGTGGGCCTTGCTCTACAGTGCGTCCGACATCGCGGTGCTGCCGCGTGCCCGGCTCGGCGAGCATCGCTACCTCGCGCGGCTCGGGGTCGAGCCGCTCAACTCCCATACCCGCCTCGCCGACGTACGCGCGGTGCTCGACGCGGCGCGATTCGGGCGCCGCTCGCTCGCCGCGCTGCTCCTCGACCAGGGCTTTCTGGCCGGGATCGGCAACTACCTGCGCAGCGAAATCCTGTTCGCCGCGCGGTTGGCGCCTGAGAGGCGACTCGGGGCGCTGTCGCCCAACGAGCGCGACCGGCTGGCGTCCGCGGCGCTCAAGCTGACGCGGCGTTCCTACCGGACCCATGGCATCACCAATGACCCCGAGCGCGCGGCGCATCTGAAGCGCTCGGGACTGCCATTCGCCCGATACCGGCACCAGGTCTTCGACCGCGAGGGCGAGCCCTGCTGGGAGTGCGGCACGACGATCATGCGCGAGCAGGCTGCGGGCCGGAACCTGTATGCCTGCCCCCGCTGCCAGGGCCGACATGCGTAGCCGGGAGCCGAGCGAGACGATCGTCGCGATGGCGACGCCACCCGGGCGCGGCGGCATCGGGATCGTGCGGGTGTCCGGGCCCGGGACCCGGGCGCTCGCGGCGGCGGTGCTCGGCGACCTGCCGGAGCCGGAACGCGCCGTCGTGCGAGGCTTCCGCGGACTGGACGGCGCCCCGATCGACCAGGGTCTCGCGCTCTTTTTCGCGGCGCCGCGCTCGTTCACCGGCGAGGACGTTCTCGAACTGCACGGGCACGGCGGGCCGGTCGTGATGGACCTGCTGGTCGCGCGCTGCCTCACGCTCGGCGCGCGCATCGCGCGGCCGGGCGAGTTCTCGGAGCGCGCCTTCCTCAACGACAAGCTCGACCTCGCGCAGGCCGAGGCGGTCGCCGACCTGATCGAGGCGGGCTCGGCGGCGGCCGCGCGTGCGGCGCTGCGCTCGCTCGCCGGCGAGTTCTCGGTGCGCATCGAGCGCCTCGCGACCGAGCTCGTGGAACTGAGGACCCACGTCGAAGCCTCGATCGACTTCGCCGACGAGGATCTTGAGCTGCTCGCCGACGGTGCGGTGGGCGTGCGGCTCGCGCGCCTGCTCGAGGACTTCAGGGTGCTCGCCGCGACCGCAGAGCAGGGGCGACTCTTGCACGACGGCTATGTGCTCGTGATCGCCGGGCGCCCGAACGCCGGCAAGTCGAGCCTGATGAACGTGCTCGCGGGCCACGATGCGGCGATCGTGACGGCCGTCCCTGGTACCACCCGCGACGTGCTTCGCGAGCGGATCGACATCGACGGCCTGCCGATCACGATCCTCGACACGGCGGGCCTGCGCGACAGCCCGGACCTCGTCGAGGCCGAGGGGATCCGCCGCGCCCAGCGCGAGATCGCGCGCGCCGACCGCGTGCTGTATGTCGTCGACGGCGCGGATCCCGCCGCGCTCGCGCTCCTCAGCCGCGACCTGGCGGCGCTGCCGCCGCAGGTACCGGCGACCGTCGTCGTCAACAAGTCCGACCTCACACCCCGCACGGCGCCGCCGACCGTTGGTTCCGCCCGCGCGCTCAGCATTTCGGCGCTGACCGGCGCGGGGCTCGCGGAGCTGCGCGCGCACTTGAAGGACGCTGCGGGCTACCGGCCCACTGAGGCGGGAGTATTCAGTGCGCGGCGCCGCCACCTCGATGCGCTCGGCCGCGCTTTCGCGCATGCCGCGGCGGCCGCTGCCGAGCTCGGCAGCGGCGCCGGGACCGAGCTCGTGGCCGAGGAGCTCAGACTGGCGCATGAATCGCTCGGCGAGATCACCGGACGGTTCACGAGCGAGGACCTGCTCGGCCGGATCTTCGCGAGCTTCTGCATCGGCAAGTAGCTTCGCTGAGTCGCCGAGCGATTCCCTCTGGGTCCGTGCCTTCGCCCGCATCAGGCGCCGTCGAGATAGCCTTCCCACAGGTCGGCAGAGACGCTGTCGCGGGGATCTGCCGAGTCGCCCCACAACTCGGCGGCAGCGAAGCGCACGCAGTACAAGCGCTGCGGCTGCTCGCCCAGAAAGTGCGCATTGCTGTCGGGGAACACGTGCACGCCGTGATCGGCGGTCACGACGCCGGTATGGCCACGCGCGTACCGCGGCAACCGCGTGTGTCCGGTCGGATGCAGGTTCCTGGCCCGAACGCGGCTGCCTAGCGCGAAGCGCGCCGGAACCTCCACGGTGCGAGTGAACGGCGTACCACGATCCAGCAGCGCTGCCACCTGGCCGGCGAGCAGTGCCGGCCTCGCGATCGCGGTACCACGCTCCGGGCGGTCGCTCACGATCTCGGCGCGGGTCACGAGCTTGGACTTGACGAGCAGTTCGACGAGTCCGGCCAGCCATTTCTCGTAGTAGCTCATCCGCAGGTAGTCCGGGCCGGGGATGAGTTCGCGCTGATGGCGCGAGGCATCGATGTTCCACAGGCCCCAGGCGCCGCTCGCCAGCACGAGCGCGAACGTTCGCGCCTCCCAGCGCGTGTGGAACACCGGCTCATTTTCCTCCCGGGCGATCGCGCCGAGCCCGTCCATGCCGCCCATGTCGTGAACGCCGTTCATCGCGCAACGCCAATCATCGCATCGCGTGTCACGAGCTTTGCGAGCTCAGCCTCGGCAAGGCTCTCGGTGCCCGCGGGGCGCTCCGGCACCACGAGGTAGCGAAGCTCGGCGGTCGAGTCCCAGACCCGCACCTCGACTCCAGGCTCGAGCTCGAGGCCGAACTCGCGCAGCACGCCTCTTGGGTCGATCACGGCGCGCGAGCGGTAGGGCGCGGACTTGTACCAGTTCGGCGGCAGACCGAGCACCGGCCACGGGTAACAGGAACAGAGCGTGCACACGACGAGGTTGTGGATGCTCGGCGTGTTCTCGACCACGCGCATGTGCTCGCCGGCGCGGCCGCCAAAACCCAGTTCGCGGATTGCGCTCGTGGCATCACGCAGCAGGCGGGCCTTGTAGGCGGGGTTGGTCCACGCCCGGGCGACCACGCGTGCGCCATTGCGCGGTCCGATGCGGTGCGCGTAGGCATCGATCAGCGCATCGAGAGCCGCGGGATCCACCAGCCCTTTCGCCACGAGCAGCGATTCGAGCGCCTTGACCCGCAGCGCCGGTTCCGACGGCAGGTACTGCGCGGCGTCGTCATCGTGGCCGTGGCCGCTGTCGTGACCCACTGTGGTCCCGGAGTTTCTGCGGGCGATAGCCCCCGGCGCCGGTCAGCTCAGGCGGCGCGGGTCACTTGGCGAGCTGGAACAGGACCGAGGATACCCAGCCCTTGTTGCCGAGCTCGTCCTCCACTTCCCACATCATGTCCTGCTTCTCGCCGGTCGGGTACAGCATCATGCCCGGGTCGAGCGTGCGCACGACCTTGCTGGTGGGCGAGGCCGACACATACATTCGGCCGGGCTTCGCCATCGTGACCGATTGCTGCGCGTTGGCGGCGCTGGCGCTGTCCGGGAGTTCGGAGAACTTCTGGATGAGATCGGTGTAGGCCTGCAGGTAGGCGAGCGTGACGACTTGGCCGATCTCGGTGTCGGCGTAGCCGGTTGCGCCGCCCGCCGCGAATGCGCCGCCGGCGAACAGGCCGCCGCCGGCGCCCCAGCCGAGATCGGTCTTGGTCGAATGGCCCTCGCTCAGTGCCACCTGCTCCGAGGAGCGCACGTCGGTGACCGTCAGCACCACGTCCGCGGTCTTTTTCTTGATGCTGATGCCGCCGAGCACGGCGCCCGCGACGCCCGGCAGGAACCCGCCGAGCATGCCGCCGATCTTGTTGCCGCCGGCATCCTTGTTCTGTGAGATCAGGTCCGGCACCAGCACGTAGTCGGCAGCCTTGACCTGGCCCTTGCCGACGTTCGAACGGCCGCGCAGCTCACCGCTCGCGGCGAGCTCGCGCTCCGCCTTCGCCGCCGCCATGCCCTTGCCGCGGTCGACCAGCGTGAAGCAGCCCGACTTGCTGACGAACACCTTGATGAGTGCCTCGGGCGACCCGAGGCCGTACTGGACCCACCACTGCTTCTCCGGCTCGACCACCGCGAGCGCGCCGTACTTCTTGGTGCAGGTCGGGATCTGCGCTTCCTTCTTGGCGCGCTCTTCCTGCGCGGTCTGGGCGGCGAACGACACCACCGGCGCGAGCAGCACCACCACCGAGGCGCAGCCGGTCAGGGCCGGACGCAGCGCTAGCCAGGATTTCATTGCGAGTTCTCCTTGTAATGCTTTTCGTATCAGGCCGGGACCCGCAATATATCCCACGTCCGGTCCAGCTCACTAACCGGCCAGCGCGCGGTACCGGGCGCAGGCTGTCGCGCAGGTGTCGGCGAGAATGCGCGCCAGCGCCCGCGTTGCGGGTCCGGCGCTGTCGGGGTCGGTCTGGACGAGGTGCAGCTCCGCGCTGCGCGTGCCGCCCTCGGTGAGCGGCAGGGGCTTGAGCGTCCCGGCCTCGAGCTCGGCCCAGATGTGCTCGCGCGGGACCCACGCGAATCCGAGGCCGTTCTTCAGCATCTCGATCGAGGTCTTGAGGTGCGACACGGTCCAGCGTTCCTCGGCGCCGAGCCAGCCCGCGTCGATCCGCCGCTTCGAGCCGCTGTCGCGGACGACGATCTGGCGGTGGCTTTTGAGATCGTCGGTGCCGAGCGGCCGACTGAGCGCGTGCAGCGGATGATCGGGATGCGCGACCGCAATGAACTCGACGGGCATCAGTCGCGTTCCGAGAAAGCCCGGCGGCACGGGGCTGACGATCGCGAGATCGACCTCGCGCCGCAGCAGTGCTTCGGTCGTGCCCGAGAGGACCGATTCGACGACCTCGAGGCGCGTCGTGCGGCCCACCGGCGCGAATGCCCGCAGCGCCTCATAGAGAAGGACGGGCGGAAAGATGCCGTCAACGGCAATCCGGATCTCGGTCTCCCAGCCGGCGGCGAGGTTCGCGGCGAGCGCCTCGAGGCTGTTGAGGTCCTCGAGTACCGCGCGGGCGCGGCGCAGGAGCGTGGCGCCCGACTCGGTCAGCACGGCGCGCCGGCCGTGCTGCTCGAGCACCGCCACCGGCAGCTGCTCCTTCAACTCGCGGACTGCGTAGCTGACCGCCGACTGACTCTTGGCGAGGGCGTCGGCCGCGGCCGCAAAGCCCCCTTCATCGACGATCGCCGCGAGGACGGCCCATTGCTCGAGCGTGGTTCGGGGGAGTCGTGCCACGATACATCCGTAAATCAGATCGATTCGAGCTATTTTTAGCACTTGATGATGCTGATAGCGAATATATCTTTGACGCGAGATATCCACGACCGGAGCACACCGATGGCCCAGCTGCTGCAGATCAACTCGAGTCTGTCCGGGGAATCCGCCTCCTCGACCGTCCTCGCCGACCGCCTGGTCGGGGGACTGAAGGCTGCGGACCCCTCGTTGGTCCTGGTCCGCCGCAACCTCGGCGGCGCCGAGCTGCCGCACCTCGATGCGGCCCGGCTTGCCGCGCTCGCCAAGCCCGCGGCCGAGAGGACCCTGGAGGAGGCCGCGTTCGTCGCCACGGCCGATGCGCTGATCGCCGAGATCGCGGCGGCCGACACGCTCGTGATTGCGGCGCCGATGTACAACTTCGCCGCCCCGAGCCAGCTGAAGACCTGGTTCGACTACCTGGCGCGCGCGAACGCTACCTTCCGCTACACCGCGAGCGGCCCGGTCGGTCTGCTGACCGGCAAGCGCGCCGTGCTGGTCACGACGCGCGGCGGCGAGCACCGCGGCAGGCCGCAGGACCACCTGGTGCCCTACGTGCGCACGATGCTGGCGTTCCTCGGGATTACCGACCTCGAAGTGATCTATGCCGAAGGGCTCGCGCTCGGCGACGGGCCGCGCCAGCACTCGCTCGAGCGCGCGCGACTCGACATAGACTCGCTGGCCGGGCGCCTCGCTGCGTGAAGGAGCTGTGATGACAAGCCGAACCGTTGAACGCGTACTGACCGGGCGTCCCGCCTCGGACGGTGGCGGCGTCCGGCTCACCCGCGTGATCAGCCCGGAGCAGACCCTCGACCCGTTCCTGCTGCTCGATGAGTTCGACTCGAGCCGCGCGGGCGATTACATCGCCGGCTTCCCCTCGCATCCGCACCGCGGCTTCGAGACGGTCACGTACATGCTCGACGGCCACATGCTGCACGAGGATCACCTCGGAAATCGCGGCGACCTGACCGCGGGCGCTGTGCAGTGGATGACCGCGGGCCGCGGCATCATCCACTCGGAGATGCCGCAGCAGACGCACGGGCGCATGCGCGGCTTCCAGCTGTGGATCAACCTGCCGGCAGCAGCCAAGATGCGCCCGGCCACCTACCAGGATCTCGCGCCCGAGCGCATCCCGAGCGTCGAGTTGCCGGGGGTGCGTGTGCGCGTGGTGGCCGGAACATTCGAGCCGCTCGCACCGCCCGCGCGACCGGTCGCGGGGCCGGTCGGCGGCGGGGCCACGGCGCCGCTCTACCTCGACGTCGCGGTGGACCCAAACGCCAGCCTCACGCTCGCGACTCCCGCGGGCCACCGGCTGCTGGTCTATGCGTTCGACGGAACTCCGGGCGTCGGCGGCCAGATCCTCAACAAGGGCCAGCTCGCGATCCTGACGCCCGGAACGACGCTCGAGCTGCGCGGCGGCGCGGGCCGGGTCCTCGTGCTCGGCGGCAAGCCGCTCGGCGAGCCGATCGTCCACTACGGGCCGTTCGTGATGAACAGCGTCGCGGAGATTGAACAGGCGATCCGCGACTACCAGAGCGGGACGCTCACGGCCGCAGCCTGAGTACACCAGTCGCGCGGGATCGGCGACCGCCCGGCGGCCCATGCGCTACGATCAGGGCGCGGCGGCATCCCCCGGGCAGCCGTCGCGGAGGTGCCCCGTGAATGCAAGACCCGTGCTGCTCCTCGCCTGCCTCGCGCTCTCCCAGCCGGCCGCCGCCGACGTTGCATCGGCCGGCCCGTCTGGATTTGTCCTCCGCATCGAGGCGGTCACAGACCGGGGCCCGGCGAGCGCCTGGCAACGGCTCGTGCGCGTGCAGGACTGGTGGGACAAGCAGCACACCTATTCCGGCGACGCGGCGAACCTGTCGCTCGATCTGAAGCCCGGCGGCTGCTGGTGCGAGAAACTCCCCGGCCGCGGCTTCGCGCGCCACCTCGAGCTGGTGTACGTGGTGCCGGGCAAGGTGCTGAGGCTCGTCGGCGGTCTTGGGCCCTTGCAGGGGATGGGCGCGAGCGGCGCGCTCACATTCACGCTCAGACCCGCCGGCCAGGGACAGACGGCGGTCACGGCCGAGTACGCGGTCAGCGGATACCGAGCGGGGGGTTTCGAGGACCTCGCCGCGGCCGTCGACGGCGTGCTCACCGAGCAGGTCAAGCGCTACGCCGCCCGCTGAACCGCGAGGTCCACGCGGCGCGCGTCAGCCGAGGATCTGCTCGCGTCGGTAGCAGCGCGCGGCGATGAACGCGAGCAGCGCGCCGAACGCCAGCGTCGAGGCGGCCGAGACCAGCACGCTCGCAGGCACCAGCGACTCGGCCTTCAGCAGCGAGCTGATCAGCAGGTGCTGGCTGAGCGAGGGAATCCACATCAGCCCGAGCCGCGCCGGCACCTGGTAGAGGGCTGCGAACATGATCGGCACGGTCGGGATCAGCAGCAGCGCCGTCAGCCAGCTCTGGGCTTCGCGGTAGCTGCGGGTGAAGGAGGCGACCAGGGTCATCAGCGAGGCGCCGAGCAGCACGAACGGCAGCATCACGCCGATGGTCGCGAGCGCGACGTGGGGGCCGAAGTTCGCCGCCATCCCGAGCGCCTCGAGGCGCAGGAACCGGAGGCTGACGGCGAACGCAGTCACCGTCAGCGTCAGCGAGACGATCATCCAGGCGCAGGTCGCGAGGATCTTGCCGAGCACCAGCTCGCGACGCGCCACCGGCAGCGTCAGCAGCGGCTCGAGTGAGCCCCGCTCGCGCTCGCCGGCGGTCGTGTCGATCGCAACGTACAGGCCGCCGATCAGCGTCGCGAACACGATGAAGTAACTCAGCATGCCGAGCAGCGTGACCGCGCGGCCGGCCGGCGTCGACACGTCGACCTGATCGACGATCAGCGGGCGCGACAGAGTGGGCGCCAGGCCGCGCGCCGCGAGCCGCCAGGTCGCGATCTGGTTCGCGAAACCCCGGATCAGCGACTCGGCCCGCACGCGATCCCCGGCGGCGCTCGTGTCGGACGCGTCGGAATACAGCTGCACGGATGCCGGCAGCCCCGACCTCAGCCGCGCACCGTAATCGGCGGGGATCACCAGCACCAGACGGCGCTCGTGGGCCCGCACCGCGCGCGCGGCGCCGTTGGCATCACCGCCGAACTCGCGGACCTCGACGCCTTCGCCCTTCAGGAACGCCACCAGGTTCGGCGCCTCGCTGCCGCCGGCGATGGCGAGCTCGAGCGGCGCCTCGAAGCCGTGACGCTCGCGCTCGAGCGTGACGTTCATCAGCACGGTGAACAGCAGCGGGGCGCCGAGGGGCCCTAGCAGCAGCGCCGAGGTGATCGTGCGCCGGTCGCGAGCGTTCTCGACGACTTCCTTCAGGAACACCGTGCCAAGCGCGCGCATCACGCCGGCGTCACCCGTTCGAGCGCGGCGACGAATGCGTCCTCCAGCGAGCCGCTCGCGACGGTGCTGGTGAGCTCGGCGGGCGTGCCGTGCGCAACGACGCGGCCGTCGCTGATGATCACGATGTCATCACACAGCGCTGCGACCTCCTGCATCACGTGGCTGGAGAACAGCACCGCGTGGCCGGCATCCCTCAGGCGCACGATCAGCTTCCTGAAACTGCGGGTCGCAGGCACGTCGAGGCCATTCCCCGGCTCGTCGAGCACCAGGTTCTGCGGCGCGTGCACCAGCGTGCGGGCGAGGGCGACCTTGAGGCGCTGGCCGTGCGAGAACCCCTTGGCGCGCCGGTCCGCGAACTCACCGATCTCGAGCAGTCCCACCAGCTCATCGATGCGCCGCTCGAGGTCGGTCCCGCCGAGACCGGAGAGCCGGCCGAAATAACGCACATTTTCCCGCGCGGTGAGCTGCGGGTAGATGCCGGCGTTGTGCGGCAGGGCGCCGAGCCGGCCGAGCGCCGCCACCGGTTCGCGGGCGACGTCGAGGCCGTCGATCAGCGACCGACCGCGGTCCGGGCGCAGCACGCCGTACAGCATGCGCAGCGTCGTGCTCTTGCCGGCGCCGTTGGGCCCGAGCAGCCCCGTGATGCGCCCGTCGGCGGCGGTCAGGTCGACACGCCTGACGGCCTCGACCGCACCGAAGCGCTTCGCGAGCGCCTCGAGCACGATCACGGCCCGGGTCCCGCGAGGTCGATCACGAACGGACTCGCGGCCGCGGCCGCGAGGCAGCCCACATCGAGGCCCCGGGCCGTGCCCGCGGTCAGGAAGCGCGCGATCACCCGCGGCGCGCAGCCCGTGGCGAGCTGGCCGTGGCCTTGGCCGGGCAGGACGACGTGCAGCACGTCCCGGAAGCCGCCCGCAGCGCGCGCGCCGGCCGCCGGCGGCGTGATCGGGTCGGCCTCGCCCGAGAGGACCAGCGCGGGCACCGCCGAGTGCAGCGGGGCGAAGAGGTCGGCATCCACGACGCCCTTCGGCCAGCCCTCGCACAGGATCGAAAGCTCGTCGATCTGCTCGACCCCGACATAGGTGCGTGCGAGCCGCGCCCGGTCGATGTGCGCGAAGGCCGGCACGTCCTCGGTGCACTCGACCGCGGCGTTCATGCCGTAGGCGACCTGCGCATCGAGATTCTGGCTGACGAGCAACAGCTCGCTCGCGATCGGCGCGTAGTCGCCCTTGGTCGCGCGGTCGATGAGGAGCGGCAGCAGCGCGGTCGTCGCCGAGTCATAGTTGAGCAGCCGGACGACGCCCGCCAGCTGCGCCCGATCGAACGCAACCGTGCGCAGCGCGCCGGTCGACGGATCCGCGAGCATCACGAGGCGCGGCCGGCCGCCGAGCTCGGCGAGCAGCACCTCGAACCTGCGCGCGAGGTCCGGGAACGCGGCGTTGCACGTCTGATCCGCGCGACAACGCACGAACATCAGGTCGAGCGCCCGCTGCGCATCGAGCGGCGTGTCCGGGCCGAGCGCCCGGTCAGGCGGCACGACGCCGTCGAGCACCACGGCGGCCGTACGCGACGGGTAGCGCCTCACATAATGCTGAACGACGCGCGTTCCGTACGACACGCCGTAGAGGTCGATCCGCTCATAGCCGAGGGCCGCCCGCACCGCGTCGAGATCACGGACCGCGACGCTGGTCGTGTAGTACTGTGGCCGGCCGTGGAGGCTCTGGCGGCATTTCGCCGACAGCTCGCGGATCGCCGCCGGCGACTGCGCCGCCACGTCGAAATCGTCCGGAAACTCGCACCCTAAGCGGTTCGAGCCGCCCGTGCCCCGCTGGTCGACGAGCACGACGTCGCGGCTGCGCGCGACGGCGCCGAACGCCGCGGCGTAGGTCGCGTAGAAATCGGCCGCCGACTGGCCGGGGCCGCCGGGAACGACGAACAGCGGTGGCGCGCGCTCGGCAGCCGCGAGCGCCGGCACGACCGCGACCGAGAGCGAGATCTGCGTGCCAGCCGGATCGTTGGGGTTCTCGGGCACGGCGAGCGTGCCGCACCGGGCCGGCACCGAGCCGAGCCCGGCCGGGTGCTGCAGCCGGCATTCGACGAGCGCGACACGCTCGCGCTGGCCGGATGCGGCCACCGCGAGGGTGGCGGTGCAGGCGGGCCAGGCGAGCGCCCACAGGGCCGCCGATCCCGCGGCGAGGCAGGCCAACCGGTTACAGGGCATGCGGGCATTGTTTCATTCGGGCCGCGGCCGCGCCATCCACGCTAAAATCGCCGCGATGCGCCACCCGGACTCCTTCGACGTGCTGGTGATCGGCGGCGGGCACGCCGGGACGGAGGCGGCCCTCGCCGCTGCGCGCACCGGTGCCCGTACGCTGCTGCTCACCCAGAGCGTCGAGACGCTCGGGGCAATGAGCTGCAATCCAGCGATCGGCGGCATCGGCAAGAGCCACCTGGTGCGCGAGATCGACGCGCTCGGCGGGGCGATGGCCCGGGCCGCCGACCGGGCGGCGATCCAGTTGCGGGTGCTGAACGCGAGCAAGGGTCCGGCGGTGCGCGCGACCCGCGTGCAGGCCGACCGCTCGCTCTACCGGCGCGCAATCCGCGCGCTCATCGAGAATCAGACCAACCTATCGGTGTTCCAGCAGGAGGTCGCGGACCTCGAGGTCGAAGGCGGCCGGGTGACGGGCGCGGTGACGACGACCGGCATCCGTTTCGCGGCGGCCTGCGTCGTGCTGACGGCGGGCACGTTCCTCGGCGGGCGGATCCACGTGGGGCTCGATAACTACCCGGGCGGCCGGGCCGGGGATCCGGCCTCGAACCGGCTCGCGGCGCGGCTGCGCGAGCTGATGCCGCGGGTCGGAAGGCTCAAGACCGGCACCCCCCCGCGCCTCGACGGGCGCAGCCTCGACTACTCCGTGATGCTGCCGCAGCCGAGCGACTCGCCGCTCCCGGTTCTGTCCTACCTCGGTCGCGCCGGCGAGCATCCGATGCAGCTGCCGTGCCACATCACGGCCACCAACGAGCGCACGCACGCGCTGATCCGTGCCGGGAGCGACCGCTCGCCGATGTACACCGGCGCCATCGCGGGCGTGGGTCCGCGCTACTGCCCGTCGATCGAGGACAAGGTCGTGCGGTTCGCGTCCCGCAGCTCGCATCAGATCTTTGTCGAGCCCGAGGGGCTCGATACGCACGAGGTCTACCCGAACGGGATTTCCACGAGCCTGCCCTTCGACGTGCAGCTCGAATTCGTGCGCAGCATCTCGGGCTTCGAGCGGGCGCACCTGACGCGCCCCGGCTACGCGATCGAGTACGACTTCTTCGATCCACGCGACCTCGAGTTCAGCCTCGCGACCCGCGCGCTCGCGGGCCTGTATTTCGCGGGGCAGATCAACGGCACGACGGGCTACGAGGAAGCCGCCGCGCAGGGGCTGATCGCGGGCCTCAATGCCGCGCGCGCGGCGCGCGGCGAGGCGCCCTGGTGGCCGCGGCGCTCGGAAGCCTACATCGGGGTGCTGATTGATGATCTGGTGACCCGCGGCGCGCCGGAACCGTACCGGATGTTCACGAGCCGCGCCGAATACCGGCTGAGCCTGCGGGAGGACAACGCTGATGCGCGCCTGACGCCGGTCGGACGCGCGTTCGGCCTCGTGGACGATGAGCGCTGGGCCTTTTTCGAGGCGAAGCGGGCGGCGATCGCCGCAGGCTTCGCCGATCCCGCTGCGGATGATCGCCTGGCCGGCCAGGTCGCGCTCGCAATCGCCGTCGCGGCCAAGTACTCCGGCTACCTCGCCCGCCAGGAAGCCGAGGTGGCCCGGCTCGAGCGGCACGAGACGACGGCGATGCCCGCGGCCCTGGATTACGGCGCCGTCAAGGGCCTGTCGACCGAAGTGCGCCTGCGCCTGCTCGAGGTGCAGCCGCGCACGCTCGGCCAGGCGGCGCGGATCCCGGGGCTCACGCCCGCGGCGATCTCGCTGCTGCTGGTGCACCTCAAGAAGCTCGGCCAGGCTGGATAAGGCTCGACGGGCGCCTCGCGTGCGCGCTACTCATCGCAGCGCTCGCAGTCGGCGCCTGCCACCGCGCGCCGCGTCGCGCTCGAGGGCGCCGAGCGCACGATGCTGGCCGACGCACCGGTCGTGCCGCTCTACTTCTATGTCAACAAGCACCTGGTCGCGCCCCGACTCAGGGGCTGGCACGATAATGTCATGAACGTCGTCGACACCAAGGACGTGGCGCTCGAGCGCTGAGACGCGCACCGGCGTTCGGCCCGCGCGACGTGCCTCGGCGCTCGCGAGCCTCGCATGCAAGGAGTGGCGAACATGGCGGATTTCTACGGCTTTCGCGTCGCGAGTATCGACGGCGGAGCGGACCTGCTCGGCACGCTCCGCGGCAAGGTGACCCTCGCGGTCAACGTCGCGAGCCAATGCGGGCTCACGCCGCAGTACGCCGGCCTCGAGCGGTTGTACCGCGAGCTCAAGGACGAGAACTTCACGGTGGTCGGCCTGCCGTGCAACCAGTTCGGCGCACAGGAGCCCGGCAGCGAGCGGGAGATCCAGACTTTCTGTGCGACGAACTACCAGGTCAGCTTTCCGATGTCGGCGAAGCTCGACGTCAACGGCACGACCCGCCATCCGCTCTACGCATGGCTCACGGATCCGGCGAACGGCCATCCGGGAGACATCGAGTGGAACTTCGAGAAGTTCCTGATCGGCCGGGACGGACGCCTGCTGAAGCGCTACCCGCCGACGGTTCCCCCGCAGGACAAGGGCCTGCTGCAGGACATCGCCGACGCCCTCTGAGCGTATCGGTCAGTCGCAGCCGAGCGCATGGCGTGCGGCCCCGGCAGCGCCGGCCGCGAGCTCGGCCGCCGCGGCCCGCGCCGCCGAGAGCTCCGCCGGCCTGAGCGTCCGCTCGAGGCCCGCGCGTACGCTGAGCGCCTCGGCGGTCGTCCCGAACTCGAAGCCAAAGCAGCCGTCGCTCGCAAGCTCCTCGGCGAGCGCTGCCCACGCATACCGTGCCGGCGCCTCGACGCCGAGCGCATCGGGCTCGCGGGGCGGGACCGGGACGACGAGTGCATCGGCGGGCGACCAGCGACCGAGTTCGTCGGCGTTTGCGCCGGAGGCAAGGAGCCCCAGCGCATAGGGCGCGCCGCGGCGGGCGGCTGACTCGAGCGCCGCGCGCGCCGCGACGGCATCTGCCGTGCCGAAGCAGCCATTCAGCAGGCACACGCCGTAATAGGCCTCGGCATCGGCGTCCCCCTTGGCCGCGGACTCCAGCCACGCGCGCGCGGCATCCGGCTGCTTCGGGAGGTTCTCGAGCGCGAGCCGGAACTGGGCCCGCGGGCTGCCGAGCACGGCGGCACTCATCAGGCGGCCGAGCGGCTGGGGGTCGAGGGCAGCGAGCCGTTCGAGACTCGCCACATCGCCGTGGGCGGCGCTCGTCGCCAGCCGGCGCTCGAGCAGTGCGCGGTCGAGAGTCGTCGCGGCGCAGCCGGTCGCGAGGCGCTGCGCGAAGGCGTGCCGCGTCCCGATCAGCGCTGCGAGCGTCGCGTGCGCCGCCGGATCACTCGCCGTCGCCTCGAGCGCCGCCCGCTCGTCGGCCAGCGCCGGGCCGGACCCGCTGTCGGGTACGCACAGCCCCGCCAGGTCCCACAGCCGGGCCGCGGTGCCAGGCTCGTCCCCGGCGGCCAGCTGCCGGGCGACAGAGGCGACGTCGCCCGCGACCAGCCGGTCGAGGAGTTCGCGCGGCGGCGCAGTGCCCTGGAACCGCCGCAGCAGTGCGGCGCGCACGGCCGAGGACCGCGCCGCGGCCGGCGCCGGGCCGGCCGCGGGCAGCGGTTGGGCTGCGCCCCCCGGCACCGTCCACAACGGCGCGTGGGCTGGCGGCCCGGCCTCGGGCTCGGCGGGCGGAGTGCCGCGCCACAGCCATGCGGCGATCAGCGCGCCCGCGCCCGCGAGTCCGGCGAGGGCGAGGACTGTTCGCCTCAACGGGGCGTCGGTCCCGGCACGAGGTCGAAGATTGCGTTGACGGACGCGCTGAACGTGAGCTCGCCCGACTGGTACGTCTCGGGTGCCTCGGCGGCCGCCGCCGCTGCCATCGCCATGCGCCGCACCGGCACCAGCGAGGGACTGCGCGTCGCGGTGGTTGCGACGCTGCGCGGCGCGCCGACGCTCGCATCGAGCGCCTTGGCGACCACGGCTGCGTTCTGGCGCGCATCGGCGACCGCCCGGGCCAGCGCCTCGCGCTCCAGGTCGTGGCGCTGACCGGAGTCGAGGAGCGGATCGCCGACGACGTTGGCGCCGGCGGTGATGCCTTTCTCGAGCAACTCGCCCAGCCGGTCGAGGTCCCTGAGCTCGACGAGCAGCTGCCGCCGCACCGCATAGCCAACCAGCCGGTTCTCGCGCTTCGGCTCGTTGCGGGTGTACTCGGGGTTGACGCTGAGCCGCGTCGAGTGCACCAGCTGCTCGGCAATCCCGAGGTCGCGCGTGAGCTTCAGCAGTGCCGCCATCACGCGGTTGGCGCCGGCGCGGGCTGCCTCGAGCGTCGGCTCGCGCGACACGATGCCGAGCGTCACGATCGCGCGGTCGGGTTGCGCGCGCACCTCACCTTCGCCGCTGACCGACAGCACGCGCGGCGCGGGCTCCTCGGCGCGGGCGTGCGCGGCCGGGAGCAGCCAGGCGAGCACCAGTCCTGACATCAGCAGCGCGGAACGAGACATCGGTGGCTCCCTGTGCGGCCGGCGGGCCGCCTCACGATACAACGACAGCGCCGCCGCCGCGGGGTTCGTGGCCGGGTGGAATTTTCCGGGGGGGCTCCGTACCATGCGGCGGCTTTCGCCACCTGCCGGTCGAGTCGGCGCAGGGGGATCGAACGTGAGGGTGTTCGGATTCAGCACGCGGGCGCACGATGTCCCGCCGCACGCCGCGGCGCTGCGGGCCGCACGCACGGCGCCCGCGCCGTGAGCGCGCCACGCGAGGCGACTGGCCCCGAGTTCCCGCCAATCATCGATTACGGCGACGGCATCAGCGCCGTCGACACGCTGTACATGCGGCCCCACCTCGACGCCAGCCACCTGATCGAGCACGGCGGCCGCGCCGCCTTCGTCGATACCGGCACGGCGCTGGCCGTCCCGCCGCTGCTCGCCGCGCTCGAGCACAAGGGCATCGCGGCCGAGGCGGTCGACTGGGTGTTCGTGACGCATATCCACCTCGATCACGCCGGCGGCGCCGGGGCACTGATGCGGCACCTGCCAAACGCGCGGGCGGTCATCCATCCGCGCGGCGCCGCGCACCTCGCGGACCCCTCGAAACTGATCGCCGCGACCAAGCGGGTCTACGGCGAGGACTTCTACGCGCGCCTGTACGGTGAGATCGTGCCGATCGCGCCGGAGCGCATCGTCGTGACCGAAGACGGCTCGCGGCTGGCGCTCGCCGGCCGGACGTTCGAGTTCCTGCACACGCCCGGGCACGCGCTGCATCATTACGTGATCGTGGATCTCGACACGGACGGCGTATTCGCGGGCGACAACTTCGGCGTCTCGTACCGCGAAATCGACGTCGACGGTCGCGCGTTCGTCATGCCGGCGACGACCCCGCCGCACTTCGACCCGGAACAGCTTCACGCCTCGACCGACCGAATCCTCTCCGTCCGGCCGCGGGCCGTCTACCTGACCCACTATGGCCGGGTGACCGACCTCGCGCGCCTTGGACGGGATTTGCACGCCGGGATCGACGCGTACGTCGAGCTCGCGCGACGCCACGAGCGCGATCCCATGCGCACCGCGCGGATGACCGAGGACCTGTTCCGCTGGGTGTCGGCGGCACTCGATGCGCACGGGTTCGACCCGGATCCCGCGCGCCGGCACAGGCTGCTGGATATGGACGTTGAGCTCGACGTGCAGGGGCTCGACGTGTGGCTCAGCCGCTGCCCGGCCTGAGCATGGCGGGAGGACAGACGATGCCTACCTTCAGGGCTTTCCGGATCCACGAGATCGACGCCAAGATCGTGGCGCGCTTCGACACGATCCCGCTCGAGGAGCTCTCGCCGGGCGAGGTAGTGATCCGCGTCCGATACTCGACCATCAACTACAAGGATGCGCTCGCCGCCACCGGCACCGGGCGCATCCTGCGGCGCTATCCGCTGGTCGCCGGCATCGACCTCGCGGGCGAGGTCGAGTCCTCGAGCGATGCGCGCTTCCATCGGGGCGATGAAGTGCTGGTGACCGGCTGCGGGCTCTCCGAGACCCACGACGGGGGCTACGCCGAGTACGCCCGGGTCAACCCCGAATGGGTGATACCGCTGCCGCAGGGGCTGACGCTCGCCGACTCGATGCGCATCGGCACGGCCGGCTTCACCGCAGCGCTCGGGATACACCGGATGGAGCAGAACGGCCAGACCCCGCAGCAGGGCCCGATCATCGTGACCGGCGCGAGCGGCGGCGTGGGGTCGCTCGCGATCGACATGCTCGCTGGCCGTGGCTACCAGGTCGTCGCGGTCAGCGGCAAGGCCGAGGCGGGCGGCTATCTTGAGGCGATCGGCGCGGCGCGGGTGCTCAAGCGCCAGCAGATCGACCTCGGCAAACGGCCGCTCGAGGCGGCACAGTGGGCGGGTGCGATCGACAGCCTCGGCGGCGAGATCCTGACCTGGCTCACGCGGACGGTCGGTTACGGGGGCAACATCGCGAGCATCGGACTCGCGGCGAGCGCCGATCTGCATACAACGGTGATGCCGTTCATCTTGAGGGGCGTGAGCCTGCTTGGAATCAACTCGGTTGCCAATCCCCGCGAACAGCGGCTCGCGGTGTGGGCGCGGATCGCGACCGACCTTAAGCCCCGGCACCTCGAGCGGATCTGCGCGCACTCGATCGCCTTCGATGAACTGCCGGGCGCGTTTGCCGACTACATCGCCGGCACCGTCCAGGGCCGGACGCTGGTGCGGATCGGGTGAGCTACAATCGAGCGTGCACGACTAAAGGCGCTCACGATGTCCAAGATCCCCACCTCGGCCGGGGCGCGCCTCTGGGCCGCGCTCGGGCAGGAACGGCCGCTGCAGGTGGTCGGCGCCGTCAACGCCTACAGCGCACTGCTGGCCGGGAAGGCCGGGTTCAAGGCCCTGTACCTGTCGGGCGCCGGGGTGGCGAACGCCTCCTTCGGCCTGCCGGACCTCGGGATTACCTCGCTCAACGACGTGTGCGAGGACATCCGCCGGATCACCGGGGCGACCGAGCTGCCGCTGCTGGTAGACGCTGACACCGGGTGGGGCGCGGCATTCAACATCGCGCGGACGAGCCACGACTTCATCAAGTCGGGGGCGGCGGGGATGCACATCGAGGACCAGGTGCAGGCGAAGCGCTGCGGCCACCGCCCCGGCAAGGCGCTGGTGTCCAAGGAGGAGATGGCCGATCGCATCAAGGCGGCGGTCGATGGCCGCACCGACGATGAGTTCGTGATCATGGCCCGCACCGACGCACACGCGGTCGAGGGGCAGCAGGCGGCGGTCGACCGCGCGCTCTGCTATGTCGAGGCTGGCGCCGACATGATCTTCGCCGAGGCGCTGGTGACGCTCGAGGAGTACCGGCAGTTCACGAGCGCGATCGCTGTGCCGGTGCTCGCGAACATCACCGAGTTCGGCAAGACGCCGCTGTACACGCTCGCGGAGCTCACGTCAGCCGGCCTCGGCCTCGTGCTCTATCCCCTGTCGGCGTTCCGGGCGATGTCGCGGGCGGCGCTTGCGGTCTACGGCGAAATCCGCCGCTCCGGCACGCAGCAGGGCGTGCTCGACGGCATGCAACCGCGCGCCGAGCTCTACGAGGTGCTCGGCTACCATGCCTACGAGCGCAAGCTCGACGAGCTGTTCTCGAAATGACCGTTCCCCCCACGCAGCGGAGGACACCGTCGTGTCGGATGCCGTGAACACGCCTGGATCGGCAGGCCCTCGTCCGAAGAAATCGGTTGCGCTGTCCGGTGTCGCCGCCGGCAACACCGCGCTGTGCACCGTCGGCCGCACCGGCAACGACCTGCACTACCGGGGCTACGACATCCTCGAGACGGCCGAGAACGCCGAGTTCGAGGAGATCGCCCACCTGCTGATCCACGGCAGCCTGCCGAACGCCGCGGAATTGGCCGCCTACAAGCTGAAGCTCAAGCGCCTGCGGGGCCTGCCCGACTCGGTGCGCCGCGTCCTCGAGGCGCTGCCGGCGGCGTCCCACCCCATGGATGTGATGCGCACCGGCGTCTCGGCCCTCGGCTGCGCGCTGCCGGAGAGGGACGACCACGGCGCGGCCGGCGCACGCGACATCGCCGACCGGCTGATCGCGAGCCTGGCCTCGGTGCTGTGCTACTGGCACCACTACAGCCGCGGCGGGCGGCGCATCGAGCTCGAGACCGACGATGACTCGATCGGCGGGCATTTCCTGCACCTGCTGCACGGCAAGGCGCCGCCGGCGGACTGGGTGCGGGCGATGCACACCTCGCTCAACCTCTACGCCGAGCACGAGTTCAACGCCAGCACCTTCGCCGCGCGCGTGATCGCCGGAACCGGCTCCGACATCTACTCGGCGATCACCGGCGCGATCGGCGCGCTGCGCGGGCCCAAGCACGGCGGTGCCAACGAGATGGCCTTCGAGGTCCAGAAGCGCTACGTGACGCCCGACGAGGCCGAGACGGACGTTCGCCGTCGCGTCGCGGCCAAGGAAGTGATCATCGGCTTCGGCCATCCCGTCTACACGATTGCCGACCCCCGCAACGAGATCATCAAGCGGGTCGCGAAGCATCTGTCGACGCTGGCGGGCGACACCCGGATGTTCGAGGTCGCCGCGCGGCTCGAGGCCGTGATGCGCGACGCCAAGAACATGTTCCCGAACCTCGACTGGTTCAGCGCCGTCAGCTACCACATGATGGGCGTGCCGACGCCGATGTTCACGCCGGTGTTCGTGATTTCCCGGACCACCGGCTGGTGCGCCCATGTGATAGAGCAGCGCGAGGACGGCAAGATCATCCGCCCGAGTGCCACCTACACCGGACCCGAGCCCCGGCCGTTCGTCCCGCTTGCCGAGCGCCCTTGAGCGGCGGGAGGAGAGCCGCAGTCGCGACCGCGATGCGACGACCCGCCCGTGCGGCGCGACGAACGCCGTGACCTGAGGACCGCTGATCGCCGACACTTCCGGGCTTCGCGTCCGGGCATCGGCTGCGGGCCGGAGAATGGACACCGGGGCGGGTGCCGGGGCGCCGCCCGCGACGGCCGTGACCGAGCCCACGCCCAACAGATGATCGCAAAGGGGTTTGCTGCATGAAGAAGGTCTGGAAAGTCCTTGGCTGGATCGGGCTCGCGGTGCTCGTGGTCGGCGGCTACTGCGCGTACCGGATCGGCTTCGGCAAGCCGTTCACGATCAATGAGCTCGCCAACCGCCAGGCGATCGTGTACCTCACCCGCAATCCCGAGGTGTTCACACAGGTGGGGATCGTCGACGGCACAATCTTCGACCGCCATTCCGGCAAGCTCGCGGAAGTCGGCGTCAAGAAGCGCGACGATGACTATGCGCTCGCCGAGCGCTTCGCGGCCGAGGTGAGGCGGTTCGACCGCGCCCAGCTCGATCGCCAGGACCAGATCACCTACGACATCCTGCTCGACCAGTGGGAGACGCAACTGGCGTACAAGCGCTTCGACTGGCTGTCGTCCGAGGGCCTGTACCCGATCGCCCCGATGTGGGGGGCGCAGGAGGCGCTGCCGAGCTTTCTCGAGACGGGGCATGTCGTGAGGAACGAGAAGACCGCGCGCAACTACGTCAAGCGCCTCGAAGCAATGGGCGGCAAGCTCGACGGGCTGACCGCCGAGATGGAGCGCCAGGCGAAGGCGGGGGTCGTGCTGCCGGTGTCGCTGCTCGACAAAGCCGAGGCCGGCATCAAGGACACCATGAGCCCGAAGCCGGAGGACAACCCGCTCGTCGTGACCTTCGTCGAGCGGATGAAGACGGCCAAGGGTCTGGCCGCGGAGCAGCAATCGGAGCTCGCGCGCCAGGCGGCCGCGGCCCTCAAGGACGGCGTCTACCCGGCCTACGCGCGGATGACGGCGGCGCTCGAGACCGAGCGCCCTGCGGCCGCGACCCAGGGAGCAGGCGTCGGCAGGCTTCCGGACGGCGCGGCCTACTACGCCGTGACCCTCAAGCAAATGACGACCACCGATTACACGCCGGAGCAGGTGCATCAGCTCGGACTTCGCGAGGTCGCGCGCATCGACGCCGAGCTCGATGCGCTGCTGAAAAGCCAGGGGCTGACAACCGGCACGGTCGCCGAGCGCATCCAGGCGCTCAGAGCCGACCCGCGGTTCCTCGTCTCGGACAGCGATGAGGGCCGCAAGCAGCTGCTGGCGCGATACCAGCAGATCCTCGACGAGGTCACCGCGCGCCTGCCCGAGTACTTCCGGACGCTGCCGCCGACCAAGCTCGCCGTCGAACGGGTGCCGCTTGCGGCGGAGAAGGGCTCGGCGATGGCCTACTACCAGCCCGGCGCGATGGACGGCACGCGGCCGGGGACGTTCTTCGCGAACCTGCGCGATGTCCGCGAGACGCCCATCTGGGTCATGAAGACGCTCGCCTACCACGAGGGCATTCCCGGCCATCACTTCCAGATCTCGATCGCGCAGAACCTCAAGGGCCTGCCGCTGCTCCGCCAGCAGACGCTCTACACGGCCTACGCAGAGGGCTGGGCGCTCTACGCCGAGCGGCTCGCCTCCGAGATGGGCATGTACAAGGACGATCCGTTCGGCGACGTCGGACGCCTGCGCGACGAGATGCTGCGCGCGGTGCGCCTGGTCGTCGACACAGGGCTGCACGCCGAGGGCTGGAGCCGCGAGCAGGCGATCGACTACATGGTGACCACGACCGGCCTGCCCGAGAGCGAGGCCGTCACCGAGGTCGAGCGCTACATGGGCAATCCGGGCCAGGCCTGTGCCTACAAGGTCGGTCAGCTCAAGATTCTCGAGCTCAGGGACAGGGCCCGCGCGGCGCTCGGGCCCCGGTTCGACCTGAAGGACTTCCACGCGGTCGTGCTCGACAATGGCGGCGTGCCGCTGACGCTGCTCGAGAAGCTCGTCGACGAGTGGATCGCCAAGACGCGGGGCTGACGGCGAGCCCCGCCTCTGGACTCGTCCCCGGACCACGGCCAGCCACCGCAAGTCCGCAACTTCACCACTGGCAGCCGCCGGCCGGCTGTATCAACATCGCGGGCCGCTTCCCGTCACCAGCGAGCCGTCGCGCCATGTCCAGCTCCGATTCCAAGTCCGCCAAGCGCCCCGAGCCCGATCAGGTGCTCGTCGATATCGCCGAGTACGCCGTTCACGGCCGAAACTTCAGCGAGCTCGCCTACGACACCGCCCGCTACTGCCTGATGGACACGCTGGCCTGCGGGTTCCAGGCGCTCAAGTACCCGGCCTGCACGAAGCTGATGGGCCCCGTCGTCCCGGGCGCGACGATGCTGGGCGGTGCGCGGGTGCCGGGCACGAGCTACGAGCTCGACCCGGTGCAGGCGGCGTTCAACATCGGCTGCATGATTCGCTGGCTCGACTTCAATGACACCTGGCTCGCGGCCGAGTGGGGGCACCCGTCCGACAACCTCGGCGGGATACTGGCCGTTGCGGACTGGCTGTCTCGCAAGCGGCTCGCCGAAGGCGGCGCGCCGCTGACCGTGCGCGACGTGCTGACCGCCATGATCAAGGCGCACGAAATCCAGGGCGTCACGGCGCTTGAGAATGCGTTCAACAAGGTCGGACTCGACCACGTGATCCTGGTGCGGGTCGCGAGCACCGCGGTCGTGACGGCACTCCTCGGCGGCACGCGCGAGCAGGTCATCAACGCCGTCTCCAACGCCTGGCTCGACGGCGGCGCGCTCAGGACCTACCGGCATGCGCCGAACACCGGTTCCCGGAAGAGCTGGGCGGCCGGGGATGCCACCAGCCGGGCGGTCCGCCACGCGCTGATGGCGCTCGCCGGCGAGATGGGCTACCCGTCGGCGCTGACCGCCCCGACCTGGGGCTTCTACGCCGTCGTGACCAAAAAGCCGCTCGCCTACCCGCAGGGCTTCGGCAGCTACGTGATGGAGAACGTGCTGTTCAAGATCAGCTACCCGGCGGAGTTCCACGCCCAGACCGCGGTCGAGGCCGCGATCGCGCTGCATCAGGAGGTCAAGGACCGGCTCGGCGAGATCGAGAGGGTCGTGATCGAGACGCAGGAGCCGGGAGTCAGGATCATCGACAAGACGGGGCCGCTGGCGAATCCGGCCGACCGTGACCACTGCATCCAGTACATGGTCGCGATCCCGCTGATCTTCGGGCGGCTCACCGCCGCCGACTACGAGGACGCGGTCGCGCACGATCCGCGGGTCGATGCTCTGCGCGCGAAGATGCAGGTCCGGGAGAATGCGACCTTCACCAAGGAGTACTACGAGGCCGACAAGCGCCACATCGGCAACGCCGTGCAGGTGTTCTTCGCGAACGGCGCGACACGCCGCGTGCAGGTCGATTTCCCGATCGGGCACCGCAAGCGTCGCCAGGAAGGCACGCCGGTGCTCATCAAGAAGTTCGAGGCATCGGTGGCCGCGCAGTTCCCGGCCAAGCAGAGCGCGAACATCGCCGCGCTGTTTGCCGACAAGGCGAAGCTCGATGCACTGCCGGTGCCCGACTTCATCGCGGCGCTCGTTCGGAACTGATCCGTGCCGGTCGCACTGGTCACGACCGCGGCGGCCCGCGAGCTGGACGAGGACTATGCACCGCTCGCCCGTGCGTTCGAGGCCCTGGGCCACGCCGTCGAGGCGCCCGGCTGGGACGATCGGGGCATCGCCTGGGGGCGCTTCGAGGTCGTGCTGCTGCGCTCGACGTGGAACTACACTGAGGACCTGCCGGCGTTCCTCGACTGGGCGGGCGCGGTGAGCGCGCAGACGCGGCTCTACAATCCGGTGGCGACGCTGCGCTGGAGCACCGACAAACGCTACCTGTTGGAACTCGAGCGCGCCGGCGTACCAATCGTGCCGTCACGGATCACCGCCAAGGGCGAGGCGTGGGTCGCGCCCGAGGCGGCCGAGTTCGTCATCAAGCCGTCGGTGGGCGCGGGCGCGCGCGGCGCGCGGCGCTTTGCGCGCGCCGAGGCCGCGGCAGCGCGCGAGCACGTCGCGCGGCTGCACGCCGCGGGCTATCAGGTGCTCACCCAGCCGTACCTCACGTCGGTCGACGACTACGGCGAGTCGGCGCTGATGGTGTTCGACGGCGAGTTCAGCCACGCGGTCCGCAAGGGGCCGCTGCTTGCGCGCGGCGCCGGGGACGTGCAGGGGCTGTTCGCCAAGGAGACGATCGACCCGCGGGTGCCGGGCGCAGATGAGCGGGACGTCGCGGCGCGGGCCGTGGCCACGATTCCGGGCGGGCCGCCGCTGTACGCCCGTGTCGACCTGATCCGCGACGACCGCGGCACGCCCTGCGTGCTGGAGCTCGAGCTCGCCGAGCCCTCGCTGTACTTCGAGCATGCGCCGGGCAGCGCCGAGCGACTCGCGCGCCGCGTGCTGGCCCGGCTCGACGCGTAGCGAGCGCGATGAAAATCACCCCGCGCGCGACGCTAGTGGCCGGCGCCGCCGAGCTTGGCCTCGCGCTCGATGTGGTCCAGCTCGATCAGCTGCTCGGGCTCCTCGATCTGCTGGCCGAGTGGAACCAGAAGTTCAACCTGACGGCGATCAGGGAGCCGCTCGCGATGGTCGAGAAACACCTGCTCGACAGCCTGACCGTGCAGCCGTGGATCAGGGGCCCGTTCGTCACCGACGTCGGCACCGGCGCCGGTTTCCCTGGGCTGCCGCTCGCAATCGTGAACCCGGAGCTGCGGTTCACGCTGCTCGACTCGACCGGCAAGAAGATCCGCTTCGTCGAGCACGCCGCGCGCGCCCTCGGCCTCGACCACGTGACGGCGATCTGCGCCCGCGCCGAGAACTTCAGGCCCGAGCAGCGCTCGACGACCGTCATTTCGCGCGCGCTCGCGGAGCTTGCCGTGTTCGTCACGCAGGCCGGACACCTGTGCGCCAAGGCGGGCAGACTGCTCGCGATGAAGGGGCGCGACCCGGCCGCGGAGCTCGTGAACCTGCCGCACGGTTGGCGCGTCGCGGGTATCGAAAGACTGCACGTCCCGGGCCTACCGGATGCCCGGCATCTGGTGATCCTCGAGCGCGAGAGCTGAGGTGACTGCCGCCCTCAGCTATCCGATCGCCGCGCCCCCGGAGCCGGGGCAGGCCATACCGCTTGCGGCGGGCGTGCACTGGGCGCGCCTGCCGGTGCCGGGGCCGCTCAGGCATATCAACGTGTGGCTGCTCGAGGACGGCGATGGCTGGACGCTCGTCGACACCGGGATGGACGTCCCCGCAGCCCGCGCGGCCTGGGAAGGGACTCTGCACGCGTACCTGGGAGGCCGGCCGCTGACGCGAATCATCTGCACGCACCACCACCCGGACCACGCGGGCCTCGCTGCCTGGTTGTCCGAGCGGCATGGCGCGCCGGTGTTCATGAGCGGCCCGGAATTTTCGCTGCTGCAAGGGCTCCTCACGACCGCGGAACGGCCGGCCGAGCAGGCGCGGCGTCTCGCCGCGTTCGCGCGCGACGGCCTCGATGCGACCGACGCGATGCGGCCGGCACTGTCGGGCCAGAGCTACCGCAAGATCATGTCCGGCGTCCCGGCCGACGTTCGGCTGCTCGGCGATGGCGATGTCGTCGCGACCGGTCGCACGCGGTGGACGGCGCGCCTGGTCCGGGGCCACAGCGACGCGCAGCTCGTATTCCACACCGAGGACCCGGCGTTGCTGATTGGGGGCGACCAGGTGCTGCCGCGGATCTCGAGCAATATCGGCATCTACCCCGAGCGCGCGGACCCGGACCCGATCGCCTCGTTCCTCGCCTCGTTCGACGGGCTCGAGGCGCTCGTCCCCGAACCGCTCGTGCTGCCGTCGCACGGCTCGGTGTTCAGCGGCCTGCGGCTGCGGCTCGCGGAGCTCCGTTCCCACCACGCGACGACGCTCGAGGCGGTGATCGGCCTCGTGACCGCCCCGGCAACGGCCCGCGAAGTCGCCGAGCGCCTGTTCCGGTCGCCCCTCGATTCGCTCAACCTGATGCTGGCCGTCGGGGAGTCGCTGGCGAACCTCGAACACCTTGCGGCGAGAGGCAGGCTCGCGGTCACCGAGGCACCGGGTGGCCCGCGGCGCTACCAGCCGCGCCGCGCCTTTTAGCCGGGCGGGCGGATGCTATTCTGACCGGCCTATGCACCGGATCATCGCCGTCACCAACCAGAAAGGGGGCGTCGGCAAGACCACCACGGCCGTCAACCTCGCCGCCTCGCTCGCGGCGACGAAGCGCCGCGTGCTGCTGGTCGACCTCGATCCGCAGGGCAATGCGACCATGGGCTGCGGCATCGACAAGTCGGAGCTGGCGGCCTCCAGCTACGAGGTGCTGCTCGGAGACTGTCCGGCTGCGGCCGCGATCCTGAGGGCGGACCCGGGCGGGTTCGACGTCATTCCGTCGAACCAGGACCTGACGGCGGCCGAAGTGCGGATACTGACGCTGCTGACCGGCCGCGAACTGAAGCTGAGACACGCGCTCGCCCCGATCAGGCAGCGCTACGACATGATCCTGATCGACTGCCCGCCGGCGCTCAATATGCTGACCGTGAATGCCCTCGTGGCCGCGGACACGGTGCTGATCCCGATGCAGTGCGAGTACTACGCGCTCGAGGGGCTGTCGGCGCTGTTGTCGACGATCGAGCAGATCAAGGTGGGCATCAATCCGGGGCTCAAGCTCGAGGGTATCCTGCGAACCATGCACGACCCCCGCAACAACCTCGCCAATGAGGTCAGCTCGCAGCTGATCGAGCACTTCGACGACAAGGTGTTCAGGACGATCATTCCGCGCAACGTGCGCCTCGCCGAAGCCCCGTCGTTCGGTCGCCCGGCGCTGTACTACGATAAGGAGTCGCGCGGCGCGCTAGCCTACCTCGCGCTCGCCGGCGAAATGATTCGCCGCGACGAGGAGCCCGTGACCGCGTTTGCCGACCACCCGGAGGTCGATCCATGAGCGTCAAGAAACACGCACTCGGACGGGGCCTCGGAGCGCTGCTCGGCGAGGCGACCGCACGCCAGGTCGCGGCGAGTGCCGCGGGCCTCGCCCCGGCGCCCGGCGATGAGCTCGTGCGCCTGCCGCTTGACCTGCTGCAGCGCGGGAAATTCCAGCCGCGCCTCGACATGCGCCCGGAATCCCTGGCCGAGCTCGCCGCCTCGATCAAGGCGCAGGGAATCGTGCAGCCGATCGTGGTCCGGCCGCTCGGGACGCCCCGGCCCGCCGAATCGCAGCGCTACGAGATCATCGCCGGCGAGCGGCGCTGGCGGGCGGCGCAGCTCGCTGGGCTGATCGAGATCCCGGCGATCGTCCGGCGCGTGCCGGACGAGGCCGCCGTTGCGATGTCGCTGATCGAGAACATCCAGCGCGAAAACTTAAATCCCCTGGAGGAAGCGGGGGCGCTCGACCGGCTGATCACCGAGTTCGAGCTGACCCACCAGGCGGCCGCCGATGCCGTCGGCCGTTCGCGCACGGCAGTCACGAACCTGCTGCGGCTCCTCGAGCTCGCCGACGAGGTCAAGGCGCTGGTCGCGGACCGCTCGCTCGAGATGGGCCACGCCCGCGCGCTGCTCGGTCTCACGAACCGCCGCCAGCAGGCGGAGGTCGGGGCGCTGGTGGCGAAGAAGGCGCTGTCGGTCCGGGAAACGGAGGCCCTGGTCCGACGGCTGCTGGCGCCGCCCCACGGGCGGTTTGCCGCTGAGGCCCCGGTCGATGCCGACGTCAGGCGCCTCGAGACGGAACTCGGCGAGAAGCTCGGTGCCAAGGTCGCGTTCCGCCAGCAGGCGAACGGTCGCGGCCAGCTGATCATCAGCTACTCGAGCTTAGATGAGCTCGACGGAATCCTGGCGCACATTCGCTGAGCGGTTCAACCCGGAAAATGTAAATAGGTACAGGTACTTAAGGCCGTCAACCGGGCGCCGGCGCGTTGTTGAAGCACTGCAAGAACGTGCCTATAATGCGCGCGCTTTCGGGGGCGCTGCCGCGCTTCCCACAGCCAGTGCCACTTCCGAGCGTCCAGCCGGCGCATCGAAGTGGTTTTTTTGCGCGCCCGATTCCGCGGCTGAGGATACTGAGGCGAGAGCTCGGATGTCCGTCGCCACAGGGAGGGATCACCGCCAGCGCGGGCGGCGCCTGGTACTCCGGTTCGCCGGCGTGCAGCTGGCGGCGACGACAGTCGCGGCGGTGACCGCATTTGCGCTCGCCGGCGCCCGCGCTGCGGGCGCCGCCTTCGTGGGCGGGCTCGTGGTGGCGGTCGGCAATATGGTATTCGGCTGGAAGCTGTTTGCGCCGGGCGTGGCGCCGGTGGGGACGCTGGTGCGCGCGGTCTACGCCGGGGAAGTGCTGAAGTGGCTGTGGCTGGGGCTCGCGTTGTGGGCGTCCCTCGGGCCCGCGCACCTCCCACCGCTGCCACTCGTCGCGGGTTTGATCGCATCGCAGATCGGTTTCTGGCTGGGGCTCGCGATCATCAGGTGAGCCGGGGAGATGGGGTAAACACGATGGCGGCCGCAGGCCCGGAGAACATGACGGGGTACATCAAGCATCACCTCGAGCACCTGAGCTCGGGTGAAGGCTTCACTGCGCTGCACCTCGACAGCATCTTCTTCAAGCTGCTGCTGGCCCTGCTGTTCATCACGTTCTTCCTGCGCGTCGCGCGCCGCGCGACGGCCGGCGTCCCGGGCAAGCTCCAGTGCGCCGTCGAGATGCTGGTCGAGTACGTCGACGGCCTCGTCAAGGAGACCTTCCACGGCCGCAGCCGATTGATCGCGCCGCTCGCGATCACGATCTTCTGCCTGACGTTCCTGATGAACTTCATGGACATGCTGCCCGTCGACCTGCTGCCGACAGCGGCGAACACGATCGGCATCGGGCACCTCAGGGTCGTGCCGACCGCGGATCTGAACACGACGTTCGGCATGTCGATCTGCGTCTTTCTGCTGATCCAGTACTACGGGGTCAAGCACAAGGGCGTCGGCGGCTTCTTCAAGGAATTCCTGCTGGCGCCGTTCCACGCGGACGGGGTGGCCGGCAAGGTGATGCTGGCGACGCCCAACCTGCTGCTGCGGCTGATCGAAGAGGCGGTGCGGCCGGTGAGCTTGAGCCTGCGACTGTTCGGCAACATGTATGCCGGCGAGCTCATTTTCATCCTGATCGCCTGCATGACGCTCGGGTCGACGCTCGGCTCCGGCCTCACCTATGTCATGGCACCGCTGCAGTTCATCGCCGGGTTCGCCTGGACGGTGTTCCACATCCTCGTGATCACGCTGCAAGCGTTCATTTTCATGATGCTGACTGTCGTTTACCTGAGCATGGCCGCCGAACACCACTGAGATTTCCATCCAACCGGACCTATTTGAAAGTACGGAGAAGACAATGGCTATCGAGAACGTCCAACAGATCGCCGAAGTGATGAGCCACACTCTCATCGCCGCCGGTCTCCTGATCGGGCTCGGTGCGCTCGGCACCGCAATCGGCTTCGCACTGCTCGGCGGCAAGTTCCTCGAGGGCGCCGCGCGGCAGCCGGAACTCGCGCCGATGCTGATGACGCGCATGTTCATCGTCGCGGGCCTGTTGGACGCCGTGCCGATCATCGGCGTCGCCATCGCACTGCTGCTGATCTTCTCGAACCCGTTCCTGGCCATGCTGGGCGTCAAGTAAGCGTCCGGCGGGCGACGCGCGCAGGCCGGCGCCGGCGCCAGCCGCGATCTGTCGGGAGACAGGCATGAGTATCACCATCACGCTGATCATCCAGGGGCTCGCGCTGTTCGCAGTCGCGCTGCTGGTGATGAAACTGGGCTGGCCGCAGATCATGTCGGCCATCGAGCAGCGCCAGAAGCGGATCGCCGACGGCCTCGCCGCCGCCGATCGCGGCGAGAAAAACCTGGAGGACGCCAAGGCAGCGGGGCTCGAGATCGTCAAGGAGGCGCGCACCAAGGCTGCGCAGATCGTCGAGCAGGCGAATCGCCGCGGCGGCGAGGTCGTCGAGGAGGCGCGCGGCACCGCACTCGCCGAGGGCGAACGGCTGCTGGCGACGGCCCGCACCGAGATCTCGACCGAGACCGCCCGCGCGCGCGGCGAGCTGCGTGGCGAGGTGGCCAAGCTCGCGCTCGCCGGCGCCGCGCAGCTGCTGAAGCGCGAGGTCGACGCCAAGGCGCATGCCGAGCTCTTAAATGAGCTCGCGACGCGGATTGCGGCGGGCTGAGCCGATGGCCGAGAAAGTGACCGTCGCCAGACCCTACGCCCGCGCGGCCTTCGAGTACGCGCGCGAGCACGGGGCCTTCGCCGCCTGGTCCGAGCTGCTCGCCGCGGGAGCCGCCGTCGCCCACGCGCCGGGAGCCGAGGATCTGTTTGGCAACCCGCGGGTCGGCGCCAAGGAGCTCGTCGTGCTGATAGCTGGCGTCGCAACCGACAGCGGCGCGACGGTCGGCGCGGACGGCCGCAACTTCCTAGGGCTGCTGGCGCACAACCACCGGCTCTCGTTCCTGCCGGAGATCGCCGCGCATTTCGAGGGGCTCCGGGCCGAGGCCGAGAACACGATCGACGTCGAGGTCACGACCGCGATGGCGCTGACGCCGGAACAGCGGGCGCGGCTGCGGCAAGCGCTCGAGCGGCGCTTCGCCCGCCAGGTGCGGCTCGCCGAAGTGGTCGATTCGGCGCTCGTCGGCGGTGCGACCGTCCGCGCCGGCGACCTCATCATCGACGGATCACTGAAGGGCCGCCTCGAGCGGCTCGAGCAGCGGATTTCCGAGCCGTGACCCCGCCCCGGTTCGCGGCCGACACGGGTAGCTAAGGAAAGCAGCATGTCCATCAAGGCGTCCGAGATCAGCGACATCATCAAGGCCCGCATCGCGCAGTTCGACGCGGCTGCCGAGGCGAGCAACGTCGGGACGGTCGTCAGCGTGACCGACGGGATTGTCCGGATCCACGGCCTCGCGGACGTGCGCTACGGGGAGATGATCGAGTTCCCGGAGAACACCTTCGGCCTCGCGCTCAACCTCGAGCAGGACTCGGTCGGTGCGGTCGTGCTGGGCGATTACGAGCACATCACCGAGGGCAACCAAGTCAAGACGACCGGCCGCATCCTCGAGGTGCCGACCGGCCCCGAGCTCCTCGGCCGCGTGGTCGACGCGCTCGGCAACACCATCGATGGCAAGGGGCCGCTGAAAGCCTCAAACCGCTCGCCGATCGAGCGCGTCGCGCCGGGCGTGATCTACCGCCAGAGCGTGTCGCAGCCGGTGCAGACCGGACTCAAAGCCATCGACTCGATGGTGCCGATCGGCCGCGGTCAGCGCGAGCTGATCATCGGCGACCGCCAGACCGGCAAGACGGCGGTCGCGATCGACACGATCATCAACCAGAAGGGTACCGGCGTTAAGTGCATCTACGTCGCGATCGGCCAGAAGCAGAGCTCGATCGCCAATGTCGTCAGGAAGCTCGAAGAGCACGCGGCGCTCGCACACACGATCATCGTCGCGGCCTCCGCCTCGACCCCGGCCGCGATGCAGTACTTGGCGCCCTACTCGGGCTGCGCAATGGGCGAGTACTTCATGGACCGGGGCGAGGATGCGCTGATCATCTATGACGATCTGACCAAGCAGGCCTGGGCCTACCGGCAGATCTCGCTGCTGCTGCGCCGCCCGCCCGGCCGCGAGGCCTACCCGGGCGACGTGTTCTACCTGCACTCGCGGCTCCTCGAGCGCTCGGCGCGCGTCAATACCGCCTACGTCGAGAAGGCCACGAGCGGCCGCGTCAAGGGTCGTACCGGATCGCTGACCGGGCTGCCGATCATCGAGACGCAGGCCGGCGACGTCACGGCCTTCGTGCCGACGAATGTCATCTCGATCACCGACGGCCAGATCTTTCTCGAGACGGACCTGTTCAATGCCGGCATTCGCCCCGCCATCAATGCCGGCATCTCGGTGTCTCGCGTCGGTGGCGCCGCGCAGACGGGCATCATCAAGAAGCTCGGCGGCGGCGTGCGTCTCGCTCTCGCCCAGTACCGCGAGCTCGCCGCGTTCTCGCAGTTCGCCTCGGACCTCGACGAGGCCACGCGCCGGCAGCTCGAGCGCGGCCAGCGGGTAACGGAGCTGATGAAACAGAAGCAGTACGCGCCGATGTCGGTCGCGGAGATGGCCCTCACGCTGTACGCGGTCAATGGCGGATTCTTCGACAAGGTGACGCGCGACAAGACCGTGGCGGCCGAGGCGGCACTGCAGTCATTCGCGAAGACCAACGCCGGAACGCTCTTAAAGTCGGTCAACGACAAGCCGGACCTGTCGAAGGAGACCGATGCGGCCCTGAAGAAGGTCTGCGAGGACTTCTTCACCACTGCGAGCTTCTGAGACAGCCATGCCCGGCGCGAAAGAAATCCGCACCCAGATCGCGAGCATCAAGAGCACGCAGAAGATCACCAAGGCCATGGAGATGGTCGCGGCGAGCAAGATACGCCGGGCCCAGGAACGAATGCGCGCAGCGCGGCCGTACGCGCAGAAGATCCGCACCGTGGTCGGGCACCTGCGGCTCGCGAACCCCGATTACCGCCACCCGTTCCTGGCCGAGCGCGAGGCGAAAACGGTCGGCGTGATCATCGTCAGCACCGACCGGGGGCTGTGCGGCGCACTCAACGTCAACGTCTTCAAGGAGGCGCTGACCTGGATCAGGCAGTGGCAGAGCAAGGGGCAGGACGTGCAGCTGTGCGTCGTCGGCTCCAAGGCACTGCAGTTCTTCCGGCGGCTGCGCCTTCCGCTCGCGGCGAGCGTCACGCATCTCGGCGACCGGCCGCACGTCGCCGCGTTCATCGGCGCGGTCAAGGTGATGCTCGATGCCTACCTCGCCGGCAAGATCGACCGGCTGCACCTGATCAACGGCGAGTTCGTCAACACGATGAGCCAGCGCCCCGTGATACGCCAGCTGCTGCCGGTGGAGCCGGTCAGGAGCAGCGAGCTGCAGGACCTGTGGGAATACATTTATGAACCATCGGCCGCCGAGCTCCTCGAGGGACTGCTGACTCGCTACGTCGAGTCCCAGGTCTACCAGGGCGCCGTCGAGAACGTCGCGTGCGAGATGGCGGCACGCATGGTCGCGATGAAGAGCGCGACCGACAACGCCGGCAAGCTGATCGACGAGCTGCAGCTGATCTACAACAAGGCGCGGCAGGCGGCGATCACCAAGGAAATCTCCGAGATCGTCGGCGGCGCGGCCGCCGTTTGATACAAGGTCCCACGCTATGAGTACGCCCACCACCTCCCCGGCCGGCAAGATCGTGCAGATCATCGGCGCGGTCGTCGACGTCGAGTTCCCGCGCGAGTCGATCCCCAGGGTCTACGAGGCGCTGAAGCTTCAGGACAGCGGTCGCGAGCTGACCCTCGAGGTGCAGCAGCAGCTCGGCGACGGCGTCGTCCGCTGCATCGCGATGGGCGTCTCGGAGGGCCTGAAGCGCGGCATCATCGTGCACTCGACCGGCAAGGGCATCGCCGTGCCGGTAGGCAACGGTACGCTGGGGCGCATCATGGACGTGCTCGGCCACCCGCAGGACGAGAAGGGCCCGGTCGAGACCAAGGAGTACTGGGAGATCCACCGCCCGGCGCCTTCCTACGACGACCAGGCCGGCGGCCAGGATCTGCTCGAGACCGGAATCAAGGTCATCGACCTGCTGGTGCCGTTCGCCAAGGGCGGCAAGATCGGCCTGTTCGGCGGCGCCGGCGTCGGCAAGACCGTCAACATGCTCGAGCTCATCAACAACATCGCCAAGGCGCACGCGGGCCTGTCGGTGTTTGCAGGCGTCGGCGAGCGCACCCGCGAGGGCAACGATTTCTATCACGAGATGGCCGAGTCGGGCGTCATCGATCTCAAGAACCTGCCGAACTCCAAGGTCGCGATGGTCTACGGCCAGATGAACGAGCCACCGGGCAACCGCTTAAGGGTCGCGCTGACCGGGCTCACGATGGCCGAATATTTCCGTGACGAGAAGCAGGCCTCCGGCAAGGGCCGCGACGTGCTGCTGTTCATCGACAACATCTACCGCTACACGCTCGCGGGTACGGAAGTCTCCGCGCTGCTCGGCCGCATGCCGTCGGCGGTCGGATACCAGCCGACGCTGGCCGCGGAAATGGGCGTGCTGCAGGAGCGGATTACGTCGACCAAGACCGGCTCGATCACCTCGATCCAGGCCGTGTACGTGCCGGCGGACGACCTGACCGACCCCTCGCCCGCGACGACCTTCGCGCACCTCGATGCAACGGTCGTCCTGTCGCGCCAGATCGCCTCGCTCGGCATTTACCCCGCGATCGACCCGCTCGACTCGACCTCGCGCCAGCTCGATCCGCTGGTGATTGGCGAGGAGCACTACAATACGGCGCGCGGCGTGCAGGCGATCCTGCAGCGCTACAAGGAACTGCAGGACATCATCGCGATCCTCGGCATGGACGAGCTGTCGGCGGAGGACAAGCAGACCGTGTACCGCGCACGCAAGATCCAGCGTTTCCTGTCGCAGCCGTTCCACGTTGCCGAAGTGTTCACCGGCCAGAAGGGCAAGTACGTCTCGCTCAAGGACACGATTCGCGGGTTCAGGGCGATCATCGACGGGGAGCTCGACAACCTGCCGGAGCAGGCGTTCTACATGATCGGCACGATCGACGAAGCGGCCGAGAAGGCCAAGAACCTGGCCTGACCCTGACAGCGCGGGAGCAAGCACATGGCCTCTACGATCAACGTCGACATCGTCAGCGCCGAGGGCGAGATCTACTCCGGCAAGGCGGCGATGGTGTTCGTGCCGGCCGTGCAGGGCGAGATCGGGATTGCTCCGCGGCACGCACCGCTCCTGACGACGCTGAAGGCGGGCGAGGTGCGTGTGCAGACGCCGGACGGCGCGGAGGAACCCTTCTACGTCGGCGGCGGCGTGCTCGAGATCCAGCCGCAGCGCGTCACGGTGCTTGCCGACACGGCGCTCAGGGCCCGGGATCTCGACGAGGCTGCAGCGCTTGCGGCCAAGCAGCGCGCCGAAGAGGCGCTGCGCACCAAGACCGACGAAGTCAGCATCGCCGAGGCGCAGGCTGAGCTGCTGCGCGCGCTGGTCCAGATCCGGATGCTCGAGCAGCTGCGCAAGCTGCAGAAGTAGTCCCACGCGCCGAATGGCGGCGGCGCGCGCCGCGGCCGGGGCCTGCTACGCCGACCCCGGACGCGGGCCCTTGCGCCCGGCGCGCGCTTTCCTGGGTTCCGTCCCGCCCACGCGCCGCGCCGCGAGCGCAGCGAATCCGGTTGCCATGAACGGCGCGAACCGCGCGTGCACGCTGTCGAGGTCCGATGAGCGGCACAGCCCGCCCGACAGCTTGTCGAGCCGGCCGGTCTCGGCGAAGGTCAGCGTCAGCGCGCCCGTCAGGAAGTGGTAGGCCCAGTAGATGTCGCGCGGGTCGGCGCCGGGCAGCGCCTGCTGCAGCACGTCGATGAACTTGTGAACCACCGGGTCGAAGGTTCGCGTCATCAGCACCGACAGCTCCGGCGAGTTGTTCACCTGGGCGACCAGCGCGAAGTAACTCTTCCAGCTGCGCCCGCCGCGTGCGGAGCGCTGGAATAGCGGCTCCATGAACGCGTTGACGACCGCCTCGAGGTCGAGCGTGCCGCCGTCCGTCCTGCTCACCGCCTCGAGGCGATCGAGTCGCTCACGGTTGATGACCTCGGCGCGACGCTCGAAGACGCTCGTCAGGAACGCACGCTTGCTGCCGAAGTGGTAGTGAACCAGCGCCACGTCGACCTTGGCCGCGTCCGTGATGTCGCGGATCGAGACGCCGTGATAGCCGCGCTTCGCGAATAGCCGCTCGGCGGCATCGAGCAGCCGCTCTTTGGCAGGTCGTCCGGTCTTCCTGGCGGCCATTTGATTAGTGCGGCGCAGCAACAGCGGCGCCGATTGTCCCGCATTTTGTGTGCTTCCCGCAACACGGTTGCATTCGGTTCCGCGCCGCGAGTAGTATTCAACAACCGTTCAGTGAGTATTCAACAGTCATTGAACACGAACGTACGGGACATAATTGTCCGCAGGGGGTTCCGGTGAACGCGACTAAGAAGCTTTTGCGTGTTGCTGCCCATGGGATGCTGGCCTTGGCGGCGGCCGCCCCGCTGTCGACCGCGCTGGCCCAGACGACCGCCCCGACCGCCCCGGCCGGAGTGGCCGCCGGCCCGGAGACGCTCGAATCGGTCGTCGTGACGGCGCGACGCCGCGCGGAAAACATCCAGGACGCGCCGATCGCAGTCACCGCGGTCACCGCCGAGGCGATCCAGGTGCAGGACGTCGCCTCGCTGCAGGACCTGAACAGCTTCGTGCCGAACATGAAGATCGCCAATGACCGCGCGACCAGCAGCACGATCAACGTCTACATCCGCGGCGTCGGTCAGGTCGACCCGCTGTGGGGCTTCGACCCGAGCGTCGGCGTGTACATCGACGATGTGTACATGGCACGGCCGCAGGCCGCACTCCTCGATGTGATCGACGCCGACCGGCTCGAGGTGCTGAGCGGTCCGCAGGGCACCCTGTACGGCAAGAACACGATTGCCGGCGCCATCAAGTACGTGACCCACGACATCGTCGGGCCCGAAAGCCTCACGATGTCGGTGACCGGCGGCAATTACTTCGAGCACGACGAGAAGCTCAACTTCTCGACGCCCATCGTCAGCGATCACGTGTACTTCGGCTTCGCGGTCGCGGATCTGCAGCACGACGGCTACGGCAGCGTGGTCGCCCAGGCAGGAACGACACCGAGCCCGTACAACTACATTGGCGAGGATGTCTCGAACAAGGACGTGCTCGCGGCCCGCGCGAATCTTACGATCCTCTGGGGCCAGAGCTCGAAGCTCAAGATCGTCGCCGACACGACCCAGGACAACTCGAATGCCGCCGGTGGCCAGCTGCTCAACAATTACCTGGCACCGGCGCTCACCCAGCCCTACGACTTGCGCACCGACATGCCGGTCGACAAGGACTATTCATATCGGAAGGGAATTTCCGCAACCTACACGCAGAGCCTGACGAGCCAGCTCGACTTCAAGCTGGTCGGTGCCTACTACGAAGGCGAGGCGCGGCAGTTCATCAACTTCGCAGAGGTCAACGAGAACATCTTCGAGGTGCCGGGCCACTATTCGGACCGCCAGGCGTCCGGCGAGGGCCAGCTGACCTTCACCAACGACCTGGTCAAGGCCGTCGGCGGCGTGTTCTACATGAACAGCGAAGCGTGCGGTGACTACAACGCCTCGGTGGGCTCGCTGACGCTGCTGGGCATCCCCGCGTACGACCTTTACATCACCGAACTCGTCAACGGCTGCGTGCAGACCAAGAGCTCGGCCGTCTACGGCGACACCGCGTGGAAGCTCACCGATCAGCTGAACCTCGATGCCGGGCTGCGCTGGAACCAGGATCGCAAGACCGCCAGCGTCTACCAGGCCGACTACGCGAGCTTTGCGCCGGACCAGCTGCTTCCGGACCAGACCTTCTTCAATCCCGCGGCTGTGCCGGCCGGGTTCTTCCCGTTTAACGGCGTCGTGACCAACTACACCAACAGCCGCACCTTTGTGAACGTCTCGCCACGTATCGGCCTCGACTTCCACTGGACCGATCATGTGATGACCTACGTGAGCTACAGTCGGGGCTTCAAGAGCGGCGGCTTCGACATGCGCGGCAACGCGGCCGTGTACCCGGGGACGCAGAACGGCTACAACTCGGAGACCGCCGACAACTACGAGATCGGCCTCAAGTCGACGCTGTTCGACGACACGTTGCTGCTCAATCTGACGGCGTTCTACAATCCGTACAGCAACGCGCAGGTCCAACTGCAGGATTTCGTCCTGTACGAGGGTGCGCCGTCCAACCTGACCGCCGTGCTCAATGCCGGCAAGCAGATCAACAAGGGCCTCGAGCTCCAGTCCGCCTGGAAGGCGAGCAGGGCGCTGACCTTCGGGCTCACCGTCGGCTATCTCGATTCCTACTACGAGAACTATCTGGTTCCGTGCAACCCGTTCACCTTTGCACCCGGTTGCGGCCCGGGTGTGACGACAGTCAACGACGCCAACGAGAACCGGCCGCTCAACGCACCGTCCTGGACCGTCTCCGGCAACGGGACCTACACGTGGGATCTGGGATCTGGCACGCTGCTCGCGCGCGCCGGCTACGACTGGCGCAGCTTCACCAAGGTCGCGGACACGATCGCGAGCCCGACCGATCAGCCGGCGTACGGCCTGTTAAATGCCGGCCTCGCTTACACGACCGCAAGCAAGGCCTGGCGCTTCTCGGCCGATGGCAAGAACCTGACGGACAAGTACTACCGGGTCGCGGGCTACGACTTCGGCCCGCCGCCCATCGCTGCTTCTAACGCCTATCTCGGCGGTCTGAGCCAGATCGGCTATTACGGTCCGCCGCGGACCTTCACCGCGACGGTCACCTACCACTTCTGACGGGACGCGCGGCGCGCCATCGGGCGCGCCGCGCCGAGCCCCGACCCGCACCGCGAGCGGGCGCCCCGGCGCCGCGAGACACATCCATGGCGTGGTTCAGCCCACCGGCACCGCTGGTGCCGGACCTGATTGCACACAACGGCCGCTGGCTTGCCGACCGCCCGGCGCTGATCGACGGCGAGGTCGTGCTCAGCTGGCGGGATTTCGCCGCGACGACCGCTCGGGTCGCGCACGGTCTCGCCGCCCTCGGCGTGCGGCCGCGCGAGCGCGTTGCGGTGCTGATGGACAGCCGGCTCGAGACGGTGCTCACGCTGTTCGGGCTCCTCCGAGCGGGCGCGGTCGCCGTCCCGCTCAACGTATCGATCACCGACCAGGCGATCGCGGGCATGTGTGAGGATGCCGATTGCGTCGCCGTGTTCGCCTGCGGGCACCACGCTGCGCGCATCGATCGGCTGCGGTCCGCCGGCCGGGTCCGGGCCCGCCACTTCGTCAACTGCGATGCCCCGGAAAAGGGGTGGCTGGCGTTCGATGCGCTGACCGCCGGGCAGCCGGGCACGGACCCCAAGGTCGCGATCGCGCCCGATGATGAGTGCAACCTGATCTACAGCTCCGGGACGACGGCGCTGCCGAAGGGCATCGTCCACACCCACCAGTGCCGCATGCACTGGGCGTACGACTCGGCGATCGCGCTCAGGTACCGCAGCGACTGCCGGACGCTGTGCTCGCTCGGGCTGTTTTCGAACATCAGCTGGGTCACGATGCTGACGACGGTGCTGGTGGGCGGGACGATCGTGCTGCTCAGGAGTTTCAGCCCGCGGGACGCGCTCGCCATCATCGAGGCACGCAGGATCACCCACGGCGCATTCGTACCGCTGCAGCTCGAGCGGATGCTCGCGTACCCCGAGCGCGGTCAGTTCCGCACCGACAGCTTGGAGGCCATCATGTGCTGCGGCTCGCCGCTCCCGCCCGCCGTGAAACGCGGATTCGCGCGCGAGTTCGACTGCGACCTGATCGAGCTCTATGGGCTCACCGAGGGACTGATCACGATCCTCGCGCCCGAGGACTTCGAGCAGAAGCTCCTCTCGGTCGGCAAGCCCGTGCTCGGCGCCGAGATCCGGATCCTCGGCGAGGACGACCACGAGGTTGCGCCAGGCGAGACCGGGGAGATCGTCGGCTACGGGCGCCTGGTGATGGCCGGTTATCACGCCAGGGACGATGCGAACCGGGAGGCGACCTGGATCGATGAGTCTGGCCGCCAGTGGCTCAGAACCGGTGACCTCGGCCGGCTCGACGAGGAGGGTTTTCTCTACATCGTCGACCGGAAAAAAGACATGATCCTGTCGGGCGGCCAGAACATCTTCCCGGCCGACATCGAGAGCGTCATGCGTGAGCACCCTATGGTCGCGGAAGTGGCGGTGGTCGGCGCCCCGAGCCAGAAGTGGGGCGAGACGCCGGTGGCGGTGGTGGTACCGGCCGCGGGGCACGCCTTCGATCCGGACGGGCTGCTCGCGTGGACCAACCAGCGGGTCGGCAAGCAGCAGCGCGTGAGCGCAGTCGTTGCGCGCGCGGAGCTCCCGCGCAACCCGAACGGCAAGATACTGAAGCGCGAGCTGCGCCGGGAGCTCGCGGAGCGGGGGTCCGGATGAGCGGGAGCCAGCCGTTTCGCGACGAATGGTGGTCATCGAAGGACGGGCTCAGGCTCTACAGCCGGGTCTACGACACGGCCGGTACCGGGGCGCCAGCCGTTCTGTGCCTGCCGGGGCTGACGCGCAATTGCCGGGACTTCGAGTCGCTCGCCGCGCACCTCGCTCCGACGCTCCGGGTCATCTGCCCGGATCTGCGCGGGCGCGGGCTCTCGGCATGGGACCCCGTCTGGGCTAACTACCATCCCGGAACCTATCTCGCTGACCTCGCCGCGCTGATCACCCAGCTGGGATTGAAGCGCCTCGCGATCGTCGGGACCTCGCTCGGCGGGTTGCTCGCGATGATGCTGCCGTCGGTGCTGCCGGGCGCCATCGCCGGCATCGTGCTGAACGACATCGGCCCGGAGATCGATCCCGTCGGTGCTGACCGGATCCGGGGTTACGCCGGGCGCCTGCCCGCGGTGCGCAGCTGGGATGAGGCCGTCGCGCAGCTGCGAACCGTGTTCGGTCTCGCTTGGCGGGACCTCCCGGACGAGATGTGGCTGCGGCTTGCCCGCCGCAGCTTCCGGGAAGACGCATCTGGGGCGCCGGTGCTCGCTGTCGATCCCAAGGTCGGCGAGGCGATGCGCGCGGCCCCAGCGGCCGCCCCCGACCTGTGGCCGCTGTTCGCGACGTTGAAGACCGTGCCGGTGCTGGCAATTCGCGGCGCGCTCTCCGACATCCTGAGCGAGGCGACGTTTGCGCGGATGCAGCGCGAGAAACCCGACCTCGTGCCGCTGACGGTGGCCAATCGCGGGCACGTGCCGCTGCTCGACGAACCGGAATGCCTCGCGGCGATCGACGGGTTCCTCGCGCACCTGACGTACTAACAGAGTCGCGCGCGCGCGCCGACCCCTGGTCCCCGCCCGGGGGGGTCCGCCCACTGCATCTGCGAACCCGGCCCCGCCGGCCGGCCGGGACGGCATGCGAGAATGCGCCTTTCGGGGTCCGCGGGTAGCGCCATGCCGTTGAGCATCGTCATCCTGGCCGCCGGTCAGGGCAAGCGAATGAACAGCGACCTGCCGAAGGTCCTGCAGCCGCTGGCCGGACGGCCGCTGCTGGCGCACGTGCTCGACTGTGCGCTGCAACTGAAGGCCGCGGCGATCCACGTCGTCTACGGCCACGGCGGCGAGGAGGTCAAGGAAGCGTTCGCAGGTCACCCGCTTCAGTGGGTACTGCAGGCCGAGCAGCACGGTACGGGGCACGCGGTCATGCAGGCGATGCCCGCGATCCCGGACGACCACCAGGTGCTCGTGCTCTACGGGGATGTGCCTCTGGTGCGCGCCGCGACGCTCGCGAGCCTGATCGAACGCGCCGGTGAGCGGACGCTCGTGCTGCTGTCGGTGTTGCTCGACGATCCAACGGGCTACGGGCGGGTCCTGCGGGACAACGCCGGCAACGTCTACCGCATCGTCGAGCAGAAAGACGCGACCCGCAAAGAACTCGCGGTCCGCGAGGCGAATACAGGGCTCTTGATCGCGCCCGCCGGCGCACTCAGGAAGTGGCTCGCAAGCCTCGGGAATGACAACGCGCAGGGCGAGTACTACCTGACCGACGTCGTGACGCTCGCGGTTCGCGACGGACTCAAGGTGGAGGCGGTCGTCGCGCCGACCGCCGCCGAGGTGCTCGGCATCAACGACAAACTGCAACTTGCCGGGCTCGAGGCCGAATACCGCCGGCTCCGAACCGGCGAGCTGATGCACGCCGGAGTGACCGTGCTCGACCCGACCCGCCTCGACGTTCGCGGAACCGTTGCGGCGGGCCGCGACGTCGTCATCGACGTCAATGTCGTGCTCGAGGGCCAGGTCAGGCTCGGCGATCGCGTCCGGATCGGCGCCGGCTGCGTGCTCCGCGACGTCACGATCGGTGATGACACCGTGATCTATCCGCACTGCGTGCTGGACGGCGCGCACATCGCCGAGCGCTGCAGCGTCGGCCCGTTTGCGCGGGTCCGGCCCGGAACGCGACTCGGCGCCGACGCGCACGTCGGCAACTTCGTCGAACTCAAGAACACGGCCCTGGGCGAGGGCAGCAAGGCCAACCACCTGAGCTACCTCGGTGATGCAACGATCGGCCGTGCCGTCAACGTCGGCGCCGGCACGATCACCTGCAACTACGACGGTGTGAACAAGTGGCCGACCGTGATCGAGGATCAGGCGTTCATCGGCTCGGGCTCGATGCTGGTGGCCCCGGTCACGATCGGCGCGGGTTCGACCATCGGTGCCGGCTCGACGATCACCAGGCCCGCGCCGCGTGGCGCACTGACGCTCGAGCGCAGCCGCCAGCAGACGATCGAGTCGTGGAAAGCGCCGGCGGCGGCGGATCCCGCCGAGCGCGCCCGGCGGATCGCGCAGGGCGATCTGCCACCGGATGGGGATCCCGGTCCCAAATCAGGCACTTAGCGGCTGGCCGGCTGAGCCGCGCCCGTCGCGGCACCGGACCGAGGTCACGATCCGCCGCACACAATTGAGGGATAATGAAACATGAGCCAGGAGTCCTGACCCATGTGCGGAATCGTAGGTGCCGTCGCCGGCCGAGACATCCTGCCTGTGCTGATCGACGGGCTGCAGCGGCTCGAGTATCGGGGCTACGACTCGGCCGGGGTCGCCGTGCTGAACGGCGACGGTCGGGTGCACCGCCTGCGCACCGTCGGGAAAGTCGCGCGCCTCAAGGAGGCGCTCGACGAGGCTCCGGCCTACGGCATGCTCGGCATCGCGCATACCCGCTGGGCGACGCACGGCGAGCCGAGCGAGCGCAATGCCCACCCGCACGTATCGCGCGATGGCATCGCGATCGTTCACAACGGCATCATCGAGAACCACGAAGAGCTGCGCGCCGACCTGCTGGCGCGGGGTTACGAGTTCTCCTCGGAGACCGACACCGAGGTGATCGCGCACCGCGTGCATTATCACCTCGCGCGTCACAGGGACCTGTTCGAGGCCGTCCAGGCCACCGTCAAGGAACTGCGCGGCGCCTACGCGCTCGCGGTCATCAGCGAGACGGATCCGGACACGATCGTGCTCGCACGCGCCGGCTGCCCGGTGATCGTGGGCCTCGGCGCTGACGAGAACTTCGTCGCCTCCGACATCTCGGCGCTGCTGCCCGTCACCCGGCGGTTCCAGATTCTCGAGGAGGGCGATGTCGCGGCGATCCACCGGCGCAGCGTCACGATCGTCGACCGCCACGGCCGCCGCGCCGAGCGCAAGGTCATGGAGAGCGAGCTGTCGTCCGATCTGGTCGACAAGGGCGAGTTCGCACACTACATGCTGAAGGAGATCTACGAGCAGCCGCGCGCGGTCGCGCAGACGCTCGAGGGGCGGGTCGCGGGCGGGAAGCTGCTTGAGGCTGCGTTCGGCCCGGCGGCGATGGACATGCTGAAGCATAGCGAGGCGGTGCAGATTGTCGCCTGCGGAACCAGCTGGCACGCGGGATCGGTGGCCCGCTACTTCATCGAGCAGATCTGCCGGCTGCCGTGCTGGGTCGACATCGCGAGCGAGTTCCGCTACCGCAATCCCGTCGTGCCCAAGCACACGCTGTTCGTCACGATCTCGCAGTCGGGAGAGACCGCCGATACGCTGGCCGCGCTGCGGCTCGCGAAGCAGGCGGGGTACTTGTCGACGCTCGCGATCTGCAACGTGCCGGAGTCCTCGCTCGTACGCGAGGCGGAGCTCGTGATGCTGACGCGCGCCGGCCCCGAGATCGGCGTCGCCTCGACCAAGGCGTTCACGACACAGCTCGCGGCGCTCGACATGCTGGTGATCGCGCTCGGCAAGCACCACGGGATAGACCGCGAGCGCGAGCGCCACCTGGTCGCGCGGCTGATCGAGATTCCGCGGCTGATCGAGGAGACGCTGACGCTCGACCCGGTCGTCAGGCGCCTGGCCGAGAAATTCGTCGACAAGCACCACGCGCTGTTTCTAGGGCGCGGCGCGCTCGCGCCGATCGCGATGGAAGGCGCGCTCAAGCTCAAGGAAATCTCCTACATCCACGCCGAGGCCTATGCGGCCGGAGAGCTCAAGCACGGGCCGCTGGCGCTGGTCGATGCCGACATGCCGGTGATCACGGTCGCGCCGAACAACGACCTGCTCGAGAAGCTGAAGTCGAACCTGCAGGAAGTCCGCGCGCGCGGCGGCGAGCTGTACGTGTTCGCGGACCCGGAGTCCGGGATCGATTCGTCGGACGGCGTCACCGTCATCAAGATGCCGAAGCACGTCAGCTACTTCCAGGCGCCGGTCGTGTACACGATTCCGCTGCAGCTGCTTGCATACCACGTCGCGACGATGCGCGGCACGGACGTGGATCAGCCGCGCAATCTGGCCAAGAGCGTGACCGTCGAATAGCTCGGGCGGCCGGCGACGGACTGCGCGCGGCCGATGCTGTGCTTCCGGATATACTTCCGGCCATGCCGGACCCCGCATCGGACCGCGGTCATTCGCCCGGGCGCCGGCTTTTCCTGTATGCCATCGGCAGTCTCGCCGCGGCGGGAATTGGCTACTACGCAGTGGCCTACGGACTGCTGCCGGGCCTGTGGCGTTACGTCGAGCATCGCCATCCGGCGCTCGAGACTCTGGCAACGCGCACGGTCACGATCGACGGCATTCCGGGTGACCCGATCAACGTCGCGCTGATCGCAAGCGAGGCCGCATTGCATCGTGCACTGATGACCGGCGGGTGGGAACCCGCCGATCCGGTGACGCTCACTGCGGCATTGCGTATCGCCACGGACAGCGTTGTCCATCGGCCATACGGAACAGCGCCTGTCAGTAACCTGTACTTCTGGGGCCGCAAGCAGGATCTGGCCTTCGAACAGATGATCGGCGGCGATCCGCGTCGTCGGCATCACGTGAGATTCTGGAGGTCAGCGGACGTCGACGCCGACGGCCGGCCGCTGTGGGTCGGTGCGGTGACGCTCGACACCCGTGCCGGCATCAGCCACCGGACCGGACAGATCACGCATCACATCGATGCCGCGATCGACCAGGAGCGGGACACGCTGCTCGCAGACCTGGCCCGCGACATCACCACCACCGTCGAGTGGATCGACCCGTTTCAGACTGCATTGAGGGGAAAGAACGGCGGCGGCGATCCTTATTACACCGATGGCCGCCTCGCCGTCGTGACGCTCAATTGAACGGCACCAGCTGCGCGTAGGCCAGCTCTGGCCGAGATCCGGTGGCACCCGGGGTGGTGACAGAGAGCGGATTGGCCGCGGCCGGCGACACCGTCCGGCGTTCCGCCCGACAGGCGTGCCTCGGGCAGCCGGACGCGTCCGGCAGCTGCCGGACGCCGACGGGCAGGGCATGACGCCGCCGTCCGGGCGGCTCAGCAGACCTTGACCTTCACGAGCTCGCCCTTCTCGGGGTCGGTCACGTGTACGGCACAGGCGATGCACGGATCGAAGCTGTGAATCGTGCGCAGGATCTCGAGCGGCTGCTCGACGTTGGCCAGCTTGTGGCCCGCGAGCGCCGCCTCGTAGGCGCCGGGCTGGCCCTTCACGTCGCGGGGTCCCGCGTTCCACGTGCTCGGCACGACCGCCTGGTAGTTGGCGATCCTGCCGTTCTCGATCACGATGTAGTGCACCAGCCCGCCGCGCGGCGCCTCCGTGTAGCCGACGCCCTTGGCCTGTGTCGGCCAGCTGCTCGGATCCCACTTGGCCTCGTTGAAGGTCTTGGTGTCACCGGCCTTGATGTTCGCGACCAGGCCGTCGTAAAAGCCCTGCATCATGTCGGCGATGACCTTGGTCTCGAGTGTCCGGGCCGCGGTGCGGCCGAGCGTCGAGAAGAGCGCGGCGACCGGCACGTCCAGCGTCTTCAGCGTCGAGTCGACCAGTTCCTTGGTCTGTGCATGGCCCTTCGCATACAGCATCAGCACGCGTGCCAGCGGGCCCACTTCCATCGCGTGGCCGCGCCAGCGCGGCGACTTGAGCCACGAGTAGCTCTTGTCGACGTCCAGGAACTGGTACGGCGGCTCGGGCCCCGTGTAATTGAAAGCCGTCTCGCCGCTCCACGGATGCAAGCCCGTCTCCTTGCCGCCCGAGTAGTCGTACCAAGAGTGGGCCACGAACTCCTGCACCTGGGCCGGGTCCTTGAGGTCGAGCTCGATCACCTCCGCGAGGTTGCGGTTCAGGATCACGCCGCGCGGGATCGCGAGCTTCGCCGTGTCGCTCATCTGCGTCGCCGGGAACTCGCCGAAAGTCATGAAGTTGCCAAGCCCTTCGCCCTGCGCGCCCCAGTCCTTATAGAAGCTGGCAATCGCGAGCGTATCCGGCACGTACACCTCGTCGACGAACTTGCGCATCTGCGCGACGATCGCGCCGACCTGAGAGAGCCGCTTGGCGTTGAGCGCGGAGTCCGAATTGAGATCGATCGCGCTCGGCACGCCGCCCACGAGGAAATTCGGGTGCGGGTTCTTGCCGCCGAAGATCGCGAGCAGCTGCGCCACCTCGCGCTGCCAGACGAGCGCGTCGAGATAGTGGGCGACAGCCATCAGGTTGGCCTCCGGCGGCAGCTTGTACGCCGGGTGGCCCCAGTAGGCGTTGGCGAAGATGCCGAGCTGGCCGGACTCGACGAGGGTCTTGACGCGCTTCTGCACGTCGGCGAAATAGCCGGGTGAGGACTTGGAGTAGGGACTGATCGACTGCGCCAGCGTCGCGGTCGCAGCCGGGTTCGCCTTCAAGGCGCTGACGACGTCGACCCAGTCGAGTGCGTGCAGGTGGTAGAAGTGCATGACGTGGTCGTGCACGTACTGCGCCGAGATCATCAGGTTGCGGATCGCCTGCGCGTTCGGCGGCAGGTCTACCGCGAGCGCGTCCTCGACCGCGCGGACCGAGGCGATCCCGTGTACCAGCGTGCACACGCCGCAGATCCGCTGCGCGAACGCCCAGGCGTCACGCGGATCGCGTCCCCTGAGGATGATCTCGATGCCGCGAACCATCGTACCGGACGAGTAGGCGGCGGCGATCGTATCGCCATTCATGGTCGCCTCGATGCGCAGGTGACCCTCGATGCGGGTGACCGGGTCGACGACGATTCGGGCTTGTGCGGTCATGGACGTTCTCCGCGCCTTGGACGGGCTCAGTCAGCTAGGTTTGCACCGACCAGTTCGATGATGCTCTGGACGGACTTCTGCCAGTTCGACTCGCTGGCGCCGTTCTGATAGTTGAGCCGGCAGCTGTTGCAGGCGGTCAGCACCGTGCCGGCCCCGGTGTCGTCGACCTCGCGCATCTTGATCTCGAAAGCCCGATGCCGGAGCTGCGCGCCGCGCGCGATCATGAACTGGCCGCCGCCGCCGCCACAGCAGTAATTGGTACGCCCGTGCGACTCCATCTCCTTGAGCTCGAGGCCGAGCGCCTTGATCGCGGCGCGCGGCTCCTCGAACACCCCACCGTGCCGGCCGAGCTTGCATGGATCGTGATAGGTCACCGGACCCATCGCCGGCGCGCGCTTGACCTTGAGCCGATCGGCCATTATCTCGCGGCCGACGAATTCGGCGATCGACAGCACCGCGAACGGCAGCGGCTCGCCGATCATGTGCGCCGAGTCGAAGCGCAGCGCCGGATAGGCGTGGCCACACTCGGGCAGCAGCAGCGTCTTGGCCTCATGCCGCACGACTTCCTCGACGATGCGCCGGACGTGGAGCTCCTTGAGCGACTCGCCGGTGCCGAGCAGTTCGATACTGTTGCTCAGCAGCGTCCACTTCAGCTTCAGCCGGTTCAGGATCTTCGCGGTCGCCTTGAAGGAGTTGGCGTAGGCCTTGATGTCGACGGCGCTCGTCAGCACCACGACATCCGCCGTCGCGAGGTCGAGCGGCACGTGCACGCCTGCGGTCTCGAGCTCGCGCGCGAGGCTGAGTATCTCGGCGCGACCCGCTCCCAGCACCGATCCCAGGGTCTTCTGCTCGTCGGCGGCGCCGGCGAGCTCGGCCGGCAACAGGTCGGCGGCGGCGAGCGCGCGGCGCATGATGCCGATCATCGGCGAGATCTGGATGCCCATCGGGCACATCAGGTCACACCGGCCGCACTCGGTGCATGCGTCATAGACGAGCGGTTGCCAGTCCTCGAGCTCCGACAGCGAGATGTCGGACACCACGAGGCGCCTGAGCCAGCGCATCGGGCCGATCTCGCGCTGATAGACCTTCTTCAGCGGCTCCACCTTGTAGATCGGCGTGTACTTCGCCTCGTTGGTGCCGATGTAGAAGTGACAGGCATGGGCGCACATGCCGCAGTGCAGGCAGGTCTCGAGGTAGGTGGCGTGCGAAGCGTCGAGCTCGCCGAGCATCACGGCGCGGGCGCGCGCGAGGCGTTCGTCGTCGGTACGGGTGGAACGCCCGACGCGCTGGCCGAGCGCCGGCAGGGCGGTACGAAGTGCGTCGAGGTTGGCAATGGTGGCGCTCATGCTTCGACTCCTTTGCGCTCCAGCAGGGCGCCGGCCTGGAACCGCGCCGGGAACGCGAGGAACAGGTGCATCAGCTTCCCGAACGGGAACCAGACCATCAGCGCGCAGATCGTCAGAATGTGCACGCCGAGCAAGGTCTCGTAGCGCATCCCGAACGGCAGCACGCGCGCGTACTGCATGAAACCGGTGGCCAGCGGCAGGATGACGAGCACGATGCTCAGGTAGTCGTCGAGACTCGAGATCTGGCGCAGCACCGGCACCGTCGCGCGGCGCCACAACAGCGCCAGCAGGATCGCAAGCGCGATCGCGCCGGACAGCAGCGCAATCGTGTTCGGCAGCGTCGGCCAGCCGAATCCGAGGAACTGCTTGAAGAACGGCAGGTGCGGTGCGAAGAACAGCAGCGAGATGAAGAATGTCAGGTGCCACGCGTAGCCCGACACGTGCTGGAACACGATTCGCTTCTCGAGCTCGTGCGGTGGCAGCGAACGCATCACGATGGCCCTCAGGCCTCCCGCCACGAGATGGTGGCGCCGCGGCTTTGAGCGATCGAAGCGCCGGTACATCAAGAACACGCCGGCGAGCCGCCAGCAGACGCCGAAGGCGAAGATCCAGAGCGCCGCCTGGAATGCCGGGCCCCGTGCAAATTCGAGGATGGTCATGTCTTGTCCTCCCCAACCGGGCGTTGCTTGCGGCGCGCGGCGAGGGCCGCGACCGCGCCGACAGCTACACCGGCAGCGGCGGCGACGCCGAGTGCCCGATAGCCGCCCCACCGGGTCGTCGACAGCGGCCGGTACACGCCCTGCCAGTCCCAGAAGTCCGGCTCCGAGCAGCCAATGCAGCCGTGGCCGGACTCGATCGGGAAGCTCACGCCCATGTTCCACTTGGTCGTCGGGCAGCTGTTGTAGGTCACCGGGCCCTTGCAGCCGAGCTTGAACAGACACCAGCCCTGCTTCGCGCCTTCGTCGTCGAAGGTCTCGGCGAACTGGCCACGCTCGTAGAACGGACGCCGGTAGCAGCGATCGTGGATCGTCTGGCCGAAGAACGCCTTGGGCCGCCCGTAATGGTCGAGCTCAGGCATCTGCCCGAACGTCAGCACCTGGGCGAGCACGCCCGTGATCGCAATCGGGATCGGCGGGCAGCCCGAGATGTTGATGATCGGCTTGTCCTTGATGAGATCGCTGACCGCCACCGCGCCGGTCGGGTTCGGGCTTGCCTTCGGCAGGCCCCCGAAGGAGGCGCAGCTGCCGATGGCGATGATCGCCTTGGCGCCCTTCGCCACCTGGTGCAGCAGGTCGACGTTGCTGACCCCGCCGATCGTCGAATAGCCCTTGTTGGCGAGCGGGATCGAGCCGTCCACGGCGAGGAAATACTCGCCCCAGTTTGCCTGCATGGCCCGCTGGCGGGCCTCCTCGGCCTGGTGTCCGGCGGCCGCCTGCAGCGTCTCCTGGTAGTCGAGCGAGATCGCATCGAATATCAGGCTTTCGATCGTCGGCGCGTGCGAGCGGGTCAACGACTCGGTGCAGCCGGTGCACTCCTGGAACGGCAGCCAGATCACCGAGGGGCGCTTCGCCTTGTCGAGCGCCGCGGCGATGCGCGGCGCGAAGGCAGGCGCGAGCGCCATCACCGACGCCATCGTCGAGCAGAACTTCATGAACCCGCGCCGCGAGACACCCTGTGCCCGCAGCTGTTCACCGACCGTCGCACCCAGATTCAGCGTTGCCATGTGTGCTCCTCGACTTTGCGACGGCTCCGTCAGCCGTTCAGGGCCGCCATCAGACGGGCGAGTCCCGCGTTCACGTCCTCGGGCGGGGAGGACAGCAGCGCCGGCGTGAACGCCACTTCCAGGAAGCGGCCGGTCATCTCGTCGGCGGTGTTCCAGTGCGTGATCTGCCACAGCCCCGGATAGCTGCTCTCCTCGATCACGCTGCGGCCAAGCGCCGTGAACTCGGCGCGCACCTCGCCAGTGCCCAGCGTCTCGAGCAGGCGTTCCTCCTCGCCGGGGCCGAGCGGGATCGCGCGCAGATCGATCACGTGCGTGGTGCCGTCGGCCAGCAGCCGATCGAGCGCATGCCTGAGCTCATGAAGCAGCAGTGGCACGTTGCCGGAGTCGACGTGCACCATGGGACCCGCCTCGACCACGAGCGGAATGCCGGCGAGGCCGGGTTGTGCCTCAGTGCGCATGGGTCTCCTCCACTGTGACCGCCGTCAGTTCCTTCGTGTCGCTGCGCCAGTGCTCGATCAGATCGAGCGCAACCGCGACGCACTGGGGCAGCGCGGCGGCGACCTGCGGCGTCGGCACGAGCCCCCAGTCGACGCGTTGCGGCTCGATGCCGATCAGCACGCGCCGCTCGGGCAGATGCCCCGACAGCCGCGCCATGTCGAGCAGGTCTGCGAGGCCCACCTCGTGCACGCTACGCCCCGCGCGCCGGACGAAGCGGTCAAAATCCACCCCTTCGTGGATGGAGATGTCGCCCGGCTCCCCACCGGTGCGCGCAGCGTCGAAGGCGATCAGCGCGTCCGCATCGCCGAGCGCCGACAAGAGCGAGAACCCGAGCGTCCCGGCATCTAGGATCGTGAGGTCGGGTGGGTGACCCACGTGTTCGTTGAGCAGCACCGCTGCATGGACTCCGGCGCCATCGTCGGTCAGCAGTGAATTGCCGACACCAAGTACCAGCATCCGCGCCATGGAACCCCTCGTGCGCGCATTCGACCGCCGACCTCGGCGACGATGCGCGCCTTCAACGCCCGGTAGCATCGGGATAATTCCGTAGGTTCTAACCGATGCCCGGGACAAGCGGCCGGGTACACTGCCGCTGCGCCGTGCCGCCGGCGACTGTCGCGACCGGGATCCACGCCTTGCTGCACCAAGTGCTCGATGCTGCTTTTCGTCGCCAGGCGCGCCGCTCGATGCGGCTCGCGCCCGCCAGTGGCATGCCCTAGCCACCGCCGCAGCCGGTGTTCCTGTACCTGCATGTGCCGTTCTGCGAGGTGCTGTGCCCGTTCTGCACGTTTCACCGGGTGCGGTACGAGAGCGGCAAGGCACGCACCTACTTTGCTGCGCTGCGGCGCGAGATCCGGCTGTTTCACGAGCGGGGATTTCGGTTCTCAGGCGTGTACGTCGGCGGTGGCACGCCGACGGTCGAGCCCGGCGAGCTCGTCGAGACGCTCGGGCTCCTCGCCGGCTTCGGCCCGCTCGGCGAGGTGTCGGTCGAGACGAACCCAGGCGATCTCGTGCCTCGCGTGCTTGACCGGCTGGTCACCGCCGGCGTCCGGCGACTGTCGGTCGGCGTGCAGAGCTTCGATGACGGGTTGTTGCGCGAAATGGGCCGCTACGGCAAGTACGGATCGGGCGCCGACATCCTCGCGCGGCTCGCCGCCGCAGCCGGCCGCTTCGAGACGCTCAACGTCGACATGATCTTCAACCTGCCGCACCAGACCGCCGCGATGCTCGAGCGCGATCTCGACACGGTGCTCGCGGGTCCGGCGAATCAGGTGTCGCTGTACCCTTTGATGAGCGCGCCGACCGCGGAGCGCTCGATGCGTCGCACGATCGGCCTTCCTGACCGCCACCGGCTGTCGGAGTTCTACGGCCGGATCCTGGCGCGGCTGCGGCCGGCGTTCACGCCGGTCTCGGCCTGGTGCTTCAACCGCGGCGGGCACGGGATCGACGAATACGTCGTGGCCTCGCCCGATTACCTGGGGCTCGGCAGCGGCGCCTTCGGGTACCTCGACGGGTGCGTGTATGCCTCGACTTTCTCGCTGCACTCCTACGTGGATCGGATCGGGCAGGGCCTGACCGGGATTACCGGCGAGCGGCAGCTGTCCGGGCGGGAGCGCATGCGCTACGACCTGCTGATGCGCCTCTTTGGCCTCAAGCTCGAGCGCCGCTGGGTACGCGAGCGCTACGCGATGCGCTTCGAGCGCACGCTGTGGCTCGAACTCAAGGCGCTGCGTGCGCTCGGTGCGGTCCGCGAGAGCGCCGATGGCTGGCAGCTGACCGACCGCGGCATGCTCGTCTGGGTGCTGATGATGTCGGCGTTTTTCGAGTCGGTGAACGAGTTTCGCGCCCAGATGCGCCTCTCGATCCGTGACGAATCCGACGCCGGGGAGGTGGCGGTCGTGCCGCCGGGCGAGATCGGCCACGGCCGTCCGGCGCACGCTGGCCGCTGGCCCGCCGGGCTCGGACGCTGACTGAGGTCGGGGTGCGAACAGCGCGCCGTTGTCGGCGTAGTCCCGTCGCACGGGATCTCCCGGCCCTCGGTCGTGAATGGACTGACGACGGCCACCGTCACCCGGTGGCCGTGGAGGCGCAGATAAGCGCCCTCGCCCGCGCTGGCGAGGCATGTCTGTGGAAAGCCACGACTAAATTGCAACGCGGCGGTTGCTAGCGTCGTGCCCGCTTCGCCTGCCGGACGGGTGGAGGAGGGCGTCCCATGAACATGGAATCCGACTCGACTGCGGGCTTGCGGGCCTCGACCTGGGTGTCGGCGCTGCAGCGCGGGGCCGCGACCCTCGGGGGTGCGCTCTTCGTGCTCGCCTGCGCGGCGCTGTTCGGCATGGCGCTGTTCGGCTCGCTCGCAATGGCCGCGCCGGCCGCGCCGCCACCGGTCGACAAGGCGGCGCTGACGACCAAGTGCCTCGGTTGCCACGACGACCCAGAGCTCAAGACCGACGCCGGCAAGTCGGTGGCGATCCATGGCGCGGAATTCGCGGCATCGGCGCACAGGCGCACGGCGTGCGTCGACTGTCATGCGGATGCCCTGACGGTCAAGCACCCGCGCGAGAATCTCGGCGCCGTCGACTCCACCGTCTGCATCGCCTGCCACGAGGACGAACTGAAGGCAGTTGCGGCCAGCGTGCACGGCGGCGGCGGCGAGGCGGTCAAGCCCGAGACCTGCACCGACTGCCACGGCAACGTGCACAGCGCACGCCGCTCGAAGGATCCCGAGAATTCGATGACCGCGGTCCACCAGATCGTGACCTGCGGTGGCTGCCACAAGAAGATGATGAACGGCTATCTCGCGAGCGAACACGCCCATGCGCTGCTCGCCGCGGGACTCGTCAATGCCGCCCCGTCGTGCACGGCCTGCCACGGCACGGCACACGAGATCAAGAAGCACGACGATCCCGCCGCGCGCACCTCGTTCGCCCACACTCCCGAAACCTGCGGCGGCTGCCACCAGGGCGTGCTCAACCAGTGGGTCAACAGCATGCACGGCATGCTGTGGAAGAAAGGAGAGCAGCGGGGTCCGGTGTGCACCACCTGCCACGAGGCGCATGCCATCAAGGTGCCCACCAGCGCGGAGATGCGGCAGCGCTTCCCGTCGGATTGCAAGAACTGCCACGCGGAGCTGTACCGCTCCTTCGCCGACAGCTTCCACGGCAAGGCGACCGGACTCGGCTACACGGCGGTCGCGATGTGCGCGGACTGCCACACACCGCACCACAACCTGCCGCCGGCCGATCCGAAGTCCACGGTCAACCCGGCCAACCTCGCGACCACCTGCGGCAAATGCCATGCGGGCCAGGTCAATGCCTCGTTCCTCAGCTTCGATCCTCACTCCAACCCCCGCGATCCGCACGGCAATCCGTGGGTCCACTACATCTGGCTGTTCATGACCCTGCTACTGCTCGGTGTGTTCGGCTTCTTCGGCCTGCACGCCCTCCTGTGGCTGCAGCGCTCGCTGGTCGGCAAGCTGCGTGGCGAGTTCGCGGCGCACGCGCAAGGCCCGTACGTGCGGCGCTTCTCGACGTTCCAGATCAAGATGCACATCACCATCATTCTGAGCTTCCTGCTGCTCGCGGCGACCGGCCTGCCGCTCAAGTTCGCGGGAGCGCCGTGGGCACCGCAGCTGATGGCGATCTGGGGCGGACCGCACGCCGCCGGCGTGCTGCACCGGATCGCGGCGGTCATCACCTTCGGCTACTTCGGGGCGCATCTGCTCGCGCTACTGCTCGCAAAGTTCGTCCGCAAGGAGCGGGGCTTCCTGTGGGGCTGGCGTTCGATGACGCCGCAGCTCGCGGACATCAAGGACCTGCTCGCGAACTTCCGGTACTTCCTGTACCTCGGACCACGGCCGAAGTTCGACCGCTGGACGTACTGGGAAAAGTTCGACTACCTCGCGGTGTTCTGGGGCGTGGCGATGATCGGCGCCTCGGGGCTGCTGCTGTGGTTCCCGGGGATGACGACGAAGGTGCTGCCTGGCTGGGCGCTCAACGCCGCCTACGTGATCCACAGCGACGAAGCGCTGCTGGCGACCGGGTTCATCTTCCTGTTCCACTTCTTCCACACGCACCTGCGGCCGGAAACCTTCCCGATGGATCCGGTCGTGTTCACCGGCCGCCAGCCGCTCGCGCGGCTCCAGGAAGAGCGGCCGCTCGAATACGAGCGGCTCGTCAAGAGCGGTACGCTCGAGTCGCTGATCGTACCGGCGCCGGAGCGCATGACGCTCGTGCGTGCCTACGTGTTCGGCTTCGCGGCCGTCGCAATCGGCATTGCGCTTGCGATTGCGATCTTCGTCGCACTGCTGTCCGAGGTGGCGCACTAGAGCAGGTCAACGACCGACGGCGACGGCGCAGCCTCGACAGCGGCGCCCGATACCTCGGGCGTCATCGCTGCGAGCGTCGCGTGCGCTGAGGTCGGTCCGATCGCGGCGTCGTCCGCGCTCATTGACCGCACGCCGCGATGGATCTGCAAAGTTCAGCGGGGTACCGCGCGGCTGTGCCCGGCGCAGCGCCCAGAGCGCTGCCGCCGGCGGCGTTGCCTCAGCAGCGCAAGTCAGAAGGGGTCGCGACGGGCGGACACGTCGGCAGCGCGCGAGCCCGGCCTCGCGCGCCGCCGGTGATCATCGTTACTGCAGGCTCGCGTAATAGTTGGCGAGCGCTTCCAGATCTGCGCTCGACAGCTTGGCGATCTTGTCATTCATCTTCTTTTCTGCCTGGCGCTTGCCGCCCTTGAAATCGGCGAGAGCGGCTTTCAGGTAGCCCTGCGGCTGGCCGCCGAGCAGGCTTGAATCGTCGGCCGGGTCGCCGCCACTCTTCGAGTGACACGCCTCGCAGTCATGCGTATGGATCGCTTTGCCCGCCGCGGCCTTGGTCGCATCGAACGGCTGCTTCATCGGTTTGAACGGCAGCTTGGAATAGGTGGCCGCAAGATCCTTGATCTGCGCATCGCCGAAGCTGGCCGTTACGGTGCACATGTCGGTCTGCGGCCGCTTGGTGTCGCCCTGCTGGTAGCTGACCTTGGGGCATGGCAGTTTCTTGGCCTTGAAGCCGGCGAGCGCTCCCTCGAGTACCGTGGACGATATGCCGGCGATCGACGGCACCTGCTGCGACTGCGACAACCCGTTGTTGCCATGGCAGTCGTTGCACGTTTGCAGGAGCTTCGCGTCGGCGGCAACCGTCGCGCCAGACATCGCGAAGCTGGCGAGGGCGACAGAGACAAGAGTCAGTTTGCGCATACAGACCTCCGGGGAGACATGCGACCGCCCGATGTGTTGGTAACGGCGCCGCAATGTACTCCGTACTCGGGCAACTGCAACTCTCGGAAACCCGGTGCTTGCGGGTCGGGCACGCTCTCATCGCGCCGATCCGGGCGCGTCCGACCGCAATCCGCCACCCGCACGCGCACCGTCGACCGGCACGATGACGGGCGGCCGGCCGCTCGCGTGCGAGGCCCGTCGCTGCGGCGGATTGCCACAGTCAGGTAGATGAAATTACCTAGATTATTCAGCAGACAGCCGGGGCTACCATTGCCGCCGGTCTACGGGCCCTCGAGCCGCCCGCGGTGCGCGTTGCCGTGAGCACGCCGCGTACGGCGCCTCCCCGGCAGTCCGGCTGACTTCCCGCAAGGCCGGCCGCGGCATACGCGCATCGATGCTGCGGCCGAGTGGCCCGTCCGTATGCGGCCGAATCGGAGAGCAAGGAGGAGCCGGCGGTGAAGCTTCCTGAGCAGGTCGTTCGACTTGGCACCGTGATCCTCGCGCTGCTGGTGATCGTGCTGTCGCTGCGCTTCTTCATATTGCCCGCGTCGTTCTTCTCTGCCCAACCGCATCAGGCAGAGAAGGTCGTGCGTGAGATGGCGAAGCCGCCGCACTATGCCGGCGCCGCCAGCTGCCGCGAATGCCACGCGGAGCAGTTCACCGCGCAGTCAGCGGGCTATCACCGCAACATCGCCTGCGAGAACTGTCACGGACCGTCGGCCCAGCATGCCGCCGGCGACAAGTCCGCGGTCCCCCGCGTGCAGAAGGACCGGGAGTTCTGTCTGGCGTGCCACGCCTACAACCGCTCGCGTCCCAATGGGTTCCCGCAGGTCGATCCGCAGGAGCACAACACCCGCAAGCAGTGCATCCGGTGCCACGATGCGCACGATCCGGTGCCGCCGGAAACGCCGAAGGACTGCGGCGGCTGTCATGGCCGCATCGCGCGGACCAAGGCGTTGTCGGCACACGCGCTGCTGCCGTGCGCCGATTGCCACAAGGTGGACGAGCAGCACATGCTTCACCCGCGGTCGGCATTGCCGACCAAGCCCGATAGCCGCGAGTCCTGCGGCCGATGCCATGCCGCCAGCGCGACGGGCCCGGACGTCTCCAAGGCCACCGTCGATCTCGCCTCGCATGGCGGCAAGTACGTGTGCTGGGAGTGCCACTACGCCCATCTGCCGGAGGGCCCCAAATGAACAAGCGCGAATTCCTCACCGACGCCGTGCTGTTCTTCCCGGCGGCCGGCCTGCTGGAGGCGCTGGCGCTCGAGGCGCAGGGCAAGGAGTTGTCGGCTGATACCGCGACGGGCTACGACCCGACGCTGCACTGGTACGGCATGGGCATCGACGTCGACAAGTGCATCGGCTGCAATCGCTGCGTCGAGGCGTGCAAGGCCGAGAATGACGTGCCGGACGAGCCGTACTACTTTCGGACGTGGATCGAACGCTACACGGTCCGGCGCGACGGCAAGACGACGGTCGAGTGCATCAGCACCAAGCCGGGGCCCGCCAAACAGGCCGAGCCCGAGGATCCGAGCGTGGTGCGCACGTTCTTCGTCCCGAAGCTGTGCAACCAGTGCGCGCATCCGCCGTGCGTGCAGGTCTGTCCGGTCGGCGCGACCTTCCAGACCAAGGATGGCGTGGTGCTGGTCAACGAGAAGACCTGCATCGGCTGCCGCTACTGCATCCAGGCCTGCCCATACGGCGCTCGCTACCTCAATCCCCGCACCCGGACGGCTGACAAGTGCACGTTCTGCTACCACCGTGTCACGAAGGGCCTGCAGCCCGCGTGTGTCGAGGTGTGCCCGACCGAGGCGCGGATCTTCGGGGACCTGAACAAGCTGTCGGATCGGCTGGTGCGCTTCCAGCGCGCCAATGACATCAGCGTCCTGAAACCCGACCTGAACACCGACCCCAAGGTGCGCTACGCACAGCTCGACGGAGAGGTTCGATGAACGCCGCGGTGCCGACAGCGCTGTATGAGCAGCTGGCCAGCCAGCTGAGTCAGGTGATCGGCTTCATCTACCCCAACGAGGTCGAGACCCAGTGGGCGATCCTGATCGTGGTCTATCCTTACCTCACGGGAATTGTCGCCGGCGCGTTCATTCTCGCCTCGCTGGTCAAGGTGTTCAACGTGGTCGAGGTGCAGCCGATCTACCGGCTCGCGCTGCTCACCGCCCTGGCGTTCATGCTGGTTGCGCCGCTGCCGCTGCAGCTGCACCTGGGGCACCCGGAGCGCGCCTATGAGATCTACATGACGCCGCAGCCGACCTCGGCGATGGCCATGTTCGGCTTTGTGTACCTGTGGTACCTGATGGGCGTCCTCCTGATCGAGGTGTGGTTCGAGTACCGCCAGCAGCTGATCCTGATGGCGAACCGCTGCCGCGGAATTCTGGGCCACCTGTACCGGGCGTTGTCGCTGTACTCCAAAGACGTGAGCCCCGAGGCAATCGCCTTCGACCACAAGGCGAGCAAGATCGTCACGATCATCGGCATTCCCTCGGCGTTTCTGCTGCATGGCTACGTCGGCTTCATCTTCGGCTCGGTCAAAGCGAACCCGTGGTGGGGGAGCGTGCTGATGCCGATCGTGTTCCTGATGTCGGCGATCGTCTCCGGCATCGCGATGGTGATGTTCGTCTACATCGTGCTCTGCCTGGTGCGCAACGAGAAGCTCGACATGCGGTGCCTCGACAAGGTCGGGCTGTTCCTGCTCGTCGCGATCATCGTAGATTTCGCGCTCGAGGGCCTGGACTATATCCACCGCCTGTACCAGAGCGAGGAATCGATCAAGATCCTCGGTCAGCTGGTCTCGGCCAAGCTGTTCACGAGCCTTCTGATCCTGCAGGTGCTGCTCGGCATGCTGCTGCCGCTGGTCATTCTGGTGCTGGTCCGCAGCAAACGCTTCAACGAGGAGTTTCGCAAGCTGCTGTACTTCACGTCGGCGTTGCTGATTCAGCTTGGAATCTTCAGCATGCGCTGGAACGTCGTCATTGGCGGCCAGCTGTACTCCAAGAGCTTCCGCGGCCTGATGGGCTACAAGATGGAACTGACGGGCATTGAAAGCCTGCTGACGGCCGCGGTGCTGCTGATCGCGCCATTTGTTATCCTCACCGTGCTCATCCGTCTGCTGCCGACCCGCCACATCGAGGAGCACGCGGCGCCGATCTGAGACCGGCCGCGGCATCAATGTGGCTGGCAGGCCGGATCTGCCCCGAGCCGCTGTACGCAGAGGGTAAACATGCCGAAGCACTACTTCGCGGCGCTGACCCGCAACACCATCAGCCTGATCGGCACGGCGCTCGTCGTTGGCAGCCTGACACTGATTCTGTCGCTAATCGCCGTTCAGGCCATCGGACTGCGCGGCGGCGCCTACCTCGGCATCATCACGTTCGTCCTGCTGCCGGGCGTGCTGCTGCTCGGGCTGGTCCTGATTCCGATCGGAATCCGCCGCGAGCGCAAGCGCGCCGCCGGCCACAGGCGGGGCGAGGAACAGCGCTTCCCGATCCTCGACATGAACAACGAGCGGACGCGCAAGTCGATCATCGGGTTGATGGCACTGTCGACAGTCAGCGTGGTGGTGCTGGCGGCTGCGACCTACAAGGGCATCGAGGTCATGGACTCGACCGCCTTCTGCGGCACCGTCTGCCACACCGTTATGCAACCAGAGTACACCGCGCATGAGCGCTCGCCGCATGCCCGCGTGGCGTGTGCCGAGTGCCACATCGGCCCCGGCGCTGACTGGTTCGTCAAGTCGAAGCTGTCGGGCACCTGGCAGCTGGTGGCGGTCACGTTCCATCTCTATCCGACGCCGATCGCGACCCCGATCGGCAACCTGCGCCCGGCGCGCGAGACCTGCGAGGTCTGCCACTGGCCGGCGACCTTCGTCGGCGACAAGCTCCTCGTCAAGACCGTGTATACCGACGATGAGGCCAACACCGAACTCAAGACCGCGGTGCTGCTGAGGGTCGGCGGCATCGCCGGGCGCGAGTCCTCCGGCATCCACTGGCACGTCAACCCCGGCGTCCGGATTCGGTACAAGGCGAGCGCCGACCGCCAGACGATCTACGACGTCGAGGCCACCGACGCGAGCGGCAAGGTCAAGCTGTTCAAGGCCAGCGAAACACCGAAGGACGCGTCGGACTGGCGGACGATGGACTGCATCGATTGCCACAACCGGCCCACGCACCGCTTCAGCATGCCGATCGACGAGGTCGACAATGCCATGGCCAGCGGCTACATGGACAAGTCGCTGCCATTCCTGAAGCGCGAGTCGCTCACGGTCCTCAAGGCCGACTACCCGAACCAGGAGGTGGCCAAGGCATCGATCGCGCGCGAGATGCGCGCGTTCTACCAGACGAACTACCCACAGGTCGCGGACCACAGCAATGCCGCCATCGAGCAGGCGATCCGCGAGCTGCAGGTGATCTACACCTCGAACGTGTTCCCGCAGATGAAGGTCACCTGGGGGACCTACCCGGACAACATCCAGCACTTCGATTCACCTGGATGCTGGCGATGCCACGACCGCAAGCACAAGACCGATGATGGCGAGAAGATTCAGCGTGATTGTGGTCTGTGCCACACGATCCTGGCACAGGAAGAGCAAAGCCCTGCGATCCTCAAGACCATCGCGCCATGACCGCAAGCGACGCACACGACCCCACCGGCGGGCCGCGTAACACAACGTTGGAGACATCTGCACGGCCGGCAGATGTGCGGGACGGAGTAGCGACCATGCGCATTAGTTTTCGGCTGGCCTTGTCCGTGCTGTTGCTGGCCGGGCTAGCGCTTGGCGCCGCGACCGCCCAGGCGGCCGATGCAGAACTGCTCGGGAAATGCACGATCTGCCATGGCGACAGAGGCGTCAGCGATGAGTCGGCGTACCCGAGCATCGCGGGGCTCCCGGCGCGACTGCAGGCGGATGCGCTGCGCTCCTATCGGGACGGCGCGCGCGACTGCGGGCCGGTCGCGCGCATGTGCAAGATCGTCGTGGGCATGACGGACCAGCAGATCAAGGAGCTGGCCGAGCATTTCGCTGCGTTCCCATTCAAGCGTGCCCAGCAGCCTTTCAAGCCCGGGCTGGTCGAACAAGGGCGGCAGCTGCACGAGGACTACTGCGCGGTCTGCCACGGCGAGAATCCCGCCGATGCGGAGAAGAGCATCCTGCACGGCCAGTGGGCCGATTACCTCCGCTATGCCCTGAGCCAATACCGTTCCGGGCACCGCAAGCAACCGCCGAGCATGCGCCGGCAGACCGAGAAGCTGTCCGACCAGGACATCGAGGCAATCGTCAACTACTACGCCAGCTACCGCTGATCGCTCGATCACGCGGTTCGCCACCCGTCTGCCGTGACCCGGCCGGCGCAGTCGGCGGCACGCTCCGTGACATCTGCAGGGACCTATCCCCGCAGATGAACATCAGTAGGAATACCTAACCGAGCCACAACGGTCATCCGCAGCCGCCGAGCTGCTGTCGCTGCCATTACGACAAGCACGTATCGACGAGCGGCGACGCAACTGGCAGGCGGTGCGAGACCTATAACACTAGAGTCGCGCAAAACGAGCGACGAGTGCACGTGCAGAAGCCGCTGCGGCAGTCCGGCAGGTACCGTTGGCGGTTGCGCATCGGGATTGGCGCGTATTTTGTGACGGCCACCGTGCGGCGGTGTAACAGGGCGCGTAACAGACGGTCACTCCAACGCACCTGTCTGCGCTACCGCACATCGGAACACGGGCGGATCCAGGGCACGAGGCCCGGCAGCGAGGCATCCAGTCTCGCTCCATGCAAGGCGGTTACGCACATTCCCCAACTGCACAAATCGGTTGTGCGGCGCATCGTTCGTCGGCGCGAACACTGCCGGCGGGCGGTTTTTTTTCGGGCCGCCTGCCACCCTGGGGAGAAATTACATGAGCGAGCGCAACGGGTTTACGGGAACGTTTCTGTGTGGTCTTGCATCGGCCCTGGTTGCAGCGGTGCTGCTGGCCGGATGCTCGAACGGGAGCAACGGCGCCGCGGGCGCGACCGGCGCGACAGGCCCAACCGGTGCGACCGGCCCGACGGGCCCAACGGGCCCCGCCGGCCCCGTGACCGCGCTCGACATCTCGACTGCGACAACGCTCACCGCGACCGTCACCAACGTGACGGGCGGCGCGACGCCGACCATCAATTTCTCGCTGGTTGACCAGAACGGCGATCCGATCAAGGGGCTCACGGCTTCCACGGTCTCCTTCGGCATCGCCCAGTTGCAGCCGGCGCCGGCCGGCAGCGGCAGGTCGAGCCAGTGGGTTAACTACATCACGTCCGTCGCGAAGCCGGCTACCGGTACGACACCGGCCGCGTGGGCGAAGGTGGCGATGGTGCAGCCCGGCCTCGAGGGGGCAACCACGGCGGGCGCGACGTTCACCGACAACGGCGACGGCACCTACAGCTACACGCTGAGCCAGAGCCTGACGGCGTACGCGACGACGACAACCGCGAATTATGCGGCCAACCCCGCAGTGAGCGGCGTCCCGCTGACGATCGCCTACGACGGGACGCTGACCCATCGCGTCGGGCTCGAGATCCGCGGCACGACCGCGACGCCGACCAACAACGGCGTCTATGACTACCTGCCGGGGACCGGCGCGACCACCGGCTTTACGCTGACGCGCTACATCGTCAGCAGCACCGAGTGCGATGCCTGCCACGCGAGGCTCATGCTGCACGGCGGCCCGCGCATCCAGGCCGAGTACTGTGTGCTCTGCCACAACATCGGCAACGCCGACCCCTCGTCGGGCAACTCGCTCAACTTCAACGTACTGGTGCACAAGATCCACATGGGTACGAGCTTGCCGACCGTCGTGGCGGCAGGCGTCACCGGTGTCAACGCCCCGACGCAGGGCGTCGGCTACGCGATCTTCGGCCACGGTGGATCGTTCAACAACTTCAACAAAGTGCTGTGGCCGCAGGACCAGCGTAACTGCACGACCTGCCACAACACGAGCGACGCGGCGACGCCGGATGCGGGCAACTACGCGACAGTTCCGTACACGGAAGCGTGCACGGCCTGCCACGACACGACCAACCCGGCGGCGGCGGCGGGCACAGCCAATCACCCGGTGCAGGCAACCGACGCGCAGTGCGCCGAGTGCCACGGCTACAAGATCGGCACGTTCGGTGCGGCGCTGTGGGCTGATACCGGCGATGCGCACGCGATCACGCAGAACGTGAACGCGGCGAATATCAAGTTCGTCGTCCAAGGTTTGGCGCCGGTCATCGTCAATGCGGCCAATCCGGCCGGTCCCAAGATCCCGGACCCGGTCGTGAATTGCCCGAAGCCGACGACGACCATCTGCCAGATCCCGCCGGGCGATTACGTACGCGCGACAATCAAGATCACCGACGGATCGGGCAATACGCTGTCACTCGGCGGCCCGAACAACAACCCGTCCACGGCCTCGTCCGGCTTTGACATCACGAACTTCATGCCGGCGAACTCACCGCTCGGTGCGAATGGGCCGACCGTGTCGGTCGACGTCGCGCTCACCAACGCCGACTTCACGAACCCCTACAGCACGCGGACCGCGCCGAGCAACGGCGGCAACCACGCGTACGGGGTGGGAATCAGGTTCCTGGCGTTCACGTTCACCAACGGAGTGCCGGCGTTCTCACCGGCCACCGCGACCTCGACGACCGGTACACCGCCGGCAGCGAACGCGGACGGCAGCTACACGCAGGACTCCCTGGTCGCGATCCCGGCCAACGTCCCCGGTGGTCTGGTCGGTATCAACGGCAACGTGTCAGGCTCCGTGTTCATCGAGGGTCGGGCGGTCACGAATGTCGCGCCGGCCGGCCAGCCGACGGAGTATTGGGTGACACCGGTCACGAGCGCTGGGCCGGTCGCGTTCCCGATCTCGTCGTCGACGGCTGTGGCTCGGCGCGTTGTAGTCGATATCAACAACTGCGACCTCTGCCACAAGAAGCTGTCCTGGCACACGTGGGCGCGTAACGACAATGAGCTCCTGTGCACTCAGTGCCACAATCCGGAGAATGTGTCGGGTGCGAACGCCGCCGGGCTTCTGACCGCCAGTGGGACTCTGGTTCCGACGACGTCTGGTTCGATCGACTTCAAGTTCTTCATCCACTCGATCCACTCGGCCCAGTACCGGTACGGCGGGCACGACTTCACCTCGACCGCGCCGGAACCGACGCCGACGTCGTTCATGGAAAGGGCGGACCTCAGCAGCAACCCGATCCTGTTCCCGTGGACGGCCAACCCGAGCTCGGCGGCCGCGAATGCAGGGGCCAACTGCTACAACTGCCACACGACGGGCGGCACGACGTTCTACCCGGTCGGTACGACAGTGTTCGCGACGACGATTAACGCCGGCACTGCCGTGGGCGCGCAGGATGACATCGCGATCACGCCAAACGTTGCCGCGTGCGGATCGTGCCACGCGGACACGTCGGCGCAGTCGCACATGTCGCAGAATGGCGGCATCACGGCGGCGATGCAGGCGGAGAACCCGGTGCCGATCAAGGCGGCGAACGGCTCGACGCTGCCGCAGTACCAGACGGAGGCGTGCACGGTGTGCCATGGTCCCGGCGCCATTGCCGACGTCGGGAAGATGCACAACGTATCTTCATTCCAGTAGTCTAGGTTGACCGAGCACAGGGCCCGGCGCGACGACGCGCCGGGCCCGTCGTCTAAAGGGGGCGATCCATGTTCGCGGTACAGCGCGCCACAGCGGCTCGGGCCCTGCCTGTCGTTCTCCTCGCCCTGCTTGGCGCGCTCGCTCTCGCCGGCTGTTCCGGAAGCACGGGAGGCACCGGCGGTGCGGGCGCGACTGGTGCCGCGGGCCCTGCCGGCCCCCCGGGATCCGGCGGTGGAGCGTTCGCCCAGGACATCAGCCTCGCCCACACGATCACCGCGAAAATCACGGGCGTCACCGGCGGCAGTACGCCGACGGTCGCATTCTTCCTGGTCGACGAGGTGGGCCGGGGCATTACCGGCTTGCAGCCGTCGACCATCAGCTTCGCGATCGCGAAGCTCACGCCCGGCAACAACGGCACCTCGAGCACCTGGCAGTCGTACATCAATACGGTCGTGACGCCAGGCGCGGGCGCCTGGTGGGGCACGACGCCGGCGCGACAGGCGACGACAGAAACCGCGACCGCGGGCACGTTGACCGACAACCACGACGGCACCTATACCTACGCCTTGGCGCAGGACCTCGGGACGTACACGCCCGCCGACGCGACCGGCCCGGCGGTCGCCTACGACGGGACGCTCACGCATCGCATCGGCCTTGAGATTCGCGGCACGACCGCGACCCCGACCAATAACGCCGCCTACACCTGGCAGCCATCGACCGGCGCGACCACCGGCATCTTCACGCGCGACATCGTCAGCGACATGGAGTGCTACGCCTGCCACAACAAGCTCGCGCTGCACGGCGGCCCGCGCACCGACGCCGAGTACTGCGTCGTCTGCCACAATCCGGGCACCACCGATCCGCACTCGGGCAACACGCTCGACTTCAAGGTCATGGTCCACAAGATCCACACGGGCGTGAACCTTCCGACCGTGGTTGCGGCGGGCAGCACCGCGCCGGCGCAGGGCGTCGGCTACGTGATCTGGGGCTACATGAATTCGTTGAACAACTTCAACACGGTCGTTTACCCGCAGGACCCGCGCAACTGCACGACCTGCCATAACGCCAGCGACGGGGCGACGCCGGACACGAACAACTACCAGACCGTGCCGAACGCCGAGGCATGCGGGTCATGCCACGACAACGTCAACTTCACGACCGGCGCGAACCACAGCGCGGCGAACCTCGGGGGCCTCACGGACTCGGCCTGCGTCACCTGCCACGGCCCGACTGCCACGACCGGCGGTGGCGCATGGCAGGTCGCGGCCGCGCACGTCATCCCTGAGAAGGTGGCCGGCACGAAGTTCAGCTTGAACGTCTTGTCGGTGGCGGATGCGACCAGCGGGAATGCCCCGGTCAGCGGCGGCCAGCTCAAGATCACGTTCTCGGTGACCGATCCGACCAACAGCAACGCGCCCTATAGCCTCGCGTCGGCGACGCCATTCTCCGGCACCGACGGTGGCGGCGTGGTGTGCCACGGCGGCGGCTCGGCGCGGCTCGCGATCGACGTCGCGTGGAGCACCGGCGACTACACCAACTTCCGCTCCAACTCCCCGCCCGCGCAGCCCTGGTCGTTCAATCCGCTCGCGGTCGTGCCTGGTTGCCCGGGCGATGCGCTCGCGAGCTACTCAGGACCGGACGCGAACGGCGTGTATACGCTCGTGACCAAGGTAGCGGGCGGCCTGCCGGCCGGCATCGGGACGCTCGGCGCCGTGTTCGAAGGGCACCCGGCCGTCGACACGCAGAACGCGGGCACGGCACCCGGCACGAGCTGGCAACGGATCCCGGTCACGACGACGGTCACCTACGGTGCCGTCGACGATCCGAAAGCCGTGCCGCGGCGGACCGCAGTTGACATCACCAAGTGCGACCGGTGCCACAACCTGCTCACGGAGCACGGTAACAACCGCACCGACAATCCGCAGGCCTGCGTCGCGTGCCACAACCCCGGTGCCACGGATGGCGAGTTCCGCAAGAACATCACGAACTCGAGCAACGTGGTGACGGGAGTCGATCCGGTCGATGGCCTCTACGAGCAGACGATCGACTTCAAGGTCATGATCCACGCGATCCACGGCGCAGTATTCCGTGCCTCGCTGGGCGCAACGCCGTTCGTCGTCTACGGCTTCGGCAACTCCCGGAACGACTTCAGCTCCGTCATCTTCCCGGGCGACATCAACGACTGCCAAACCTGCCACGTTCCGGGCGCCGATTATCCGGTCAACGACAGCGCCGTGCAGGCGACGACGACCAGCAACGGCACCGCTGTCAATCCGCTCAACCCGAACCCGGTCGCGGCGACCTCGGCCAACATGTCGGTGTGCTCGGCGTGCCATACCGACAGCACCGCGGCCCTGCACATGACACAAAATGGCGGCTCGAAGACGGTCCAGAAGGATGCGAACGGACGGACGATTCCCGGTCTGGCGGTCGAGACGTGTGCGATCTGCCATGGCCCGGGTGGAGTCGAGGACGTCGAGGTCGTCCACCAGGTCGCCCAGTACCCGTTCAACTGACCGGTGCTGGATGGGGAGGAGCGCGGCGACGGGCTGGACGGCTGTGTGCCGCGCGCTCATCGCCAGAACGGCACTGTCTGCTCACGCGGATCGCGTCATCAGAGGAAACACGCGCATGAGGCTACGACGGATTGACAGGGCCCTGGCGGTGCTCACCACCGCATGGTTGGCTCTCGCCTCGCTCCCGGCGATCGCGGCCGAGGCGCCGCCGGCGCCGGCCACGAGTGGCTACACGGAAAAAGGCGCGGACACCTGCCTCAATTGCCACGACGACCCGGAGCTGACGGGGATCTTCCGAACGGCGCACGGCCGCCCGACCGACCCGCGCGCGCCCTTCGGCCACGGCCAGCTGCAGTGCGAGGCCTGCCACGGACCCGGCGATGCCCACGCGCGCACCAAGGGCAAGAACAAGCCGCCGGTTATCCGGTTCGGCGCGAAGTCCGGGACGCGCGTCGCGACGCAGAACGAGCAGTGCCTCGGCTGCCACCGCGGCACGGCGCCTCACTGGCAGGGGAATGCCCACGCGGCGAACGACGTGTCATGCGCCGATTGCCACAAGAGCCACTCGGCGACGGACCCTGTGCGCGCGGTCGCGACGCAGGTCGAGGTCTGCAGCCGCTGCCACGCCGCGCAGCATGCGGATCTGTTGAAGCCGTCGCGCCATCCGCTGCTCGAGGGCAAGATGGCCTGCACGGGCTGCCACGCGCCGCACGGATCGACCTCGCCCGCGCTGCTCATCAAGTCGACGGTCACCGAAACCTGCACCAGCTGCCACACGGAATTCCGCGGCCCGTTCGTCTGGGAGCACGCGCCGGTCACGGACGACTGCACGATCTGCCACCAGCCGCATGGCTCGGCGCAGCCGTCGCTGCTGAAGACGCGGCCGCCATTTCTCTGCCAGCAGTGCCACCAGGTGCAGGGCCACCCGTCGGCCGCGTATACGCCTGACGGCCTGCCCGGCGGCGGCGGGCCAGCGGGCGGTGCATTCCTGCTCGCCGGCGGCTGTGTGAACTGCCACTCGCAGGTGCACGGCTCGAATCATCCCTCCGGCTCGAAGCTGATGCGTTGAGGGACCCAGCATGTCACCCCGCACGATTCTAAGGCTCACGATCGCCGCGCTGCTCGCGGCACCGGCCGCAGCGGCGCTCGCGGACACGCCCGCTCCCGACACCAGCAACTGGAAGTGCGAGTCCTGCCCGTTCTACGCGGGCTACGACGCCGAGGCCACGGCGGGTGCGATCGTCCCCGGCAAGGCGAATGCGCCGTTCGGCCGCTATACGGGCATTGATCAGGACAAGACCTACGTCGACCTCGACGCGCACGGCGACTGGCGCAACGCCGCCGGTGAGTACGCGCGCTACGAACTCGACGACCTCGGGCTCGATTCGCGGACCGGGCGCATCACGCTCGGCCAGGACGGCCACTACTCCGTGGCCCTCAGCTACACCGGCCAGCCGAACCGTATCTACGATGCGACGGTGACTCCGTATCTGGGGGGCGGCGGATCGCTGACGCTGCCGTCCGGCTGGGTGGCCGCCGGTACGCCGGCCGGCATGACCGCTCTTGCCGCGAGTCTGCAGGGCGTCGACATCGGCACGCTGCGCAAGAACTTCGGCCTCGAGGCACGCTGGCTGCTCGGCGGCGGCTGGTCCGTGTTCGGGTCGGCGAAGCGCGAGGACAAGACCGGCACCGAGATTCTCGGCGCCAGCTTCCTGACGCAGGCCGTGCAGCTCCCGGCGCCCGTCAATTACGAGACGGACACCTTCGAGGCCGGCGCGGCATGGTCGGACGCAAAGCGCTCGCTGCGGCTCATCCTGTCCGACTCGCACTTCAAGGACGACACCGAAGCTCTTTACTTCCAGAACCCCTACCTGCCGCTCGTGCCGAGCGCCATGCTCGGCGCCATCGCGCTGCCGCCGAGCAACGAGGCGCGCGGAGCGAACTTCACCGCCAGCACCGTGCTGCCGTTCAACTCGAACGCCTCGTTTGCGGCCGGCTACACCCAGCTGACGCAGGACCAGACGCTCTTACCGCCGAGCACGCTGCCGGGCGCAGTATCTCCGGGCTCCTTCAACGGCGACGTGACGCTCCAGCACTACGCGGCGACGCTCGGGTCGCGACCGATACCGAATCTGAACGTGCACGGTCGCGCGGCCTACGATGAGCGCAACGACGACAGCACGCCGCTGACCATCGCACAGGTCGTCACGGACGTCGCGCCGGGCGCGACGGTCACGACCCAGAACTACGACTACACGCGCTGGCGCTTCGACGGCGGTGCCGACTATCGCCTGTGGCGCTGGCTGACGGTCGGAATTGGCGCCGATCGCCACGAGGTCGACCGCACGCAGCAGGTCGTCCGGCAGACCGTGGACGGTGAGACGTTTGGTTACCTGCGGCTGACGCCGTGGAGCATGCTGGCGATCAACCTGAAAGGAGGCGCCGCGAGTCGCGACGCGCATGGGATCGACCTTGCGCTGCTGCCCCCGCAGGAGAATCCGCTGATCGTGATGTTCAACCTGGCGCCGCTGTACCGGGAGTTCGTCGAGCTCGGCGCGACGCTGAACCCCACCGCGACGATTTCACTGGGACTGCAGGGCTCGTGGTCCGACGACTTCTACCGCCAGTCGACGCTCGGGCTCGTGTCCGGCCGCCAGCGGCGGGTCGAGGCCACCTTCGGCTGGACGCCGGCGCAGACACTGTCGTTCTACGCCGACGGCGGGTACGAGGCGCGCCAGACCGTCCAGGACGGCGAATTCAGTGCGGCGTCGGCGCTGTGGCAGGCGCTGATCAACGACCGGTATTGGAACGCGGGCGCCGGCGCTCGCTACACGCACGGCCGCTGGGACGCGACAGTCGACTACTCCCATGCAACCTCCGGCGGCGAGACCGACGTCGGGTCGATCGGGCTGCTCGGCGGCTTTCCAGAGCTCGGCACCCGATATGACAGCCTGCGGGTTGGAGTGGGCTGTGGCATCACACCGGCGCTGACCGTGCGGCTCCGCTACGTGTATCAGAACTACTCGACCGACGACTGGGCGCTCGACAACGTGGGCCCGGCAACGCTCGGGAACCTGCTGTCCCTCGGGGCACCGGCCGCCGCCTACAACGTGAACCTCGTGGCGCTCAGCTTCACCTACCGGTTTGGCACCGGAGCGGCGCCGCACAAGGCCGAGTGAGTCGGTGCGCTGAAGCGCCGCGATCGCTCCCCGGCCGGATCCGCGCCCTGACGGCTCGGTCAGGCGAGCGCCGCGGCAACCGCGGCGAAGAACGCGGCGTCCTCGACGACGTGGGCACCGGTCGGCTTTGGGCGGGCTGAGAGCACGATGATCACGAGCCGCTCGCCCGGATTGAGGTAGATCCGCTGGCCGAAGATCCCCTGCGCGGCGAACGCGCCGCGATGGACCGGATCCGCGGGCGGCAGCGGCCACCACTGGTAGCCGTAGTCGACCCGCACGCCCCCCTGCATGCGCGCCGCTGTCGACTCCAGGAACCACCCGGCCGGAACGATGCGTGTGCCGCCGACGATACCGTCCTCGAGCACGAACTGCGCGAAACGCCCGTAGTCGCGCAGCGTCGCCGCCAGCCCGCTGCCGCCGATCCCGGCGCCTGATGGCGATTCGAGCCACCACGTCGCATCCGACTCCATGCCAGCGGGCTCCCAGATCTTCGCGCTCAGGTAGCTCGCGAGCGGCTGGTGCGTCGCGGCCTCGAGCAGCGCGCCGACGAGAAAGGTCTCGCCGGTGCTGTAGTTGAAAAGGAGACCCGGCGGCGCGGCGCGCGGGAGCGAGCCCATGAAACCGATCAGGCTTCCGGGTCGGCCGGCGATCTGCAGCTCGAGGAAGCGGCGCCGGTCGGACTCAGGATCCGTATAGGTCTCGTCCCAGCCGACGCCCGAGGCCATCTGCAACAGCTGGCGGATCGACACGCCGTCGTAGGCGGTGCCGGCGAGCTCCGGCAGGTGCCGTGTCAGGGGCTCCTCAACGCCGCTGACGAAGCCGTCGGCGATCGCGGCGCCAACGAGCGTGGAGCACACGGACTTCGCGATCGAGAACGACGCCCAGCGATCCGCGGGCGCGAGCCCGAGTTCGTAGTCCTCGAGCGCGATCGCACCGTCCTTGAGCACGAGCAGGCCCGCGACCCGGTTGAGTGCGAGGTAGTCGACGAGGTCGTAGGTACTGGCCGCCTGCCGGAGCCGGATTGGACCGAGGCGCCGCGGGCCGTCGGGCAGGCCGCGCACGCCGGGTCCGCGCCGGACGGTGGCAACCGGAAACAACCGGTCCGTGTGCTTGAGCGTGTCGACGAGTCCGTCGGGCGCGAGTGCGCCCGCATACAGCCGGCGCGCCACCGATGGCGCAGCCCCGGTCGATGCCGCGGTCGGCAAGCGCGCTGCGCGGGCGGGCGGATCGGTCGCGGCCATGCGCGATGGTAACCGACCGCGGGATTCGCTCAGGCGCCGAGCGCGTTGAGACGTCCGAGCAGCTCGTGTGGAGGGGTGCGAACGACTGGCAGGCTGCCCGGATAGACGCAGCCGCTCGCAGCGTCGAGCGTCAGCATCTCGCCCTCGGCGATGCGCTGCGCGCCGAACTGGCCGGCATGGCCATCGGCGTCGATCGCAAGACCCGTGCACCCGACGATGCACGCCTTGCCGAGCTGGCGGGCGAGCACGGCCGCGTGCGAGGTGCGCGCGCCGTGGACCGCGAGGAGCCCGGTGGTGGCCTCGAGCGCGGCGATGTCGGTGGTCGCAAGGTCCTCGCGGACCAGGATCACTCCCTCGCCGGCGCGCGCCCGGTCGATGGCCCGGCCTGGATCGAAGACCGCCGCGCCTGCAGCGACGCCGATGCTCGCCCCGGTGCCGGTCAGCAACGGCTCGATCGACCCGCCTGCGGCGACCTCGACGGTCTCGAGGCGCCCGGCATCGAGCGTCGCGACCCGGTTGCGCGCCTCGGCGGGCGACAGCAGGCCCGCTTCGGCGAGCTCGACCGCGATCCTGAGCGCAGCGAGCGGCGTGCGCTTCGCCTCGCGCGTCTGCAGCACGAACAGCTCGCCGTTCTCGACCGTGAACTCGAACTCCTGCGCATCGCGGAATTCGTGCTCGAGGAGCGCGGCGAGCTCGGCGAGTTCCTCCCAGATCGGCGCCGGGAGTGCTTGGGTCGCGGCTGCGCTCACGAGGGCGGTCCTGCCCGAGACGACATCCTCTCCCTGGGCGTTCGGTGCGAAATCGACGTAGAGCTCGGCACTGCCGGTCGATGGGTTGCGAGTGAAGCCGACGCCCGCGCCCGAGGTCCCGCCGGCATTGCCGAACACCATGCGCTGCACGGTCACGGCAGTGCCGAGCTCGTGGGCGATGCCGTGCGCCTCGCGGTACCAGCGGGCCTTGGCGCCGTCCCACGAGCGGAACACGGCGGCGACAGCCTGCTCGAGCTGCTCGACAGGCGATTGCGGAAAGGGCCGGTCCGCGGCGGTGGCGTAGAGCGCGAGCTCGCGCAGCGCGAGCTCGCGCAGCGCCCGGAAGTCGAGTTCAGCGGGTGCAGCCACCGAGTTCAGCGCGAGCGCCTGCCGTCGTGCCGTTTCGAACGGCGCACCCGGGAGCCCCGCGACGGTCTCGGCGTAGGACTCGATGAGCCGGCGGTACGAGTCCCACACCAGACGCGGGTTGCCGGACACCCGCAGCAAGCCGGACAGCGTCGTGTCACCGAGCCCGACGTTGAGTACCGTCTCCATCATGCCGGGCATCGACACCGGCGCGCCCGAGCGCACCGACACGAGCAGCGGCCGGCGGCTGCTGCCGAAGCCGAGGCCACTCGCCGCCTCGAGTCGCCGCAGCGCCGCGGCGATTTGCGACCGGGCGCCCTCCGGCAGCTCCCCGCCCCCGGCGAGACACGCGCGGCACCAGCCCGTCCCGAGCACGAACGCCGGGGGTATGGGGACCCCGAGGCGCGCGAGGCGCGCGAGGTTATGGGCCTTGAAGCCGAGTTCGGCGACCGGTCCCGGCGGGCCCTCGTCCACGCCGCAGCCGATCAGATGGACCAGCCGCGCCTCGTCCACCATTGCTGCTCCTCAGTGCGCCGTCAGCTGCGCGAGCACCTGATCGCGCAGGTACAGGGCCGCGTGCTGCAGGTGGTCGCCCGCGAGCTCGAGCCCGGCGGCGCTCTGGGCGGTCAGATAAATCTCCCGCGCGCTCGTGCCGCCGCCGGCGAGCTCCGCCGCGACGCGGCGCTTGAGCTCATCGGTCTCGTGCTCGATACGCCCGATGCGATGGATCGCGTCCAGAAAATCCCTGAGGTCTTCACGGGCGGCACCGGGCCCCAGGGACCGCACCGTCTCGAGGGCCTTGACGAGCTCCTGGCTGCCGGCGACGAGCCGGCCGGCGAGTGTTGCGAGCTCGGCGATCAGCGGGCTGCCGACGCCGGCGCGGCGGAGCAGCGTCACCAGGAACGCCGTCTCCTCGAGGTCGTCGGCAACATCGTCGGCGCGCTGCACCAACTGCTGAAGGTAGGCGGTCTCGGGCGCCGCGCGCGCGGCTTCGCGCACATCGTTGACGATGCGATCGGCATCCGATTCCCAGGCCTTGCAGCGCGCCGCGAGCTGCTCGGCGACCTGTTGGCCGTCGCTGCGGCCTAAGGCCAGCAGCGCATCGCGCACGCTGCTTGCGATCTCGACGATGAGGCCTGCGTGCTCCGAGACGCGATCAAGCAGGCTCTCGCTGCTGCCGCGCAGCTGGCGCAGCAACTCCGCCCGCAGCTCGTCGTGCACCAGCGACTCGGGCCGGCCGGCCAGCAGCTCCGCGGTCGAGATCCTGAGCACGAACTGCAGGAAGCGCTCGGCCCGGTCGCCACCCAGCAGGTCGTCAAGCGTCTGCCCGAAATGACTGCGGCCGCGCGCCGCAAAGTCGAGCGCCTCGAACACGGCGCGCGCGCCGCCGAGCCGCAAGAAGCCCATGTGGCCGACGTCTTGAGCGGCCGCCCACTCGAGCAACCGCACCGCCTCGGTCTTGCCGACGAGGGTCCGCAGCTGCTTGCGGGCCCGGTTCCAGTCGATCAGGAACACGAGCCGCGATCCGAGGAACTCGAGGAAGCGGTCGATGCGCTCGGAATCCGGCGTCGGGCAGCGGCCGACGGCCACGTGATACAGACCGTCGGTCATCTGCCGGTCCTGGATCAGGCGCGTGTCCTGCCAGTCGACCGGATGCGGCCGGAACAGCGACTGGAAGAACAACAGCCGCTGCAGGTGCACGTCGGTGTAGGTGACCGAGACGCCGTCAGCCGCGACGTGGACGACGAGCACGTGCGCATCGGTTGTGCCGATGTCGTTCTGAATCACCAGGCGCCCGCCGCTGCGGGTTGCGGTCGTACCTAGGCCCGGATGGTCGAACTTGAGCGGCAGCGTGCGGTTGACGCCGCGCATGAAGGCGCGTACCCGCTCCCGGTCGCCGGCCGCGAGGTCGTAGACGCTCGCGCCGTCGAGGACCTCGGTGGCCACCGCCTGCTGCAGACGGTTCAGCATCCTGTGCAGGTCCATGACCAGCAGGTGCAGGCTGTCACCGCGCCCGCGATCACCGTGCGACCAGGCATCGAGTTCCACCGCCGTGAACCCGTCACGGTGCGCGACCAGCGCCGGCAACAGCAGGGCGGCGCGCGCCGTCACTGCCGCGACCGCCGCGCTCCCGGCCGCTCCCTCGGCGACCAGCACCGGTGCGAGCATCGCCCGGACGTCGCGCTCGGTGTCGGCGAGCACGGCTGCGGCGCCGGGCAGCCGGTAATCGTCGGGCGGCGCGCGGGTGCAGGTTCCGGGGAGTTCGTCGAGGCGCGGATCGTCGATATGGGCAGCCTTGCGTTCGACGCGCAGGTCCGGGAGCTCCCGATCCGGCGAATCGGCGTGCCGGCGCGCGAGCTGCAGCAGCGTCAGCCGGTACTTGACGCGGTCGTTGGCGGCGAGCGCCTCCTCGATGAGGCGCGGCAGCGCGAGCCCATGCTCGCCGAGCGCGGCAACGATCGATTGCTTGGCCAGCATGCGTGCCTCGTGCGTCCGATGTGGCATGCTGCCGCGCGGCGCGCCTGCCGGCATCGGGGCAGGCCACAATGCCAGCCCGCGCCGCAGTCATGGCGCTGAAACGTTGCCCTGCTATGCGCCGCCCGCCAACCGACTTCGACGCCGACTTCTTCGAGCGCTATTACGGCCATGCGGCCACGCGGGTTGCCGACGAGCGCGATGCGGCGCGCCTCGTCGGGCTCGTCGGCGGCATCGTCGACTACGTGGGTGTGACGGTGCGGCGCATCCTAGATGCCGGCTGCGGGGTCGGGCTGCTGCGCGCGCCGCTGCTCGACCACTATCCGCGGGCGCGCTACGAGGGCCTCGAAGTGAGTCCTTTCCTGTGCGCCAAGTACGGCTGGCGGCAGGGGTCACTCGCCACGTTCGCTGCGGCGCAGCCGTACGACCTCGTGATCTGCCACGACGTGCTGCAGTACCTCGACGATGGTGCGGCGGCGCGCTCGATCGCGAACCTCGCACGCCTGACCCATGGCGCGCTCTTCTTCAGCGTGCTCACACAGCGCGACTGGCACCATGCCGCGGACCAGTCCCGCACCGACCGCAACGTGCACCTGCGCTCGGCGGACTGGTACCGGCGGCGCCTGAAGCGCGGCTTCCGCCATCTTGGCGGGGGGGTGCATCTGGCGCGGCCGCTAAAGCCGATCCTGTGGGAACTCGAGGCGCCCTGGAGCTGAGCCGAAGCGCGCTGCCGGGGAATCAATGGCCCGGATCGCCGAGCTCGCGGATTGCCTGCTGACCCTTGAGGAAGGCAACCAGCCGCTCGATCAGGTCGCGGGTCTTCTGGCCTGCCACGACATCGGCGCCGTGTTCGCGCCAGAGCTCGACGCCCCAAACCGGCATGTCACGGGGCCCGTGGGCCATGACCGTCTCGCGGCCGTCGATGACCCGGTAGACCCAGTTGTCGGGGTAGGCGCCGCCATGGCGTGCGGCAATGCGGGCCAGATCCGGCACCGCGACCGTCAGGCTCCGGGCGACCGGTCCGTCACCGGCGAGCGTGCGGCCGTGGCAGCTCGCACAGAAGCGCTGGTAGAGCTCGACCCCGCTGTAGTCGGAGAAATCGCTGGCGAGGGCGGGCGTCGCGGCGAGCATGGCCAGCAGGGCGGCCCCCAGGGGGTGGTGGCAATGGCGCATCGGTGGCTCCGGTCCGGATCAGACACTGTACGTCGCCCGCCGCCCGATCGGACCCGCGGATTTCCGGGGTGCGGCTGCGCAGGCTACAATCCCCCGGCGCAGCGTGCGCCATCAACAGCAAACGACCAGCAGGGGGATGATCATGCAACTGTCGTGGAACACCAGCCGCCGCGGCCGACCCGCCCGCCTCTTTCTCGTGACGGCGTTTGCGGCCGCCCTCGGTAGCCTCGCCGCCTGCGGCGGCAGCGATGAGACCGTCGCGCTGATCAAGCCGACGATCAAGGTCCAGTCGATCACGCAGCAGGGCTCGTGCGAGGACGTCAACATCAAGGTGACGCCGCTCAAGATCCTTCCGGGCGCGCCGAAAATGTCCAACGACCGCGAGTTCGTCACCCCTGTGAAGCTGACCAAGGGCGCCGACAATGTGTCCTGCACCGGGCAGGCCCTGACGATCCCGATGGCGCCGGGCAAGTGGAAGCTCACGGCCAACCTGCCGTCCGAGATCGCGACCTGCGAGCGAGACATCGCCGCCGGTGGCAATCTGACGATCAGCTTCAAGGACGGTGAGATCACGTGCCTGGAACAGGCAGCGGCCAAGCCGGACGAGGCACCGCCCGCTCCGCCCGCACCGCCCGCCGCGCCGCCAGGGCCGCCGCAGTCCTGACCGATGCCCGGGGCGTCGTGCGCGACGCCCCGGACGTCCCCGACCCTAGCCCGGATTCGGTTGCGGCGCTCCCACCGGGGCGCCGCGGCACGCTGCTGGCGGGCCACGGAATCCGACCGGTCGTGCTAATCTGCGCGGGTGAGCAAGGGTACCGAAACCCGGGCGCGGATCCTGGCGGCGGCGGTCGAGACCGCGTGCCTGACGGGCTTCAACGGCCTGAACCTGCAGCCGCTCGCAGTCCGCGCGCGGCTGACGAAGAGTGGCCTGTATGCGCATTTCGGGTCGAAGGAAGCGCTGCAAGTGGCGGCACTCGAGCGCGCGGCCGCGCTGTTTCAGCAGACGATCGTGGCGCCGGCCAAGGCCGAAGGGGCGGGACTGCCGCGCCTGCGGGGGGTGTTCCACCGCTGGCTCGAGTGGCCAGGACGCGCCGGCCTCCCCGGCCACTGCCCGTTCTTCGCGGCAGTGGTCGAGTTCGACCACGACGAGGGGCTCGTGCGGGCGCGCCTGACGCGGCTGTTCCGCGACTTTCAGCAGGTCATCGAGCAGCTCGTTGCCTCGGCGGTCCGGCATGGCCATCTGCCGGAAGGAACATCTCCGACGCAGTTCGCGCACGAACTGCTGGCGCTGCGCTACGCCCACCACTGGGCGCAGGACTTCATGCGCGATCCGCAGGCCATGATGCGCACGCGCGAGGCCTTTGCCGCGCTCGTGGGCCGGGGCCGGAACGTCATCTGAGGCCGGCCAGCACCAGGCGCCGTCGGCGCAGTCGGCGCGCAGCGTCTGGGGCCCGACGAGGAACCCGACCGGCACTGTCGAGCGCGCCCGACCTCAGCGGCCGTAATACACCGTGAAACCGGCCGTCTGGATCGTGTTTGCGTTCAGCATGGAATCGACGACCGCCGCGCTGGCGCCCTTGCCGGCCGCGAGTGTGTCAACTTTCAATGCATAAAGAGTAAACACATACCGATGCGGCTTGTCGCCAGCTGGCGGGCACGGGCCGCCAAAGCCCGGTGTGCCGAAATCCGTCACCGCCTGCACGGATCCTGCCGGCGCCTTGCGGCCCGATGGGTCGCCGGCGCCGGCGGCGAGCGTCGTGCTCGTCGCTGGGATATCGTAAATCAGCCAGTGCCACCAGCCCTTGCCGGTGGGCGCATCCGGATCGAAGACCGTGATCGCAAAGCTGCGCGTGCCGACCGGCGCTCCGCTCCAGCTGAGCGCGGGCGAGACGTTGCCGCCGCTGCAGCCGTAGCCGTTGAACACGTGGCGTTGCTCGAAGCGCCCGCCGGGCATCAGCTCGGCACTCGCCAGCGCGAACGCGCTCGCCCCGGGGGGCGGTCCGGCTGCACGGGCGGTGATACCCGGCACGCTGAGTGCGGCCAGCAGTACGGCGGGAAACAGGCATCGCGGCATCGGCGGTCTCATCGACAGCAGAGGTGCCGCTCGAGTGTAGGCGGGGCCCACCGATCCGTCACCCGCCCGGCCCCGCCTCGGGCGCCTCCGGGCCGATTGAGGGATAATGCGCGGCCCTGACACCACGGTCCCTCCCTTGAACACAGCCCTCCTCATCCTTGCCGCTGCCGGCGCGCTGCCGCTCGCGGCCTGCGGCCAGGAGCAGTCGATCCCCCACCCGCCGCAAGGATGGTTCCACGCGGCGGCGGCACCGCGCCTGCCGCTGCGCGTCGCAGCGGACCTCGTCGTCAAGCGGGCACAGTTCGGGATCCTCGAGACGACCTCCAACGGCGAGGAGCACTTTGTGCCTGCCAAGGACATCCCCGCCGAGGACGGCCAGGTGTTCGGCTGGGTCGTCGACGTCGAGACCAGCCGCGACTCGCTCCACTGGCAGGAGCACCTGAAGCTGCCGCGCCCGCCCGCCGACTGGGGCGATGCGGCGAGCGATCCGGACGTACTGATCGCCGCGGACGGGCGCAGCGTCGCCTCCCAGGGCGACGACCTGATCGAGGACGGGGAGCTATCGCGGTTCTACTGGGCGCTCGCGCCCGGCGATCCCGCGGGCGAGTACGAAATGGACGTCGCGGTTGAGGGCAAGGCAGTCGCGCATTTCACGTTCCGGGTCTCCGCGCCCGTCCAGGAGAAGCCGATCCTGGTCAGCAACGGGCCGCACGGGGGTCTCGCGCGGCGAGGCGCGGTGCCCGGCCCGTGGCGGATCGGCGCTGGATCAATCGCATGGAAATGAAGCGCGTCAATGCCGGCAACCTGCGGGCGATTGGCTACGACGAGCAGAACCGCCTGCTTCGCGTCGAGCTTGGGAACGGAACGCTGGTCGAGTACGCGGGTGTGTCGGCCGACACGTGGCAGCGCCTGAGTTCGTCCTCTTCGATGTGGAGCTTCTTCCGCGACAACATCGAAGAGAACTACTCCGAGCGCCGCGTCCGCTGAGCGGCGGCATGCCGACCACGCAAAGACTGCAGCAGGCGCTGCCGATCGCCGTCGCGGTCGCGATCATCGTGCTCGCCGGGCGCGTGCTCGCCCGCACGCTCAAGCACGTCAGCCTCACCGGCGTGTTCGCGCACCTGCATGCGATCGCCACCCCGCAACTTGCGATCGGTGCGCTACTCGTGATCGTGATCTATGCGACCCTCGCGACCTACGAGGCGATCGTTGCAGGTACCGTCGCCGGACCCGTGACCGCGCGGCGCGCGATGCTCGGCGCGCTGCTCGCGGCATCGATCGGGCACGTGCTCGGCTGGGGCGCCGTGTCGGGCGGTGCGATCCGCTACCGGCTGTACTCGGCAGTGCTGATGCGCCCGCTCGACATCGGCAAGATGGTGCTGCTCGCCGCGATGCCGTATCCGGTCGGACTCGGCCTGCTGCTCGGGCTGTCGCTGGTGCTGCAGAGCGCGGCCGCGGCGCGCATCCTGCACGTGCCGGCCGAGCTCGCGCGCGGCACCGGACTTGCGCTGCTCGCACTGCACGCCCTCTACGTCGCGCTGATCCTCAGTCGGCGCGCACCGCTGATCCTCGGGCGGTTTCTGCTGACGATGCCCTCGCCGTCCTTGACCGCGGTCCAGTACTGCGTCGGGACGATCGAGGTGTGCTGCGGCGCAGGGATCCTGTACGCACTGATGCCGGCGGGCATCGCGCCGCCGTTCCTCGTGTTCGTGGGCATCTACGTACTTGGCATTCTCGCCGGGCTCGCCAGCAGCGTGCCGGCCGGCCTCGGCGTCTTCGAGGCGATGCTCGTGACCCTGCTGCCGCAGGTGCCGAAGGAGCAGCTGATCGCGACGGTCCTCGCCTACCGGTTCGTTCTGGAATTCGCGCCGGCGGTGATCGCGATCACGCTGTTCGTCGGCTACGAGGCGTGGTGGCGGCTGCCGGCGCAGCGCGCGCGACTCGCGCGGCTCGAGCGCGAACGAGCCGGCTGATGATCAGGGTCCCGGCGGCTCCGCAGCTGGCTGCGAGGCTGCGGTGCGGGCCTCGCCGGCACGCAGCGTGATCCGGAGCTTTCCATACGGAGAGGCGCCGAGGAACGCGAACCGGGCGGCCTCGGCGGCGCTGTCGGGGTTCGTGATGGGCGGCAGCGACCGGCCGGCGGCGAGCCGCGCCGGCGTGAACACGACGAGATAGCGCTCGCGCGTGGCGGACGGGTCGATCGGCAGCGTGACCCGGTACGCCGGTGCGGTCGTATGCTCGAAGAGCGGTAGGTCGAAGCGCAGGAACTCGAGATCGGTGGACCGCGACACGAGGAAGTCGTCGGTCAGCACCGCGACCACCGGATAGAGCACGCGCGCGCGGCGCGGGTCCGGCCCGCCCTCCAGAAAGCTGCGCACCTCGACGACGTACGGATGGGTCTGCGGCGGCAGCGCAAAGGCCCGGAAGGCGCTCGGGCCGCTCTGGAACTCGAAGGTCGGGCTCGAGGCATCGATCACGAAATCCACCGCGCCCTCCGCCGGCAGCGGCTGGTAGCGGAAGTGCGCCGGGTCCGCGTCCGGCGCGGGCGGCGCGGCGGACAGGGCCGGCGAGCCGGCGGCGAGCAGAGCTGCGAGCGCAAGGCCGCGTGCGAGCGCCGTCACCGCCGCACGCGGCGCGCGGCCGGCGGCCGGCGGGAGGTGCGGGGGATACTGCATCGACGAGAGGCTAGCACGGAGCGCCTGCGGCGCCCGTCATTTTCACGACGGTCGGGTACGATAGCGGCCCGGTTCGATTCTCAGGCCCCGCCGATGACCCGCCCCGCGCCCCGCGCCGCGATCCGGCCGTTCGAGATCGCCTCGCCGTTCGGCGCGCGCATCGATCCGTATTACTGGTTGCGCGACGACGAGCGGGCGAACCCGGAGGTGCTCGCCTACCTCGGCGCCGAGAACGAGTATTGCCGCGAGACGCTCGCGCGGCTCGCACCGCTGCAGGACCGCCTGTACGCGGAGATCGTCGGCCGCATCAGGCAGGACGACGCGACGGTGCCGGCGCGCCACAACGGCTACTGGTACTACACGCGCCACGAGATCGGCAAGGAATACCCGATCCACGCGCGCCGCCGGGGCACGCTCGAGGCGCCGGAGGAAGTGCTGCTCGATGCGAACCGTGCCGCCGAGGGTCACGAGTTCTACGAGGCCGCCGAGCTCGCGGTCAGCCGCGACAACCGGCTGCTGGCCTGGGCCGAGGACACGGTCGGGCGGCGTCAGTACCGCGTGCGCATCCGCAATCTCTCGACTGGCGAGCTGTACGCGGACTGTCTCGACAATGTCGAGCCCGACCTCGCCTGGGCCAACGACAACCTAACGCTCGTCTACGTCGAGAAGCACCCCGACACGCTGCTCGGCTACCGCGTCAAGAAGCACGTGCTCGGCACGGCCACCACGAGCGATGTGCTGATCTACGAACAGGACGATGCGAGCTTCTACACCGGCGTCTACAAGAGCAAGAGCGAGCGCTTCGTGTACATCGTTTCGCAGAGCACCGTGTCGACCGAGTACCGCTTTGCCGACGCCGACGACCCGGCGCTCGCTTTCGCCGTGGCCCTGCCGAGGGAGCGCGACCACGAGTATCAGCTCGAGGACCTCGGCGAGCGCTTCGTGATCCGCAGCAACTGGCAGGCGACCAACTTCCGGATCCTCACCGCGCCGATCCCGGCGATCGGCGACCGCAGCGCCTGGCGGGTGGTGGTGCCGCATCGCGACGATGCGTTCATTGCCGGCTTCACGGCATTTCGCAACTACCTCGTGCTCGCAGAGCGCTCGGGGGCGCTGCGCAAGATCCGCGTCCGCTCGTGGGACGGTGCACGGGAGTTCCTGATCGATGCCGCGGAGAGCGCCTACGCGATGACCCTGGGCGCCAACGAGGAGAGCGACACCGACACGCTGCGCTACGTGTACTCCTCGCTGACGACGCCGAACACCACCTACGACTACGACATGACGAGCGGCGCCCGCGTACTGCTGAAGCGCGATCCGGTGCTCGGCGAGTTCGACCCGGAGCGCTACGCGACCGACCTGTTGTGGGCGCCGGCGCGCGACGGCTCCCGCGTGCCGGTGTCCGTGCTGTACCGGCGCGGTACGGCGCTCGACGGAACCGCGCCGCTCTACCAGGTCGCCTACGGCGCCTACGGCCTGTCGCAGGATCCGGCATTTCGCTCGACCGTGCTGTCGCTCGTCGACCGCGGCTTCGTCTACGCCATCGCGCACGTGCGCGGCGGCCAGGAGCTCGGTCGCGCCTGGTACGACGCCGGCCGCCTACTGCAGAAGCGCAACAGTTTCAGCGACTTCGTCGACGTCACACGCTTCCTGGTGGCGGAGCGCTATGCGGACCGCCGGCGCGTCGTCGGCATGGGTGGCAGCGCCGGGGGACTGCTGATCGGGGCGGTGGCGAACCTTGCGCCCGCCGACTATCGCGCACTCGTGGCGCACGTACCATTCGTCGACATCGTCACGACGATGCTCGATCCGGGCATCCCGCTCACGACCAATGAGTTCGACGAATGGGGCAACCCCGCCGCCGACAAGGCGACCTACGACTACATGCTGTCCTACTCTCCCTACGACAACGTCGTGGCGCGCGAGTATCCGGCGCTGTACGTGACCACTGGCCTGTGGGACAGCCAGGTGCAGTACTGGGAACCCGCGAAATGGGTCGCACGGCTCCGGACGCTCAAGACCGACGCGAACACGCTCGTGATGCGCGCGAATCTCGAGGCCGGCCACGGCGGCCGGTCGGGGCGCTTCCAGCGCTATCGCGAGATCGCCGAGGAGTATGCGTTCGTGCTCGATGAGACCGGCATCGGCGCCTGACGAGGGTGAGCGTCCCGACGCGATCGCCGGCGGGCCGGACGCCGCGACTAGACAACATGGCCCCCGCCGATTTGGAGGGGGCGGCTGATGAGAAGGAAGCGGTCTGCCTCCTGCCATATCGTGGGTTGCGCACGTGAGTGCGCCGAGCCACATACAGAACGCCTGGCGGCGTGATCTGCAGCAGTCACAGGAGGCAGACCATGGACAACGATATCACTGCTTTCGTCGGAATGGACGTACACAAGGGCTCCATCGCGGTGGCGGTTGCCGAGGCAGGTCGTACTGCGCCGCGGTTCGTCGGCACGACCGGTCCGCAGCTGGCGGAGCTTCTCAAGGCGCTGTCGCACCTCGGTGAGCCGCAGCGGATGCTGATCGCCTACGAGGCCGGACCGTGCGGGTACGGATTGGCGCGGCAGCTCGGTGCGCGGGGTTACCGCTGCGAGGTGATCGCGGTCGCCAAGACGCCGCGCAAGCCGGGCGAGCGGGTCAAAACCGACCGCCGCGACGCGCTGATGCTCGCGCGCTACCTGCGTGCCGCCGAGCTCACGCCGGTCGTCATCCCGGACGAGCGTGACGAAGCGATCCGTGACCTGTCGCGGGCGCGCGAGGACGCCGTCCGTGCCCGGCTCAAGGCGCGCCAGCAGCTGAAGGCGATGCTGTTGCGCCACGGGCACCGCTACACCGGTAAGACCTCCTGGACGGCGGCCCATGAGCGCTTCCTCGCCAAAGTCAGCTTCGACCACCCCGCCCAGGACGTCGCCTATGCCGAATACCGCAGCGCCGTCCGCGAGGCCCACGATCGGGCCGAGCGGATCACCGCGGCACTGCACGAGCAGGTCGCTACCTGGCGCTGGCAGGGAGTCGTCCGTGCCTTGATGGCACTGCGCGGCGTCGAGTTCGTCGCCGCGGTCACGCTCCTCGCCGAGCTGGGCGACCTGGCCCGCTTCGCTCATCCAAAGCAGTTGATGTCCTACCTCGGCCTCGTGCCGAGCGAGTACTCGACCGGCGAGTCGCGCGTGCAGGGCAAGATCACCAAGACCGGCAACGGCCACGCCCGGCGTATCCTGATCGAGTCCGCCTGGACCTATCGGCTGCCCGCCCGGATGAGCCGCGAGCTCGTCGTGCGCAATGAAGGCCTGCCCAAGACCGTGCGCGACATCGCCTGGCATGCCCAGCTCCGGCTCTGCAGCCGCTTCCGGCGCCTGCAAGCCAGAGGCGTTCATCAAACCAAAACCTGCACCGCGATCGCGCGCGAACTCGCCGGCTTCATCTGGGACATCGCCCGGCAGGTACCCGCAGCGACCTGACTGACTGCGCTCACCGCCAACCCAACGCGAGGTCGACCACGCGCCCACACACTCACTCCCGATCAGCAACGCGATGCGCGAACACGATGAGGGGAACCCTCGGAGCTTCTACGTGGGCATCCACGCGATGATCCCCGACACTAGATCGAGGCAGCCCCGCGACGGACCGATGAAATGCGGTAACCAACCCGCGGATATCAGAATGATCCATCGTCGCCAAGTCCTCGCGCGTCGCGTTCCTGATCGGGAGTGAACCCGCCTCAGCAGACTCACACCGCAGCGCGGCTCAACCCCGCGAGAAACCCCCTCGCGCCGCTTGACACGACGGGGCCATATCAGAAGCG
>DATNIE010000007.1:0-87085 GCA_035604595.1 Steroidobacteraceae bacterium | reverse complement strand
CCGGCTGCCTGACGAACACCGGCACGTTCCCTGGCACGACCGTCCAGAATCCGGGTGTTCAGAACTCCAATAGCTCTTTCTACCAGGACACGGTGCGCGAAACGAAGCAGACGGCGTTTTTTGCGTCCGTCGACTTCGATCTGATTCCGAAAGTGCTGACGCTCACGCTGGGCACGCGCCATTTCCGCTTCGATAACTCCTCGGCAGGCAGCGTGCTGGCCAGTTTCGGCTGCTTCGAAGGGGGTGTGCCAGCCGGGGGCTGCCACAATCCCGCCTACAGCTACAACCTGAACGCGGAGAATCTCTCCGATAGCGAGTCCGGCTACAAGAGCCGTGGCAACCTGACCTGGCACATCGCGCCGGATCTGATGGTGTATTACACGTTCTCACAGGGCTTCCGGCCGGGAGGCTTCAACCAGAACGGCGGTGCCCAGCATGCCACTGGTCCGGACGGACTGTACCAGTATGCGATTCCTGCGTCGTATTCGTCCGACAAGTTGACCAACAATGAAATCGGCTGGAAGACGGAATTCTTCGACCATCGACTGCAGTGGAACGGGGCCGTGTACCGGGAGAACTGGGACAACGTCCAGATCTCCTTCTTCGACCCCAGTGTGGTCGGCAACATTTTCTACGACACCAACGGTCAGAACTTCGTGATCAAGGGTGTCGAGACATCGTTGATGGCCCGGGTCGCGGCCGGGCTGACGCTGCAGGGTGCCGCATCCTGGAACCAGAGCACGCAGACGAATTCGCCGGCGCTGATCGACAACAATCCGGCAAGTGTCAACTTCGGCAAGCCGATCACGCAAATCTGTAACCCCACGTGCGCGCCGATCACCAACCCGTTTGGCCCCATCGGCGCCCCGAGCGCCGATGCGCCGCCGATTCAGTTCAGCCTGCGTGCGCGCTACGAATGGAGTGTCGGCGTATACACCCCTTACGCTCAGTTCGGCGCCGCCCACAGCGGCCATTCGTTCACGCAGGCGGGTGCGAATCCGACGATCGCGGCCGGCGGAGCCATCAGTACCTCCAGGGGGCGGTTCGAGAATCCCGCTTACACGACCTACGACGCGTCATTCGGCGTCGCGAAGGATCCATGGACCGTCAGCATATACGGCGAGAACCTCAGCAATTCGAACGCCAGCACGTTCGTAAGCACCGATCAGTTCATCGTCGCGCAGACGCCGCTTCGACCGCGGGTCCTCGGCCTCTCGTTCGGGTACAAATTCTGAGATTTGCTATTCGTCCGCCAGCGACACGAGTTACGCAGCAGGCGCAGGGATCTGACGCCTTCGCATGCGTGGGCTGATGTCGCGCCGAGGCCAGACCGCGCGTCGGGCACAGCTGCGGCAGCACATCGTAGGACGCAAGAACTCGTTTGCATTCCTCTTGATCGCGCCTAATCAGCGACCGGGGGCCTGACTCGCACGTCAGGCCCTCGGTTGTGCTGCGCACGCAACCCACGTTCAACGCGCGTCCAGCCGGCTTGGAACGATGGGTCAGAGGCCTTTCGTTGCGGCTTGACTCTTGATCCAGGCGTGCATTTTCTCGTCGAGTACCTGCAGCGGGATGGCACCGTTGGCCAGCACGGCGTCGTGGAACGCGCGGATGTCGAATCTCGCACCGAGCGTACGTTCGGCCTCGGCGCGCAGTGCCAGGATCTTGAGCTGGCCGACCTTGTAGGCGAGCGCCTGGCCTGGCCAGCCGATGTAGCGATCGATCTCGTTGACGATGTCCGCCTCGGTCTTCGCGGCGTTGTTCTTGAAGTAGTCGATCGCCTGCTGGCGTGTCCAGTGCTGCGAGTGGATGCCGGTGTCGACCACGAGGCGCACCGCGCGCCACATGTCGTAGGTCAGCTGGCCGAAGCGGGAGTACGGGTTCTTGTACAGCCCGAGCTCGTAGCCGAGCCGCTCCGAATACAGCGCCCACCCCTCGACGAACGCCGTGTACTCGGCGAACCTGCGAAACTTCGGCAGTTCGCCCTGCTCGAGGGCCAGCGCAATCTGCAGGTGGTGGCCGGGCACCGCCTCGTGCGAGGTGAGCACCTCGATCTCGTACTTCGGGCGCACCTCGGGTCGGTAGAGGTTCACGTAGAAGTACCCGGCCCGCCTGCCGTCCTCCGATGGCGGGTTGTAGTAGGCGGTGGTCGTGTTGGGCGCGGACGTCGCCGGGATCGGGCGCACGCCGAACGGAATCCGGTACAGCTTGCCGAACAGCTTCGGCAGCTCCGGCTCGATCAGCTTCGCGGTCACGACGTAGGCACGGAACAGCTCGTCCGGCGAGGAGTAGTAGAACTGCGGGTCGGTCCGCAGCTTGACGAAGAACTCCTGCAGCGTGCCTTTGAACCCGACTTCGTCGAGGACCTTCTGCATCTCGGCCCGGTTGCGCGCGACCTCGCTGAGACCGAGCGCATGGATCTCCTCGGCCGAGAGCGTCGTCGTCGTGTGATAGCGCAGGCGATTGACGTAGAACGCCGCCCCGTCCGGCGTGTCCCAGATGCCGGAATTCGTGCGGCACGCCGGCAGGTACTCGTTGCGGAAGAAGTCGGCGAAGCGCCGGTGCGCCGGCACGACCGCCTCGGCGATCACGGTCCGCGCCCGGGCTGCCAGCCGGTCGCGGTCGGCGGCGGGGATCGCGGCCGGGAAGCTCGCGAATTTCGCGTAAAACGGGCTGTCCTCAGGCTTGTCGACGATTTGCATTGCGAGCTGGGGCAGCACGCGCTCCATCAGCTCGCGCGGCTGGGTGCGCTTCTGAGCCGCCGCCTCGCGCAGCAAACCGATGTTCTGGTCGAGATAGACCGGCAGCGCTGCGAGCCGTTTCAGCCACATCTCGTAGTCGGCCACGGTCTCGAACGGCATGGACTCCGCCGTCTCGTTCAGCGTCTGGATGCCCTCGCGCGCCGATACCCGATAGTACTCGACGTGAAACGGCCAGTCCGCGAGACGCTGCTCATAGTCGCGCTTGAACAGGTCGTAGTTCAGCTGCTCGGCGGCCGGCAGACCCGCGCGCGGGATCTTCCGGAGCTCGGCGAGCACCGTCGCGTCGTGCGCGTGTATGCGTTGCCGGCTCGCGAGTGTCGCGTCCGGCCAGCGATCGTTGTAGCGCGTCTCGCCCACCTCGGTGGCAGCGAGCGGATCGTCGCGCATGTCCTGGTCCCAGGCGCGATCGAACAACGCATGCAATTGCGCGACGGTCGGATTCGGCGCGGCGCGCGCCGGTGCGCAGACCGCAAGGCAGGCGACTGCCGCGAACGCGATGAAGGCGGGCATGCGACAGGTCATATCAGGCTCCATGACTGGGCGGTGATCGGGGCACTCAGCGGATTGTGACGCCGCCGACCGGCGGCGGCGATTTTCCGCGCGTTTTGCCCCGCGGGGCGGTATCATAACTACTTCGCCACAAGACCTGTCCGGAGAGACCGCGAGGCCGGGATTGCCCTCGGTACGCGCGGCGCCGAAGGCGCAACCCGCCCGGAAACGCTCAGGCAGAACAACGGCAGGGTCTGGCGAGCTCTGGAGAGCGGTCCGCGGCGTAATCGCCGACGGACCCACCGAAGGGGTGCGGCGCAGCCCGGGGCTGCGCTTGATCTCTCAGGTCAACGGACAGAGGGGCGACAGGCGACGGCCTGTCGCCCCTTCGTTTTGGAGGGACCGGTCCGTCGGGTGGCGTCGACGTGGAGACCGCATGGCCCTGCACACACCTCTGTACGACCGGCACCGCGAGCTCGGCGCGCGGCTCGTTGATTTCGGCGGCTGGGACATGCCGCTGCACTACGGCTCGCAGATCGAGGAACACCACGCAGTACGCCGCGACGCCGGCATGTTCGATGTCTCTCACATGAGGGTCGTCGACCTGGAAGGTCCGCGGGCGGGCGAGTTCCTGCGCCGGCTGCTTGCCAACGACGTCGCGCGGCTGACGACTCCGGGCAAGGCGCTCTACAGCTGCATGCTGAACGAAACCGCCGGCGTCATCGACGATCTGATCGTCTACTACCGCGACCGCGCGCGGTACCGGCTCGTTGTCAACGCCGGCACGGCCGACAAGGATCTCGCCTGGATCGGCCGGCATGCTGCCGCCTTCGGCGTCGCGGTCTTGCCGCGTCGCGACCTCGCGATGCTCGCAGTCCAAGGGCCGAATGCGCGCGCCAAGGCGGCCGGCCTGCTGCCACCCGCCGATCGGGCGCGGGCGCTCGGCCTCGGCACGTTCGTCGGCGCCCCGCTCGAGGCGCTCGCAGGGTCGGTGTTTGTCGCGCGCACGGGCTATACCGGCGAGGACGGCTTCGAGATCATGCTGCCGGCCGAACACGTCGTATCGCTGTGGGATCAGCTGCTCGCGGCCGGCGTCCGGCCCTGCGGCCTTGGAGCGCGTGACACGCTGCGCCTCGAGGCCGGCATGAACCTCTACGGCAACGACATGGACGAATCCACCTCGCCGCTCGAGTCGGGACTCGGCTGGACGCTGGTGTTCGAACCGCCGCGGGAATTCATCGGCCGCGAGGCACTGCTCGCGCAGAAGGCGGCTGGCGTGCCACGCAAGCTCGTGGGACTCCTGCTCGAGGACAAGGGCGTGCTGCGCGCGCATCAGACCGTGTACGCCGGCAGCGCCGGCGAGGGGGCGACCACGAGCGGCAGCTATTCCCCGACGCTCGAGCGCTCGATCGCGTTCGCGCGGGTACCCGCCAAGACGCCGGAGCGCGTCGAGGTCGACATTCGCGGCAAGCGCCTCAAGGCGCGCGTCGTCAGCCTGCCCTTTGTGCGCAACGGCCGGTCGCTCATCCCCCAGTGACGACCGCACCCGGCTTTCGCGAATCCGCCGCATTTCAGTCCCCCGTTTCACGACCCGCGAGGAACCCGCCATGACCAGTACCGTGCCCGCCGAACTCCGCTACACCAAGAGTCACGAGTGGATCAAACGGGAGCGCGACGGCAGCGTCACCGTCGGGATCACCGATCATGCGCAGCACGCGCTCGGCGACCTGGTGTTCGTCGAGACGCCGGATGCGGGGCGGACGCTCGCGACGGGCGAGGCCTGCGCGGTCGTGGAATCGGTGAAGGCGGCCTCGGACGTCTACAGCCCGCTCGCCGGCCTCGTCGCCGCCGCCAATGCATCGCTCGCGGAGGCGCCGGAGAAAATCAACAGCGATCCGTACGGGGAGGGCTGGCTGTTCAGACTCACGCCCGCCGATCCCGGTGCGGTGGACGGCTTGCTCGATGCCGGCGCCTACGCGCGGTTGCTCGAGGAGACGGCCGAATAGCGCGCGCCGCGGCGCGCTCGTCCACCAGGAGTTCAGCATGGCCTTCATACCGCATACCGCCGAAGACGTACGCGCGATGCTCGCGACCATCGGGGTCAGTGACATCGAACAGCTGTTCGACGAAATCCCGGCCGGGCTGCGTGCCGGCGAACTCCACGGAATTCCACCGGCGGCCTCGGAGATGGAGGTCGGCCGGCTGATGAGTGCGCGCGCGGTCGCGGACGGCAACCCGCTCAACTTTATCGGCGCGGGTGCCTACGAGCACCACATCCCGGCGGCCGTGTGGGCGATCACGACGCGCGGCGAGATCTATACGGCCTACACGCCGTACCAGGCGGAGGCGAGCCAGGGCACGCTGCAGACGATCTACGAGTACCAGACGATGATCGCGAGCCTGACCGGCATGCAGGTCTCGAACGCCTCCCTCTACGACGGTGCCTCGGCGCTGGCCGAGGCGTGCCTGATGGCAGTGCGCGCGCACCGCCGGTCCAAGTCATCGCGCATCCTGATGCCGCGCGCGGTCAATCCCACCTATCGCAAATGCGCGAGTGCGATCGCCGGCAACCAGAACCTCGCCTTCGAAAACGTCGGGTTCGACGCGCGCTCCGGCCAGACGTCCATGGATGCGCTGGCGCGCTGGCCGGGCGAGGACGTCACCGCGCTCGTGATCCAGCAGCCGAACTTCTTCGGGGTGCTCGAGGACGTCGATGCGCTTACCGACTGGGGCCATCGCCACGGAGCGCTCGTCATCGCGGTCGTCAATCCCACCTCGCTCGCGATCCTGAAGCCGCCCGGCGAGTGGGGCGAGCAGGGCGTCGACATCGTGGTCGGTGAGGGGCAGCCTCTCGGGGTGCCGCTGGCCTCGGGCGGCCCCTACGTCGGGTTCATGACGACGCGGATGGAGCACGTCCGGCAGATGCCGGGCCGGATCGTCGGCCGCACCGTTGACCTCGATGGCAGGCCGGGCTACACGCTGACACTGCAGGCGCGTGAGCAGCACATCCGGCGCAGCAAGGCCACGTCCAACATCTGCACGAACCAGGGCCTGCTGATGACCGCGACGACGATCTACCTGGCCTTGATGGGACCGCAGGGCCTCGCGCGCGTCGCGACGGCCTCGATGGCCCGGACCGCCGAGCTCGTCGCGGCGCTCGGGAGCGTCAAAGGCGTCGAGACGGTCTTCAGCGGAGCACGCTTCCACGAGGCGCTGCTGCGGCTTGACCAGCCGCTTGGGCCGGTGCTCGAGCAGCTCGCGCGCCGCGGGATCGCGGGCGGCTTCGACGCATCGGCCGACTACCCGGAGCTCGGCAACGCGCTGCTCGTCTGCGCCACCGAGACTAAGACCTCCGAGGACATCGCCGCCTACGCGGCGGCCCTCGGGGAGACGCTGCGCGCCGCGCGCGCGGCCTGAGCAGGAGCTCTTCGATGAACACCACCACGTCCCCGCGACCCGCCGAGCCGACGATATTCGATCTGTCGCAGCCCGGGCGGTCCGCGGCCGCACAGCTCCCCCCGGCACTCGCTGCCGACGTGCCGCCGGCCCTGCGCCGGCGCAGGCCGCCGCTGTTGCCAGAAGTCTCGGAACTGCAGGCCGTGCGGCATTTCACGCGCCTGTCGCAGATGAACTTCTCGATCGACACGCACTTCTATCCGCTCGGCTCGTGCACGATGAAATACAACCCCCGCGGCTGCAACCAGTACGCGATGCTGCCGGGCTTCCTGGCACGCCATCCGCTGGCACCTGAGTCGCTCGGCCAGGGATTCATGGCGTGCATGTATGAACTGCAGCAGATGCTCACCGAGCTCACGGGCATGCAGGCGGTGTCGCTGACGCCGATGGCCGGCGCGCAGGGCGAGTTCGCGGGCGTCGCGATGATCCGCGCCTACCACCGCGCGCGTGGCGACCTCGGCCGGACCGAGATCATCGTGCCGGAGGCCGCGCACGGGACGAACCCAGCGACCGCGACGATGTGCGGCATGAAGGTCATCGAGATTCACTGCACCGCCGAGGGTGACTGCGATCTCGAGGCGCTCCGCAGGGTCGTCGGCCCCAACACCGCGGGGATCATGCTGACGAACCCGTCGACGCTCGGCGTGTTCGAGCGGACCATCGCCGACATCCGGGGCCTGGTGCACGACGCGGGCGGGCTCCTGTACTACGACGGCGCCAACCTCAATGCGATCCTCGGCAAGGTCCGGCCGGGGGACATGGGCTTCGATGTCATTCACATGAATCTGCACAAGACCTTCTCGACACCGCACGGCGGCGGCGGGCCCGGTGCCGGTGCGATCGGGGTCGCCGCGCGGCTGCAGCCGTTCATGCCCGTTCCGGTCGTCGGGCGCGACGGCGGGCGCTACCGCTGGCTCGACGAGCGCGATCTGCCGCAGTCGATCGGCCGGCTGTCGGCGTTCATGGGCAACGCGGGAGTCCTGCTGCGCGCCTACATCTACATGCGGATGGTCGGGCGCGAGGGCATGCGGCGCATCGGCGAGTTCGCGACGCTGAACGCGAACTACCTGCTCGCGCGGCTGCGACAAGCGGGCTTCGACGCTGCCTACCCGACACGGCGCGCGACGCACGAGTTCAGCCTCACGATGAAACGACAGGCGCGCGACCAGGGGGTGACGGCGATGGACTTCGCCAAGCGCCTGCTTGACTACGGCTTCCACGCGCCGACGACCTATTTCCCGCTGCTGGTGCCGGAGTGCCTGTTGATCGAGCCGACCGAGACCGAGTCGAAGGAGGCGCTCGATGGCTTTGTCGCGGCGATGGTCGCGATCGAGCGCGAGGCGACGGCCGATCCGGCGCACGTCAAGGGCGCACCCTATACACTGCCGGTTCGGCGGCTCGACGACGTACGCGCCGCGAAGCACCTCGACCTGACCTGGAAGCCGGCCGCATGAGTGTCAACGCGCGCAGCACGGTTCGTCCCGGCGCGAAGCCGCGCGGACTCAGGCGTCTGCTGAACGCGTTCCGGAACACCGCCAGGGGTTTCGCCGGCGCGTGGCGCGAGGAGGAGGCGTTTCGGCAGGAATGCCTGCTCGCGGTCGTCGTGATTCCGCTGGGGCTGTGGGTCGGCGGCTCCGGGATCGGCCGGGCGCTGCTGGTGGGCCCGATGCTGCTGATCCTGATCGTCGAACTGCTGAACAGCGCGGTCGAGGCGGCGATCGACCGGATCGGTGTCGAACGCAATCCGCTGTCGGGGCTCGCCAAGGACCTCGGATCGGCGGCGGTCTTCGTGTCGTTCGTATTGCTCGTCGCCAACTGGGTGCTGGTGCTCCGCGACCTTGCTATTACACACTTCTTTTGACGAGCGACGCGTATGACTACGATGACCGACGCCAAGCAGACACATTCCGCGTGCCAAGGTACTCGGGGGCTCCTCGTCAATCAACGGCACGGTGTACGTGCGCGGCAATCCACTCGACTTCGGAGCGGCCGGCTGGAGCTATGCGGACGTATTGGCGTACTTCAAGCGCGCTGAGCGGCGGGCTGCGGTGACGACGACCCATTTGAGCGAGGACAGAGGCATGCTCAAGAGCGAGGCTACCGGTCGAACCGACAGCGGCATGGAGCACTTCGGCTACAGACAATCGCTTGCTCGCAGCATCGGGGCATTCGGCAGCTTCGCTGCGGGCATCAGCTATATCTCGATACTCACCGGCACCTTCCAGCTGTTCTACTTCGGCTTCGGCACAGCCGGGCCGGCTTACCTGTGGTCGTGGCCGTTGGTACTCGTCGGTCAGTTGGCAGTCGCGCTGTGCTTCATGGAGCTGGCCGCGAAATACCCGATAGCCGGGTCGGTCTACAACTGGTCCAAGATTCTGGGCAGCCGGTTCGTAGGCTGGTCTTCCGGCTGGCTGATGCTCACCGCGTCGATTGTCACCCTGTCTGCCGTCGTGCTTGCGCTGCAGCTCAACCTGCCGCGGCTGTGGAGCGGATTCCAGATCATCGGCGACGGTAGTGGTGCCTACGATTTTGCCACCAATGCCGTGGTGCTTGGCACGGTCCTGATCGTGATCACCACCGTCATCAATGCGCTCGGAGTGAGGCTGATGACGATGATCAACAGCGCGGGGGTCTTCATCGAGCTGATTGCCGCCTGCCTCATCGCGATCATCCTGGCGTTCAGCACTACGCGAGGCCCCGGAGTGTTTTTCTCCACGAACGGCTACGGTGCCGGCAAGGGCGGGGGCTTTCTGGGTGCCTTTCTGGTCGCGTCGCTGGCCTCCGGCTACGTGATGTACGGCTTCGACACCGCCAGCTCACTGGGTGAGGAGACGTTGGAGCCTCGGCGAACCGCTCCCAAGGCCATTCTGCGGGCCATACTGGCGTCGTTCGTAATCGGTGGTGCGATCCTGGTGTTCGCGGTCATGTCGGTCCCGAATTTGAATGATCCGATGATCGGTAGCAGCAGCGGTGGCTTGCAGTACATCGTAGAGCAGGTGATGTGGGGGCCGCTTGGTAAGATCTTTCTGGTTTGTATCGTGGTCGCGGTGACGGTGTGCTCGCTGGCCGTGCACACCGCAGCCATCCGATTGGCCTTCGCAATGGCGCGCGACAACGCACTGCCGTTCGGGAAGAAACTCGCGCACGTAAATCGCTATACGCAGACACCGATTGTCCCTGCCGTCGTTATCGGCGTTATTGCCGCACTGATCCTCGTCGTCAACATCGGGCAGCCGAAAATCTTCACGGTACTGACCTCGATTGCGATCATCATGATTTACCTCGCGTACTTGATGGTGACGGGGCCGCTGCTGAAGAAGCGGCTGCAAGGGCAATGGCCCCCCGCAGATCTTGCTGCTGGTGGCTACTTCACGATGGGCAGATGGGGAATGTTCGTCAACATCGTCGCCGTGCTGTGGGGCGCGGGGATGGCACTCAACTTGGCCTGGCCGCGCGAAGTCGTCTACGGCGTGCCCTGGTACAACACGTGGGGTGCGTTCGTCTACATCGGCATTATTCTTGGCGCAGGTTTGTGGTGGTACGCCGCCAAAGGTCGCTATCACATTGGCACACTTGCGTCGCACGCGGTGACCACAACGACCGATGCACCCCAGGCGAAAATCTGACGCAAGATTCAATAGTGAGATCGCCGGCGGGTTCTGGTATGTAAGGATGGCCCCTGCCCGGCACGGCATCGTAGTGCCAAGATCGAGATGTTGGAGTCGTCGATCTAACCGGGAGGGATTGATCTCCTAGCAGCACTTGCGCAAGTGCTTGGCTACATTGCCCGCGGCCGCGCTGGGGGTGCTCGCCTGGTGCGGGCGGCATACGCGTGACGACCGGCGATTTGGCGAACGCCTACTTCTCGTGGCGCCCACCATATTCGATCGCTGTCGCGACGACATGACGATCGTACGCGAAGAAATCTTTGGTCCCGTCATGTTAGTCATGGACTTCCTTGCTATTACACACTTATTTTGACGAGCGATGCGTATGACCACGATGACCGACGCCAAGCTGAGTTTACCCGCTGCAGAGTTGGCGCTGGAGGTGGCGCGTGAGCGGAAAAATCCAGATGCTTTTGATCGGCTGAGCGTTGCGATGCCGGACGTCGAGCTTGCCACGGCCCTGGGTATCGCCGAGGTGACGCCAGTTGGCGGCCTTGTAGCAGGTGCCGGTAAAGCGTGGCTTCTCGACGAAGGTTTCGAGCAAGACCGGCCGATAGGCGTAGCGGGCCTGCCAGTCATCAGGCAGCCGGCGACTCACCAAGGCGAGGATGCGCGAGGCCAAGTTTTTCCGGTGGATCCACGGCAGGATGAGGAAGCGGGCATTGTTCACGGTGAGGTGCAGGTTGCGTTGTCGCTGATCTCTCGTCCAGCCGATGATCTGATCGCGCGGCTTTATGTTCCAGGCACTCGCGCCGAAGCCGAGCGCGGCGACGATGTGGCCGGCGGCGCGCACGAAGTAGCGCAGTTGCGCGCCGGGCATGAGTTGATGCCCGAGGTAATGATGACGTTCCATATACGCATTCCACAGGAGCGAGTCGGCTCTGGTGAGCACCGGATCGACGTTGAGCGTAGCCAGGTTGATATTCGGGATGGTGACTGGTTCGAGAACCGCCGGTTCGATGGGGGGATAGGAGCGGTAGGCGACGGGTTTCGGATTTCTCGGCGGGGGCAAGGTGATGAGCCCATCGCTCCGCATGCGCAGCAGCGCGACACGACAACTCATGTCCTTCAGACCGCCGTTTTCCCGGCGCCATCCCAGTCTTTCGCAGACTTCGCGCGACAGACAGGCGCGGTTCATTTGCGGCATCGTGAGCAACTCACGGATCAGATCGATCTCGGTCGGCGTAAAGTCGCGTCCGCAGTAGCGCATCGTTTAACTCGCGTTGCCCAGAGCGAGGGAGTGTTTGTAGGCGCGCAGCGCCTCCACCGTCCCGTAAAGACTCGTCGAGCCGCCGTGTGTGTCCAGCACCTTCCCCGGGCACCTCAAAAAGTCAGCGAAAATCGCTCGAGATGTGTGTAATAGAAAGCTCCTCGACCGCTGATGCGGTCGCTGCGCGCGCAACGGATCGATTTGGCTCCGGCTGCTGGCGGCCACGCCACCGGCTCGGTATGGTGTGGGCTTTCGGCCGGAGTCCCGGTTCAATGACGACGATGATTTGCGGCTCGCTGGCGTACGACACCGTCATGGTGTTCGACGGCCGCTTCAAGGACCACATCCTGCCGGATCGCATCCACATGCTGTCCGTGTCGTTCCTCGTGCCGCAGTTGCGCCGCAACTTCGGCGGCGTCGCCGGCAACATCGCCTACAACCTGAGCCGGCTCGGCATCAAGAGCCACGTGCTCGCAACCGTCGGGGATGATTTCGATCCGTATGAAACCTGGATGCGTCGGAACGGTCTGAGTCTTGAGTACGTGCGCCGCGTGCCCAACACCTACACGGCCCAGGCATTCATCACAACCGACCTCGATGACAACCAGATCACCGCCTTTCATCCGGGCGCGATGCAGCACGCAGGCGAACTCATCGTGCCGCGCGGCGCCGGGATCTCGCTCGGCCTCGTGGGCCCCGATAGCCGGGACGCGATGATCCGGCACTCGCAGCAGTTCGCCGACGCCGGAATTCCCTTCATCTTCGATGTCGGCCAGGGATTGGCGATGTTTGGTGGCCAGGATCTCGAGGCGTTCATCGAGCAGGCGAGCTGGGTGATCGTCAACGACTATGAAGGCCAACTGGTCCAGGAACGCACCGGCCTGACGCCGGTACAGATTGCCGCGCGTTGCAAGGCTTACGTCGTGACCCGGGGCGCGCAGGGCTCGAGCATCTTCACCGCCGACCAGGTCGTCGACATCCCGGCGGTGCGTGCCGAGCGCGTGGTCGACCCCACGGGCTGTGGCGATGCCTACCGGGCCGGCATTATCTACGGCCTGACCCACGGACTCGACTGGGAGACGACGGGCCGGGTCGGCTCGCTGATGGGCGGGCTCAAGATCGCCCACCACGGCACTCAGTCGCACGGCGATGACCTCGCGGACCTCACCGCGCGCTTCGAGGCCGCGTTCGGTTATCCGCTGTGAGCGACAGGCACGCAGCTGCACCCAGCCGGACGCACCGGACCCGTATTGCGGCGGGACTCCTCGCCGCGCTGGCCGCGACCGCCGTGTTCGCGCAGGCGACGCCCCCCGCCGAGCTGAACCCGCAGCCGGCCGGGCCGATTGCGACCCCGCCCGCGGGCGCGCCGCCCGCTGCGGCTGCCGCGCTGCCACCGAAGGGCGCGACTGAGCTGCTCGATGAGCGCCCGGAGTGGGCGCGGACGCTGCAACGCATCGCCGACGGCGTGGTCACGATCCAGGTCGATCAGACCCGTGCCTTCGACACCGAATGGAATGCGACCGCGCAGGCCACGGGCTTCGTGGTCGATGCCAAGCGCGGCCTGATCCTGACGAACCGGCACGTCGTGACGCCAGGTCCCGTCACGGCGCAGGCGGTGTTCCAGAACCGGGAAGAGGTGCAGCTCTACCCCGTCTACCGCGATCCGGTGCACGACTTTGGCATCTACCGCTACGACCCGGCGAAGCTCAAGTTTGCGAAACCGCAGGAGATCGCACTTGCGCCGGAGGCGGCCAAGGTCGGCACCGAGATTCGGGTGGTCGGGAATGATGCGGGCGAACAGCTGTCGATCCTAGCGGGGACGCTCGCCCGGCTCGACCGGGACGCGCCGGCCTACGGGGTCGGCAAGTACAATGATTTCAACACCTTTTATTACCAGGCCGCCTCGAGCACGTCGGGCGGGTCGTCCGGTTCGCCGGTCATCGACGTCAAGGGCCGGGCGGTCGCGCTGAACGCGGGTGGCTCGAGCCAGGCGGCCTCCAGCTTCTACCTGCCGCTCGACCGCGTGGTCCGCGCGCTCAAGCTGCTTCAGGACGGCAAGCCCGTGCCGCGGGGCACGCTGCAAGTCGTGTTCGAGTACACGCCATACGACGAGCTCGAGCGCTTGGGGCTGAAGGGCGACACTGAAGCCGCCGTGCGGCGCAGCTTCCCGAAGCAGGTCGGCATGCTGGTCGTTAAGGAAGTGCAGCCCGGGTCGCCGAGCGAAGGCGTGCTCGAGCCGGGCGATGTGCTGGTGCGGATCGACGGCCGCTACGTGACGGAGTTCCTGGCCCTCGACGCGCTGCTCGACGATTCGGTGGGCAAGACCGTCCGGATCGAGGTGCAGCGGGGCGGTACGGTGCTCGACCGCGAACTCCCGGTCGGCGACCTGCATGCGATCACACCGGATGAGTACCTCGAATTCGGGGACGCAGTGGTGCATCGGCTGTCGTACCAGCAGGCGCGGCATTTCAACGTGCCGATACGCGGCGTGTACGTCGCAAATCCCGGCTATGTATTCGGCTCGGCCGGCGTCCCGCGCGGCGCGGTGCTGACGGCGTTCAACGGCAAGTCCGTCAAGGACCTGGACGATTTCGAGAAAGCGCTCGCCGACCTCGCGCAGGGCGACCGCGCGACGCTGCGCTTTTTCACGCTCGAGGATCCCCGCAACTCGCAGGTACGTTCGGTCAGGATCGACCGGCAGTGGTTCCCGGCCCGGCGCTGCAAGCGCGACGATGCGCTGGGCTGGTGGCCGTGTCGGGCGCTCGCGCCCGGGCCCGCGCCGGGCACGCCGGAGCCCGCGAGCACGACGTTCGCCGCGAGCGGTGATCCGCGTGCCGACAAGCTCGCGCCATCGCTCGTGATGATCAACTTCGACATGCCCTACTCGGTGTCCGGCGTAACCGAGCGCAGCTATCGGGGCACCGGGGTGATCGTCGATGCCGAGCGCGGCCTCGTCGTCACGGACCGGAACACCGTACCGGTTGCGATGGGCGATGTCCGGCTGACCTTCGCCGGGACGATCGAGGTGCCCGGCAAGGTGGAGTACGTGCATCCGCTCCACAACCTCGCGGTCGTATCCTACGATCCGAAACTCATCGGCTCGACTCCGGTGCGCGCCGCGCGCTTCACGACGCGCGAACTCGCCTCCGGCGATCCGGTCTGGGTCGTGGGTCTGCGGGCCGACCAGCGCCTCGCGGCGCTCGAGAGCCGCGTGGCGGCGGTCGACGCCGCGCAGTTCCCGCTGTCACACACGCTCGCGTTTCGCGAATCGAATCTCGAGGTCGTGAGTCTGGTGAACGGGCCGGCCGATTTCGACGGGGTGATCACCGACAAGCGCGGCGAGGTGCGGGCGCTGTGGTCGAGCTTCGCCTTCGACAACGGGCGGGAGCTGCAGCAGCAGAACCTCGGCACTCCGGCCGAGGTCGTCACCGAGATGGTCGAGCTCGCCAAGACCGGCCGGGTGCTCAGGTCGCTGGAGGCGGAGCTGCAGGTCGTGCCGCTGTCCCTGGCGCGCAAGTTCGGCCTCGACGACGCCTGGATCAAGCGGATGGAGGTGCACAGCCCGGCGCGGCGGCAGGCGCTCGGGATCGGTCGCCTCGTCGCGGGCACGCCGGCCGCAGCCCTGCTGCAGACGGGCGACCTGCTGCTCGCGATCGACGGCACGCTCGTCAACCGCTTTCGCGAGGTCGAGCGCGCCGTGCAGAAGCCGTCGGTCCGGCTGACCGTCTGGCGCAACGGCGCGGAGCTCAACCTCGATGTCGCCACCGCCGCGCTTGCCGGCCACGACATCGACCGGATCGTCCTGTGGGCGGGCGCGACGCTGCAGGCGCCGCACCGGGCGCTGGCGGCGCAGCGCGGGGTCGCACCGACTGGAGTGTTCGTGGCCTTTTTCCTCTATGGCTCGCCGGCCACCCGCTACGGACTGTGGGCGGGCCGGCGAATCATTGAGGTCGACGGCAGGCCGACGCCGGACCTCGACGCCTTCCTCGCGGCGGTCAGCGGCAAGGCCGATCGCGCCTCGCTGCGCCTCAAGACCGCGACGTGGAACAATTCGGTCGAGGTGAGCACGCTCAAGCTCGACCAGCACTACTGGCCGGCCTACGAGCTCAAGCGCGGGCCGTCCGGCTGGGAGCGGCACTCGCTCGAGTGATGCGCGATTCAGGCGCGGTCGCGCCTATCGCACGCAGGCTCGCCCGCCAGCCTGGCGCCGACGTTGGGAGCACGCGCGGTCGGGGTCCCATCCGAGGCCCGCCGGCTCCCGGGATCCGCCGACCGTGCGGCAGCGTGACGCGCTTGCTTGCCGAGCGCCGCTGCTTTGCTTAAGTTGGGTGTTTTAAGCTGCCGGCGAGCGCCGTGATACTCGACCCGTCGACGCAAATCGAGCTGTTCGCCGCCGGCGGATCGGACGTCGACCAGATCGGCACGGCGCCGCTGCCGGCGGACCTCGCCGGCGCGCCCGCACGGCTGCCGCCGGGACTGAGGCTCGGAACGTCGAGCTGGGCATTTCCCGGCTGGGCGGGCGTCGTCTATGCGCACCGCGCCGGCGAGCAGCTGCTCGCCCGCGCCGGGCTCGGGGCCTATGCACGCCACGCGCTGCTCGGGGCGGTCGGCCTCGATCGCACGTTCTACGCGCCGCTGTCGGCCGAGGAGTTCCGCCGCTATGCGCGGATGGTGCCGACCGACTTTCGCTTTGTCGTCAAGGCGCACGCCGCGCTGACGACGCCCATCGACCGCCAGGCCCGCAACGTTGCGGTGACCCCGGACGTCGACCGCTTTCTCGACGTCGGCTACGCAATCGAGCGGATCGTGACGCCGGTGGCCGACGGCCTCGGCGAGCGCCTCGGCGCGCTGCTCTTCCAGTTCCCGCCGCTCGGGCTTCCGTACGCCCGCGAACCGCAGCTGTTCGTTGCGGCATTGGGTGCGTTCCTGGAGGCCCTGCCGCGGGGTCCGCAGTACGCCGTCGAGATCCGCAACAGGGAGCTGCTGGGACCGGAGTATAGCGATGCGCTCGCGCGCAGCGGCGCCACGCACTGCTTCAACGTGCATCCGCGCATGCCATCGGTGCTCGAGCAGGCGGAGGTGCTCGGCGAGAACGCGTGGCTGTCCGGTGCCGTGGTGATCCGCTGGCTGCTGCACCCCGGCCAGGATTACGAGGCCGCGCGCGAGCGCTACTTTCCCTTTGACCGGATCGTCGACCCGGACCCGGGCAACCGAGCCGCGGTCGCGGCGGTCCTCGACAAGATTCTCGGGCGGGGAAATGAGGCACTGGTCATCGCCAACAACAAGGCCGAGGGCTGCGCGCCGCTGACGCTGTTCGGGCTCGTCCGCGAACTCGAGCGGCGGGCGCAGCCGCCGCCAGCGTGACGACCCTGGACGCCGAGATCGGCCGCGCGGTCAGCGCCCTCAAGGCCGGCGAGCTGGTCGCATTCCCCACCGAGACCGTCTACGGGCTCGGCGCCGATGCGCGCAACGCCGACGCCGTCCGCCGCATCTACACGCTCAAGGGCCGCCCGCCCGGTCATCCGCTGATCGTGCACCTTGCATCGGGCGCGGAGCTCGGCGCCTGGGCGCGCAGCGTCCCGCAGGCCGCCCGGCGCCTTGCGGAGCGCTTCTGGCCGGGGCCCCTGACGCTGATCCTGCCGCGCGCCGCCGGCGTGCTCGACGAGCTCACCGGCGGCCAACCGACGATTGCGCTCAGGGTGCCGTCGCACCCGCTCGCGCACCGGCTGCTTGCGGCCTTTGGCGACGGCATCGCTGCGCCGTCCGCCAATCGGTATGGAAGGGTGAGCCCGACCACCGCGGCGCACGTCCGCGAGGAATTCGGCGCGGCGCTCCCGATCGTCCTCGACGGCGGCGCCTCAAGCGTCGGCCTCGAGTCGACGATCGTCAGCTGCCTCGATGAGCTGCTGCTGCTGCGGCCCGGCGGCATCACGGTGCCCGAGCTCGAGGCGCTCGTGGGCCCGGTGCGCCGCGCGGACCGCGGCGAGGGGCCGCGAGCGCCCGGGAGTCCCGCTGCGCACTACGCGCCAGGAACGCCGCTCGTGCTCGCGGCTGGCGCCGCCTTCGCCGCGGCGGCGCTCGCGCCGGCGGCCGCCGTACTCGCCCAGGGGCCGGCCCGCGCGGGCTTCAGCGGGCGCCTGTGGATCGACGCCGGCCGCAATGCCGTGCAGTATGGCCATGACCTTTATTCGAACCTGCGGCGCCTCGATCACAGCGGCGCAGGCACGATCGTGGTGGAGAGTCCGCCGGAGGGTCCGGCGTGGGAAGCGATCCGCGACCGACTGACGCGTGCAGCCGCCGCTTGCGGCGCCGAAGAAATCGCATAGAATCCGCGCGCGTCACCCAAGGAACGCCGACATGCCCAAGGCCCAGCCCGCGCCGCTTCCCTTCGAGAGCCCCGAGGCCGGGCGGATGCATGCGCCATATAGCGGAGCGGACCTCGAGGCCCTGGTCGCGCGCTACGGCTCGCCACTGCTGATCGTCGACTGCGACCGGATTCGCGCGCAATTCAGGCGGCTCGCGGCGGCGTTGCCGGGCGTTGATCTGCATTACGCGCTCAAGCCGCTGCCCGAAACAGCGGTCGTCGCGGCGCTCAAGGCCGAGGGCGCGTTCTTCGATCTGGCGAGCAGCGGCGAGGTGGATCTGGTGCGCGCCGCGGGCGTCGCTCCCGGGCGCTGCATCCACACGCACCCGATCAAGCGCGACAGCGATATCCGCGATGCGTTGCGCTTTGGCGTGCGGACGTTCGTCGCCGACAATGTCGACGAGCTCGGCAAGTTCATCCGCCACCGCAAGCGTGTCGAGGTGCTGCTCCGGGTCGCGTTCCGGGCACCGGACGCCATCTGCGACCTGTCGCGGAAGTTCGGCTGCGACGCGGAGGCAGTGCCGGAGCTGCTGCAGGTCGCGACGCGTCTCGGCGTGCGGGTCGCGGGCCTCTCGTTCCACGTGGGCTCGCAGGTGGCGAGCCCCGCGATGCACGTCCGGGCGATCGAGGCGTGCGGACAGCTGGTGCGAGAAGCACGGGCGGCGGGGTCAGCGTCCCTCGAGATCGTCGATATCGGCGGAGGCTTCCCAGTCGAGTACCGCGAGCCGGTGATGCCGATCGAGGCTTTCTGTGAGCCAATTCGGCAGGCGCTTGCGGCGCTGCCGCCGGGCCTGCGAATAATCGCCGAACCGGGCCGCTTCATCGCCGCCCCGGCGGGTACGTGCGTCACGACCATCATCGGCCGCGCGCGCCGCGATGGCCGACCGTGGTACTACCTCGACGACGGGATTTACGGATCATTCAGCGGCCAGCTGTTCGATCACACGAGCTACCGGATCGAGAGCCTGCGCGAGGGGGGCGCGCGGCAGCCGAGCGTGCTGGCCGGCCCGACCTGCGATGGCATCGATGTCGTGGCGGAGGACCTGTTGCTGCCGACGCTCGAGATCGGCGATCTGATCGTCGGGCACAGCATGGGCGCGTATGGCTCCGCCTCCGCCACCGACTTCAACTTCATCCGCCGCGCGCGGGTGCTGCCGATCAACGCAGAGCCGGCGAACGCGACGGTCGTCACACTCACGCCCCGCTGACCCGTACCTGGGATTCTTGTCTTTTCGGAATCCTTGAGGAAGACTGCAGGACATGTCCGATTCCAGCCGCACCTCCCCGGGCCTGCCGCCGCCGCACCTGACGCGGCGCACAGCGTTTCGGGCGCTCGCCTGCGGCGGCGCCGGGGTTGCGCTGTGGCTCGGGTCGGCGGGCCGCGCCGCTGCGAGCCCGCCCGGACCGCGCCGGGTCACGTTCCATAACACCCACACCCTCGAGTCGCTGTCGGTCGAATACTGCCGCGATGGCGCGTACTGCGATCCGGCGCTCGCCGCCGTCAACCAGGTGCTTCGCGATCACCGCAGCGGTGAGGTGCACGCGATCGACCCAGGACTGCTCGATCTGCTGTCGGATCTGGCGATCCGCTGCGAGAAGGATCCCGAGTTCGAGGTGATCTCAGGCTACCGCTCGCCCGAGACCAATGCCGCCATGCACGCCCGCTCGACCGGCGTCGCCGCGCACAGCCTGCACATGGAAGGGCGGGCGATCGACATTCGGCTCGTCGGCTGCGAGCTTGGCGCCGTCCGCGATGCGGGGCTTGCGCTCGGCCGCGGCGGGGTCGGCTACTATCAGGCGTCGCAGTTCGTCCACCTCGACACGGGCCGGGTCCGCCGCTGGGTCGGCTGACCGAGCCTGCGGCGCCCTTCGACATCCACTGACGCTCAAGACCCGATGCGGTTCAGGATCGCCGTGGTGATGGCGTTGCTCGGCGCAGGTCTCATTGCCGGCTGCGGCGGAGACGGCGCGACCCCGACTGCGCCCGCGACGCCCGGCGCACGCCTGTACGTCGCCAATTGCATCGCCTGCCACCAGCCCAACGGCGAGGGCGTCGCGGGCCTGCAGCCACCGCTCGCCGGCACGCCCGTCACGATCGGCGATGCGCCGGATCTCCTCGGCTGGGTGATGTTCGGCCAGCGGCCCGCCGCACTCCCCAAGGGTCTGTACGGCGGGGTGATGCCGCAGTTCAGCTACCTGAGCGATGCGGACCTGGCGGCACTCCTGACGCACGTGCGCTCGAGCTTTGGCAACCACGCCCCGTCGGTGACGCCGCCGATGGTGGCCGAGGCGCGCGCGGCGCATCGCGGCGGCTGAGCGCGGCTTGCGGATCGAGGTCCTGGACTTCGTGACGGGCGCCGCGCAGGCGACCGGCAGCGCCGTCGTCATCGACGTATTCCGCGCCTTCACGACTGCTTGCTACGCGGCGGCCGGTGGCGCGCGCGTGATTCCGGTCGCCGAGATTGACACCGCCCTGGCGCTCAGGGCCCGGCATCCTGACTGGCTGCTCGCCGGCGAGCGCTACGGCCGGGACCTGCCGGGGTTTGATTTCGGCAATTCCCCGGCACGGATCGAAGCGGCCTCGCTCAGGGGGCGCACGCTCGTCCACACGACCCACGCGGGCACGCAGGGCCTGACGCACGCGCATCGCGCGCAGCACGTACTGACCGGCAGCCTCGTCAACGCCGGTGCCATTGCGCGCTACCTCGCCGCCTGCGCCCCGGAGACAGTATCGCTCGTGCGCATGGGCCACCAGGGCCGCGCGCGCTCACTCGAGGACGACGTCTGCGCTGAGCTGATCGCCGCGCGCCTTGCCGGCACCGACTACGAGACGGCCGGAATCGCGGACCGGCTGCGAGGCGCGCCCGCGGCGGCGCAGTTCTTCGACCCGGCGGCGACCTGGGCGCCGGAACGCGACTTCGAGCTGTGCCTCGCGATCGACCGTTTCGATTTCGTTCTCAAACTCGCGCCGCCGGATGCCGAGGGCCTGCGTGCGCTGGAGCGGATCTCGGCCTGACGGGACCGGGCGGTCCCAGGGAGTTGTGCGTGCCTCAGATCGGCCAGACCATCATCCTGCTGTCCCTGTCCAATGTGTTCATGACCTTCGCTTGGTATGCGCATCTTAAGGAGCTGAGCCATCGGCCGTGGTGGATCGCGGCCCTGGTCTCTTGGGGGATTGCGCTCTTTGAATACCTGCTGCAGGTCCCCGGCAATCGGATCGGGTACACCGTGATGACTGTGCCGCAGCTCAAGATTCTTCAGGAGGTCATCACGCTGGCCGTGTTCGTCCCGTTCGCGCTCCTGTACCTTAAGCAGGGGCTCAAGCTCGATTACCTGTGGGCAGCGTGTTGCATCGTCGGCGCGGTGTTCTTCATGTTTCGGAGCCACGGATGAACGCCCTGTCGGACACGGTCATTCACCGCCGGGTCGCGGCCTTGCGTGCGGGAAATGAGCCGACGTACATCGCGCGCCTTGCGTCCGGCTGGGTTGTGCTGGGTGATCCACAAGTCATCCCGGGCTACTCCCTGCTGCTTCCGGACCCCGTCGTCCCGCAGCTCAATTCCCTCGATGCGCCCGGCCGCACGGCGTTTCTAGCGGATATGGCCCGAGTGGGCGACGTGCTGCTCGCGGCCACGGCCACGACCCGGATCAACTACGCGATCTTCGGCAACCTCGAACCCGCCCTGCACGCGCACATCTTCCCGCGCCGGCACGATGAGCCCACGGCGCTCGCGACGGCCCAGCCGTGGGCTTACGACTGGAGTCGCGCGCCGCGCTTCGCGCCCGATGTCCACGCGGCGCTCCTCGAGCGCCTGCGCAGCGCGTTCGCAGAGCCGGCCTGAGGCGCGCCGCCCCAGGTTGCGTCGCGGATCAGCGCGGCAGGCGGTCAGTCGCCAGCCGGGACGCGATCTGGCGTCTCCCGGCCGGCAATCCCGTCGCCGAGCCGGCGCAGCAGCGCCGGCAGCGAGTCGAACGGCGCCTCGCAGATCGAGCCCCGGCACAGGTACGCGAGCGGGCCCGTGCCCGAACTCTTCGTCGCAAGAGCCGGCGGCAGATCCTCCGCCGCATCCGGAATTGCAAACACCATGCGGCGCGGTGCGTACAGGCGCGCGAGCTCGGCCCGCCACTCGCGTATCGCCGCTTCGGGCCCGCGCAGGATCACGCTTTCGACCGGCGTCAGCCATTCCTCGAGCGCATCGAGCAGTGAGCCGTGCCCGGGGGGGTAGCGCTCGATCGCGCTCCACGCCGCACGCAGCGTGCGCTCGGCGGCGTCGAGATAGCGCGGCTCGCCCAGCAGATGGCCGAGGCGGCCGAGCAGCCGGGCGGCGACGCCGTTTCCGGCCGGCAATGCCTCGTCCGCGAAGGACTTCGAGCGGTGGATCAGGGGCTCGGCATCGTCGGCCGTGAACCAGAACCCGCCGAGCGCGCGGTCCTCGAAGTGCTCGAGCGCGGTCTCGACGAGCGCGATTGCAAACTCAAGATCCGCACTCCGCCAGCGCGTGGCGAGCAGCTCGAGGAGCGCCTCGGCCACGAACACGTAATCATCGAGGTACGCCGGCAGCTGCGAACGCCCGTCCTTGTGGGTCGCGAACAGGCGCCCGTCCCGCCACAGCGCAGCTTTCAGGAAATCGACCGCGCGGGTTGCGCTCACTGCCAGATCATCGCGCCCGAGCGCCCGCGAGGCGTTCGCGAGTCCGCGGATCATGAGCCCGTTCCACGAGCTCAGGATCTTGTCGTCGCGCCCGGGCCTGATGCGCGCCTCGCGCGCCGTGTAGAGCTTGGCGAGCCCGCTCGCGAGGCGCGCCTCGATCACGCCGGTCTCGACCCCGGCCGCGCCGGCGATCACATCGACGGCGACGAAGGCGTGCAGGTGCCAGTAGCGGTGCTCGAAGTTGGGATCCCGGTCGAGGCCGAAGCGGCGCGTTAGCGCCGCATACTCCTCTCGCGTCACGAGCCGTTCGACCTCGGCCCGGTCCCAGACGTAGAACTTTCCTTCCTCGCCCTCGGAGTCGGCGTCGAGGCTTGAGTAGAACCCGCCCGCCGGTGCTTGCATCTCGCGGAGCACCCAGTTGGCCGTTCCGTTCGCGGCCGCGCGAAACAGCGCGTCCCCGGTCGCGGTCGCGGCATCCGCGTAAAGCGCGAGCAGCGGCCCGTTATCGTAGAGCATCTTCTCGAAGTGCGGAATCATCCAGTACGCGTCGACGGAATAACGCGCAAAGCCGCCGCCGACGTGATCATAGAGGCCGCCTTCCGCCATCCGGGTCAGCGTCAGCGTCGCCATGTAGAGGGCCTGCAGGTCCGGCGGGTCCGCGAGGGCGGTCGCCGACCACTGGCGGAGCAGTCGCTCGCTGAATCCCGGATGCGGGAACTTCGGGGCGCCGGTGAATCCCCCGAACTCGGCGTCGAAGTTCGCCTGCAGCATCGCCCGCGCGCGCTCGAGCGGCCCGGCGTCGAGCCGAGTGTCCGTCGCGGCCGCCGCCGGCGCGAGGCTCTCGAACACCGACAGCAGCCGGCCGTTCTGCCCGCGTATTGCCGCGCGCTGCTCGCGGAAGTAGGCCGCAACCTTGCGCAGCAGATCTGCAAACGCGGGCATGCCGTGGCGCGGCTCGCGCGGAAAGTACGTGCCGCCGAAGAACGGCACTTGGTCCTCCGGAGCGAGGAACATCGTCAACGGCCAGCCGCCGGTGCGCTGCGTCAGGACCTGCTGGGCGATCTGGTAGATGCGGTCGAGATCCGGGCGCTCTTCGCGGTCGACCTTGATATTGACGTAGAGCTCGTTCATCAGCGTCGCCGTCGGCCCGTGCTCGAAGGACTCGTGCGCCATGACGTGGCACCAGTGGCACGCCGAGTAGCCGATCGACAGCAGAATCGGCTTGTCGTCCCGCCGGGCGCGCTCGAGCGCCTCGGGCCCCCACGGGTACCAGTCGACGGGGTTGCCCGCATGCTGCAGCAGGTAAGGGCTCGTCTCGCTCGCAAGACGGTTGCGCGGAGGACCGGGCGCTGGATGCATCGTGTGAATCCGGGAACGGCACGCGCGTCGGCTAGAATGCCGTCGCCCGGTCACTATACGCGACCGCCGCGCGCCCGCGGCCGACCGCTCCGAGAGACCATGATGAGCGATGCTCCCGACGCTGAACCCGCCGCCCTGGGCGAGACCGCCTACCCGGTGCTGAAGCTGAAACGCCATGAGGACAAGCGTGTTGCGGCCGGGCACCTGTGGATCTTCAGCAACGAGATCGATACCGCCGCGACCCCCCTCACCGAGTTCGCGCCTGGCAGCCTTGCGGCGGTGCGCTCGGACCGCGACCGGTTCCTGGGCTACGCGTACGTCAATCCGCACTCGCTGATCGCGGCGCGGATCCTGTCCCGGCACGCCGCCTATCCACCGGGTCCTGGGCTCCTCGTCCATCGGCTGCGGGTCGCGCTCGCGCTGCGCGAGCGGCTCTACGCAAGCCCGCACTACAGGCTGGTCCACGGCGAGTCCGACGGGCTCCCGGGCCTCGTCGTCGATCGCTATGGCGCGACGCTCGTGATCCAGATCGGCACGGCCGGAATGGAGGCGCAGAAGGAGGCGATCGTCGCGGCGCTCGAGAAGGTCGTGAAGCCCGCCGTCATCGTCCTGAAGAACGACTCCGGGGCGCGCGACCTCGAGGGGCTTCCCAAATACGTCGAAGCGGCGCGCGGCGCACTCCCCGCCGAGCTAGAGATCCTCGCGGACGGCTGTCGCTTCATCGCCCCGCTGGCCGCCGGCCAGAAGACCGGCTGGTTCTACGACCAGGCCGCGAACCGCCACCAGTTCCTGGCGCTCGCCAAGGGGACCGGCCGGGTGCTGGACCTGTTCAGCTACGTCGGCGCCTGGGGCGTACACGCCGCGCGCGGCGGTGCAGAGGTCACCTGCGTCGACTCCTCGGCGCCGGCGCTCGAGGCCGCGGCCCGCAATGCGGCCAGCAACGGTGTCACGCTCAAGCTCCTCAAGGCCGACGCCTTCGAAGCGCTCGAGCAGATGCACGCGGCGCGCGAGACCTTCGACCTCGTGATCGTCGATCCGCCGGCATTCATCAAGCGCCGCAAGGACGCCGGCAAGGGCGAGGCGGCGTACAAGCGCCTCAACCAGCTCGCGATGCAGCTGCTGGCGCGCGACGGGCTGCTGGTATCGTGCTCGTGCTCCTATCACCTCGAGCCCGACGCGCTGCTCGAGGCAATCCAGAAGGCCGGCCGGCACCTCGGCCGCTTCGTGCAGGTGCTGGCGAGCGGCGGCCAGTCGCCCGACCATCCCGTACACCCGGCGATCCGCGAGTCCCGCTACCTGAAGGCATTCTTGTGCCGCGTCACAAACGATTGAATCGCACCGATGGACGCTGATCTGGCGGTGCGCGCCGTGTGTCGCGCGCTCGTGCTGCCGCCGGGCGGCTCGCTGTTGCTCGGCTGTGCAGGACTCGCGCTGCTCGGCCGGGCGCCGCGGGCCGGCAGGGCGCTCATTGCCGCGGGCCTTGGCACGCTGCTGCTGTTGTCGGTCCCGCTCGTCGGTGACGTGTTAAATCGCCTCGCCGAACGCTACCCGCCGCTCGATCTCGGGCAGCCGCCATCCGCGGACGTGATCGTCGTACTGGCGGGCGGTGTCCGCCGCAACGCCGCGGGCGAGGAGCACACCGTGGTTCAGGGGGAGACGCTGGAGCGACTCGCCTATGCGGCGCGGCTCGCGCGGCTGACGGGCCTGCCGTTGCTGTTGTCGGGCGGGTCGGTCGAGCCGGGGGAGGCCGAGGCGCGGATCATGCAGCGGACGCTGCGGGCGGACTTTGCGCTCAATGCGCGCTGGCTCGAGACGCGCTCCCGCACGACGCGCGAGAACGCGCGCGAAACCGCCGCGCTGCTCGCGCCGCTCGGACTGAGGCATGTGCTGCTCGTCACTTCTGCGTCCCACATGCCCCGGGCGCTCGGTGAATTCTCCGCCACGGGGCTCGACGTCGTTCCGGCGCCGGTTGCCGGCACTGGCGAGATCACCCACGGACTCCTCGCATGGCTGCCGAGTGTCTCTGGGCTCAGTCGCAGCCACGAGGCGCTGTACGAACTCGCCGGCGAGCTCGTCGCGCGCCTCGACGGTGGGCGCTGAGATGGGTGCCGGCGGGGGTTTTCGCTACACTGACCGCCGATGCTGACCTATCCCGGTTTCGACCCGGTCGCGCTCGCCCTCGGGCCTGTGAAGGTCCGCTGGTACGGCCTGATGTACGTCATCGGCTTCCTCGCCGCCTGGTGGCTGGCGCGGCGCCGGGCGAGCCAGCCGACCTCGACGTGGACGCCACTCGAGGTCGATGACCTGGTGTTCTACGCAGTGTTCGGCGTGATACTCGGCGGGCGCATCGGCTGGCTCGCGTTTTACGGCCAGCAGGCGCTGGCCGAGGATCCGAGCTACTGGTACAAGATCTGGCTTGGCGGCATGAGTTTTCACGGCGGGCTGATCGGCGTCGCGGTGGCCCTTGCGCTGCTGGCCTGGCGGCGCAAGCGCGCGTTTGTCGATGTGTGCGACTTCACCATGCCCTTGCCCATGCTCGGCTTCGCCGCCGGCCGCATCGGCAACTTCATCAACGGCGAACTGTGGGGCAAGCCGACGACCGTGCCGTGGGGCTTCGCGGTGCGCGGCCCGGACGGGACGACGCAGGTACTGCATGCCTCGCAGCTGTATGAGGCCTGCCTCGAGGGCCTGGCGTTGTTTGCCATCATGTGGTGGTTCACCTCGCGGCCGCGGCCGCGCTGGGCGCCGTCGGGCCTGTTCCTGGTTGGCTACGGGAGCTTCCGGATCCTGATCGAGTTCGTGCGGATGCCGGACGCCCAGCTCGGCTACCTCGCCGGTAATTGGCTGACCATGGGGATGGTGCTGTCGGTGCCGATGGTGCTCGCCGGACTCGGCCTGCTCGCCCACGCCTATCGCTCGCGGCAGCCGTCCGGCAACTACAAGAGCGCGGCGCCGGCCGCCCGGCCGGCAGCAGGGTCGCGGTGAAGCAGTATCTGGATCTGCTGCGTCACGTCCGCGAGCACGGGCAGAACAAGGCCGACCGCACGGGGACCGGAACTCTGGCCGTGTTCGGCTGGCAGATGCGCTTCGACCTCGCGGCGGGATTCCCGCTGGTCACGACCAAGAAAGTCCACGTCAAGAGCGTGATTCACGAGCTCATCTGGTTCCTGCGCGGGGAGACCAACGTCCGCTACCTGCGCGAGCATGGTGTATCGATCTGGGACGAGTGGGCCGATGCCGAGGGCGAGCTGGGGCCGGTCTACGGCAAGCAGTGGCGCGACTGGGTTGCGCCCGACGGCCGGCACATCGACCAGATGGCGGAGGCCGTCCGGCAGCTGAAGGCGAATCCCGACTCCCGGCGGATCATCGTCAGTGCCTGGAACGTCGGCGAACTCGATCGCATGGCGCTGCTGCCGTGCCACATGTTCATGCAGTTCTGCGTCGCCGCGCGCCGGCTATCGTGCCAGGTCTATCAGCGCAGCTGCGACCTGTTCCTCGGCGTACCATTCAACATCGCGAGCTACGCCCTGCTGACCCACATGGTGGCCGCGCAGTGCGACCTGCTGGTCGGCGACCTGATCTGGACCGGTGGCGACTGCCACCTGTACCTCAACCACCTCGAGCAGGTGGACCTGCAGCTGTCGCGCGACCCGCTGCCGCCGCCGCGGCTCGTGATCCACCGCCGGCCGGCGACGCTGTTCGACTATGCCTTCGAGGACTTCGAGATTGCCGGCTACCGGCATCACGCCGCGATCAGGGCGCCGGTCGCCGTCTGATCGGGGCAGCACGTGCCACTCCCGACGCCCTAAGACCGGCATGCGCAGCTCCCGCGCCCCGCCGCCCTTTCGCGTTCAACGCTCGGCGATCCACGGCACCGGCGTGTTCGCCACGCGGCGCATCCGCCGAGGCACGCGGATCGTCGAGTATCTCGGTGAGCGCGTGTCGCACGCCGAGGCGAACCGCCGCTACCTGGGCAAGGACGCTCACGACAATCACACGTTCCTGTTCACGATCGACTCGCGGGTGGTCATCGACGCCGCCGTCGGCGGCAACGACGCGCGCTTCATCAACCACTGCTGCGATCCGAACTGCGAGACCGTGATGCAGGACCGGCGCGTGTTCATCGAGGCGGTGCGGGACATCGAGCCGGGCGATGAGCTGGTCTACGACTACATGATCCGGCACGAGGCGGGCGATCCGCCGAACATCGAGCAGATCTTCGCGTGCCATTGCGGCGCCGCGACCTGCCGCGGCACGATGCTGCTGAAGCAGGAGGTGCCCGGCAAGCCGGAGAAAAAGCCGGGCGCGGCGCGTCGGCGAGCGCCCCGCGCGGCCGCGGTCGTGGACTCCCTGACCGGCGCGCGCCCGGGTTCGCGCTGAATTGGCCGCCAGCCGCGCTGCCGCGACCGGGGCCGAGCGGCTGGTAGAGGCTCTCGCAGGTCCGGGCTGGGGCGTCGCGGCGGACTTCGTGCCGGAACGGCTGGTTGCGAGTCTGCGCGGGCGGATTCACGCGCTCGAGGATGCAAGCGGGTTTCGGCCGGCCGCCGTCGGCGCAGGTCCCGACCGCGCCGTCCGTCCGCAGATCCGCGGCGACCGGCTGTGCTGGCTCGGTGCGCCGCAAACGCCGGCCGAGGCGCGGCTGCTCGCGCGGCTCGACGCGCTGCGCGCGCTGCTCAATCGCGAGCTTACGCTCGGACTGTTCGATTTGGAGTGCCACTATTCGATCTACGCGCCGGGCGCCGGCTACGCCCGGCACCTCGACCGCTCGCCGGCGGGCGGAGAGCGGGTCGTCTCGGCTGTGCTCTATCTCAACGCGGGCTGGGGTGCGGACGACGGCGGGGAGCTGTGCCTGTACGCCGAGACCGGCCCCGTCACGGTCGCGCCGCGCGGCGGATCGCTGGTGCTGTTCCTCAGCGAGCGCTTCGAACACGCGGTCCGGCCCGCGAGCCGCGCGCGCCTGAGCCTCACCGGATGGTTCCGCCGCCGGGCGCGCGTGATCGCCTAGTGTCAGGCGCCGCGCGGTTCGCGCAGCGCGAGCCCGTCGAGGAAGCGCCCCAGCTCGCCGCCGTCGCACTGCGCGACGTTGAAGCGCCAGAAAGGCGTCGCGCGACCGTCGGGACGAAACAGCTCGCCGGGCGCGAGCAGCACGCCGGCTGCGACCGCCGCACGCCACAGCCGGCTCACCGTATCGCGGGAGCGCAGCCGGCCCCACAGGAACATGCCGGCCGCAGGCCGGAATGCGAGCTCGACGCCGCGTGACATCAGCGCCTGCTGCACCCGCGCTTGGCTCGCCGCGAGGCGGCGGCGCAGCGACTCGAGATGACGGCGATAATGGGGCAGCGTCAGCACGCCGAGCGTCAGCTGTTCGGCGAGCTCGCTCGAGGCGAGCGCGCTCAGTGCCTTGGCGCGCGCGAGCCGGCGCGTGACGTCTGGCGAGGCGGCCGCGAACCCGACCCTCAGGGTCGGCGCGATCGTCTTCGATACGCTCGACACGTACACGACGCGCCGGCACTGGTCGAGTGCGGCGAGCGTCAAGACGGGCGTCGGCGCGAGCTCGGCGAAGATGTCGTCTTCGATGATCCTGAAACCATGCTGTTCGGCGAGCTCCAGCACGCGTCGGGCGATGGGTACCTCGGTCGTCGTTCCGGTCGGGTTGTGCAGCGTCGTGTTGGTGAAGAACGCGCGCAGCCGCTTGCGACGGGCGATCCTGTCGAGAGCCGCAACATCGGGACCGGAGGCGAGGCGCTCGATGCCGAGGAGCCGCACGCCGCGCGTGCGCAGCAGCTCGAGCGTGGGCGGGTAGCCCGGGTCCTCGACGGCGACCACATCGCCCGGCTCGAGCAGCGTCCGCACAATCAGGTCGAGTGCCTGGCTCGCGCCCTGCGTCAGCACCAGGCCGTCGTCATCAATTCCGAGACCGCGGCTGCGCAGCTGGCTCGCGAAGTGGCTGCGCAGCGCCCCGAGGCCGAACGGCGAGCCATAGCCGTGCGCCGGCAGCGGCAGGCGGGCCTGGGCCCGGAGTGCGGCGCGGATTCCCTCGCCATACTGCCAGCCGGCCGGGAGCCAGCCGCCGCCGGCATCGACCAGGATCGGCTGCGAGCGCACCTCGAGGCGCCGCTCCCAGAGGGCATCGGCGGTGGCGGCCGACCGCGGACCGGCCGGCGCGGGGGCGGGGAGCCCTGCGACGAAGTAACCGCGGCCGCGCCGCGCCTCGATCAGGCCCGTCGCCACCAGCACGTTGTAGACCTCGGCGGCAGTGAAAGCACTGATGCCGCGCTCGCGCGCCAGCGCGCGCACCGACGGCAGCGCGCCGCCCGCCGGCACCCGGCCGGTGGCGATCGACTCGCGAAATTCCGCGACGAGACGGGTGCGCAGGGCGCCCCGCGCCTCGCGCGCGCGGGGAGAGGCGCCGGCCGGCGTCGGGTGTGAATCCTGTATAGGCATATTAGGCAGTACAGTATAGCGAACATGACCGATCACCGTGTCTGGCCTCGCGGGGCCGGGGGGCGCAGGCTTATCCGGTGAACCCGGGCCAGCAGCGCCGGGCGCTTGAGGTCCTTGACCCCTGACACTCCGGCCTGCGCCGGGTGGGAGTACCGCGTGAACGCAGTCAGTCCCCTGCACCCCGATAGCCGCGAGGCCGCGCTGCGCGCCTGGTGGATGCCGTTTACCCACAACCGGTATTTCAAGGCGGCACCGCGCCTGATTGCCTCGGCCAAGGGTTGCTACTACACGCTCAGCGACGGCCGGCGTGTTTTTGACTGCCTGTCGGGGATGTGGTGCTCGCCGCTCGGCCACTCAAATCCCCGGGTCGTCGAGGCGGTCAAGAGCCAGCTCGACACCCTCGACTACGCGCCCGGCTTCCAGATGGGTCACGAGCCGGCGTTCCGGCTCGCGACCCGGATCGCCGCGTTCGCAAGCCGCGCCGATGACCGGCTGTTCTTCGTCAACTCCGGCTCCGAGGCCGTCGACACCGCGCTCAAGATCGCAGTCGGCTACCACCGGGTCCGCGGCGATGCCGCGCGCACCCGGATCATCGGCCGCGAGCGTGGCTATCACGGCGTCGGCATGGGCGGCATGTCGGTCGGCGGCATTGCCGCGAACCGCAAGATGTTCGCCTCGCTGATGATTCCCGGGGTCGACCACCTGCCGCACACGTGGAATCCGGCGCAGATGGCTTTCAGCCGCGGCCAGCCGACCTGGGGCGCGCATCTGGCGGACGAACTCGAGCGACTGGTCGCGCTCCACGACGCCTCGACGATCGCCGCCGTGATCGTCGAGCCGGTGCAGGGTTCGACCGGGGTGATCGTGCCGCCACGCGGCTACCTGGAACGCCTGCGCGAGATCTGCACCAAGCACGGGATCCTGCTGATATTCGACGAGGTCATCACCGGTTTCGGCAGGCTGGGCACGCCGTTCGGTGCCGACTTCTTCGGCGTCAAGCCTGACCTCACGACATTCGCGAAGGCGGTCAACAACGCGACCGTGCCGCTCGGCGGCGTGATCGTCCGCGACGACATCTACCAGGCGTTCATGACCGGTCCCGCGCACGCGATTGAGTTCTTCCACGGCTACACCTACTCGGCGCATCCGCTGGCGATCGCCGCGGCGCACGCGACGCTCGACGTGCTGGTCGGCGACAAGCTGATCGCGCGGGCCGCCGAACTCGCCCCGGTGCTCGAGCAGGCCGTGCATTCGCTCCGGGGCGAGCCGCACGTCACCGACATCCGCAACATCGGACTGGCCGCGGCGATCGAGTTGGCACCGATCGCGGGCCAACCCGGAATGCGCGCCATCCGGGTGTTCGAGAAGGCGCTGGAGGAGGGACTGCTGGTGCGGTTCAGCGGCGACATCCTCGCTGTCGCGCCACCATTCGTGAGCTCCGTGGGCGACATCGAGTCGATGGTCGAGGGCATTCGCAGGGCGCTGCGCGCCGTGCCGGCCTGAGGAGGCTAAAGCCATGAGCGCCGTCGCCAAGCAGGGTGGAATCGCAGGCCCCGCCGCCGTCGTCGGGCACTACATCGACGGCCGGATCGTGTCCGGCGGCGCCACGCGCCGCTTGCCGGTCTTCAACCCGGCGCGCGGCCGGCCGGTGCGCGAGGTCGTGCTCGCGGACGCGGCGGATATCGATGCAGCGGTGAGGAGCGCCGCGGCAGCCCAGGTGGCCTGGGGACGGATGCCGGCGCCGCAGCGCGCGCGGGTGCTGTTCCGGTTCAAGGAGCTGATCGGCCAGCACGCCAAATCGATCGCCCGCACGCTGTCCGAAGAGCACGGCAAGACCCTCGCCGATGCCGAGGGCGAAGTGACCCGCGGCATGGAAGTCGTCGAGTTCGCCTGCGGCGCGCCGCAGCTCCTCAAGGGCGAGTTCAGCGAGAGCGTCGGGACCGGCGTTGACTGCTACGGCGTGCGCCAGCCGCTCGGCGTCGTGGCCGGCATCACGCCGTTCAATTTTCCGGCGATGGTGCCGATGTGGATGTTCCCGGTGGCGCTCGCCTGCGGCAACGCGTTCGTGCTGAAGCCCTCGGAGCGCGACCCGTCGGTATCGCTGCTGCTCGCGGACCTGCTCAACCAGGCCGGGCTTCCCAACGGCGTGTTCAACGTCGTGCAGGGGGACAAGGCCGCGGTCGATGCGCTGCTCGAGCATCCGGGCGTCGCCGCGATCAGCTTCGTCGGGTCGACGCCAATCGCGCGCTACATCCAGTCGCAAGCAATCGCCCACGGCAAGCGCGTCCAGGCACTCGGCGGGGCGAAGAACCACGCCGTCATCATGCCGGACGCAGATCTCGATGCGGCCACCGAAGCACTCGTCGGCGCCGCCTACGGCTCCGCCGGCGAGCGGTGCATGGCGATCTCCGTGGCGGTGGCGGTCGGCGAGCGCACGGCCGATGCGCTCGTTGGGCGCCTCACACGCCGCCTCGCGACGCTCAAGGTCGGCGCCCCCGATGCGCCGGGCGTCGACATGGGTCCGCTGGTCACTGAGGCGGCGCGTGAGCGCGTGCGCGGCTACATCGATGGCGGCGTGCGGGATGGGGCACTGCTCGTGATCGACGGTCGCGGCGTGCGCGTCCCGGGCTGCGAGGACGGGTTTTTCGTGGGTCCGACGCTTTTTGACCGGGTGCGCCCCGACATGCGCATCTACCGCGAGGAGATCTTCGGGCCGGTGCTGTGCCTGGTGCGCGTCGCCGACTATCCGGCGGCCCTGAAACTCGTCAATGGCCACGAGTTCGCCAACGGCGCGGCGGTGTTCACCCAGAGCGGGGCGCTCGCCCACGCTTTCTCACGCGACGTGGACATGGGCATGGTCGGCGTCAACGTCCCGATCCCGGTGCCGATGGCGTTCCACAGCTTCGGCGGCTGGCGGCATTCGCTGTTCGGTGATCACCACATGCACGGTCCGGAAGGCGTGCGTTTCTACACGCGGCTCAAGACCGTCACCCAGCGCTGGCCCGAACCGGAAACGGTGCGGGCCGACTTCTCTATTCCGACGATGAAGTAATGGCGCCCTGTCGAGAAGTGATGAGCCGGTGGCGGCCACCGGTGGTCGTGCTCGAGCAACACCGGCGCGGCCCGCGGGCGCACGGGAACTGGGGTTCGACGCAGATCCGTTGCGCATCTGCAACGTGCATTAGCGGACCGTCTGGATTACATTGCCGGCATCCGCCGAACGACCCCAAGACGGCCGTCAGCGGGACCGGGTCATCAGGGAGCACGATCTATGAAACGCCGCCTTCTCATTGGACTCACCCTCGCGACCGCCATTGCCGGCATCCTCGGCGACGCCCGCGCCGCCGATACCTCAGCGCAGCCCAGCGCCGAGGCGGGAAGGCTCGAGGAAGTGATCGTCACCGCGCAGCGCCGTGAGGAGTCCGCTCAGGACATCGGCATCGCGCTCTCCGTCCTCTCGGAGCAGGCGCTGAAGGACGGGGCTGTCGAGAAGGTCAACGGCCTGCAGAATGTCACACCCAGCCTCGAGGTCGAGCCGGCATTCGGCAGCGGCCAGCCCCAGTTCCGGCTGCGCGGCGTCGGGTTCATCGACTACACCTCGAACAACACCTCGCCGGTCGGCATCACGGTCGACGACGTGGCGCTGCCGTTTCCGATCCAGACGCAGGGGGAGCTGTTCGACCTCAGTCGCATCGAGGTGCTGCGCGGCCCGCAGGGTACCCTCTACGGCCGCAACACCACCGGTGGTGCGGTCAATTTCATCATCAACCAGCCGACGGCCGAGACACACGCCGGCTTCAGCATCGACTACGGCTCGTTCAATGCACTGAATGCCGAGGGTTTCGTGTCCGGTACGCTCGCCGAGAACCTGCTCGGCCGACTGTCGCTCGGCACCGAGCAGGGCGGGTCTTGGCAGTGGAACCGCGCGACCGGCGACACGCTCGGTAACAAGGACAAGGTCTCTGGCCGTGCCCAGCTGGAATGGAACCCGGCCGCGGGCACCAGCCTGCGCCTGACGCTGCACTCCTCGCTCGACAAGTCGGACGACTACGGCATGCAGCTGCTCGCCCCGTTCACACCGGCGTGCAAGTGCGGGCCGGTCATTCCCCCTGACACCGACCCCTACGTCGCCGGCTGGAGCGTCCTGACGGCGCCGTTTGCGAAGGAGATCGGACTCGCGCAGAACTCGAAGCCCGGCGTCGACAACACCAACAACGGCCTCGACCTCAACGCGACCTTCGATCTCGGCGCCGTCAAGCTGACCAGCATCACGTCCGCCGACAGATTCATCCGGCACGAGCTGGACAGCTGGGACGCGACCCAATACACCGAGTCCGTCATCTTCTTTCACGACGACGTCAAGGTGTTCTCCGAGGAGGTCCGGCTCGCCTCGACCGGGACCGGGCCGCTCAGCTGGGTGACCGGCGTCTACTACGAGAACGACAAGCTCATCGAGTACTTCTACGGTGACTTCACCCAGAGGCTCGGCGGCTACGCGCTGACGAACTACACCCAGACTGGCTCGTCAGAAGGCGTGTTCGGGCAGATGAGCTACCAGTTCACCGACCGGCTGAAGGGCATCCTCGGGCTGCGGCCCGACCGCGAGACGCGCAACATGGAAGGCCTCGAATCGGCCTTCACCACCTCGACCTTCAGCGGCCTGTTCAGCGGGCCGTCGAGTTCCTCCCTGACGAACGACAGCCTGTCCGGCAAGGCGGAGCTCGACTTCGAGATGCAGAAGGGTGCGCTGCTCTACGGCAGCATCAGCCGCGGCGTGAAGTCGGGCGGATTCACGGCGCACAACGGCAGCGTCGCTGTTCCGTTCCAGCCGGAGACGCTGCTGGCCTACGAGCTCGGCGTCAAGGCGGACATCGCGTCGGTGTTTCGCGTGAACGCGGCGCTTTTCTACTATGACTACACGGACGAGCAGGTGCTGTCGAAGTACTTCGACCCCGTGTCACAGTCCTACATCGGTTCGTTCATCAATGCACCCAAGTCGCGGATCGACGGTGGCGAGGTCGAGTTCGAGTGGACGCCGGGGAACGGCTTCGAGCTCACGCAGTATGTCGGCTACAAGGAAGGCAAGTTCACGGCACCCGTCTTTAACAGCTCGCTCGTCAACTTCGACGGCAAAGACATCGATTTCCCGAAGCTGAGCTACGGTGGCCAGCTCGCCTATGCATGGCCGATGGGGAATTACAAGCTGCGGGCCGAGACCAACTACAGCTATCACGACAAGTACGACCAGCTGTTCCTGCTGGAAAACGTGAATGCAAACGCGCAGGTCATCGGTCCGCCGCAGTTCCAGATCGATGCCTACTGGCTCGCGAATGCAAGCATCGCGTTGTCGCCGGCGGTCGGGAAGTCGTGGAGCTTCGCGTTCTGGGCCCACAACATCACGGACCAGAAGTACTACATCACCAAGAACTTCTTCCTGCCCGCGACCAACATCGGCGCGGCCGGCGAGCCGACGACGGTCGGAGTCCGGCTCGACTGGTCGTTCTGAGCGACGCACTCGGCGTGTCATCGTGACGACGGTGCTAAAGGCTCTGGGTATTGTCGTCGCGGTGCTCGCGGTACTGGCCGTGGCGGCGTGGCTCAAGCTGCGCGGCCCGGACATTCCGTACGCCACGCTCGAGGCCAAGTACGGGGGTGCAGGCTCGGGGTTCGTCGAGCTGCCCGGCGGCCTGCGCATCCATTACCAGGAGACCGGCAGCGCGACAGCTCCGCCCGTGGTGCTGCTGCACGGCTTCGGCGACTCGTTCACCTCGTGGGAGGGCTGGGTCCCGGTGCTCTCGACCGAGTACCGGGTAATTGCGCTCGATCTGCCGGGGCATGGCCTCACGCGCGCGCCGCAGGGCTACCGGCTGACGACCGCGGGCCTGGTCGATTCGCTGGACGCCTTCGCCGCGGCGCGCGGGCTCGCCTCCTTTGCGCTCGCCGGCAACTCGCTGGGCGGCGGGGTTGCCTGGAACTACGCGCTCAAGCACCCCGAGCGGCTGTCGGCGCTGATCCTGGTCGATGCCGGCGGCTGGCCGCAGAAGCCGGCGGCGCATGTGCCGCTCGCGTTCCGGATCCTCCGCTACAGGATCGGACGCTGGTTCCTGAGCCACATCGACAACCGCCCGCTGATCGAGGATGGCCTCAAGGTCGACGTCTACGATCCGGCCGTCATCACCCCGGCGTTCGTCGACCGCTGGGCCGAGTTCCAGCGGGCGCCGGGTCACCGCGCGATCCTGATGTCGATCGCGCCCGCCGCGATGGGCGTGGCCACGAGCGAGGCACTGGCCGCAATCCGCGTACCGACGCTCGTGCTGCACGGCGAGAGCGACACGATCATCGACCCGGAGAGCGGACGGAAGTTCGCGGCGGCCATTCCCGGCGCGACGCTGATCACCTACCCGCATGTCGGACATCTGCCGCAGGTCGAGATCCCCGAGCGGTCGGCGCGCGACGTCGCCGCGTTCCTCGCGGCGCATCGCGCGGCCCCCTAGCGGCGCCGCGGTCGCGTGGTGCCTCAGCGCCGCGGACGGCGGGCGCGTTCGGCCGCCCGGGCCGACTTGGCCGGGAGCCCGAGGTCCGCGTACACCCGGGCGAGCGCCCGGTTCAGAGGCACGCCGTCCGGCTCGAACGCGCGCCGCTGCTCGAGCAGCTGCTGGGCCGCGATGCGTTGCCCGTCCTTCAGCAGGGAATCGACGTAGATCTGCGCAAACAGGTCACGCTGTGCGTGGCTGCCGCCGATCTCGAGCATCCGGCCGAGCGTCGGCCCGAGCCGCCGCCGGGCAGTGCGGTAATCACCACGGACGTAGGCCACGAGGCCCTCACAGGCGGGCAGCGCGACATCCGCCCATGCCTCCCGCAGTGCCTCCGGCGCCGCACCCGCGTGGCGTCGCACCGCACTCAGCAGCGCATCTGCCTCCGGGCGTTCCGCCCGGGCGAGCCCGTACAGGTACTGCATCGTCAGGAACGGCTGGACGGTGTCGCCGCCTCGGGCCGCGAGGTACTCGCCAAGCGCCTGCCAGCGCCCGTCGACGCCAGCGCCGGCGAGCTCGAGGCGCGCGAGCAGCGAGACCGCTCCGATCTGGTCCTGCGAGTAGGTCCGGTCCCGCGCCCAGCAGTGCTGATCGTAAATCGCGAGGGCGTCCGCAAAGCGCCCTTCGCTGATGTAGAAGACCGCCAGGTGCCACCAGTTGTGCGTGTACATGAACGAGGTGAGTCCCGTCCAGGTGCTGGCGATGCTCTCGAGAAAGCCGATGCCCTCAAGGATCCGGCCCTGCGTGAGCATCACGTGCGCGAGCGCGTGCTGGGCCCACGGCTCGCGCGGTTGCATCCGCAGGGCCGTGCGGGCCGCTGCTTCGGCCTCCCCGAGCAGGTGGCACTGCTCATAGGCGAAGGCCAGCATGCCGTGGAGCTGCGGGATGTCGCCGGCATGGGGCAGGCTCGCGAGCGCGACACGCAACATCTCGGGGCACAGGCCGCGATTGAAGTCGAAGTACTGGTGGAGCTTGAGTGCCGCGAGATCGCGTGGCTCCCGCGTCAGAATCTCGTCGGCGAGTCGCGCGGCCTTGACGACGTCGTCCGCGCACCAGGCGCCGAGCACCTCGGTCGCCAGCTGCTCGCGCCGGTTGGCGAGCGGAGCGGTGCGCTCGGCGCGTTCCAGGTAGGTTGCGGCGCGGGCCGGCGCCTCCGGGGCCTCGAGGAACATCCACAGCCAGCCGGCGTAGGCATTGGCGAGACACGAGCCCGGGTCGGCGTCGGCGGCAGCGAGGATGTTGAGCATTCGCTCCTCGTAGCCGAGGAAGCCGCCGACGAAGTCATCGATGCCGGCCAGCGTCGCGTCGCGATCGCCGGTGACGGGATTTCCGAGGTAGTCGTGACTCACCCGCGCTCCTCGAGGCGCTCGCCGGCTGGGTCAGGCGTGTGCTGCAATGATGTCGCGCTTTGCCATGAAACGCACGATCATGCGGCGCCCTCGTCGCGGTCGACGGCCGGGAAGGCGGGAACAGGCGGTGCGTGGCGCGGCATGCCGCGGGGCGGCCCGCGCCGTGCCCGGCTCGAGTGCACAACGGCGACAGGAAGCGGCGCGGCGTCGCGAGGCCACGCCGCGCACGACCCGCTAGGGGGTCGAGTGGAGACTCAGAACGCGGTATATCCGTTCGGAGTGCCGAGACCGGTGGGCCCGTCGTAGCCCGGGATCGCATCGCACAGATAGTACGTGTCCGATGTTGATGATCCGCACGATGATCGGCGCTTGCCGTCGGTTCCCGACGTCACATCGTTGAGAGCGCCGCCATCGCCCGCGTATGCGTATGGGTTGCTGCCGTACGTCGGGACCTGGCCGGTGACGCCGAAATTGACCGCGTAGATACCAGCAACCAGCGGCGCGGCGACACTCGTACCGCCGAACACCATCCAGCCTGACGGGTTTGGTTTGCCTTTGGAGTTCGGATCGGTCGGTCCATAGATGGCGACGCCGGTCGCGGGGTCGGCGACGGCGGCCACGTCGGCGACAACGCGCCTCCGGCAGCCAGACTTTTCCTTGCTCGTCAGGACCGTGCTTTGCCAGCTTTGCTGGGCGTACACCGCGCTGCAGCCGCTGCCGGTCGCCCCGTACGAGTCGTCCCAGACCGTTTCCGTCCATCCGTGCGCGTTGCTCGCGGCAGTCAGCGACGTGCCTCCGACCGCCGTGACGTAGGGCGAGGAGGCCGGGAACTGAACTCCGTAACCGCTGTCGCCGGCGCTGGCCGTGATCGCGACTCCGGCATGCTGGTAGTACCCCGCGTAGCCCGAAGTCCCACTTTCGCCACCGCCGTAGCTGTTGCTGACGACGTTTGCACGCAGCGTCACGGCAGCGGTGTTGGCCGCTGTTCCGAGATCGCTATCGTTGGTCGAATTCGCCTCCACCAGAATCAGCGTGCAGCCGGGGCACATCGCGCTCGCCATGTCGAGATCGAGCGCGGCTTCCTGGGACCAGCCGCTGGTATCGGCGGAGGGGTAGGTGGTGGACCCGGTCTGGTTCACCTTCTCGAAGCAAAGGCTCGCGCCCGGCCCCGTGCTCGGGCAGGGGGGCAATGCGGGCAGGCTGTACTCGGCACGATAGACAGCGAGATCAGAGGCGGCGTTCGGGTAATCGTAGGCATCCACGATCGCAATGACCGGAGTCGCCTGAAAACCGGGGACGCTCGCCATGTTGTATGCGCTGCGAAGGCTCTGGGGTGAGTAGCCGGCCGGGGTCGTCGCGGTGCCGGTCGTCCGCGGCTTGCCGGACGCATCCACGACCACGTGCGCATGACAGCGCGCGGTGCCGGGCGCCGCAGGGCCGGGACACACCTCCCGATGCAGGACCGGCCTGCGCATGACGGCCGTCGGCCCCAGCGCTGACCTCGGTTCCTGGGCCTGGCTGCCGATCGTCACGAGCGCGCCCAGCAGCGCACCGGCGGCCGTGATCCCCATCGTCTTTGTAAGTTTCATTGTCGTATTCCTGTCTCGTGCGACGGCGGCTGCGATGCGATCGTCAATCCGCGGCCCGCCCGCGAGCATCAAGCATGCAAACGAACACTCCGGCGCTCCGTCACCCACACCTGCCCGAGTCACGCGCCCCGCCATTTCGCGAACGGCGAGGCCCGACGGCGATCATTCTCTGCACCACCAGCGTTATACGGGACGGCGACCTGTCGCTAGATGCCGACAGGCCTCGTCAGGCTACTTTTTCCCGCAAACTTGACGTGGGTCTCACCGCTTATGTCATGAACAGTCTCAGCGTCCGTGTCCGGGCGCCGTGCGCTTCACCGGCGCGCGAGTCGGTCCACTGGTCAGCGTCCCGGACAGGCGTCGCGGTCGGCTCGCGCAGCCGCGTCCGGTTCCGGGCCCGGGCGTGATGCTTGATTTAACGCTGCAGGAGCGTCGCGATCGCAGGTCACGGTGAAGCGGCGGTCGCTGCAGGCGTGCGGCGGATGCGCGCGCATCATCTGGAGCCGGTGCGCGGTGGTTAGCGCAAGTCGCGCGACCTGCGGCATCATCCCGGTGCGGCACCGAGGCCCGGCGAGGCACACGTGGAACCTGTCCTGACGAACGCTGAACGCGTCGATGCGCCGTGCATCGAGATGCTGGGCGCCGTCAGCGCCGCGACGGATGCGCTATGCCGCAAGGCGCGCTGCGGCGGTCACTCGTGAGTCTCGCACCCGACTACGCCGCGACGTCGTTTTGGGCGGAGGATGCCGAGTTTCCGCGCGGCTCGGAGGCCTGGCTTCCGGCGAGCGCGGACGTCGTCGTGGTTGGGGCCGGCTATACCGGGCTCGCGGCGGCCCGCGAGACCGCCCTGGCCGGAAAGTCGACGGTCGTGCTCGATGCGGGCCCCATCGGCGGCGGCTGTTCCTCGCGCAATGGCGGCCAGGTCGGGTTCAGCGTTAGACCGGAGTTCGCTGACCTCGCGCGACGCCACGGGGAGGGCGTCGCGACCGGAATCTACCGGGAGGGGCTCGAGGCGGTCGCGGAGCTGCGGGCGCTCGCGCACACCGCCGGGTTCGACTGCGACTGGCGCGGCGTCGGCTGCTTCTACGGCGCACACACGCCCCGCCACTTCGAGGTGCTGCGTCGCGCCGCCGATTCTCAGCCGGCCGGGCTCGAGCAGCAGATCCGGGTCGTGCCGCGCGCGGCACAGGCCGAGGAGATCGGCAGCAGCTTCTACCACGGCGGTCTCGTGTACCCGGACGATGCGGCGATCCACCCGCTGAAGCTGCTGAACGCGCTGTACGGTCGCGCCAGCAGCGCCGGAGCGGTCGCGTACGCCGACTGCCCGGTGCTCGCGCTCGAGCGGAGCCGCGACGGCTTCGCCGTGCGCACGCCGCACGGAACGCTGCGCGCGGGCCAGGTACTCATCGCCACCAACGGCTACACGGGCCCGGTGTCGCCGTGGCACCGCCGCCGGGTCGTGCCGATCGGCAGCTACATCATCGCCACCGAGCCACTCGATCCGGCGCTCGTGACGCGCCTGATCCCGCATGGACGGAATCTCGTCGACACGCGCCACGTCGTGGTCTACGTGCGGCCCTCGCCCGACGGGCGCCGGATTCTGTTCGGCGGTCGCGCGGCCGCGAGAGAGCCGGACGTCACGCGCTGCGTCCCGCGGCTGAAGGCGATGATGACCGAGGTCTTTCCGGAGCTCGCGCGGGTGCGGATCAGCCGCGCGTGGATGGGCTTCGTCGCCTTCACATTTGATTCGCTTCCGCACCTCGGCAGCCGCGACGGGCTGTTCCACTGCATGGGCTACTGCGGCTCGGGAATTACGCTGTCGACGTATTATGGCCGCAAGATCGGGCGCCAGATCGCGGGCGCTGCGGGTGGTGAGACCGCGCTCGACGGGCTGCCGTTTACAACGCGACCGCTGTACGGCGGTCGCCCATGGTTCATGCCGGCGGCGATTCTGGGGTACCGGCTGCGTGACTGGCTGGGTTGGTGAGCAGGGGTGCCATGGCGCGAGAAAGCGCGGCGGCGCGGCGGGCGGTGGTGCGTCACGCGGATGGGCAGTGGCGCTGCGCGTGGTGCGCGGATGATCCGCTCTACGTCCGGTATCACGACACGGAGTGGGGCGTGCCGCTGCGTGATGACGATTGCCTTTTCGAGATGCTGTGCCTCGAGGGTGCGCAGGCCGGATTGAGCTGGATCACCATCCTGCGAAAACGGGACAGCTACCGGCGCGCGTTCGATGCATTCGACGCGCACAAGATGGCGCGCTATACGCCACGGCGGATCGAGCGACTGCTCGCCGATCCGGGCATCGTTCGCAACCGGCTCAAGGTGAAGGCGTTCGTGCTGAACGCGCGCGCCTACCTCGATCTGAAGACGCGCGACGGGAGTTTCGCCGAGTACCTGTGGCGCTACGCGCCTGCGGCCCGCCGGCGTCGTCCTCGATACCTGAGCGAGATTCCGGCCACGACGGCCGGGAGCGAGGCCATGAGTGACGACCTCAGACGCCGCGGCTTCAAGTTCGTCGGCTCCACGATCTGTTACGCATTCATGCAGGCGGTCGGAATCGTCGACGATCACCAACAGGGCTGCCTGCGCGCGTCACCGGCGGGAGCGCGCTCCGCGACCGATTGATCCCGCAGATCGACGATCATCCAGTCTCGATCAACGTAATCGTGGCTGCGGTCGCAGGCTGGATCGCGGCTTTCCGAGACACGTCGGCAACAAACCGTTACATGCCGTCCAACGCCGCCGGTACCCGCTAGAATCGATAGCGACCAGTTGCAACTTGCCGGCGGCGCACGCCTCGTCAGCCTGCCGGGACCGGAGGTCGTCATGAGACTTTGCATCGCGCTGTTGGCCTCGATGGCAGTCCTGCAGGCCTGTACGCCGGAGACAGCGAACTCACCCGCCGGCTTCCGCCTGCCGACCGGAGATGCGGCGACGGGACGACAGGCCTTCATCGACCTGCGTTGCTACGTCTGCCATCAGGTCAAGGGGGTCGACGTCGCGTACGAGGGCACCGGGGCCGCCTCGGTCGCACTGGGCGGCAGCGTGACCCGGGTCAAGACTTACGGGGAGCTTGTCACGGCGATCATCAATCCGACGCACAGGGTCGCGCCGGGCTATCCAGCCAAGGGGGTGGCTGCAGGAGGCGAATCAGTGATGGCCGTCGCCGGGTTGAACGACGTCATGACGGTCAGACAACTGGTCGACCTCGTCGCGTTCCTGCAGCCGCAGTACAAGGTCGTGCCGCCTACCTACAATCCGTACACGTACCGCTACCAGTACCGCTGAGCGCGGCTGGCAGTGCGCGTGCGATCGCGACGCTGATCGCGCCTCGTCGGATCTTTGCGCGACCACTCGGCGCCCTCGCGCCGAGCGTCCACCGCGTCGCGCCGGCTACAGGCGGAGGCGAAGTCCCGCGACGACCGAGAGCGGCGCCGCGGGGCTCACGAAGCGGTGATCGATGCGCGGATCGCTGCTCGGTCCCGGCGGTATTCCCGGGGCGCCGACGCCGGTCGGGTCGGCGTACAGGCCGACGGTCGCGTACTGGCTGTTGGTCGCATTGAGGATGCGCGCGAACAGCTCGACCTGCCCGCGGATCCGGTACTCCGCGTGCAGGTCGAGTACCTGGTATCCCGGCAGCCGCGGCCCGAGGTTGGCTTCATCGCCCTGGTAGACGGAGCTGCTGACCGCGATCAGCGCGGCACCCAGCGTGAAGCGCCCGGACGGGTGATAGTCGATCCCTGCTTTCGATCGGAAGACCGGAATTCCGGGCAGCGTGTCACCGGGTTCGACGGTGATGTTGCCGTTCGCGTCGTGGTACGGGTTCGACGGAGACGGAACGCTGAGGACCGTCCGATAGGTCGCGGCGATCGCCGCGACGCTCAGAAAGCAGACATAGCGGTCGGAGTGGTAGCCGGCGCCCGCCTCCAGGCCCTCCCGGCGCGTCGCGCCGATGTTGCGGTAGTAGCCGCTCGACAGGGAGCTCGCGATTTCCTGGATATCGTCATCAAGATCGGTTCGGAAGACGCCGACGTGCCAGTCGAACCGGGTGCCCGCATCCCGGCGCGGCGCCGCTGAGCGGCGCAGGCCGAGCTCCACGGTGTGGGCCACGACCTGGCGCAGGGCCGGCGGGTCGCCCGCCAGGCTCGAGGGCAGCAGGCACGGGCGGGACGGATCGGAGCATTCGATTTCGCTGGCGGTCGGCGTGCGATTGGTCTCGGCATAGCCGGCATAGACCGTGACGCCGCGTTGCAGCCGGTAGGTGGCACCGACGGCGGGATTGAGTCGGTCGTAACGGTTGCGCCCGCTTAAGTCTCCGCCGCGCTGGTCATCGAGGGTGATCTCGGCGGCGTTGAAACGCGCGCTCAGCGTCGCCGACACCCGCGAGCCGAGGTCGAGGGTATCGGTCGCGTAGGCACCGTAGTAATGGTTGTGGGCGAGCAGGCTGATGGGCGTTGCACTGAAGAGCGTGCCTTCCGGAGTATCGACGGGCAAACCCGAGGCTTCGACCAGCAACGCCGGATCGATCGCGCCGATCCCGGCGCCGCTGCCGAACTCGACTCGCGCCTCATCCACTGCCGCACCCACGGCGAGCTGATTGGGCGCTCCGAGCACCGCTCCTCCCGCGCTCAGCTGCACTGCCGCGCCTATTCCGTGGGCCTGCAGGGACTCGAAGTCATTCTCGCCGATCGGACTGCCAGAGCCGGTCGACGGATCGGCTATAGGGGCCCCGCGCGTATCGATGAGTACCGTCGCGCCGTCCGGCTCGCACATGAGCCCCGCGTTCGCGGCGCTTGCGCACGGCAGATAGCTCGTCGTGTTGCCGTTCACGACCTGCTGGCGAAAGTCACGGTAGTAGAGCGATCCCTGCAACGCCAGCGCCGGCGTCTCGCTCCACGCGCCCGTCAGCGTGACGAATCCAAGCTGGTTCTGGTTGCGCTGCGGCCCGGTGAAGGTCAGCGAGCGGTCGATCGCGAGTTCCTGTATCGGCGCCGGTCCCTGCCCCCGCAGGTCGTTGCGGGCGAGCGTCAGGCTGAGGTCGGCGCTCGCGTGCGCCGCCCTGAGGCTGACATCGGCGTACAACTGTCGCACGGCATCGCTGCCGAACCGCCGCCAGCCATCCGCGTCGAGCAGTTCCGTCGCGACGTACACTCCGAGCGGGCCGCGGTGCGCGCCATACTCGAGCGCCGCAGACCGCTCGCCGAAGGATCCGGCTGCAAGCTCCGCATCGCCACCGGAGTACGAGTAGCCGTTTTTCATGTTGAGCACCAGCGCCGCGCCGAGCGCGTTCAGGCCGTAGACAGGATTCGCGCCGACGAGGTCGACCCGGTCGATGGCGAGCGCCGGGATCAGGTCCCAGTTGACGGCATCGCCGAACGCCTCGTTGATCCGTGCGCCGTTCTGGTAGACAGCGAGGCCCTGCGCTGTCCCGAGCACCGGCGAGGCCGTGAACCCGCGGTAGCTGAGCGTCGGCTGGAAGGCATCGTCGAGGGTATCGTCGATGGCGACGCTGCCGAGCCGGGCGGCCAGCGCCTCGGCCACCGTCGCCGTGGCCGAGGAATCAGTGTCCCCGAGGCGCAGCGTCTCGACGTGCGCCGGGATCTTGTCGACATCCATCGCCGTTCCCGGCAGCGGCGTTGTGCCGATGACGACCTCGGGCAGGGTTGGCACGGTCGGCGATGGATCACTCGCAAAGGCCGCCGGCGTTGCGATGGCGGCGAGCGCTGCAAGTCGCCCGAATGCGCCGCCCCAGATCTGAATTCGTCGCAGGATCCCCCCATCGCGCATGCTGACCGTGACCTTCCGACAGGTGCGCCCCGACCGCCGGCCTCAGGATACGAACCCGAGCCGCGTGGTGGTGGAGGATTCTCGTGAGTGGTGCGCCGGCGGGCGGAGGAAGTCGATCATCTCGGGCGGCAGCCGGTGTGCGGCCGGCCGCGGGTCAGCCGGTCGAGTTCGCCGGGCCCGACCCCCCCGACATCTCGACCGCCACCGTGAACGTGCGTCGTTCCTGGGGCTCCAGGGCGCCGACGTTGACGACCTGCCGGCGGACCTCCTCGCCGCGCTCGTTACGGATCGTCACGACGACGGCATACTCCCAGTGGCGGGATGGCTCGTGGTTTCGGATGACGCCCTCGACGCGAAAGGCCTGCACGCTCGGCGACACGACAGGCTGCGCCGCCGCATCGAAGCGCAGGTAATGCCGGCAGGCCGGGCAGACGCTCGCGCTCTCGAGTATCGTCGCCTTGCAGTGGGGACAGGCGCGCGTCTTGCCCGCAACAGACGGGCGCTGTGCGCTCATCCGCCGGATCCGTTGCCCTTGGTGAACTCCGGACGTGGTGCGCCCTTGTCGTCCCAGCCGAACTCGACCTGGCCGCGCATGCGCGAGCCGGACGCGACGGTCAGCGACCCCGCCTTGACATCGCCCACGAGTACCCCACCGTCGAGCAGCTCCACGCGCTGCGCGCCGTCGATGTTGCCGTGCAGCTCGCCACTCACCGTGACGTGGCGTGCCTTGACCTGGCCGGTCAGGTGCGCGCCCGAGTCGAGCGTCAGGTTCCCCTGCACCTGCACATCGCCCTTGAAGCGACCGGCGATGCGCACGCTGCCGACTCCCTCGATCTTGCCGTCGATCGTGAGTTCCGCAGCGATGAACGACTCCTTGCCCTCCGCGCGCGCCTCGGCGCGTTCCGCCGTACGACGCGGCGTGTCGAGTACCGGGACCGCGGCCGGGCTGCGGTCTGGCTCGCGATGTGGCAGGTCGCGAGCGGGCGCAATGCTGTCCTTGGGTCCGATAGCTGTGTCCTTGAAGAATGCCATGATGAGGTCCTCTTGAGCGGCCGGTAGACGACCAGACGGTACTGGCGCCGGCTGGCGCGGTCAAACAGCGTCGCCAGCAGGAGACACCCGGGTCGAGGCGCGACTCTGGCGGATCGGCGAGCGGCGGTCGAGGGCGCGCCAGCGATCGCCCGGCGAACACGGTGTATTCCGGTCGCGACAGATGCTGTGCTGCAGCGCACAATCCCGAGGCCCGCTCGAACGCTCGCGGCGCCACCAGGCGCGGCGGCGCGACCGTGATTGCGCTGCCGACTGCCCAGCCAATCCGGTCGAATCACAGCTCGAGTTCCTCACGCGCCCGCCGGCGGTGGGCGGGGGCCGCTCAGCGGCCGGGCACTGCGTGCGGTGCGCGGTTTGCCGCGTAGACACCGCGGGCGATCGCTCGCGCCATGCAGTCGGCCGCCGCCGAGCCGAGGCGGGCGACGTGCGCTGCGCGCAGCCGGTCCTCGGCGAGCCGCGTGAGTCCCGTCGCGACCGCAAAAATGACGTCGCCGTCGAACGGCGTGTGCGACGGCCGCACGCCGCGCGCGATGCCGTCGTGAGCCATGACAGCAAGGCGGCGGCACTCGGCGCCGGTCAGCGGCGCCGAGGTCGCGACGATGCCGATCACGGTGCTGGTACCGGCGCGTAGCTGTCCGATGAGCGCGAGCCGCGACTCCGCGGGTGCCGGGTCCACGGCAGACACACCCGCGCGCGGCCGCTCGCCGCCGAACTCCGTGTCGATCTCGAACGGCCAGGACCAGAAGGTTCTGCCGTCTGGCATCAGCGCGCTGCCGATCGAATTGACGGCCACCAGCGCGCCGACCACGAGGCCGTCGCCGAGCTCGAGCGAGGCCGAGCCGATGCCTCCGGCGACCTGTCCGGCCCGCGCACCCCGGCCGGCACCGATTGCGCCCAGCGCGAAGTCGGTGCCGGCGCCCCTGAGCGATTCGCGACCGAGCTCCCGGTACGGGGGCTCCGACCAGTGCTTGTCGCCACCGTGGCCGAGGTCGTGCAGCACGGCCGCCGGGACGATCGGGGTCGCGTGCGTGTGCTCGGTGAGCCGAAAGCCGATGCCCGCTTTGGACAGCTCCGTCGCGACGCTGTCGGCCGCGGCGAGGCCAAACACCGAGCCGCCCGCCAGCACGATGGCATGGGCGTGGCCGACGAGCGCGTCCGGGGCGAGCGCATCGGTCTCGCGCGCGCCGGGCGCACCGCCGCGGACGTCGACGGCGGCGGCGAGCGGTCGCGCTCCGATCAGTGTCGTGACACCGGTCGCGGCGCGCTCGTCGGTCGCGTGCCCGACCGCGAGCCCCGCGACGTCGGTAATCAGGTTCAAGGATCCCGGGCGCACGGGCCTCTCCTCATGTCCTAGATGCAGCGTCCGCCGTCGACCTCGAGCGCGACGCCCGTGACCATGCTCGCCTCGTCGGAACACAGGTAGGTCGCGGCGTAGCCCATGTCCTCGGGCGTTGCGAAGCGTCCGAGCGGAATCGTCGAGAGGAACCGCGCGCGGGTCTCGGGCGTGTCGGCTCCCATGAATGTCTTCAGCAGCGGCGTGTCGCTGGCCACCGGGTTCAGTGCGTTGACCCGGATGCCGAATGGCGCGAGCTCGACCGCCATCGACCGCGTGGCGGTGATGACCCAGCCTTTTGAGGCGTTGTACCAGGTCAGCCGCGGCCGCGGGCTCACTCCAGCGGTGGAGGCAATGTTGAGGATCGCGCCGCCTCGCCGGCTCTTCATGCCTGGCACGAACGCGCGGGCGGTCAGGTACACGGAGCGGACGTTGACCGCGAGGATCCGCTCGAACTCGGGCTCGGCGAGGTCCTCGAGCAGCTGCGGCACGTGGCCGATGCCGGCGTTGTTGACGAGCACGTCGACCGCGCCGAATACCCGGTCCGTCTCGCGGGCGAGCAGCGCGACGCTGGCCGCATCGGCGACGTCGACCGCGAGCGCGACGGCGCTCGATCCGAGCTCGTCGGCCACCTGCCGCGCCGCGTCGAGCCGGATGTCGGCGATCACGACCCGCGCCCCCTCCGCGACGAACCGGCGCGCGATTCCCGCGCCGAGCCCGGAACCCGCGCCCGTGATGATGGCCGTCTTGCCTGTCAGTCGCACATTGGCTCCCCGTAGGCCTCGCCGGCCCTGACCGTCCGCCCTCAGCGGTGCCGTGCGGCGATGGTCTTAACCGTCGTCAGCCCGTACAGCGCCTCCATGCCCTTCTCGCGCCCGTGCCCGGACCAGCCGACGCCGCCGAACGGCAGCTCGACACCACCGGCGGCGCCGTAGTCGTTGAGAAACACCTGGCCGGCGCGCAGCGCCCGCGCGAGCCGCAGCTGCCGCCCGGCATCGCGCGTCCAGGCCCCCGCGACGAGACCATAGGGAGTGCCGTTGGCGATCGCGACCGCTTCCTCCTCGGTGTCGAACGCCAGCACCACCTGCACGGGTCCAAAGATCTCCTGCTGCGCCAGACGATCGTCGGGCGCGACCGGCCCCAGCAGCAGGGGCGCGAGGTAATGGCCGCCGGAGGGTGCATCCGCGCTCACCTCGCCGCGCGCGAGCGTGGCGACCCCGGCCGAGAGCCCGGCGTCGACGAGGCCCGTCACGCGCGCCTTCTGAGCCGCGGAGATCAGCGGTCCGAGGTCGAGGTCGCGGCTAGCAGGCCCGGCGCGCAGCGCACGATAGCGCTCTGCAAGCGCCTCGACCACGCGCCCGTATACACCGCGCTGGATCAGCAGGCGCGAGCTCGCCGAGCAGGTCTGGCCGGCGTTCTGCAGGCCGGCGCGGACCAGCACCGGCAGCGCTGCCTCGAGGTCGGCGTCATCGAACACGAGCTGCGGCGACTTGCCGCCGAGCTCGAGCGTGACCGGCGCCACGTGGCGGGCCGCCGCGGTCTGCACGGCGATTCCGACCTCGACGGAGCCCGTGAACGAGACGTGATTGACGCCCGGATGGGCGGCGAGCGCCGCCCCGGCCTCGGGCCCGAGTCCCGACACGACGTTGATCGCGCCGGCCGGAAAGCCGATCTCGGTCGCCATGCGCCCGACGGCGAGCGTGGTGAGCGAGGCTTCCTCGGCCGGCTTGATCACCACCGCATTCCCGGCAGCCAGCGCCGCGCCGACCGACCGCCCGATGATCTGCATCGGGTAGTTCCACGGGATGATGTGCCCCGTGACGCCGTGCGGCTCGCGCAGCGTGTAGACGGTGTAGTCGGCAAGGTACGGAATCGTCGTGCCGTGCAGCTTGTCGGCCGCCCCGCCATAGAACTCGAGATAGCGCGCGAGCGCGAGCGCGTCCGCCCGCGCTTGGGTCAGGGGCTTGCCGACGTCGAGCGCCTCGAGCCCGGCGAGCATCTCGGCGCGTTCGCGGACCAGCCGGCCGAGGGCGGCGAGCAGCCGGCCGCGCTCGAAGCCGGCAAGCCGTCCCCACGCGCCGGCGAGTGCGGCGCGCGCCGCCCGGACCGCGGCGTCGATGTCAGCGTCTGCACCGCGCGCAATGCGACCGACCTCGGTCCCGGTCGACGGATCCTCGACCGGCAGCGTCGCGCGCGCCTCGCTCGCGCGCCACTCACCGCCGATGAGCAGCAGATCCGAGGCAAACGGTAGGGTCATCTGTCTATGCTCCGAACGCCCGGCCCGCGAGCGCCCGCTCGAGGTTCGGCGTCGCCGCCACCAGCGTCTGAGTGTACGGGTGACGGGGCGCCAGAAGCACCTGCTCCGTCGTGCCCTCCTCGACGATGCGCCCCGCCTGCATCACCAGCGTCCGGTCGGTCACGGCGCGCACGACGCCGAGGTCGTGCGAGACGAACAGATAGGCGAGTCCACGCGCCTCGCTGAGCCGTCCGAGCAGCTCGAGGATCTGCGTGCGCAGCGAGGCGTCCAGCGCCGACACGGCCTCGTCAAGGATCACGAGGCGCGGCTCGAGGACGAGCGCGCGGGCGATCGCGATGCGCTGGCGCTGCCCGCCCGAGAACTCGTGCGGGAAGCGGCGGGCAGTGCCTGGCTCGAGTCCGACGTCAACGAGCGCCGCGGCGACGCGCGCCGCCCGCTCACGCCTCGACAGCGGCGCATCCAGCAGGTGCAGCGGCTCGGCGACGATCCGCTCGATGCGGTGACGGGGATTGAGGCTGCCGTACGGGTCCTGGAACACCACCTGCAGCAGGCGCCGCAGGCGCCGCTGCGGCACCGTCGGCCGAGCGGCCAGCGTCTCACCGGCCACGCGCACCGAGCCGCTGTTGGGCGCCTCGAGCGCGAGCAGCGTGCGCACCAGCGTCGACTTGCCGCTGCCGGACTCCCCGACGAGCCCGACCCGCTCGCCCGGCCCGATGGCGAGACTCACGCCATCGACCGCCCGCAGCGCCGGCCCCGTCGCCAGGAACCCGGTGCGCGGCCCGGGGTACTCGCGCACGATGTCGAGTGCCTCGAGGACGGGCGCCGCCGCCGGACCCTGCACGCGCGGCGCAAACGCGGCCGGCGTGAAGTCCCGGACCAGCGCCGCGGTGTACGGGTGGCGGTGCGAGCGCAACACGGAGCCGGTGCGGCCCGCCTCGACGATCGATCCGCGGTGCAGGATCGCGAGCCGGTCGGCCATCTCGGCGACGACCGCGAGATCATGGCTGATCAGCAGGATCGACATGCCGTCGGCTGCGGCGAGTTCCCGCAGCAGGGCGAGGATCTGCGCCTGCGTCGTCACATCGAGCGCAGTGGTCGGCTCGTCGGCGATCAGCAACTTCGGGGTCAGCGCAACCGCGAGCGCAAGCGCCACGCGCTGCCGCTGCCCTCCGGACAGCTGATGCGGATAGCGATCGAGCGGAATGCGTGACGGGTCGAGCCCGACGCGACCGAGCGCCCTCATCGCACGCTCGCGCGCCTCGGCCCGTGACACCGGCAGATGGACCCGGACCGTCTCGGCGACCTGTGCGCCGATGGTCAGCAGGGGGTTGAGCGCCGTGGCCGGCTCCTGGAACACGAGTCCGATGCCGCGGCCGCGAATCGCGCACAGCGCTTTCTCGGGCATTTCCAGCAGCGGCTGGTCCTCGAAGCGCACGCTCCCGGTGGCGGTGGCCGTCGCCGGGAGCAGGCGACTCACGGCGAGCGCGGTCAGCGACTTGCCGGAACCCGACTCGCCGGCGAGCCCGAGGACCTCCCCGGATGCGATCTCGAAGGAGACGTCGCGAAGCAGTGCCTCGCCACGTATCGTGACCCCGAGCCCCTTGACGGTGAGCAGCGCCATGCGCCTAGCGCCGCGCCCGTGGATCGAAGACGTCGCGCAAGCGCTCGCCGAGTACGCTCAAGGCGAGCACCGTCACGCTGAGCGCGATTCCCGGACACCACGCGAGCCACGGCGCGATCGCGGTCAGCGTCTGCGCATCGTTGAGCATGCGGCCCCAGCTCGGTGCCGGCGGCTGGGCGCCGAGCCCGACATATGACAGCCCGGCCTCGGCCGCGATGCCCAGCGCGAGCTGGATCGTCGCCTGCACGATCAACAATCCGGTCAGGTTCGGCAGCAGGTGCTCGAGTGCGATCCGCAGCCGTCCTTTGCCCGCGACCCGGGCCGCCAGCACAAAGTCGCGTGCGAGCAGCGTGCGGGCGCCCGCCCGCGCGAGGCGCGCGAATACCGGCACGTTGAACACGCCAAGCGCAATCACCGCATTGGCGGGGCCTGGCCCCATCGTCGCGGCCAGCAGCACCGCGAGCAGGAGCGAGGGCATCGCGAACACGAGGTCGTTGAAGCGCGCGACCGCCTCGTCGCCGACCCCGCCCAGCACCGCGGCCACGAGCCCGAGCGGCACGCCGGCGCCGACGCCGATCGCGACCGCGCCCAGCGACACGCCGAGCGACACCCGTGCCCCGGCGGCGATCATCGCGAGCACGTCGCGGCCGAGCGGGTCAGTGCCGAACCAGTGGGCGGCGGAGGGCGCGGCGAGGCGGGCATCGATGTTGAGCGCGAGGCCCGCGTCGAACGCACCCGTCAGTGACACGAGCGCTGCGAGCACGACGATGATGCCGGCAGCGGCGGCGGCGGCAAGGCCCGCGTCGAGGCGCCGGCGGGGCGCGGCCTCGCTCACGCGCCGCTCCGCTGGTGCAGGCGGGGGTCGACGACCGCGTAGCTGAGCTCCACCAGGAAATTGACGACGACGACCGCCGCCACCAGCAGCAGCACGACGCTGCGCACGACGATCAGGTCACGCTGCGTCGTTGCCTGGAAGATCAGCCGCCCTATCCCGGGCAGCGAGAACACCGTCTCGACCAGGATCGCGCCGGCGAGCAGGAACGAGAACTGCAGGCCGACCACGGTCAGCACCGGGATCAGCGCGTTCGGCAAAGCGTGGCGCCACAGCGCTTGACCCCCGCTCAGGCCCTTGGCGCGGGCGGTGCGCACGTAATCCTCGCGCAGCGCCTCGCCGAGCGAGGCGCGCAGCACGCGCGCGAGGATGCAGCCCTGCGGCACGGCGAGCGCGATCGCCGGCAGCGTCAGCGCGCCGAGCGCGGCGCCGATTCCGGCGTCCCAGCCGGGAAAGCCGCCGGCCGCGAACCAGTGCAGCTGCACGGCGAACAGCAGGATCAGCAGGATTCCAAGCCAGAAATTCGGCACCGCGAGCCCGACCTGGGCGAGGCCCATCAGCGTCGCATCGGTCCGGGTCCCGGCGCGGGCGGCCGCGGCGAGCCCGAGCGGGAACGCGAGCAGCACCGCCAGCACGAGCGCGTAGACCGCGAGCGGCACAGAGACGGCGAGGCGCTCCGCGACCAGGCCCGCGACCGGGACGCGGTACGTGTAACTGAGGCCGAGGTCGCCGCGGACGACACCCGCCAGCCACGCCCAGTACTGCTGCAACGGCGGCACATCGAGGCCGTAGTCGGCGCGCAGGTGCGCAACCGCATCCGGGCTCGCATTGAGTCCCATCATGTAGGCCGCCGGGTCGCCGGGCAGGATCTCGACAAGCACGAAGATCACGGCCGAGGCCAACAGCAGCGTGAGCGCGAGGCTCCCGAGCCGTCCGGCGATGTACGTCGGGCTCACGTGGCGGCTGAGGGCGAGACCGCCCAGGGCGGCCGCCGCGAGCCCCGCCGCCGCGAGTAGCAGGGCGGGAAGTGAGCGCGAGCGGTCGTGCATTCCTGCAGCCGCGGGCGCATCGAGCCAGGCGCGCGTGACGTCCATGCCCTGCACCGGCGCCTCGCGCCACAGGCCGTGCAGGTCCGCACGCCACACGCCAAGCTTCGGCAGTTCGAACAGGAACACGTTGACGGCGTCGTCGGCCAGCATGCGCTGAACCTCGCCGAGCATCTGCCGACGCTCGAGAGGGTCGCGGTCGCGGGACAACCGCTCGAGCAGCGCCGAGTACGCGGGATTGGAGTAGCCGAAGTAATAGCCTGGTCGCGCGTAGATGTCGTAATCCAGCGACTCGGTGTGCGACACGACCGTCAGGTCGAAGTCGCGGTTCTTGAACACCTGGTCGAGCCACTGCGCCCACTCGACGTTTTGCAGCGTGACCCGGATCCCGACGGTCGCGAGCTCGGCGGCGATGATCTCGCCGCTGCGGCGCGCGTAGTAGGGCGGCGGCAGCTTCAGTGTCACCGCGAAGCCGTGTGGGTAGCCGGCCTCGGCCAGCAGCGCGCGCGCGACCGCCGGGTCGTAGGGGTAGCGCCCCGTCAGGTCGATGTAGGCGGGGTGGTGCGGCGGGAAATGGCTGCCGATCGGCTGGCCGTAGCCGTACATCGCACCCTTGATGATCGCCGTCCGGTCGATCGCATGCGACAGCGCCCGCCGCACGCGCAGATCATTGAACGGCGCGCGCGCGTTGTTGATCGCGAGCAGCGTCTCGCCCTCGGTCGATCCGACGACCACCGCGAAGCGCGGGTCCTTGGCGAGCGCGGCGATATTCTCCGGGGACGGGAAGTTCTCGAAGCCGTCGACGTCGCCGGCACGGAGCGCCGCGAGGCTGGTGCTCGAATCCGGCACGATCCGGAAGGTCACGCGCCTCAGGCGCGCCCGCGGACCCCAGTAGTCGTCGTTGCGATCGAGCACGATCGCATCACCCTTGCGCCACTCTTTGAACCGGAAAGGCCCGGTTCCGACCGGGGCCGTGGCCGCCCGCGCGCTCGTCAACGGGCTCATGATCACGAGGTTGCCCCAGCCGAGGTAGGTCAGCAGATCCGCGACCGGGCGGGCGAGCTCGATGCGCAGGTCGAGCTCGCCGTCGACGTCCACGGATTTGACGGCCACGAGCAGATCGTGCAGCGGGTTCGTCGACCCGGCCGCCCGCGCGCGGTCAAGCGAGTACTTGGCATCGAGCGCGGTCAGCGGCGTGCCGTCGTGAAAGCGCACGCCGGAATGGAGCTGAAAGCGGTAGGTGAGGCCGTCCGCGCTGATGGTCCAGGCGCGTGCCAGCGCGGGCACGACGCTGCCGTCCTCGGCAATGCGCGTCAGACCCTCGAACAGGTTGCAGTAGACGACGTCCTCCGTGGCCTCGGCCGCGCTCTTGGTGGGGTCGAGGTTCGGCGGCTCGAGCGCCATGCCGAGCGTGATCGCGGCGTCGTTACGGCTCGTCGCAGACGGCGCGGCGCCGGCGGAGCGGGCGGGGAGGAGTACGGCCGCGAGCAGTGCGGTGGCGAGCAGTGCCGCGCCAGGTCGCCAGCCGCGTCCGACCGGCCGACCGGTCATGCGCCCCGGTTCAGCAGTGCATGGGCTGCGCGCGCCATGACCTTGGCCGAGGCCACCAAATCCTCGATCGCCACGAACTCATCGGGCTGATGCGCGAGGTCGAGGATCCCGGGTCCGTAGGCGATGCAGTCCTTGAGCTTGCCGATCCGCTCGATGTGTTTCTGATCATAGGTGCCGGGCGAGCACACGATCTCCGGCTCCCGGCCGAGGACCTCCCGCACCGCGGCCAGCGTCGCCTGCACCACCGGCCCGTCGGGATCGGCCATCGCCGGCAGGACCTCGAACAGGTCGCGCAGCTCGTACCGAAAGCCGCTGCGGCTCTGCGCGAGGCGCTCGAGGATGGCGCGGACCTCCTGCTTGACGCCGGGCAGCGGCTCCTCGATCAGGAAGCGGCGGTCGATCACGATGCGGCACGAGTCGGCGACGCACGGGGTGGGGAGCCCCGCGTGCTCTTCCGGCTGGCCGCCATGAATCGAGTTGATGTTGCAGGAGGACTCGCGGGCGCCAGCCGGAACGACCGGCATGGCGGTCCGGCGTGCGGCGAGGGCCGGCAGGAGCTCGTGCTCGAAGCGCTCGAGCACCGCGCCCATGTGCCGGACCGCGGATTCTCCGAGGAACGGCATCGAGCCGTGCGCGATCCGCCCCTTGGTCTCGAGTTCCGCCCACCACACGCCGCGGTGTCCGATGCACACCCGGTCGACATTGAGCGGCTCGGGGATGATCACGTGGTCGACGCGCCCCGGCCGGAACCAGCCGCGTTCCGCGAGGTAGGCGACCCCGCCATAGCCGCCCGACTCCTCGTCGACCGTGCCCGAGATCTCGAGCGCGCCCGGCAGCGGGAGTCCCGACTCGACCAGCGTCTCCACGGCGATGATCGCCGCCGCGAGGCCGCCTTTCATGTCGCAGGTGCCGCGGCCATAGATACGGCCGTCACGCACCTCTGCGCTGAACGGGTCCGCGCTCCAGCCGCGCCCGGCCTCGACGACGTCGATGTGCCCGTTGAAGTGCACGCAGCGGCCGGGACGGTGGCCCTCGCGCCGCGCGATCACATTGGTCCGCGGGTAGCGATCGCTGTCGCCCGGCGAGCCGGCGCCGCGGACGTATTCGACCGCAAATCCTCGCCGGCCGAGGCGATCGCCCAAGAACTCGGCGCAGGCGCGGTACCCGTCGCCGGGCGGATTGACCGTCGGAATCCGGACGAGGTCCTGCGTCAGCGCGACGAGTTCGTCGGCGCGTGCGTCGATCCGGTCCATCAGGGCGGTGAGTGAATCAGCCATCGGCGGCTCCTCGGGTGGCGACAATTGCGAGGCCGGTCAGCACGAGGTCCGGAACGAGCTCGGCGCCGTGCCGCAGGTATGGCTCGACGAGGCTCGCATCGCCCCCGGTGAGCAGCACGCGGGGCGCGACGCCGACCTGCGCCCGAAGCTCCTCGACCGACCGGTCGACCAGCGAGGCGAGCATCAGCAGGACGCAGTCCGGCAGCGCCTCGGGGACCGGCGTACCGGGCAGCGTCGCGGCCGGCAGTAACTCGGCGTTGCCGTCAAAACGCGCGCGCGCCTCGCGCATCATCTGGGCGCCCGGGACGATCAGGCCGCCGCAGTGCCGGCCGGCACGGTCGAGCGTGTCGACGGCCAGCGCGGTGCCGCTGTTGACGATCACGGTCGCTCGCCGCTCGCTGCGCCAGGCGGCGATCAGCGCGAGCCAGCGGTCGACGCCGAGCGTCGTCGGGCGCGCGTAGGCGTTGCGCACGCCGCACAGCTCGGCGCACGCGGTCACGAACTCCGGTTCGACCCGATAGTGATCCCGCGACCACAGCGTCAGCGCCGCAGCGAAGGCGTGGCCTGCCACGCTCGCCACGACAATCCGGCTCGGTCGGTGGCCGTCGGCCTCGATCTCGCGCTGCCAGCTGCGGCGGGTGGCGTCGTGAGCGACGGCGCCGGCCGGCGCAATTTCGAGGTACTCGAGCCACGCCCACTTCACGCGCGTATTGCCGACATCGAGCAGCAGGATCATGGAAGTTGAGTCTAGGCGAATTTCGCAGCGGGGCGGCAGCCAAGCGCGCGGCAGTCAGCCGGCCGGCGTTCTGGACCCGGCAGCGGCTGCCGGCCGCTCCGGGGAGAGGCCGGAGCATGCCCTGCGCGCCGGGGGGGGGCCGCGAGCGGGACGTCCGAGCCCCGGCAGTGCCAGACCCGGACCGACCGGCCGCGATCGCATGGGGTGCCATGCCAGCGACCGCGGCGGGTGAGCGCCTGACGTCGCCGGCACAGACACGCTATAAAGAGGCGCGCCCTAGCCCCGCGGCGAGCCGTCCACCGCCAGTACACCGCATGCCAGTCGAGACACGCCTCGCGAGCCCCCGGATCGAATTGGTGGTGGCGGCCGCCCGCAACGGCGTGATCGGGCGCGGCAACACACTTCCCTGGCACCTGCCGGAGGATCTCAAGCACTTCAAGCGCCTGACGCTCGGCCGGCCGATCCTGATGGGGCGGCGCACCTGGGACAGCATCGGTCGGCCACTGCCCGGGCGGCAGAATCTGGTGCTGACCCGCGATCCGCAGTTCCAGCCGGCCGGCGCAACGGTGGTCCGCTCGCTCGCCGAGGCCACCGCCGCAGCCGGTGCCGCCGAGGCGCTGATGGTGATCGGCGGCGCGGACCTCTTTGAGCTGTGCCTGCCGCTCGCCCGAGTGATGCATCTGACCGAGATCGACGCACACGTCGAGGGCGACGTGTGGTTTCCGCGGTGGCGGCGCGAGGACTGGCGGGAAAGCTCGCGGGATCCGCATCCGGCCGACGAGCGGCACGCCTTCCCGTACGCGTTCGTCACGCTCGAACGACGGGCGTCGTGACCGGCGGAAGCCGCTCGATGACCGCCGCCTCGAGCGCCCGCAGATCGATGTCGCCGAGCTCGGTGCGGCCGCGGGTCGCTTCATCGAGCAGCACGCTTTGCACCGCGCCGCGGCGCTCAGCCTCGGCGTAGGCAATCTCCTCGTGGAACATCACCATCGAATAGCGCGGGATGAAGCGGTCCGGCTGGCGGCGCTCAAGTTCCAGCGACAGCTGCTTTTGCAGCGCGAACCGGGGGTCACGGACCGTATCGCGCATTTCGACGTAGTTCTCGATCGCCATCCGGGCGATCGCAGCCGTGTCTTCGCGCCGCAGTGCATCGAAGCGTGCGAAGCAGTCCGACCAGCCGAGGCCGGCCCCAATCAGGTCGTCCAGCGCGCGGCAATCCTCGAACGCGCAGTTCATCCCCTGGCCGTGGAACGGCACGATCGCGTGCGCCGCGTCCCCGATCAGCAGCGCCTGTGCACCGACCTGCCACGGGGCCGCGTAGATCGTTGACATCCGGCCGACCGGGTTCGCGGCGAACTGCGCCGCGAGATCCGGCACGAGCGGCAAGACATCGGCGAAGTCCCGCGCGAACAGCTCGCGCACGGCCGCGGCCGTCGTCAGCGTCGCGAAGCTCACCGGTCCGCCCTCGGCCGCGAGGAACAGCGTTGCCGTGAACGTGCCGTCGGCATTCGGCAGCGCAATCAGCATGTAGCCGCCACGCGGCCAGATGTGCAGCGCGCCAAGTTCGAGCAGGTGCGACCCGTTCGGGCCCGCCGGAACGGTCAGCTCCTTGTAACGGTGGTCGAGCAGCTCTTCGCGGGCCGTCGCGCGACCGGACCGGACCATCGCCTCGCGTAGCGCCGACGCTGCCCCGTCGGCGCCGAACACTGGCGTCATCGGGACCCGAAGCCGTCGGCCGGACCGCAGGTTCTCGACGTCGATCGTGCCGGCAGCGAAATCCGCACCGCGCGCGAGGTGCTCGAAATGAAACTCGACGCCGTGCGCGGCGGCCGCGTCGGTCAGCACCTTGTTGAGTCCGGCGCGCGGCACCGACCACAGCAATTCGTGCGGTCGCTGGCCGTAGGGCAGAAAACGCGCGCCGCCACCGAAATCGTGCACGATCCGGCCGCGCATCGGCACGAGCAGCGGGCGCACCTGAGCCATGAGTCCGGCCCGCTCCAGGCCCGCAAGACCGCGTGCAGCGAGTGCGAGGTTGATCGAGCGGCCGGCCGCCGGCGGCACGCGGCGGGCGTCGGCACGCCGCTCGTAGATCCGCACCTGCAGGCCGCGCCGCGCGAGCAGCGCGGCGAGCAGCGGGCCGGTGCAGCCGGCCCCGAGGATCGTCACGACGTCGGTCATGGGGCGCCGAGCTCCCTGGCGAGCCGGCTGACCGCGAGGTCGACCTCGGCGAAGGAGTTGTAGAGCGGTGCGGGAGCGAGGCGGATGATGTCGGGCTCGCGCCAGTCGCCGATTACGCCGGCCGCCGTCAGGGCGGCGAATACGCGGCGGCCGCGCACGGCGCCGTCCTTGAGCCGCAGCGAGAGCTGGGCGCCGTGTTCGGCGCTGGCGCGCGGCGTCACGATCGTGAGGTGGCCAGCGCAGCGACGCTCGAGCAGCTCGCGCGCGCGCCCGGTCAGCGCGAGGGACTTCGCCCGCAGTCTCGGCACACCGGCCTCGTCGAACAGCCGCAGCGCCGCCGCGAGCGGGGCGAGCGCGAGCACCGGCGGATTCGATAGCTGCCAGCCGTCGGCTCCGCGCATCGGCACAAAGTCGGGTCCCATCGCAAAGCGCGTGGCGGCATCGTGGCCCCACCAGCCGGCGAAGCGCGGCAGCTCCGGCGCGTTGGCATGGCGCTCGTGAACGAAAGCGGCGCCGATCGCCCCGGGCCCGCCGCACAGGTATTTGTAGTTGCACCACACCGCGAAGTCGGCACCGCTGTCATGGAGCGCGAGCGGCACGTTGCCGACGGCGTGCGCCAGATCCCAGCCGACCCGCACAGCGTGCTGCCGCGCCGCGCGTGTGATGGCCGCGACGTCAAGTACCTGGCCGGTCAGATACTGAACGGCCGGCAGCAGCACGAGTGCAAGCGAGGCACGCTCGCGCTCGATCGCGCCGACGATGTCCTCGGTGCGCAACAGGTCCTCGCCTGCCCGCGGCCCGATCTCGACCAGCGAGTCCGAGGCAGTGCGTCCGTGGAACGCGAGCTGCGCGACGATCGCATAGCGGTCGGACGGGAATGCGGACCGCTCGATCAGGATCCGGTGCCGATCGGACGTGGGGCGGTAGAAGCTGACCAGCATCAGGTGCAGGTTCACGGTCAGCGTGTTCATCGCCACGACCTCGGCGGGCGATGCCCCGACGAGCCGCGCGAGCGGGCCGGCAAACTGTTCGTGATAGGTCATCCATGGCTCTGGCCCGGTGTGGTGCCCGCGCACCGCGAGCGTCGCCCACTGACTCAGCAGCTGCTGGATGCGGGCCTCGGCATCGACCGGCAGCGGCCCGAGCGAGTTGCCGCACAGGTAGATCGCCGGCTCGCCATCCGGGCCCAGCGGCAGGCGAAACCGCGCCCGGAAGGGCGCCAGCGCGTCGGCCGCATCGAGCGCGAGCGCCTCGCGCGACACCTCGACCCGCTCAGTCATGGGGGCGGACCGGATACAGGATCGGGCGGCTGGGGGCGGCATCGCTCATGAAGGCGGGCAACTGCAAGTCCAGCATGTACCAGCCGTCGCGCACCGTCGGGGCGATCCACGCAAGCTCGGTAATCGTTGCATCGCGCCGGCTTGCGTCGTGGGCCCGGCGCGCGCCGGCCGCGAGTCCCCAGAACGTACGGTGCGCGACCAGCCGGCCGCCGTCGATCGCGCGGTCGACGGATGGCAGATCGACGACCAGGTGGCGCACGTCGCGTGTGACCAGCAACTGCGCAGCCTCGGGCGTCAGGTAGGGCGCGGGCGCGGCTCCCGAGTAGCGCCGCGCGAGCTTGCTGGCATCGTTGGGCAGCGTGCGGATGATCAGCGCCTCGGGCGAACCCGGGAGAGCGTTCAGGGCCGCCTCGAGCGCGCGGGCGGTCACCACCGGCTCGTCGCGCGCGGCGTCCGGGTCGGCGGTCTCGTGGCTCCCCGCCGCGGGTTCCGCCCGCACCGATACCAGACGCGCAATGTGCAGGCCGCCCCGCAGCACCTCGTGGACGGCGATCCGGTCGGTGGTCACATGACCGATACACTCCGTGTGCGTGCCGTTGCAGTGCGGCACCAGCGAGAGCGCCTCGCAGTTGACGCTGCCGCCGGCGCGCACGTCGCCGACTAACGAGCCGGCTTCGAGCGGCCGGGCGGTCGCTCGGGGCGCGCCGTAGTGGTTGGGCTGGACGCCGTCGAAATCGAGCGGCACGGCGATCGACAGCGGGTCCGAGAGATTCGCCACGTAGCGACGACCGCCGCGCGACAGCAGCACCTCGCTCACGACGGATCGTTCGCGCCGGGCCGCTCGAGCACGGTGCCGCAGCGAGCGCAGGTCCGCCGACCGCGATCGGCGTAGAAACGCTCGAAAATCGCCGGGAACTGCGTCTCGATGTCGGTCAGCACGAAGAACTCCTCGTAGAGGAGCGCGTGGCACGCCTCACAGTACCACTGGAACCCGTCGCGCTCGTGCGCGGCGCGGCGGCGTTCGACGACCAGGCCGACCGATCCCGCCGGCCGCTGCGGCGAGTGCGGGACCAGCGGCGGTAGCAAGAACACCTCGCCCGCGCGCACCGCGTAGTCGAGCGGTCGGCCGTCCGCCATCGTCTTGAGAGTCAGCGTGCCCTCGAGCTGGTAAAAAAATTCGGCGCCCGGGTCAACGTGGTAGTCGCGCCGCGCGTTAGGGCCTCCGACGACCATGATCACGAAGTCTCCGGCCGGAAAGACCTGCCGGTTGCCGACCGGTGGCCGCAGCGCGGCGCGATGCTCGTCGATGAAGCGCTGCAGGCTGAACGGCGGAGTCGGGGACAGGTTCATGAGCGGATCCCACATTATAATAGACAGCGGCTGCCGGACCTCTGGAACTCCGGGTCCGGCGCGCAGTCAACCACAGGTTGGTCTTCAACTCCGGGAGGCTACACCATGACGCGTCTGACACAGCACCTCATGAGCGGGCTCGTCCTCGCGCTCGCAACGACGGCAGCGGCAGCGGCCGACGCGCCGGTCGAGGGCACCTGGCAGAAGCACGAGTACCTGCTCGGCTATGCGGGGGTCACCTCGCATTACTCGTGCGACGGCCTCGAGCACAAGCTCACGCAGCTCCTCAAGCTCGCCGGGGCACGTCCCGATGCGAAGGTCAGAGCCAGCTGCACGAACCCGTTGGGCAGCGCGTCCCGGATCGTGACCGCACGCACGACGTTCTACACGCTTGCGCCGGCGCCGGCCTCTACGCCGGCGGCCGCGCCGGGACGCGGCGCTGGTGTCTGGACGACGGTCGAGTGGCACACCGGGTCGCCGCCTGAGCTCACCTTCAGTGACTGCGAGCTGGTCGACCAGTTCATCCGGGAGATCTTGCCGATGTTCACGACCCGGGACGTCGATAACCGGATGAAGTGCGTCCCATACCAGGAGACGCTGGGCAACATCGACCTCAAGTTCAGCGTGCTCACGGCGCTGCCGCGGGCGTAGCGAATTTGGTGGCGATCAGTCAGTAGTCGCCGCGGTAATCCTCGGGCGCGCCGACCTTGAGCGCGCCCCGGCAGGCGACCTGCACGGGTCCCGCCGCGGCGTCGAGCCGCAGCGCCGTGAGAGTCCCGCCCCACACGCAGCCCGTGTCGAGCGACACGACGCCATCGGCGTCGTAGTACCCGAGCGCGGACCAGTGGCCGAACAGGACCCGCGCCCCGGCGCTGCGGCGCCCCGGAACCTTGAACCACGGCAGGGCCCCCGGCGGGACGCCTGCTGCCGGGCCCTTGTAGCTGAGCAGCAACCGGCCGTCAGCCCTGCAGACCCTGAGTCGCGTCAGGCAGTTGACCGTGAACCGCAGCCGGTCGTGGCCGGCGAGCGCCGGCGACCAGAGGTCAGGCTGGTCGCCGTACATGGCGGTGAAGAACTCGCCGGCGCCGGTTTCGAGCGCTGTCTCGACCTCGCGTGCGCAGGCGAGGGCGGTCGGGATATCCCATTGCGGCGGCAGCCCGGCGTGCACCATCGACCAGCCGAGTGCCGGATCGCAGTGCGCGAGCGGCCGGGCCGCGAGCCAGGCGAGCAGCTCGTCCCGGTCCGGGGCCGCCAGCACCTCGTCCAGCGTGTCACCGCGCTTGAGCCCGTGCGCAGGGTTGCGCGCGGCCGCGAGCAGGTGCAGATCGTGATTGCCGAGCACGACGAGCGCCGCCGGGCCGAGCGATTTGACGTAGCGCAACGCCGCGAGCGACCCGGGGCCGCGATTGACCAGGTCCCCGGTGAGCCACAGTCGGTCGCGGCCGGGATCGAAATTCAGCGTATCGAGGAGTGTCCGGAATTCGTCGTAGCAGCCCTGCAGGTCGCCGACCGCGTAGACAGCCATCGGGGTGTCAGTGCACCACACCCGGCATGGCGAGCGAGAACGGCGCGACCGGTGCGTCGAAGCGCGCGCCGTCGTCGGCCAGCATCTGGTAGCTGCCCTGCATCGCGCCGACCGGAGTCTCGAGCACGGCGCCGCTCGAGTAGCGGAACCCCTGGCCGGGTTTCAGGTGCGGCTGCTCGCCGACGACCCCCTCGCCCCGCACCTCCTGCACCTTGCCGTTCGCGTCGGTGATGATCCAGTGGCGGGTCAGCAGCCGGGCCGGCACCTCGCCCTCGTTCTTGATGGTGATCGTGTAGGCGAACACGAAGCGCTTCTCGCGCGGATCGGACTGCTCCTCGACGTACGCGGTCGCAACGTCGACGACGATTCTGTGGCTCGCTGGATCCATAGGATTACTTGAGGCGGACTGCCAGCACGTCGCAGGGTGCGGCGTGCAGCACCGTGTCCTCGGTCAGGTTGACGAGGATCGACAGGCCGTGGCGCTCGCGGCTGCCGATGACGACGAGGTCGGTGTGCATGTCGGTTGCGACGCGCACGATCTCGGCTTTGGTGTTGCCCCCCTCGATGCGGCAGGTGGCTTCGGGCAGCCCCAGCTGCACAGCGAGCTCGCGGAGCCGCTCGCCGGCGCGCTGGATCAGTTCCTGTTCGATCTCGACCGCCGGCAGCAGTGTCTCACCCAGCGGCTCGACCGGCACGTATTCGACGACGTGCAGCAGCGCGATCTCGGCACCGCAGGCCGCTGCGATCGCCCGCGCACGCACGCCGATCGTCCGGCTGTCCTCAGTGAGGTCCACGACCAGCAGGATGCGTCGGTAGAGGTGAGGCTCTGGAGTGGACACAGCCGTCCTTCTCGTCCCACGGGTGCAGAGGATTATAGCCGCGCAGGCGCCGGCGTCGCGGCCAGGCGTGCAAAGTCCTCCGGGTACAAGGTCTCCGCCCGCCGGCCGGCGTCGATGCCGGCCGCCGCGAAGCCCGACGCATCGACGACCCCCTTGAGCGCATTGCGCAGCGTCTTGCGGCGCTGACCGAAGGCGCGAGCGACCACCTCGGCGAAGCGCGCCTTGTCGGCCAGCGCGAACGGCGGCGTTCGGTGGGGCACGAGACGCACGACGGCAGAATCGACCCTGGGCCGTGGCCGAAACGCGCCAGGACCGACGTCGAACAGGTGCTCGACCCGGCACTGCGCCGCCAGCATCACCGTGAGCCGGCCGTAGGCGCGGGTGTCGGGCACCGCCGCCATGCGGGCGACCACTTCCTTCTGCAGCATGAAATGCATGTCGATGAGGCTCGGGGCCGCGGCCAGCACGTGGAACAGCAGCGGCGTCGAGATGTTGTAGGGCAGGTTGCCGCACAGCCGCAGCTGGCGGCCGGAGCCGGCGAGCGCGCCGAAATCGACGCCCAGTACGTCGGCTTGATGCACGACCAGCTCGCCGTGGCCACGGGCGCGTTCGATCAGGATCGGAATGAGGTCGCGGTCGAGTTCCACGACCTCGAGACCACCGGCGAGATCGAGCAGCGGCAGCGTCAGTGCCCCGACCCCGGGCCCGATCTCGATGAGTCGCTGGCCGGGCCGCGGGTCGATCGCTGCGACGATGCGGGCAATGACCGCCGGGTCATGCAGAAAGTGCTGGCCGAAGCGCTTGCGGGCACGGACCCGGGCCTTGCGCGGCGGGTCCACGCCCATCACACGCGGGTGCAGGCGAGCGCGAGCTCGAGCGCCGCGATCAGGCTGCCGGCATCGGCCCGGCCGGTGCCGGCGAGGTCGAGGGCCGTGCCGTGATCGACCGAGGTGCGGATGATCGGCAGGCCGAGCGTCACGTTGACCGCATGGCCGAAACCGGCGTACTTGAGCACCGGCAGGCCCTGATCGTGGTACATCGCGAGCACGGCGTCGGCATCGGTCAACTGGCGCGGGGTGAATGCGGTATCGGCCGGCACGGGTCCTCGCGCCGCGATTCCGGCGGCGGCCGCCCGGGCGATGGCGGGCGCGATGACCTCGATGTCCTCGCGGCCGAGGTGGCCCGACTCGCCGGCGTGAGGATTGAGGCCGCACACCAGGATCCGGGGCCGCACCAGCCCAAACCGGTCCTTGAGCCCCGCCGCCAGCACGGCGAGCGTGCTGTACAGGTCCGCCTCGTTGAGCGCATCGGCGACCGCCCTGAGTGGCAGGTGCGTGGTCGCGAGCGCGACGCGGAGCTTACCGGCGACCAGCAGCATCACCGGGTGCGGCGCACCGGTCAGCGCGGCCAGGTACTCGGTGTGACCGCTGAACGGCACACCGGACTCGTTGATGGTGCTTTTCTGGACGGGCGCCGTCACGAGTGCGGCAAACTCGCCGCTGAGGCAGCCGGCGGTGGCGGTACGCAGCATCTCAAGCACGTATCCCGCATTCCCGGCGTCGAGACGCCCGGCGATCACCGGCGCCGCGGCGCGGTGCGGCAGGACCTGCACGAGGCCACGGCGATGAGGGGCGACCTGTCCCGCGGCCACGCTCACGATCTCGAGCTTGAGGCCGAGCTCGGCGGCGCGCGCGGCGAGCAGCTCGGGGTCGGCGGCGATCACGAGGCGGCACGGAAAGTCCCGGCCTGCGAGCTCGAGGCACAGATCCGGGCCAATGCCCGCCGGCTCGCCCGAGGTGACGACGATGGTCTTCAGGTCGTCTCTAGGCTCGGTCGGCATGCGACCGTCAGGTTCGATAGTCGACGAACGCCTCGTCGCGCAGCCGCCGCAGCCACAGCTCGGTCTCTTCATCGGCCTTGCTGGCGCGGATCTGCTCGAAGGCCTTGCGCTTGCGCTCGTCGGTGCTCATGTCCTGCGTGCGCCGGCCGAGCACCTGCGCGACGTGCCAGCCGTACTGGGTGTGAAACGGCTGGCTGATCTCGTTCTCGGCAAGCGCCGCGAGCGTCTGCTCGAACTCCGGCACGAAGGTGCCGGCGGTGGTCCAGCCGAGATCGCCCCCCTCGCTGCCCGATCCCGGATCCTCGGACACCGCCTTGGCGATCGCTCCGAAGTCGTCCGCCCCGCTCGCAATCCGGTCGCGGATGACCTGCAGCCGGCCGCGCACGGTCTCGTCATCCTGCAGCTCGTTCGTCTTGACCAGGATGTGGCGCGCGTGCACCTGTTCGACCAGCAGCGGCTTGGTGTCGCTGCGCATGTCGTTCAGCCGGATGATGTGAAAGCCGGAAGGCGTCCGGACGGGGTGGGAGACCTCGCCGGGTTTGAGCTCCCCGACGACCTCGGCCATGAAGCTCGGCAGCTCGCTGCCCTTGCGCCAGCCGATCTGGCCGCGCTCCAGTGCCGACTGGGCTTGCGAGTTCGCGACGGCGAGCTGGCCGAAATCCTCGCCGGCGCTGGCGCGCTGGTAGATCTCCTCGGCATGCTTCTCGACCTGCTCGAGCTGGCCGGGCGAGGCGGCTTCGGGCAGCGACAGCAGGATGTGCGAGACGTCGTACTCGACCGCGCCCGACTTGTTCGCGGCCTGCTTCGCCAGGAACTGGTCGAGCTCACGGGGACTCACGTAGATCCGAACGTACACGTCGCGCTGCCGGAGCAGGGACAGCGTCATCTCGCGGCGCATCTGCTCGCGGTATTCGGCGTACACGATGCCCTCGGCGCCCAGCGCATCGGGCAGCTGGCTGAATTCGATCTTGTTCTGCTTGGCGATCTCGCGCAGCGAATTGTTGAGCGCCTCGTCGGTGACCCTGAGGCCGATCTTCTGCGCGCGCTGCAGCTCTATTTCCTGCAGGATCAGCCGCTCGGTGATCTGCTGCCGGAGTATCGACGGAGCCGGCAGCGGCGTGCCCTGATCACGCAGACGGCGCGTGATCACGATCACCTGCGCGTCGATCTGGCTCTGCAGCACGACCCCGTCGTTGACGACGACCGCGATCCGGTCGAGCAGGTCACCCTTGCCACCCAGCTCGCGCGTCTGGGCGTGGGCGGTGGTGGCGGCGACCGCCGAGGCGAGCAGCACGAGTTTCAGGTAACGATGCATGGACAGATCACTCTAGCCCTGTTTGCGGGGGGGTCGCGGAGTATCCCCGAATCGACTGCTCGAGGAAAGCGCCGGTTTTCTGTCCGACACTCGACAGCCCGTTGAGTTCCAGCTGCAGCGACAGGGACGTATCGCGGGTCCCGGTGAAGGTGCTGACGTAGTGTCGGAACACCAGCCGCAGCGCCCAGCAGCAGGAGCGGTACTCGAAGCCCGCGAAGGCATCGGTCGCAGTCCGGTCGCGCAGCGAATACACGTACCGGGCGTAGAGGTTCCACGAGTCCGCGACCGGCCAGGCGGCGGAGGTGTCGAGCTGCTCGAGCAGGTCCCGCCGGAACCGGTAGCCGACGTTCACGACGCGGTCGTTGGCCGGCCGATACTGCAGCTGCAGCTCGCTGACATCCGCGTGGCCGGCATGCGGATCCCACTGCTCGCCGAGATCGATGTTCCAGTGTTTGTAGGCGGCCACGTCCAGCTGCGCGACCACATCGGACGTGTCGCCCACCACCGCCGGCTCGTTCGGCAGCGTCACCCGCGGCGGCGTGAAATAGTAGATCTCGCCGAGCGTCGCGGCCAGGAACTGGCTGCCGGAGGCAGCGTCGACCAGCCGGCTTGTCGCCCCGACGGCTAGCTGGTTGGCATCACCCAGGCGGTCGCCGCCGACGTAGCGCTCGCTGCGGAACAGCTGGATCAGGTTGAAGTCCGGCAGGCCCGTGTCGAAGATCGGCACGGTCGACTGATCGCGGTACGGAATATAGGTATAGAGGGCCCGCGGCTCGAAGGTCTCGAGCCGCGAGCCGTCGATCCGCTCGAAGGTCAGGCCGCTGTCGATGGCGGCGATCGGGGCGGAAAACGCCGGCGAATCATCGACACCAGGGTCGTCGCGCAGCGCATAGCGGGTGGCTCGCCAGCCGAGTGAGGAGACGAAGAATGCACCCGGCTCGCGGAACGCCCAGCTCGCGGTCGGTTCGAGATCGTAACGGGCGCCCTGGATCCCGGTGTCCCGCGTGAAGTTCACGGCCTCGCCGCGAACGTCGAATCCGGGCCCCACACCCTCGCCAAACTGGCCGCGGATCGTGATCTGCGGCGCACGGGTGTAGGGCCGGTCGGTCGCGGCGACGGTCTCATCGATCGTCTGCCACTGCTCGACGAGGCCGGTTGCTTGCCAGTGGCTGTCGAGGTACGTGAGCCGGGCGGCGCGCGTCAGGTAGATGACGCTGGTGCTCTCGGATCCGACGCCGAAATCCTCGAAATACGCGCTGTCGCTCGCATAGGCGATGTTGGTATCGAACCTCAGGCGCGAGGTGAAATCGGTCTGCTCTGTGAACCTGATGAAGCTGCGGTCGCGGTCGGCCGAGGCGTCATAGGGTACCCAGTCGCTTTGGAACTGGCCGCGCGAGTCGCTCGTCAGGAAGCGAAACTCCGTGCCGAAGGTCGCGCCCCGTTTCGACATGTAGCCGGGCGTCAGCGTCGCGTCGTAGTTCGGCGCCAGATTCCAGTAGTAGGGCACGGCGAGCTCGAAGCCGTTGTTGCTCGACTCGCCGATCGTGGGAAACAGAAAACCGGATTTGCGGGCATCGCTCGTCGGAAACGACACGACCGGCAGATAAAACAGCGGCACGCCCTTGAAATTGAGCTCCACGTCGCGCCCGACGCCCAGCCCGGCTTTCTGGTCAATGTCGATGCTCTGGGCCTTCAGGAACCAGTCGCGGTGGCCGACGGGACAGGCCGTGTAGTCGACGTCGGTGAGCTTGAGGTGGCCATCGGAGTCGAACTCTATCGACGCGGCATGCCCGCGCGCCTGGCGCGCGGGCAGCTCGAACTCGGCGTTGTTGAAACTCCCGCCGCCGCCGGTGTGCCAGGTGGCCGCATCGCCCGACAGGTGCAGCCGGGGGTCGCGATACTCAACGCTGCCGGCCGCATCGAACGTCGCGGTCTCGGCCTCGTAGGTGGCATCGTGCGATGACAGCGTCCGGTCCCCCTGCCGGACCGCGACCGGACCCTTGAGGGTCGCATCGCCGCTATCGGTGACCTCGGCTCCGGCGGTTGTGACCTCGACCGGAGCCGTCGTGACCGCCGGCAGGCTGCTGACTCGCGGCAGCGTGAGCGAGGGCGGGGCCGGGCAGGTCGGATCGGCCTGTGCCGCGGCCGCGGCCAGCAGTAGAACGGAGAGGAGTAAGCCCAGGGGCGCGCGGTCGAGGCTTCGAGAGGCTGGGGGTTGCAACAGCGCGGCCTGATGGTGACGGGCGAAACGCCGCCGCGGCAACGGCGGGCGGCGGCATTATAATCCGGCACACATGGCGCCCGTCACCGACGCACAGGCCGATTCCCGTCGCGCGCTGCTCGAACACTGGTTGCGGTACGACCTCGGGATCATCGCGCAGCGGGTCGCGCCGGCCTCCGCCGACGCCAGCTTTCGGCGCTATTTCCGCGTCGAGGCGCGCGACCGGAGCTTCATCGCGATGGATGCCCCGCCCGGGCGCGAGGACCTCGGGCCGTTCATCGCCGTCGCCGGCGCACTCGGCGCGATCGGGGTGAACGTTCCGACGGTGCTCGAGAGCGACCGCGCGCGCGGGTTTCTGCTGCTGACCGATCTCGGATCCACGCATTATCTGCAGGCGCTCGCCGCCGGCGCCGATCCCGAACGCCTGTACGCGGATGCCGCCGACACGCTGCTGCTGATCCAGTCGGCTGGACTCGCAGCCGCCGAATCCCTGCCGCCGTACGCGGCTGAGCTTCTCGACCGCGAGGTGCAGCTATTCCCCGACTGGTTTCTCGCCCGCCACCTCGGGCTCGAGCCGAGCGCCGAAGTGCGCTCGCTCATCGACAGCGTGTCGGCCGCGCTCGCATCAGTCGCCCGCGAACAGCCACAGGTGTTCGTGCACCGCGACTTCCACTCTCGCAACTTGATGCTCACACCGGCCCGCAATCCGGGCGTACTCGACTTCCAGGACGCGGTGCGCGGCGCCACCACCTACGATCTCGTGTCGCTGTTCAAGGACTGCTACATCGTCTGGCCGCGCGATCGCGTGCTCGAGTGGCTGCGCCGCTACCGGCGACGCGCGCTTGCCGCCGGCGTCACGGTCGGCGCGGATGATGCCGAGTACGTCCGTTGGTTTGACCTGCTGGGCGTGCAGCGGCATCTGAAGGTGCTCGGCATCTTCGCGCGGCTTTGGTACCGAGACGGGAAGCTGAGCTACCTCGGCGATTTGCCGACCGTGCTCAACTATGTGCTCGAGACGGCCGCCGCCTACGGGGAGCTCGCCGAGCTCGATCGCTTTCTCACCGCCGCGGTCGTGCCGCGGTTCGCCGCCGCCCAGGCGCGGGCGCTCGCGTGAGCGTGCTCCGGCGCGCCATGGTGCTCGCGGCCGGCCGCGGCGAGCGCATGCGGCCGCTGACAGCGGCGCTGCCAAAACCGCTGCTCAAGGTCGCCGGCAAGGCGCTGATCGAGTGGCACCTCGAGCGCCTCGCCCGCGGCGGCATCCGCGAGGTCGCGATCAACACGTCCTGGCTCGGATCGATGCTCACCGCGGCGTGCGGTGATGGAGCGCGCTTCGGACTCACATTGCGCTGGTTCGACGAGGGCCCCGAGCCGCTCGAGGTGGCCGGCGGGATCATCAACGCCCTGCCGTTTTTCGGCGACGAACCGTTCGCCGTCGTCAATGGCGATGTGTACACCGCCTATCCGCTGCCGCCGCCGCCACCCACTGCCGGGCGCCTCGCGCATCTCGTGCTGGTTCCGAACCCGCCCGAGCACCCGCGCGGTGACTTCGGCATCGAGTGCGGCGAGCTGCGCGTCGATGCTCCGCAGCGCTACACCTACGCCGGAATCGCGACCTACCACCCGCGGCTGTTCGCCGGACTCGATCGCGGCCGCCGCAAGTGGAAGCCGCTGCTCGATCGCGCCGCGGCGGCAGGTCTCGCCTCGGCGGAGGTCTACGAGGGTCGCTGGAGTGACGTTGGCACTCCTGAGCGGCTCGCGGCGCTCAATGCGGAGCTCCGGTAGAATCACCGTTCCCCGGCGGCCAAGGTGGACGCGTGTCGGAGTTCAAGGGTATCCCGGTCGTGACCGCGAAGAGCGGCCAGAAATACGTGACGCCGCAGGGCTTTACGGCGATCCGCGACGGCATCAAGGCGGCCGCCTGGGCGCCGCCCATCACGGTCGGCCGCAAGCCCGCCTGGTTGCGCGCGCCGCTGCCGGCGGGGAGCGGCTTCGAATCCGTCCGCCGGGTCGTCCGCGAGCACCGCCTGGCGACAGTTTGCGAGGAGGCCAAGTGCCCCAACATCGGCGAGTGCTGGAACGCCGGAACGGCGACGATCATGCTGATGGGCGCGGTCTGCACGCGCGCGTGCAGGTTCTGCGCGGTCGACACCGGTCACCCGCACGCGTGGCTGGACAGCGAGGAGCCGGCCAACGCCGCACACACCGTCGAGCTGATGGGGCTTAAGTACGTCGTGCTGACCTCCGTCAACCGCGACGACCTCGATGACGGCGGCGCGGCCCATTACGCTGCCTGCATTCGCGCGATCAAGGCGCGCTGCCCGGGCACGGCGGTGGAAGCGCTGACGCCTGATTTCCAGGGATCGCGCGGCGCGGTGGAGACCGTGGTCGCGAGCGGCCCCGAGGTGTTTGCGCAGAACATCGAGACCGTCCGGCGGCTCACCCACCCGGTGCGCGATCCGCGTGCCGGCTACGACCAGACGCTCGCGGTGCTCGCGCACGCGAAGACGGTCGGCCCCGCGGTGCTGACGAAATCGAGCCTGATGCTCGGCCTCGGCGAGACCCGCGGCGAGATCGAGGAATGCCTGCAGGATCTGCGCGCGGCGGGGGTTGACCTCGTGACGCTCGGCCAGTACCTGAGGCCGACGGTCAATCACCTTCCGGTCGAGCGCTTCGTTCCGCCCGAGGAATTCCAGGCGCTGCGCGGGCGGGCGCTCGAGTTCGGCTTCATCGAGTGCGTCGCGGGGCCGCTGGTCCGCTCGAGCTATCGTGCCGAGCGCGCGCTCGAGCGCAACAACGCCGGCCTCGGGTGAGCGCTGTCGCCCGTTGGCTCGGGCGCGTCGAGTACGAGCCCACCTGGCGCGCGATGCAGCGCTACACCGACGCGCGCGACGGCGCCGCCGCCGATGAGCTGTGGTGCCTCGAGCATCCGGCGGTCTACACGCTCGGCATGAACGCCGACCCCGCGCACGTGCTCGCCGCCGGCGGCATCCCCGTCGTTCCGATCGATCGGGGCGGGCAGGTCACCTATCACGGCCCTGGCCAGCTGGTCGTGTACCCGCTGCTCGATCTCAAGCGGCTGCGGCTCGGCGTACGCGACCTCGTGACGGCGCTCGAGTCGGCGCTGGTGGCGCTCGCGGCGGAGTTCGGGATCGAGGCCGCGCCGCGGCGCGAGGCGCCGGGCGTCTACGTGCACGGCGCGAAACTCGCGAGCGTCGGCCTGCGGATCCGCCGCGGCTGCAGCTACCACGGCCTCGCGCTCAATGTCGCGATGGACCTCGAGCCCTTCGGCCGCATCAACCCGTGCGGTTACGCGGGGCTTGAGGTCGTGGATCTGGCGACGCTCGGCGCGAGGCTCACGCCCGAGGCAGCCGCGCGACGGCTCGTGCCGCACCTGGCGCGGACGCTCGGGCTGCCGCGCGAGATTGCGTTTGCCGGTACGCCGGACCTGCCGGCTGCGGCAACCGGACCGCGCGAGTCAGTCGATCACCCTGCTACAGCGCGATGAGCACGAGCCCGGTCGCGTGCAGCTCGCGATACAGCGCATCCAGCCGCTCCCGGCTGTCGACGCGCACCCTACAGGTCAGCGACAGATAGTTGCCGTCCCGGCTCAGGCGCTCGGCGACGCCGGACACGGTCGCGGCGGCCTCACGCTCCAGCACCTCGAGCATGCGCGCGCGGAACTCGGGCGTGTGGCGCCCCATGACCTTGATCGGGTATTCGCACGGGAATTCGGGCACGGCGGGTCGCATCGGCGGTCAGCCGGGATGGCGGCCGCGCATCACATGAGCGGCGTGCCGGCGACCCTGCGCCGGTACGCATCGAAGAGCTCGGACAGCCGCCGCCACACGGGCCCCGGCTTGCCGCTGCCGACCGGGGCGCCGTCGAGCCGGGTCACCGGCAGCACGCCGCGGGAGGCGAATCCGAGCAGGATTTCGTCGGCACTGGCGAGCGCCGCGGACCGGATCGGCGCGATGCGGACCTGGATGCCGGCGTCGGCGGCGAGCCCGAGGCACAGGTCGCGCGTCGTGCCGGGCAGGATCTCCGGCCCGTAGGGCGGCGCCATCAGCGTCCCGCCAGCCACGACCAGCACCGAGCTCGAGGCGCCCTCGCGCAGCTCACCGTCGGCGAGCAGGATGGCCTCGGCGACGCCGGCATCGACGGCGGCGGTCTTTGCGAACACATTGCCGAGGAGCGCCGTGCTCTTGATGTCGCAGCGCTTCCAGCGCGGATCCGGAACGGTGATCGCGGACAGGCCGTCTGTGAGGACCGCCGGATCCTGCGCAAGCCGCGGGGCGACCATCAGGAATACCGTGGGCGCGAGGCCGGCGGTGATCGCATGGTTGCGGGCCGCTTCCACGCCGCGGCTCACCTGCAGATACAGGTTCAGGTCGCCGCCGCCGTTGCGGGCCACGAGTTCCTGGAACAACGCCGCCCACTCGCTGCGCGAGCGCGGATTGGGGATGCGCATCTCGCGCAGGCTGCGCTCCAGGCGCGCGAGGTGCTCGGCCACGAGGAACGGCCGCCCGTCGTACACCGGCAGCACCTCGTACACCGCATCGCCGAACAAAAAGCCGCGATCGAGCGGAGAGATCCGTGCCTGCGCGAGCGGAACGAAGCTGCCATCGAGCCAGGCGAGAGACGGCTGCGCCGCCATCAGCTGAACCACAGCCGCACGGTGTCAATCAGGCGGCGGAAGATGTTGCCCGGCTGGACCGCCGCGGCCGGGTAGACGGGCACGTCGGCGAGCACGCTACCGCCGAGCGTCACGCGCAGGCGGCCAACCGGCGTCGTGGCGGCGAGCGGCGCGATGAGGCGCGCATCCAGCACCAGCTGCACCTTGGCGTTCGCCAGCTCCCCGCGCGCCGCGGTCGCGTACAGCTCGGTGTGGATCACGACCGGAACCGGCTCGCCCACCTTGTACACCGGGGTCGTTCCGAGGCGCTGCCCGGCGGCGTACAGCCGCCTGGTTTCATAGAAGTTGAAGCCGTAGCCCAGCAGCGCCGCACTCGCATCCTCGCGGGCCTTCGGACTCGCCGAACCCATGACGACCGAGACGAGACGCATGCCGTCGCGCAGCGCCGAGCTCGCCAGGCAATAGCCGGCGGCCTCGGTGTGGCCGGTCTTGATTCCGTCGACGGTCGGGTCGCGATCAAGCAGGCCGTTGCGATTCTGCTGCGTGATGTTGTTGTAGGTGAACGAGCGCTGCGAGTACCACTTGTAGTACTCGGGAAACTCGCGGACCAGCGCGGCTCCCAGGATCGCGATGTCGCGCGCGGTCGTGTAGTGCTGCGGGTCCGGCAGCCCCGAGCTGTTGGTCCAGTGCGAGCCCTTCAGGCCCAGCCGCTGCGAGTACTGGTTCATCAGCGCCGCGAACGTCTCCTCCGAGCCGCCGACGGCCTCGGCGAGCGCGATCGTCGCATCGTTGCCCGATTGCACGATCATGCCCTGCAGCAGCAGGTCGACCCTGACCCGGGAGCCGACGTCCACGAACGTGCGCGATCCCTCGGCCTTCCAGGCGCGGGTGGAAATCGGTACGGTCTGGTCGAGCTTGAGCTTGCCGTCCTTCAGTGCCTGGAATACCGCATAGGCGGTCATCAGCTTGGTCAGGCTCGCGGGCTCCAGACGCTCGGTGTCGTTCTGACCGACCAGGATCCGGCCGCTGAAGGCGTCGAGTAGCACGTAGCCCTTGGCCGGCAGCGCCGGCGGTGCCGGCACCGGTGGCGTTGCGGCGTTGGTGCTGCCGCCTGCGAGTGACAGCACAACGATCAGCGGCGCAATCAGGAATGTCGGCATCTGGTTCTCGGGCGTGAGGCGGGTGGCGATCGAAAGTGAAAGTCTAGCTTGGACGAGGGTGCGGTGTCCTCGGGCGCGCGCTGCCCGCGGCACGGCGCGTCAGTTGGGTACCAGCGCGACACCGCCGATGCCGAGCGCCTTGAGGTGCGCCACCAGCGCGTCGAACGCGGCAACCGTATCGATCGGCCCGATCCGTACCCGGTACAGCGGCCGATCGCCGGCGTCGTCGGTGCGCAGGAAAACGTTGCCGATGCCGCCGAACAGCAGCCGCTCGCGCAGCCTCGCGGCATTGGCTTGCACTGCGAACGCGCCGGCCTGGGCGTACAGCTCGGTGGGACGGGGTGGCGGTGGTGGCGCGCCTTCCGGCTCCAGCGCCTGGACCTCGACCAGCGAGGTCCCCTCGCGGACGATGTCGAGCCGCAGCGCCGCCGCGTAAGAGAGGTCGATGATCCGATTGGCCTTGAAAGGACCCCGGTCATTGATGCGCACGATGACCGAGCGGCCGTTGCTCAGATTGGTGACCCGCGCATACGCCGGCAGCGGCAGCGTGCGGTGCGCTGCGGTCATCGTGTACATGTCGTAGGGCTCGCCGGTCGAGGTCCGCCCGCCGTGGAAGTCCGGACCGTACCAGGAGGCGACGCCGCGCTCGAGGTAGCCACGGCTGTCGGCCAGCACCGTATAGCGCTGGCCGAACACCTCGTAGAACGGGGGGTTTCCGAACCGGGCGCGCGGCTCCGCGCGCGGCACGGCGTCCGGAACCTCAAGCAGTTGCGCATCGCTCGGGCGCGCGGCGGGCGGGGCGGGTGCGGGCGCTGCGGTCGCCGCCGGAGGCGGCGGGACGGCCGCCGGTGGTGGGGCGGGTCGTCGCGGAGGCCCGCCGCAGGCCGCGAGCGCGAGCACGCCGGCCAGGACCGCGACCGGCAACCGCCGAGTCACTGTGCGCTGCCGCGCGCTGGCCACGGTTGGTGACCGGCGCTTGACCCGGGTGGCGCGCCGGCAGTCGCCGGCGCCGGCGCGATCTCGACCGCGAGCTCGCTGACCGCGAGCGCATACAGGATGCTGCGGTTGTAGCGCGTGATCACCCAGAAATTATGGAAGCCGACGCGGTAGGTGGGGCCGTCGGCACCACGCACCGCAACGAACAGGGCCGGGGTGTCGTCGGGCTGTGCGCTGTCGAACAACACGCCCTTCGAGCGCAGTGCGCCCAACCGCTCGGTCAGGTCGAGTCGGCCGGCAGGCAGGTCCTCGACGTCCGGATACCACAGATCGGCGGTCGCGACGACGGGCTCGCCGGGGTGCCAGCCGTTCACGACGAGGAAGTGCGCAACGCTCGCGATGATGTCTGGCCAGCTGTTCCACAGGTCGATACGACCGTCGCCATCTGCGTCGACTGCATAGGCGCGGTAGCTGCGCGGCATGAACTGCGGCACACCCATCGCCCCGGCGTAGGAGCCGGTCGCCGTCAGCGGATCGAACCCGGCGTCGCGCGCGAGCAGCAGAAACTGTTCGAGTTCGCCGCGGAAATAGCCGGCGCGCGGCGGATAGTCGAACGCGAGGGTCGTCAGCGCGTCGAGCACGCGGTACTGACCCGTGATGCGCCCGTAGGATGTCTCGATGCCGACGATGGCGGCGATGATCTCGCCCGGCACGCCGGTGCGTCGCGCCGTCTCCTCGAGCAGGGCCTGGTGTGCGCGGTAGAACTCGCGACCCTCGCGGATGCGCTGCTCGGTCAGAAACAGCGCGCGGTACTCGAACCACGGGCGCACGTGCTCGGCGGGCCGGCTGATCGCCTCGATGACCGCCGGGCGCGTCTCGGCGGCAGCGAGCAGCTTTGCGACCCAGGCGCGCTTCAGATGATGATGCTGCACGACCTCGTCGACGAACGCCTTCACCTCGGGGCGCTTCAGGTCGAGCGCGCGCGCGATGCCCGGTGCGAGCAGCGCCGCCGCGACCAGCAGAGCCGCGGTGCTGCCGGCGCGCACGCTCAGGAGCCCACCAGCTTGCGGTGCCGGTTGAGCGACATCAGTACGCCGAAACTGGCCAGCAGCGTGACCATCGCAGTGCCGCCGTAGCTGACGAGCGGCAGCGGCACGCCGACCACCGGCAGGATGCCGCTGACCATGCCCGTGTTCACGAACACGTAGACGAAAAAAGTCAGCGCGAAGCTGCCGCAGACGAGCCGGGCGTAGGTGTCCTGCGCCTCCGAGGCCATGTACAGCGCGCGGCCGATCACCGCCAGATACAGCCCGATCAGCAGCATCTGTCCCAGCAGCCCGAGCTCCTCGCCGATCACCGCGAAGATGAAATCCGTCGAGCGTTCGGGCAGGAACTCGAGCTGAGCCTGGCTGCCGTTCATCCAGCCCTTGCCGAACACGCCGCCGGAGCCGATCGCGATCTGCGACTGGATGCTGTGATAGCCGGCGCCCAGCGGGTCCTGCGACGGGTCGAGGAACATCAGGACCCGCTGCCGCTGATAGTCGTGCATGAAGTGCCAGGCGACCGGCACGGCCGCGCCGATCGCCGCGAGGCCTGCCAGCAGCACGATGATCGACAGCCCCGCCAGAAACACGACCAGTAGGCCCGCCGAGGCGATCAGCAGCGCGGTGCCGAGGTCCGGCTGCTTGGCGATGATGAACGACGGCACGGCGATGATCACGAGCACGACCAGCACGTCGCGCAGCGAGGGCGGCAGCGGTCGCTCGTACAGGTACCAGCCGCACATCATCGGCACGCCGAGCTTCATGAGCTCCGACGGCTGGAACCTGAGCGGGCCGATCACGAGCCAGCGCTGCGCGCCCTTGCCGACGTCGCCGTGCACCATGACCGCGAGCAGCAGCAGGATGCCGATGCCGTACAGCACCGGCGAGAGCCGCCGCAGCCACGCCGGGGGCACCTGCGCGAGCGCCACCAGCGCCGCGACCGCGAGCGCGAGGCGTTCGAGCTGGTTGAGCCACATCGCGAGATTCTCGCCCCCGGCGCTCCACAGCACGAACAGCCCGTAGGCGACCACCGCGGCGAGCGCCGCGAGCAGCGGGCCGTCGAGGTGCAACTGCCGCAGCAGGTGCGCGGACGCTGACAGCGTGCGCCGGGCGGTGGAGGTCTCGGGGTCCTCGTACAGCATGACTAGTTGACGGCGGCCGCCGCAGCGGGCGGCGCATCGTACTTGCCGAGCAGGTAGGCATCGAACACGCGACGCGCGATTGGCGCGGCGGCGCTGCTGCCGTGGCCACCGTTCTCGACCAGCACCGCGACCGCGAGCTTGGGCGCATCAGCCGGCGCGAAGGCGATGAACAGCGCGTGGTCCCGCAGCCGCTCGCTGACCGCGCTCGCATTGTACTTCTCGTTCTGGCCGAGGCCGAACACCTGGGCGGTGCCGGTCTTGCCGGCGATCTTGTAGCTCGCGCCCCGCGCGGCCACCGCAGCCGTGCCGCCCGCTTCAGTGACCATCTCCATGCCCTCGATGATGACCTCCCAGTTGGACGGGTCCTTGAGTTCGACCGGCGGTTCCGCCACCGGCGCAAAGGTCTTGACCTCGCGCGTCGTCGCATCGCGCACTCCGGTCACGAGTCGCGGGCGAAAGCTGCGACCGCGTCCCGCGACGATTGCGACCGCGTGTGCGAGCTGCAGCGGGGTTGCCAGCATGTAGCCCTGGCCAATGCCGATGATCACCGTATCGCCCGGGAACCACGCCTGCTTGTAGGTCTGGCGCTTCCACTCCTCCGACGGCATCAGTCCCGGGCGCTCGCCGCCGATGTCTATCCCGGTCGGCCTGCCGAAGCCGAGGCCGACCATGGCGTCGTGCACGCGCTCGATGCCGAGCAGCTCGGCGAGCCCGTAGAAGTACACATCGCACGACACGGCGATCGCGCGGCGCATGTCGACGCTGCCGTGGCCTTCCTTTTTCCAGTCGCGGTAATGGCGCGAGGATCCCGGCAGCATGTAATAGCCGTGGCAAAAACGCGTCGCCTTCGGGTCGATCGCGCCGTACTCGAGGCCGGCGAGCGCCATCAGCGGCTTGACGGTCGAACCCGGCGGGTAGGTGCCGCGCAGCGCCCGGTTGAAGAGCGGCCGGTCGGGGTCGTCCCGCAGCGCCACGTATTCGCGGGTCGAGATGCCGCGCGTGAACTTGTTCGGATCGAAGCTCGGCAGCGAGGCCAGCGCGATCACATCGCCGGTCGTCGGATCGATCGCGATCACCGCCCCGCGGCGTCCCGCCAGCGACTCCTCCGCCACGCGCTGCACCCGCATGTCGAGACCCACGAACAGGTCGTTGCCGGCGCGCGATGGCCGGGTGTCGAGCCTGACCGCGACGCTGCCCAGCCGGTCGACGCGGCGGCCCTGGGCGTTGACCAGCACCTGGCGAAAGCCGGCGGCGCCGTGCAGCCGCTGCTCGTAGCTGCTCTCGAGGCCGATCTTGCCGATCACCGCGGAACCCGCGTACTCGTCGGCATTGATCTGCTGCAGGTCCTCCTCGGAGATGGCCGCCACGTAGCCGAGCGCGTGCGCACCGGCCGGGCCGAACGGGTACCAGCGCGCCAGACGCGTCTGGATCTCGACGCCGGGAAACTCGAACTGGCGGACCGCGAACGTGGCGATGTCGGTGTCGGTCAACGACAGGCGCAGTGGCACCGCCTCGAACTTGCGGCCCGCACGGATCAGACGCTCGAGCGCCGGGACCTGGTCCGCGTCGATCAGCCCGAGTCCGGCCAAGCGCTGCAACGTGTCGGGCACGTCGGCGACCTCCTCGGGCGTGAGCTCGAGCTGGAACGCCGGAGTGTTCTCGGCGATCACCGTGCCGTTGCGGTCGTAGATCAGCCCGCGATCCGGGGGCAGCGGCTCGAGGCGCACGCGGTTGCCCTGCGACAGGTCGACGTAGTAGTCGTGGCGCACGACCTGCAGCCAGAACAGTCGCCCGCCGACGATCATGAGCAGCACCACGGATGCGACCGCGGCGAACAGCGTGCGACCGATGAACAGCCGCTGTTCGCCCCAGTGATCTTTGATTCGAACGGAGCGCGGCATGGGCTTAGGCGCGGCTCGTCAGCCGGCCGAGCAACCCGGTCAGAACGGGCCACAGCAGCGCGCCGGTCGCCACCGGCAGCCAGCGTGCCCAGTCGGTCAGCGGGTGGCCGGTGACGCCGTCAACCCAGAACAGGACGAACTGATACGTGAACAGCAGCGACAGCACCACCAGCGACTGATGCGCCAGCGGGAAACTGCGCACGCGCAGGTAGAACCGGTGTGCGAGGTAGGCGACGACCACGAAGGCGAGTGCGTTCTCGCCGAGCACGACGCCGCGGAAGGCATCGAGCGCCAGCCCCGCCGTCCACGCGTACAGCAGGCCGCCGGCGCGGGGCAGCATCACCGCGAACCAGACGACGATGAGCAGCAGGAAGTCCGGCCGCAGCACGTCGAGCACGTGGGGCAGCGGCACGGCCGACAGCAGCAGCGCCACGAGCGAGGCGGCGTAGAGCATCCAGCTGGACCTGCGGCTCGCGGGGATCATCGGCTGGCGGCCTTGCTGCGCGGCGTGTCGGACTGCCGTGCGGCAGGCGGCGGTGGCTCCGCGGCCGGCAGCGTGACCGGCGGGCGGACCCACAGCAGCAGTACCTCCCGGTCGCGATCCAGCATCGCGGCGGGCTCGGCAGTGACGGTCGCCAGAGGCTGGCCCGGGTCCCGCTTGACCTCCACCACGCGGCCGACCGGGAAGCCCGCCGGGAACACGCCGCCGAGGCCGGAGGACACGAGCAGGTCGTCGACCTTGACGTCGGCGTTGCGCGGCAGGTACGGCAGCGACAGCCGCCGGGCGTCACCGGTCCCGACGGCGATGGTCCTCAGACCGTTGCGTTCGATCTGCACGGGCACCGCGTGCGTCGGATCCGACAGCAGGATGACCTCGGCCGCCATCGGCCCGACGTTGCTGATCTGGCCGAATATCCCGGTGCCGTCGATCACCGGCTGGCCACGGGTCACGCCGTCGCGCGAGCCGCGATCGACCAGCACGCGGTGGCGCAGCGGATCGAGGTCGACGCGCAGGACGCTGGCCACCTGGGCCTTTTCCGCATCGCGCGGCGCAGCGTTCAGCAGCGCGCGCAGCCTCAGGTTCTCCTGCTGGATGGCCTCGAGCCGCAGCAGGCGCAGGTCATCTTCGCGCGCGGCCGCGCGCAGCGCCTCATTCTCGGAGAGCAGGTGCGAGCGCGTCGCGAACGACGCGGCCAGCCAGTCCCAGGCAGCCCCCGGCGAATGCACGAGCATCTGCAATGGCCACGCCGCCGCTGACAGCGTGGCGCGGATCACGGTCAGTTCATGCTGGCGATGGTCGACGACCATGACGCCGATCGAGACCGCGATCAGTAGCAGCGCCTGCAGGCCGAGCGTCGAGACGCGCGGCGGAGCATAGCGGGCACCGGGCTCTCTCAGGACCGGCAACCAGACACCCCGTTCAAAAGATCACTGCAGGCCGAAGGTGCCGGGATGCTCCTCGGACAGCTCCAGGATCCGGCCGCCGCCACGTGCGACACAGGTCAGGGGGTCCTCGGATATGATCACCGGCAGGCCGGTCTCTTCCATCAGCAGTTTGTCGATGTCCTTCAGCAGCGCGCCGCCGCCCGTCAGCACGATGCCGCGGTCCGCGACATCGGCCCCGAGCTCCGGCGGCGTCTGTTCGAGCGCCTGCTTGACGGCGCTGACGATGCCCTGCAGCGGCTCCTGCAGCGCCTCGAGGATCTCGTTTGAGTTCAGCGTGAAGCTGCGCGGCACGCCCTCGGACAGGTTGCGGCCCTTGACCGACATCTCGCGCACCTGCTGGCCGGGGTAGGCCGAGCCGATCTCGATCTTGATGCGCTCCGCGGTCGCCTCGCCGATCAGAATGCCGTAGTTACGCCGCACGTAGTTGACGATCGCATCGTCGAAGCGGTCGCCGCCGATGCGGGCCGACGCCGCGTAGACGATGCCGTTGAGCGAGATTACGGCGACTTCCGACGTACCGCCGCCGATGTCGAGGACCATCGAGCCGCGCGGTTCGTGCACGGGCAGGCCCGCGCCCACCGCCGCGGCCATCGGCTCGTCGATCAGGAACACGCTGCGCGCGCCGGCACCCTCGGCCGACTCCTTGATCGCGCGGCGCTCCACCTGCGTCGAGCCGTAAGGCACGCACACCAGCACGCGCGGACTCGGCCGCAGGAAACGATTGCCGTGTACCTTGTTGATGAAGTACTGCAGCATCTTCTCGGTGTAGGTGAAGTCGGCGATCACGCCATCCTTCATCGGCCGCACCGCCGTAATGTGGCCGGGCGTGCGGCCCAGCATGTTCTTGGCCTCCGCACCGACTGCGACGATCGTCTTGCCGCCCCGCGACGGTTCGTCGCGCACCGCGACGACCGAGGGCTCGTTGAGGACGATGCCCTTGCCCCGCACGTAGATCAGTGTGTTGGCAGTGCCGAGGTCGATCGATACGTCATTGGAGAAATAGCCACGCAGGCTTTTGAACATACAATCTCGGTCAACAGGCTGGCGGGTGAGGCGCGGCGTCCGTGGAGGACGCCGACGGGCTGGTTTGGGGAGCTGCGGTAATCTATCAACGAGCACGACAATTCACAAGGCGACGTGTATGATTGATAAGGATTTTTTGAAGGCCGTCACGGCCGCCCACCCATGAGCCTGACCCGCAACGACGTCGAGGGGATCGCCCACCTCGCGCGGCTCGAGATTACCGAGCCGGAACTGCCCGTGTACGTCGCGAGCCTGTCGAAGATCCTGGCCTTCGTAGAGCAGCTGAATGCTGCCGATACCGCCGCTGTCGAGCCGATGGCCCACCCGCTCGAGGGCGAAACACAGCGCCTGCGACCGGACGCGGTGACCGAGCGTGATCAGCACGAGAAGTACCAGGCGAATGCCGCCGAGGTGGCGGCGGGCCTGTACGTCGTGCCGAAGGTAATCGAGTGACGCTGCACACCCGCTCCGTCGCCGAGCTGGCGGCGGGGCTGGCCGCGAAGCAGTTTTCGGCGGTCGAGCTGGCGCAGCACTACCTTGCGCGGATCGAGGCCGGCAACCCCGCGCTCAACGCCTTCGTCACGATCAGCGCTGAACGGGCGCTCGCGGACGCCCGCCGGGCCGATGCGGCCCGGGCCGCGGGCCGGGCGGGGCCGCTGACCGGCGTGCCGCTCGCCCACAAGGACATCTTCTGCACCGACGGGATCCGCACGACCTGCGGCTCGAAGATGCTCGACACCTTCGTCGCTCCGTACGACGCAACTGTCGCCGAACGGCTACAGGTCGCCGGGACGGTGCTGCTCGGCAAGACGAACATGGACGAGTTCGCGATGGGCTCCTCCAACGAGACGAGCTACTACGGGGCGGTCAAGAACCCGTGGAACCTGCGCAAGGTACCCGGCGGCTCGTCGGGCGGCTCGGCCGCGGCCGTCGCCGCGCGGCTCGCGCCGGTCGCCACCGGCACCGACACCGGCGGCTCGATCCGCCAACCGGCCGCGCTGGTCGGAATCTCTGGACTCAAGCCGACCTACGGCCGGGTGTCCCGCTACGGCATGGTCGCTTTCGCCTCGAGCCTTGATCAGGCCGGAATCCTCGCGCCGTCGGCCGAGGACTGCGCGATCCTGCTCGGCGCCATCGCCGGCTTCGATCCGCGGGATTCGACGAGCGTCGACAGGCCAGTGCCCGACTACCTCGCCGAACTGCGTGCGCCGCTCAAGGGCGTGCGCCTCGGATTGCTGAAGGAATTCCTCGAAGGCGGCCTCGAGGCCGCGACCGGCGCGCTGGTGCAGGCGGCAATTGCCGAGCTGCAGAGCCTCGGCGCGACGCTTGTCGACGTCAGCTGCCCGAGTCTGCCGTTGTCGGTGCCGGCGTACTACGTGGTGGCGCCGGCCGAGTGCTCCTCGAACCTGTCGCGCTTCGACGGCATCCGGTTCGGTCACCGCTGCAAGCAGCCCCGCGACCTGCTGGATCTGTACCGACGCTCGCGCGGCGAGGGCTTCGGGGCCGAGGTCAAGCGGCGGATCATGACCGGGACCTACGTGCTGTCCGCCGGCTACTATGACGCGTACTACCTCAAGGCGCAGAAGGTGCGCAGCCTGATCAGCGCCGAGTTCAAGCAGGCCTTCACCCGGGCCGATGTGCTGGTCGGCCCCACCGCGCCGACGCCGGCGTTCGACATCGGTGCGAAGGTCGACGATCCCATCACGATGTACCTGAACGACATCTACACGATCGGCGCGAACCTCGCCGGCCTGCCGGCGATGTCTGTGCCATGCGGGTTCGTCGACGACCTGCCGGTCGGCCTGCAGCTGGTCGGGCCGCACTTCGGCGAGAGCCGGATCCTGGCCGCCGCGCACGCCTACCAGCTGGCAACCGACTTCCACCGCCGGCTGCCGGCGTCCTGCGCCTGAGGCCTGCGATGAGCAGCGCTACCGGCAGGGACGGGTGGGAGGCCGTCATCGGGCTCGAGACCCACGCGCAGCTTTCGACCAAGTCCAAGATATTCTCCGGCTCCGCGACCGCTTACGGCGCGGCGCCGAACAGCCAGGCGAACCTCGTCGACCTCGGCTATCCGGGCGTGCTACCGGTGCTTAACGGCGAGGCAGTGCGGATGGCCGTCAAATTCGGTGTCGCGACCGGCGCCGCGGTCGCGCCGCGCTCGGTGTTCGCCCGCAAGAACTACTTCTACCCGGATCTGCCGAAAGGCTATCAGATCAGTCAGTACGAGCGGCCGATCGTCGAACACGGTTCGCTCGAGATCGTGCTGGATGACGGCACGCGCAAGACGGTCGGCATCACTCGCGCGCACCTCGAGGAGGACGCCGGCAAGTCGCTGCACGACGGGCCCACCAACGCGAGCGGCATCGACCTGAACCGGGCGGGTACGCCGCTCCTCGAGATTGTCTCGGAGCCCGATCTGCGGTCGGCCAGAGAGGCCGTCGCCTACATGAAGAAGCTGCATACGCTCGTTCGCTACCTCGAGATCTGCGACGGCAACATGCAGGAAGGCTCATTCCGCTGTGATGCCAACGTGTCGGTGCGCCGCTCAGGTGCGGCCAAGCTCGGCACGCGCTGCGAGATCAAGAACGTCAACTCGTTCCGTTACGTCGAGAAGGCGATCAACTACGAGATCGGCCGCCAGATCGACGTGCTCGAGGGCGGTGGCAGCATCACGCAGGAAACGCGGCTCTACGATGCGGGCAAGGACGAGACTCGGCTGATGCGCTCCAAGGAAGAGGCGAACGACTACCGCTACTTCCCGGACCCGGACCTGCTGCCGGTGGTACTCGATCGGGCGTTCATCGATTCGGTGCGCGCGACGTTGCCGGAGCTGCCAGACGAGAAGGCGGCGCGGTTCGCGAAGAGCTACGGACTACCTGCCTACGATGCCGGCGTGCTGACCGCGAGCCGCGAGCTCGCCGAGTATTACGAGGCCGTGGTCCGGGGCGTCAAGGGTGATGCCGCGGCGGCCAAGCTCGCGGCCAACTGGGTCATGGGCGACTGGTCGGCATTTCTGAACCGCGACGGGCTCGAGGTGGGCGCCGCAAAGGTGTCCGCCGCCGGGCTCGCTGGCCTCCTGCGCCGGATCTTCGATGCGACGATCTCCGGCAAGATCGCCAAGGACGTCTTCGAGAGCATGTGGGCCGAGGGCCGGGAGGCGGACACGGTCATCGCGGCCAAGGGCCTGCGGCAGATCACCGACGTCGCTGCCATCGAGGCGGCGATCGACGCCGTGATGGCCGCAAACCCGCAGCAGCTCGCCGACTACCGCGCCGGCAAGGACAAACTGTTCGGCTTCTTCGTTGGCCAGGCGATGAAGGCGACCCAGGGCAAGGCCAACCCGGCGCAGCTGAACGAGCTCTTGAAGAAGAAGCTCGCACCGTAACCCACAGTGCGCGACGGCGACATACTGCGGCGATTCATGTTCGAGCGCTTTCCCGTGCGCGGCTACATCGTGCATCTCGACGCGTCGTGGCGTGCGCTGATCGAACACCACGCGTATCCACCGGTCGTGCGCGACACGCTCGGCGAGGCGGTAGCCGCGACGATGCTGCTGGGCGCGACTCTGAAGTTCGAGGGACTGCTGACGCTGCAGATGCAGGGACCCGGCCCGATGCACCTGCTGGTCGTGCAGGCGACTCATCGCCATGCGCTGCGCGGTGTCGCGCGCTGGCGGGGCGAGGTGACGGATCGCAACCTCGAGGCGCTGACCGGCGGCGGCCAGGTGACCGTCACGGTCGAGAACGGCGACCGTTCGTCGCGCTACCAGGGCATCGTGCCAGTGACCGGCGCGCGCCTCGCCGACTGCTTTGAGGACTACTTCGCGCGTTCCGAGCAGCTCCCGACGCGGCTATGGCTGGCCGCGACGCCGGAGCGCGCGGCGGGA
>DATNIE010000006.1:0-63819 GCA_035604595.1 Steroidobacteraceae bacterium | reverse complement strand
CTCGATCGCCTTCGGCTGTTGCGCGGCGTGGGGATGCTTGCCACCCGCGAACACGTGCAGTTTCTTGAACATCTTCCGGCCGAGCGGGCCCTTCGGCAGCATGCCCTTGACGGCGATCTCGAGCGCGCGCTCCGGGTGCTCCGCCAGGAGTTTGCCGAGCGCGATGCTCTTGATGCCGCCGATCGCGCCGGTGTGGTGGTAGTAGACCTTGTCGCGCAGCTTGCTACCGGTCACCGTCACCTTGTCGGCATTGAGTACGATGATGTTGTCGCCACAGTCGACGTGCGGCGTAAAGCCCGGCTTGTGCTTGCCGCGCAGCTTCATCGCGATGCCACTGGCGAGCCGGCCGAGCGTTTTTCCGGACGCATCGACCAGCAGCCAGTCGCGGCGCACCGTCTCCGGCTTCTCGAAAACCGTCTTCATGGATGGGCTCAATGGGGCGGGCGAAAGACCGCGAAGTGTACTGACTGGCGGGGTTCTTGGAAAGTGTGGGGGACCCCCGCGGCGCTGGGCGGCGGCGCGTGCGCAGCTCCGCCCCGCCGCCCGTGCGCGGCCCCATATAATAAGGGTCTGATGAGCACCGAGATGCGACGCCTGTCCCGGCTCGATCGCCTATTATCTATTATAGATCAAGGCCTTAGAGCTGTATCCGGCGACCCTCAGGCGGTCGGGGGCAGCGGCCGTCCGGCGCCGCAGCCCGCGACCCCCGCGCCGGGCCCGGCGCCCGGCTCTGAAGCGGCGCGGCACGCCGCGGGGCTGATGCGTGTCAATCACGCCGGGGAGATCGCCGCCCAGGCGCTCTACCACGGCCAGGCGCTCGTGGCCCGTGACCTCGACGTGCGCGCGTTTCTGCTCACGGCCGCGCGCGAGGAAGGCGACCACCTGATCTGGTGCGCCGAGCGCCTGCGCGCGCTGCACTCGCGCCCGAGCCTGTTGAGCCCCGTGTGGTACGCGGGCGCGATCGGAATCGGCGCGCTCGCCGGACTCCTCGGTGACCGGCTGAGCCTCGGATTCATCACCGAGACCGAACGTCAGGTCGAGGGTCACATTGACGAGCACCTCGCGCGGCTGCCCGCCGAGGATGGCGCCAGCCGCGCGATACTCGAGCAGATGAAGAGCGACGAGATCCGCCACGGCGAGCGCGCGCGCGCGCGTGGCGGCACGGAACTCCCGGCGCCAGCCCGGGCGCTGATGCGCGCCACCGCCAAGCTGATGACGGTGAGCGCCTACTGGATCTGACGGGCCGCGCGCGCGGCGCACCCGCCAGGCCTTTGGCTTGCGATTCAGTGCGTTATGTTCTATATCTGCGCGGTGGCGATTCGCTGGGCGCGGCGCACCGAGGGACCGAATGATGGAAGAACAAACCAAGCCGTTGAGCGACCTGCCCGCAATCAACCGCTTCCTCAGCTATTGCCGCATCCGCACCGTGCCATCCAAGACGGTTATCATCCACGCCGGTGACCTGCCGGATGTTCTGTACTACATCATCAGCGGCTCGGTTGAAGTGATGATCGAGGACGAGGAAGGCAATGAGATGGTGCTTGCCTACCTCAACAAAGGGCAGTTCTTCGGCGAAATGGGCCTGTTCCACGAGGCGCCGACGCGCAGCGCGTGGGTGCGGACCCGGCAGAGCTGCGAGCTCGCCGAAATGACCTATCCCCGCTTCCGCCAGATCGCGACCGAGAGCCCCGGCCTGATCTTCGAGCTCGCCACGCAGCTCGCGACGCGCCTCGACCGCACCAACCGCAAGCTCGGCGATCTTGCCTTCGTCGACGTCACCGGCCGGGTTGCCCACGCCATCATGGACCTGTGCGGGGAGCCCGATGCGATGACGCATCCGCAGGGCATGCAGATCAAGGTCAGTCGCCAGGAGCTGTCGCGGCTGGTCGGCTGCTCGCGCGAGATGGCTGGCCGCGTGCTCAAGGTGCTCGAGGAGCAGGGCCTGCTGAAGGCCACCGGCAAAACGATCGTCGTGTTCGGTGCCCGCCCGAAGATCAAGACGCGGCCCGTCGTGGTGCCGACCAAGGAGATGCGCGAGAAGCTCGCGCGGACCCCCGCTGACGATGAGGCCGACGATGAGGACGAGGACGAGGAGCAGTAGACCGCCCCGTCCGCCGCTGCTGGCCCGGCGCCCCGCCCCGCGCGGGGCGCTCGCGTATGAGGACACGGTCAGACCCGGATGGCGCTTGCGCTCGCGATCTCGGCACGCATGCGCTTGATCGTCGCGGCATAGTCCGGCGAGCCGAAGATCGCCGAGCCCGCGACGAAGGTGTCGGCGCCCGCCCGGGCGATCCTGCCGATGTTCTCGACCTTGACCCCGCCGTCGATCTCGAGACGAATGTCGCGGCCGGAGCCGGCGATGCGCTCGCGTACGCGCGCGAGCTTCGGCACCACGCTGTCGATGAATGCCTGGCCGGCGAAGCCGGGATTGACCGACATCATCAGGATCATGTCGACCTTGTCCAGCACATAGTCGAGATAGGCGAGCGGCGTCGCGGGATTGAGCACGAGCCCGGGCTGGCAGCCGTGCTCGCGGATGAGTCCGAGCGTCCGGTCCACGTGCTCGCTGGCCTCCGGATGGAAGGTAATCCAGGTCGCGCCGGCCGCGGCGAAGTCCGGCACGATCCGGTCCACGGGCTTGACCATCAGGTGCACGTCGATGGGTGCCGTGATGCCGCGCTTGCGCAGCGCCTCGCACACCAGCGGGCCGATCGTCAGATTCGGCACGTAGTGGTTGTCCATCACGTCGAAGTGAACGAGATCGGCGCCGGCCGCCAGCACTGCCTCGACCTCCTCGCCCAGCCGCGCGAAGTCCGCCGACAGGATCGAAGGCGCGATCCAGGCCTGCATGCGAGGTCAGCGGCCGGACAGCAGGTGGGCCACGGCCACCAGCGCGTCGACACCGCCATCCATCATGTAGTGGACCGGAGTCTCGCCGCGAAACGGCATCTCCCGGCGCGGCTCGTGGACCCAGCGAAAGGCCCGCTCGCCGGACAGCCCATTCTTGGCGAGTGCCGCGTGAATGCCGGTGACGATCTGTATGCGTTTCTGCTGCGCGGGCGTCAGCCGCGGGCCCTGGCCGGCCCGATAGCGCCGCAGCACGGCCGCCGACGGGCAGCGCAGCAGTTTGCACTGCTGGATCTCGGACAGCTCCCAGGCGTCGGCGACGCGGAAGAACGACTGCAGTGCCGGCGGCACGCGCGTCGCGGTCTGCCGGGATTCAGCGGAGGCCGCGGTGCTCACAGATGGCTTCATACGCTTCACGGATGCGCTGGGTCTTTTCCTTGGCCACGTCCTGCATCGATTCCGGCAGCCCGCGCGCCACGAGCTTGTCCGGATGGTTCTCGTTCATCTGCCGACGATACGCCTTCTTGACGTCCTCGTCGCTGGCGGATGCCTGAATTCCAAGCACTTCGTAGGCGCTCTGCAGGCGTGCGCCCGGTGCCGGCGGCTCTGCGGTCCAGCCTCGCCCCTGCTGCAGGCGCAGCGCAGCCTCGAGCTGGGCGACCTCGAGGCCGCTGAAGCCGAGCCGCTCGGCCACCCCGACCAGTAGTGCGCGAACCGGGCCCTCGAGGTCGTTGCCGGCGAGCGCTGCCCGTACCTCGATCTCGAGAAATACCCGCAGCAGATCGTGGCGCGGGCCGCACACGCTGCGCAGGCGCGCGAGCTCCGCCTCGATCGGATAACCCGGGAGTTTGCCGCGATTGAACGCCTCGATCGCGCGGTCCACATGCTCCGCGTCGAGGTGCATCTGCCGCATGATGGTGCGTGCGGCGCCGATTTCCGCCTCCGACACCCGACCGTCGGCCTTGGCCAGATACCCCATGACGGCGAACGCCGTCTCGAACAGAAGGCTGCGAATCGCGGCCGGATCCGCATCCGTGCCCCCTGCCGGTCGGTGCGCCGCCTGCTCCTGCCACGCATCAAAGCTGTGGCCGATGACCGCGCCGAGGACCGCCCCGGCCGGTCCCTTCCATGCAACGTATCCGAGCAGCGCTCCGACGACTTTGCCCGTCCACCGCATCGTGTTTCTTGACCCTGGTTTGCGCCCGCTGCAAGAATGCCGGGCCCGTGACGGACCGGCCGTTCATGGTAGCAGCGAGCCGGCGCCGCTCGCCGAAGGACAGCCCCTTGAGCCAAGACTCCGACGACCCGGTCTTCGAGACCCACCTGTCGGGCCTCAAGCTCCTCCATCGGGGCAAGGTGCGCGACATCTACGCGCTGGATTCCGACCTGATGCTGATCGTCGCGACCGACCGGCTGTCGGCGTTCGACGTGATCCTGCCCGACCCGATTCCACACAAGGGACGGGTGCTCACGGAGATCTCCAATTTCTGGTTTGACCGCACGCGGCACATCGTGGCGAACCACCTCGCGGATATCCCGGTCGAGCACTTCGTAACCGATGCTGCGGACCGCAGACTGCTCAGGAACCGGGCCGTCGTCGTGCGCCAGCTGCGCGCCCTGCCGCTCGAGGCGGTGGTACGCGGCTACCTGATCGGCTCCGGCTGGAAGGATTACCGGGCAGGCGGCGCCGTCTGCGGAATGGCGCTGCCCGCGGGTCTGAAGCTCGCCGACCGGCTGCCGGAGCCGATCTTCACGCCGGCGACGAAGGCCGCGGCCGGGCAGCACGACGAGAACGTGCCGCTCGAGCGGATTGCCGAGACGATTGGCGCGCCGCTGGCCGCGCAGGTGCGCCGGATCGCGCTCGCGCTGTATGAGTTCGCGGCTGGCCATGCGCTCAAGCGCGGGATCATCATCGCTGACACCAAGTTCGAATTCGGCGTCGACGGTCACCAGCGCCTGGTACTGATCGACGAGGTCCTCACTCCCGACTCGTCGCGGTTCTGGCCAGTGGCGAGCTACGTACCCGGGACGAGCCCGCCATCGTTCGACAAGCAGTTCGTGCGCGACTACCTCGAGACGCTCGACTGGAACAAGCGGGCGCCGGGGCCGCGCCTGCCAGCCGAGATCATCCGCCGCACGAGTGAAAAATACCTCGAGGCGCTGCGGCTGCTGACGGCCGACTGAGGCGCGCTCAGGACCCTCGCGCCCAGCGCTCCACGATCGCGGCGATCGCGACGAGCCCGTCGCCGAGCGCCGCCGGCCCCGGCTGCAGGATGAGCGAGGACTTGACCTCGTGCAGCTCCCCGCTCTTGACGGCCGGCACGCTCTCCCAGCCCGGCCGGGCCGCGACGCTAGCTGGCCGGAACTTCTTGCCGCACCACGACCCGAGAATGATGTCCGGAGCCCGGCGCGGCACTTCGAGCGGATCGGCGATGATGCGATTCTTGCCGAGCGGCTCGCGCGCGAGCTCTGGGAAGCAGTCGATCCCGCCTGCAATCTCGATGAGCTCCGATACCCAGCGGATCGCGGAGATCTGCGGCTGATCCCATTCCTCGAAATAGACCCGCGGCCGGCGCGGCAGACGCTCGGTACGGGCGCGAACCGCGGTGATGCCGGCGCCGAGCTCGGCGGCGAGCGCGGCGGCCTTGGCCTCGCAGCCGATCATCCCGCCGAGCGTTCGCAGCATGCCGAGTATCCCGTCGACGCTGCGCTGGTTGAAGACGTGCACGTCGATGCCGGCACGGACGAGTTCGGCGGCGATGTCGGCCTGCAGATCCGAAAATCCCAGCACGAGGTCGGGTCTGAGCGCCACGATCCTGTCGATCCGTGCGCTCGTGAATGCGGACACCTTGGGCTTCTCGCGCCGGGCGCGCGGCGGGCGCACCGTGAACCCGGAGATGCCGACGATGCGCCAGTCCTCGCCGAGCAGGTACAGCGTCTCCGTGGTCTCCTCGGTCAGACACACGATGCGCTCGGGATAGCCGCGGGACTTCATTCTCGTGTGCTCCGGCCGGGGCGCCAGAGCTTAAAGCGGCGATCCCTCACTTGCCAGCGGACGCCGCGAAGTGCAACGCTAGCCGCCTGATGCTGCGCTACTGGCGACGCTTCGAGGCGGCACTGTTCGATCCGCGGCACCCGGGTCTCGCCCGGCCGGTCGTGCCGCTGCTCGTCGTGGTGCGCTACGTCTACGCCATTGCCCGCGATCTGATCGTCGGCGATCTCAATATGCGGGCGATGAGTCTCGTGTACACGACACTGCTGTCGATCGTACCGCTGATCGCGTTCTGCTTCTCGATCGTCAAGGGTCTGGGGTTCCAGCATGACCTGGAGCCGCTGATCTACGAATTCTTCGAGCCGCTCGGCGATCGCGGCGTGGAACTGACGCAACGTGTCATTGGCTTCGTCGACCGCGTGCAGGGCGGCGTGCTCGGCTCGCTGGGGCTTGCCTTCCTCGTCTGGACCGTCATCTCGGTGATCCAGAAGGTTGAGGAGTCGTTCAACCACATCTGGCACGTCGAGCGGGCGCGCAGCCTGGCGCGGCGCCTTCCCGAGTACCTCTCGGTGCTGGTCGCCGGGCCGATCGTGATCGTGGTCGGGCTCGGCCTTGTGGCATCGATCTCGACCCAATCGCTGCTGCTGTGGCTCGAGTCGCACCCGCCGTTCGCCGCGCTGTTGCCGATGTTCGGCAGACTCGCGCCGTGGCTGGTCGTCACGACCGGGTTTACGTTCCTCTATTCGTTCGTGCCGAACACCGGGGTCCGGCTCAAATTCGCCCTCGCGGCGGGCATCGCCGCCGGGGCCGCCTGGGTTGCCACGAGCGTCGGATTCGCGCAGCTGGTGGCTTACTCGACCCGCACGATGGCGATCTACGCGAGCTTCGCGATCGTGCTGCTGGCGCTGATGTGGGTCTGGGCCAACTGGCTCATTCTGCTGACTGGCACGCTGCTGGCGTTCTATCTGCAAAACCCGCAGTACCTGCGCTCCGGGCAGCGGGACGTCGTGCCGACCGCACGCCTCAGCGAGCGGCTCGCGCTGAGCGTGATGTACCTCGTGGCGCGGGCCTTCACGTCGGGCGAGCGGCGCTGGACGGTCGAGACGCTGTCCGAGACGCTGGCGGTCCCGAGCATCGCGCTCGGGCCGGTGGTCGATGCGCTCGAGGCCGCCGGGCTCGTCGAGACGACCGAGCACGAGGCGCTGATTCCCGGGCGCGACCCGTCGGGGATCATGCTGGACGCCGTGCTGACCGCGGTGCGTGAGGGCAGCAAGAGCGGTCGGGCGGTCGCGCTCAAGCATGCCCGGCTGGTCGGTCCCGCCGAAGCGCTGTGCGACCGCATGGATGCCGCGATCCGCGCGCAGCTCGGCCGCATATCGCTGCGCGACTTCAGCGCCACCCCGCTCGATGCACAGCCGCCGGGCTAGACGCGCTCGAGCGCCTGGCTCACGTCCTCGACGAGATCGGCCGCATCCTCGATGCCGACCGACAGTCGGATCATGGACTCGGAGATGCCGAGCCGGCGGCGCACGTCGGCCGGGACGCCCGAGTGCGTCATCGCCGCCGGGTGGCTGGCGAGGCTCTCGGTGCCGCCGAGGCTGACCGCGAGCTTGATGACCGAGAGCGCATCGAGAAAACGGAACGCTCCGGCCTCGCCGCCCCGTACCTCGAATGAGAACGTCGAGCCGGGTGCCTGGCACTGGCGGGCGAACACCTGGCTGCGCGGATCGTCAGGCGCGAGCAGCCCGAGGTAGTTCACCGATGTGACCTTCGGGTGCGCCGCCAGACACTCGGCGACCGTGCGGGCGTTGTCGTTCGCCCGCTCCATCCGGATCGCCAGCGTCTCCATCGAGCGCAGCAGCATCCACGCCGAGTTGGGGTCGAGCTGGGTGCCAATGGAGTGGCGCAGCATCCGGATCGGCTCGACGCGTGCGACAGAGCCCGTGACCCCGCCCGCCACCAGGTCCGAATGGCCACCGACGTATTTGGTCAGCGAGTAGACATTGAGGTCGGCCCCGCAGCGCAGCGGGTTCTGGTAGAGGGGCCCGAGCATCGTGTTGTCGGTCACGACCGGCGGTCGGTAACCCTGCCGCCTGCCGATATCGTCCGCCGTCGCCGCCATCAGTGCGAGATCGACGAGCGCGTTGGTGGGGTTAGCGGGCGTTTCGGTCATGATCAGCCCAATGCGGCCGAGCGGGAGCGCCTCGGCGGCCGCGGCCTCGACGGCCGAGGGCGTCAGCCCGTCGGTGAAGTCGACGGTACGGATGCCGTAGTTCGGTAGTACCCGCGCGATCAGCGTCTCGGTCCCGCCGTAGAGCGGCTGGCACAGCAAGATCACATCGCCGGCCCTGAGATAGGCGAGGAACGTGGTCGCGATCGCCGCCATTCCCGAGGCAAACACCGTCGCGGACTCGGCCCCATCCCACAGCGCAAGCCGGTCCTCTAGCACCTCGAGGTTCGGGTTGTTGAAGCGCGAATAGATCAGGCCTCCGGCGGCCCCCGCCGGCTTGGACTTGCGGCCGGAGTTGTAGTCGAAGAAGTCCTTGCCGTCCTGCGCCGTCCTGAACACGAACGTCGAGGTCAGGAACACCGGTGGCTTCAACGCGCCTTCCGACAGATGCGGGTCGTAGCCGAAGCCCATCATCTGGGTCTGCGGGGATAGCGTGCGTTTGCCGACGGTGCGCTTGTGATAGGTGTCGACCATGGGTGGCCTCCGCGGTGCTCGGCAAATGGATGCGGCGCGCCCCGGCGGGCCCGCCGGCTGTGCGCCGGCTACTCGCCGGCGATCGTCATCTCGTCGATCAGCATGGAACCCGTGCGGATCGAGCCGCGCGCGTCGACGTCGCGGCCGACGGCCACCAAGTTCCGGAACATGCTCTTGAGATTCCCGGCGATCGTGATCTCGCTGACCGGGAAGCGTGCCTCCCCGCCCTCGACCCACAGGCCCGCGGCGCCCCGCGAGTAATCCCCGGTCACGCCGTTGACGCCCTGGCCCATGAGCTCGGTGACGATGAGGCCGCGCCCGAGGCGCTTCAGGAGCGATGCGTAGTCGTCCTCACCAGGGTGCACGAGCAGGTTATGCACGCCGCCGGCGTTGCCGGTCGTCTTCAGGCCCAGCTTGCGGGCCGAGTACGTGTTCAGAACATAGCCGTCGAGCACGCCCCGGGAGACGAGCTCGCGGTCGTGGGTGGCGCAGCCTTCACCGTCGAACGGGGCGCTGCCGAGTCCGCGCGCCAGGTGCGGGCGCTCGGAGATTCCGAAGAACTCCGGGAACAGCTGCCGGCCCGCGGCTCCGAGCAGGAACGAGCTCTGCCGGTACTGGGCGCCGCCGCGGATCGCCCCGATGAAGTGCCCGATCAGCCCGCGCGCCAGTTCCGGCACGAACAGCACCGGCGCGCGGGTGGTGGGGATGCGTCGGGCCCCGAGCCGGGCCACGGCCCGCTCCGCCGCCGTCCGCCCGACCGACTCGACGTCCTCAAGCTCGCGCCAGTCGCGCGCCGCCGTGTACCAGTAGTCGCGCTCCATCTCGCCGTCCTGCTGGCCCATCACGACGCAGGAGACGCTGTAGTAGGTGTTCGGGTAGCCGCCGAGGAAGCCGAGCGAATTGCCATAGACGCGCAGCCCCCGGTGCGCGCCGACCGAGCCGCCTTCGGAGTTGGTGATACGCGGGTCGCGGGCTAGCGCGGCTGACTCGCAGCGACGCGCCAGATCGATCGCTCCCTCGGCCTCGAGATCCCACGGGTGTGATAGTGCGAGGTCGGGAACCTCGCGCGCAAGCGTGTCCGGGTCCGGCAGGCCCGCGCAGTCGTCCTCGGCGGTGAACTTCGCGATCGAGACGGCCTTGCGGACCGTGTCGGCGATCGCCTGCCACGACAGGTCGCCGGTGGTCGCAGTGCCTTTCTTCTTGCCGACGTAGACCGTGATGCCCATGCCGCGGTCGCGCTGGTACTCGAGCGTCTCGACCTCGCCGAGCCGGACCGTGACTGAGAGCCCCGTGTCGACGCTCAGCCCCACGTCCGCTTGGCTTGCGCCGGCGGCGCGCGCCTCGTCGAGCGACTGCTCGATGAGGGCGGCAAGGTCGGCGTAGGCCAGTGTGGGAGACTGCATGGGCGTCCGTGTGGGGCGGCCCGCGCATTCTAGGCTAGGATGGGTCATGACGGCGCGGAACCCCGACCGGGCGGACCCGGGCCCGGAAGGCCCCAGCAAGAGCCAGCGCAAGCGCGACGCGGTCGAGCTCAAGGAGCTGGGCGATGAGCTCGTGTCCCTGCCGCCCGATGAGCTTGAGGCCCTGCCGCTCACCGAGAAGCTGCGCGATGCGATCGAGCTCGCCAGGCAGATCACGGCCCGCGGCGGCGCGGCCCGGCAGCGCCAGTTCATCGGCAAGCTGCTGCGCAAGGCGGATGTCGCTGAACTCAAGAGAGTGATCGCTCGCCGCACGCTGGAGCGGCGCTTCGCGGCACGCGAGTTCCACCGCATCGAGGTCTGGCGCGACCGGCTCGTCCGAGAAGGTGCCCCGGCGCTCGCGGCGCTGCTCGCGGCCGAGCCGAGACTCAACGCCCTGGAGCTGCGCGCACTCGTCGCGACCGCGCGCGCCGAGGCCGCCGCGGGACACTCGCCGGCCGCCACGCGTGCCTTGTTCCGCTGGCTGCGCGCGGCGCTCGCGGCCCGTGAGCCAACCGCGTAAAATCGCTCGGCATGCAGCCACTCGTCGGCATCATCATGGGCTCGTCTTCCGACTGGGAGACGCTCAAGCTCGCCGCCGACACGCTGACCGAGCTCGGCATCGCGCACGAGGTGCGGGTCATTTCCGCGCACCGCACGCCGGACCTGTTGTTCGAGTACGCCGCCGCGGCCAAGGGCCGTGGGCTCGAGGTGCTGATCGCCGGCGCGGGCGGGGCCGCCCACCTGCCCGGCATGACCGCCGCCAAGACGCTGCTGCCGGTGCTCGGCGTGCCGGTGCAGTCGAGGACACTCAACGGCCTCGACTCGCTCCTCTCGATCGTGCAGATGCCTGCGGGTGTTCCGGTCGGCGCGCTCGCCATCGGCGCCGCGGGCGCCACCAACGCAGCGTTGCTTGCGGCCGCGATCCTCGCCAACAAGCACCCTGCCATCGGCGCCGCGCTCGAACGGTTCCGCCGAGAGCAAACCTCCGCCGTGCTCGCCAAGCCCGATCCGCGGTCCGGATCCGGCGCGTGAAGGTCGCGATCATCGGGGCCGGCCAGCTCGGGCGGATGCTGGCCCTGGCCGGTTATCCGCTCGGAATCCACGCCGAGTTCTACGACCGGACGGCCGACGCGCCTGGCGGCCAGGTGGGCCCGATCGTGACCGGCGAGTTCGATGACCACGCGCGCCTCGCGACTCTCGCCCGGCGCGTCGCGGTCGTGACCTTCGACTGGGAGAACGTTCCGGTCGCATCGCTCAGGACCTGCGCCCGGTTCGCGCCGGTCTACCCGCAGCCCGATGTCCTCGCGGTCGCACAAGACCGGCTGCTCGAGAAGACTGTGTTCCGCGACCTGGGGATCCCGACGCCGCCGTTCGCGCCGGTGGACATCCGCTCGGACCTCGACGCGGCCGTGCGGCGCATCGGGCTGCCAGGCGTGCTGAAGACGCGGCGCTTCGGCTACGACGGCAAGGGCCAGGCCCGGCTGCGAGGCAGGTCGGACCTCGAGCGAGCGTGGCAGATGCTCGGCGGACAGCCGCTGATCTACGAGGGCTTCGTGCAGTTCACGCACGAGGTGTCGCTGCTCGCGGCGCGCAGCACGCGCGGCGAGATCGTCTGCTACCCGCTGACCGAGAACGTCCACGAGCACGGCATCCTCGCCTCGAGCCGGGCCCCGTATCGCGCGGCGCGCCTGCAGCGCGCCGCCGAGCGCTATGTGCGCGCGATCCTCTCGCGCTACCGCTACGCGGGCGTCCTCGCGGTCGAGTTCTTCGTGGCCCGTGGCGGTCTGATCGCCAACGAGATGGCCCCGCGCGTGCACAACTCCGGTCACTGGACCATCGAGGGTGCGACGACCAGCCAGTTCGAGAACCATCTGCGGGCGATCTGCGGGCTGCCGCTCGGCAACCCATCGGCACGCGGCTACAGCGCGATGGTCAACTTCGTCGGCCGCCTCCCGCCCGTCGGGCGCGCGCTGAAGGAGCGGGATCTGCATCTGCACGTCTATGGCAAGCGCGATGCGCGAGCGGGCCGCAAGCTCGGTCACGCCACGATCGTTGCCGACTCAGCCGCGGCGCGCGACCGCGCCCTGCGGCGGGTACTGCGGCTGCGCTGATCGGCCGGTCGGGCGCCGCCGACCGCCTCCAGAGCCGCCGGGCGAGGCCAAGCGAGACTCCGGTCTTACCGCCTGTTCGGGGGGTACCGTATAGTGGCGCTGCCGGGGTGTACCTGGCCGGGCCGGTGAGCGCCGCAACGATGTACCTCGAACTGTTCCGTCTGAAGGAGCTGCCGTTCCGGTTGAGCCCGGACCCGCAGTTCCTCTACCTGTCGAAGCAGCATGCACGCGCCAAGGCGTACATGGAGTCGACCATCTGGTTCACGGATGGCTTCGTGGTCATCACCGGCGATATCGGGTCCGGCAAGACGACGCTGATCGAGACGTTCCTGCGCGATCTGGACAAGGACGTGATCATTGCCCAGCTGAACCAGACGCAGATCAGCCCCCTTGGCTTCCTGCAGGGCGTGCTGGTGCAGTTCGGGTTCTCGCCGTTCAAGATGGCCAAGGCCGAGCTGCTCGCCACTCTCAACAATTTCCTGATCGAGCAGTACGCCGCCGGCCGCAAGGTCCTGCTCGTGGTCGACGAGGCGCAGAACCTGTCGGGCCGGGTGCTCGAGGAAATCCGGCTGCTGTCCGGTGTCGAGACCACCAAGGACAAGACGCTCAGGATCATCCTCGCGGGCCAGCCCGAGCTCGATGCCAAGCTCAATTCGCCGGAGCACGCCCAGCTGACGCAGCGCATCCGGCTGCGGTTTCACCTGACGCCGCTCACGAAAGAGGAGACCTGCGCCTACATCGTGCACCGGCTCGAGGTCGCCGGCGCGGGCGGGCGCGAGATCCTCACCCAGCAGGCCATGGCGCGCGTCTATGACTACACGGCGGGCGTGCCGCGGCTCATCAACACGCTGTGCGATACAGCGATGATGGCCGCCTTCGCGATCGACAAGGACACGGTCGACACGGCCGAGGTCGCGGCCGCGGCCGAGGAACTGCGCTGGGCCGAGCAAGCCGGGGGCACCAGCCGCGTGCCGCGTCCCGACAGCCCCGCGCAGGCGCGCCGCCGCGCCTCTGCCGATACAGTGATCGGGCATCTGACGGTCGCGACCGACGGCCAGACCGTGGCCACGTGGGATCTGCGCCTCGGTCGCATGTTCATCGGGCGAACGGCCGAGAACGACCTGCAGATCGACTCGAAGTACATCAGCCGGCATCACTGCCAGCTGCTGGTGTCGCCGGAAGCGGCAATCATCGAGGATCTGAACAGCACCAACGGCATCCTGCTCAAGGGCACGCGCGTGCGGCGTCACGTGCTGCGGGATGGCGATGTGATCGTCATCGGCCTGCACGAGCTGAGGTACAGCGAGGTCAGCCCGCACGGCACGGACACCGTCGGGAAAATACCGGCCGAGCCGGCAGCGGGCGGCTCGCAGGACGAGCTGAGCGCCGACGCCCTGCTCGAGCAGCCCGCCAACCGGCCGCACTGAGCGGCGAGGGGTGCGTCAGTCGTCGAGCGAATGCGGGTCGTAGCGCGCCGCGTCGTCGCGGTAGGAGCGCCGCCGCAGGATCAGCACGACCCCTGCCACGATCGCGAGCCCGCCGACGGCGAACGCCGAGTTGCTCCACACCGAGCCGCTGCCCAGGTAGGAGCCGATGCACAGCAGCAGGCCTGCCACGACATAGGCGTACGGCAGCAGCTCGTACAGGCGGCGCGGCAGGTACATCGGGATCCTCTCGCTGGCCGCTGATTATCGCGGCAGCCGGGCTTCGCTGTCAGCCCGTGCCGCCGACGGTCAGTGCCTCGACCTTGATCGTCGGCTGGCCCACGCCGACCGGAACCGTCTGGCCTTCCTTGCCGCAATTGCCGACGCCGGCGTCGAGCTTGAGGTCGTTGCCGAGCATCGTCACGCGCTGCAATACCTCGGGACCAGAGCCGATCAGTGAGGCCCCCTTGACGGGCCGGGTCACCCTTCCGTCCTCGATCAGGTAGGCCTCGTTGGCCGAGAACACGAACTTGCCGCTGGTGATATCCACCTGGCCGCCGCCGAAGTTCACGGCGTACAGGCCCCGCTTGACCGAGCGGATGATCTCCTCGGGATCGTGCGGGCCCGCCAGCATGTAGGTATTGGTCATCCGCGGCATCGTCGCATGCGCGAAGGACTCGCGGCGACCATTGCCCGTCGGCTGCATGCCCATCAGTCGCGCGTTCAGGCGGTCCTGCATGTAGCCTGTCAGCACGCCGTTCTCGATCAGCGTGGTGCACCGGGTCGGCGTGCCCTCGTCATCGATGTTGAGCGAGCCGCGGCGACGGGCGAGCGTGCCGTCATCGACCACGGTGCACAGCGGGCTCGCCACGGTCTCGCCCATCCGGCCCGTGAAGGCCGACGTGCCCTTGCGGTTGAAGTCCCCCTCGAGCGGATGACCGACCGCCTCGTGCAGCATCACTCCGGGCCAGCCCCCCGCGAGTACGACGGTCATGGTCCCGGCCGGAGTCGGGACCGCCTCGAGGTTGATGCTCGCGGCATGTACCGCCTGGCGCGGCAGGTCGTGAACCGCCGCGTCCTTGACGAGCTCGGCGATCGTGTAGCGCCCGCCCATGCCGGCGTACCCCTGCTCGTGCCTTCCGCCGTCTTCCATGATGACGCTGACGTTGACGCGCACGAGCGGGCGGACGTCGGCCGCGAGCGTGCCGTTCGAGTTGGCAACCAGGATGATCTCGTGGACGGCGGCGAGGCTCGCCATGACCTGCCGGACCCGCGGATCGAGGCGCCGGGCCTCGCGGTCGAGGCGCAACAGAAAGGCGACCTTGTCGGCATCGGCGAGCGTCACGATCGGGTCCGCCGGCAGATAGAGCCGGTGGCCGGTCACGGCGCGCGCTGAGGCGACGGCGTGGCCCGCCGGCGCCGTGCCGCCGCTGCCGTGCCGGGCGATGGCGCGCGCCGCGCGCGCCGCTTCCTGCAGCGCCGGCAGCGCGATGTCATCGGAGTAGGCGAAGCCCGTGCGCTCGCCGGCGATGGCCCGGACGCCGACGCCCTGGTCGATGCTGTGCGCACCGTCCTTGACGATCCCGTCCTCGAGCGACCAGGACTCGTCGCGCGCCATCTGGAAGTAGAGCTCGCCCTCATCGACCGCGTAGGCGTGGATGATGCCGAGCACGCTCTCGAGCATGCCGACGTCGAGCCCAGCGGGCTCCAGAATGCTGCGGCGCGCGATGTCGAGCGCGTCCGGTTCCTTCAGTACTGCCACCATGTCTGCCCGTGCCTCAGGAGTTGAAGACGCGATGCGCGAGCGACGGGAAGCCGGCTCGCGTGGCGGCCATCGCCGCCCGGTCGATGCCCGCGGTGACGACTCCGCTGCCGCGCGGCAGTCGGGTCAGCACCCGGCCCCAGTAGTCGATGATCAGGCTGTCGCCGTAGGTCTCGCGGCCGTTCGGGTGCACGCCGGACTGCGCGGCCGCCACCACGTAGCAGAGGTTCTCGATCGCCCGCGCCCGCAGCAGCGTCTCCCAGTGCGCGCGGCCGGTCGGGACGGTGAATGCGGAGGGCACGACCAGGATCTCGGCGCCGGCGGCGCTGAGGCGCCGGTAGAGCTCGGGGAAGCGCACGTCGTAGCACACGCTGAGGCCGACGCGCCCGGCCGGTGTGTCGATCAGCACGACCTCGTGGCCCGGCGCGACGTGCGCGCTCTCCCGGTAGCTCTCCTTGGGTTTCTCGGGAACGTCGACGTCGAACAGGTGAATCTTGTCGTAGCGTGCGACGCAGCGGCCGCTCGCGTCGTACACCAGACACGAGTTCGTGACCCGGCCATCGCGGTCGGCGGCGGCGAGCGGCTGGGTGCCGGCGATGATCCACAGCCCGAGCGTCGCGGCGCTGCGTGCCAGGAGGTCTTGGGTCGCACCCGAGCCGACCACCTCGGCCACGGTGCGCTTGTCGGCGTCGCGCCGGCCGATGAAGTTGAAGTTCTCGGGCAGCAGCGCCACCGTCGCCCCCGCCGCGCTCGCCTCGGCGAGCAGCGTGCCCGCGACCGCGAGGTTGGCGCCGACGTCCGGGCCGGAGGTCATCTGGATGGCGGCAAACATCGTCAAGTCGGCCTCCTCACGGCGGGCCGCCGCTGGTCGCGGCGCTCTGGGTGGCCTCGCGCCCCGCAGTGGCGCCGATCCGCTCGACCTTCGGTTGCTCCCAGGTGCCCGTGATTCGATAGTACCCTCGGGCGATGCCCGACAGGGGCTCCTTGAACACCGTCGAGAACAGCAGCAGCGCCGCGCCGACCGCCGGCCCGCCGGCGAGCGCGCCGGCAGCCGCCAGCGGCCCGCCGAAGTGCCCGGTCACCTTGGCCGTCTGGTCGTAGTCCCTGGCATCGAGGCCTGTCCGGCCGACGATGCCGATCTCCGCGGCGGGACCTTTTAGTACCAGATTGTTCGTATAGGCATTGCCATCGCGGAACTCGAAGTCACCGGTGATCGAGTCGAAGGCGAAGCCCTTGTCCGTCAGGTCGGTGAAATCGAGCGTCAGCCGGCGCGGCAGCGCCGCGACCGACAGCAGGCCGAGCACCCGGCCGGCCCCCGGCGCGACCGTCATCAGCTGGCCCTCGTTGACGACGATGCGCACGTTGCCCGCGAGACGCCCGATCACGTCCCCGTCGATGCCGCCGGGCCAGCGCAGCTCGCCGGTCGCCTTTCCGGATTTGGCCGACAGCGTCGGCGTGAAGCCCCATGCGGTCAGCGTGTCGAGCAGGTCGGTGCTCGCGATCGTGAACGACACGACGCTGCTCTGGCCCGTCGAGGTCAGCGCCCACGTGCCGCGGCCGGACCCCTCGAACGAGGCTCCCTTGAGCGTCGCGCTGTCGAGCTGCAGGCCGTCCTCGGTGCGCGACACCTGCGCGTCGAGCGAGCCGACGTGCCGCGTCTGTACGTCAAGGTCGTGGACCGAGATGGCGAGGCCCGGCAGCTGCGTCGGGTCGGTCCGCGCCTCGCCCGGGCTGCCGGCGGGGAGGCGCTCGCCGAGGACGAGGTGCTCGAGATCCAGCGTCAGCGGCCGCGAGCCGCGCAGCTCCCACGGGATCACGATCGTGCCCTTCGCCGCCGGCCCGTCGACCTCGGCCCGCCACTCGGCCGCGCCCGCCGTGAGCGCCAGCGAAACCTCCGGGAAGCGGTAGCCAAAGATGCCGAAGCGCTCGACCACGACGGTACCGCCGCGCAGATACTCGCCGATGGCCGTGCCAGGACCCTCCGTCAGCTGCACGGCAAGCCAAGCCGACAGGTCGTAGTCCGCCAGGCGCCCCTCGAGCCACACGCCGCTCGCGTCGCGGAGCACTGCAGTGCCGCCACCGAAGCGCAGCGTACCGCGCCTGAGCGCGTACTCGCCGTCGTGACTCCACTCGAGCGTGCCCGTGTCGCGGCCGAGCTGGATGCGCGCTGCCAGCGTCGGTGCGCGCGGCAGATCGCGCGACCTGAACCTCCGTGGCAGCGGCGGCGCGCCGGACTCGAGCCCGGGATCGATCACGAGGTCCAGCCGCGCGGCGCGCGCCTCGTCGGCGGGCTTGGCGAGCGGCGCGGGCAGGCTGATCGCGAGCCCCTCGAGGCTTGAGTCGACGTGCACCGTGACCGGGAGCGGACGGATCTGTATCTCTTGCGGGACCGGCGTTGCATCCGGCGGGGCGGTGGCTGGCGGCGGCCCGGGTGGCGGCCGCCACTCGTAGCGCGGCAGTCGCGCCTGCGCGTGCCAGCCGAAGTCGCCAACGAGCCACTGGCCGCGGGTGATGCCGAGGAGCGGCTGCAGTTGCCCGCCGGCGGCGCGACCGTGCGCCTCGACGACCAGCACGCGGTCACCGGCGAGTCCGGTCGGGCCCGCCACGGTCCGCGCGGTCGCGCTGACCTCGCCACCGAGCATCGTCGCCGTGATTCCCGGGACCTCGAGCTCGAGGTCGCGCAGCGTAAAGGCGCCCGTCAGAGCGGTGACCTCATCGCGCAGTCCCGGCAGCCGCGCGCTCGCACCCTCGAGACGGCCCGCGACCCCGACGTGACGCTCGGCGAGGCGCTTGAACGGCAGGTCGAGCGTGACATCGGCCGACAGCGGCCCATGACCAGCGACCTTCATGAAATAGGGCCCGAGCTTCGGTCCCAGCGGGGAGGACTGCAGAAACGCGAGCGCATCGCTCGCATCGCCGTGCGCAACGGCGCTGGCGATGAGCTCGGCCGCGCCGAAGTCCGGCATCGCGGCGCTGCCGTTCGCGACCTCGAGCCCGCCGACCCGTGCGTGGGAGGCATGCGCGGTGAAGCCCTGGTTCCTGAACTCGGCCTCGCCGGTTGCGTCCTCGATGTCGGCGTAGCCGTCCTGGTAGTGGATGCGCATGCCGGAGAATGGCACCCGGATGCGGAACAGCCCACCGCCGTCGCGGAACGGGAACTCGCGCGTCGGGCCGACAAGTTCGAAGCGCACATCCGTGACGCGCCCCGCGAGGAAGGCCTGGTCGAGCCAGTCCATCACCGCTGCCGGAATGGTCTTGGCCGGCAAATACCGGGTCGCGGCGCGCGCGTCGATGTCGGTAAGCTTAAGGTCCAGCACCAGCCGCGGGGACTCCCCGTTCGCCGGCAGCCACAGGCGGGCCGTGCCGCTGCCGCTGCCGTCGGGCGACCGGACGCGGGCGTCGTCGACGGCGAACCGCCAGCCGTCCGGCCGCCACCACCAGTCGAGCGTCGCGCCGACTTCCGCGGCGCTGACCGGCGCGCGCAGGAAGTGCTGCAGATCGAGCGTGAAGGCAGTCGAGCGGACCTGCACGCGACCGCTGGCACCGTGCGCCGTCAGCTCGCCATCGATGCCGGTCACACCCGGCACCGCATGCCAGGCGCCGATGCCGAGCCCGGTGAACTTCAGGCCGCCGTCCACACGCCACTCGGTCGGCTGCGTTCCGCGCGTGAGGCCGAGGTCGACCAGCGTCACGCCACCGCGCGGAGCGAGCGCCGTGCCGGCCTCGCGCGCGACGCCCTGCGGCAGCAGCGCCACCAACGCACTGACCGCCTCGAGGCGGATCGACGGCGAGGTCAAGTGCACGCCCGCCAACCCGGCGTCGTCAATGACGAGTGACAGATCAAACTCGCCGTGGCGCCACGCATCGTGACCCGGATCGACCGTCAGGTCGCGCCCGGATGCGACCCAGTGCCCGGCCTGGTGGTGGACGTCGATCGCGCCGGCGAGCTCGGCGAGCTGCGGCGGCGGCGCACCGGGTTGCCCGACCATGACAACGCGCTCGAGCGCAAAGCTCGCCGAGGCATGGGCGAGGTCGGCGCCGCGGCCGCTCGCGATCACCTGCAGATCACCACGACCCTCGGGCGGCAGCCACGGCCACTGTGGCACGAGCGCCGTCCAGCCGGCGAGCGAGGCGTGCGCGAGCTCGACGTTCGCCCGCCAGGCGAGGCTCGACGGCGCCGCGAGATCCCCCTCCAGGCGCGCCTCGAGGTCGAGCCGCGCGCCGAGCGCCTCCGGCAGACGCACGCCGCCGGACAGCGTCAGAGCGTTCGGGTCTCGGTCGAGGTCGAGTTGCACTCGGTCGATCCGCAACGGCCGCGAGGCGACCCTGAGGTCCTGCACCGTGACACTCGAGTCCTCGATGCGCACGCGACCGACCGGCAGATCGCCGAGCGCCAGGTGCGCGCCGCTCGCGGTGGTGGCGAGCTCGCCCTGGCCGCGCAGCTCGATGCCGTCCGGCGTCACATAGACGTAGAGGCGCGCGCCTTCGAGCACGACCCGTCCGGCGGCGAGCCGGCGCGTCTTCAGCGACCGCCACACGTCGAAGCCGACCCGGCCCGCCCGCGCCGTGACCAGCGCATCGTGCTGCCCCGGTACCCTGATGCTGGCATCTCTGAACACGAGTTCCGGACCGTGCAGCCCGAGGCGCGCATCGAGGCGCGCGAATGCGAAGCTGAGGCCCGTCAGCCGCTCGACGCGGGCAACGACCTGGGGCGGAATGTCCGGTGAATGCTCGAGCCAGAGACGCAGGCCGCCGATGCCGACCGCGAGCACCACCAGCACTGCGCCGATGAGTGCTGCCGCCCACTTCCAGATCCGGCGCGCGCGGCTCATGGCGACCTACACGAGCACCACGTCGTACTGGTCCTGGGCGTACAGAGTCTCGGTCTGCAGCCGGATGGGCTTGCCGATCACGACCTCGAGCTCGCCGAGGGCGCCCGACTCCTCATCGAGCAGCAGCTCGATCACGTCCTGGTGCGCCAGCACCATCAGGCCCTGCACCTCGAACTGCCGGGCCTGCCGCAGGACCTCGCGGAATATCTCGTAGGCCACAGTCTCCGGCGTCTTCACGTAGCGTCGTCCCTCGCAGGTCGGACACGGCCGGCACAACAGGTGCTCGAGGCTCTCGCGCGTGCGCTTGCGCGTCATCTCGACTAGGCCGAGCGGTGACACAGAGGAGATGTGCGTGCGGGCATGATCGGTCACGAGGCTCTTGTCGAGGGCCTGCAGCACCTGGCGCCGGTGGTCCTCATCTTGCATGTCGATGAAGTCGATGATGATGATGCCGCCGAGGTTGCGAAGCCTCAGTTGCCTCGCGATCGCCACCGCCGCCTCGAGGTTGGTGCGAAAGATCGTGTCCTCGAGGTTGCGGTGACCGACGAAGGCGCCGGTGTTGACGTCGATCGTCGTCATCGCCTCGGTCTGGTCGATGATCAGGTAACCGCCCGACTTCAGCGGCACCTTGCGCTCGAGCGCCTTCTGGATCTCGTCCTCGACCCCGTACAGGTCGAGGATCGGCCGATTGCCCTGGTAGAGCTCGATCTTGGGCAAGCTCTCGGGCATGAAGGTACGCGAGAAATCGACCATCCGCGCGAATGCCGCCGGTGCATCCACCAGCACGCGCTCGACGTCCTGACCTAAAAGGTCGCGCAGCACGCGCACGTGCAACGGCAGATCCTCGTGCACCAGCTGTCCGGTCGGCGCGCGAAAGCCGGCCTCGCTGACCACCTCCCAGAGGCGCTGCAGGAACAGCATGTCGGCGCTGAGCGCCTCGGGCGCCACGCCCTCGGCGACCGTGCGGACGATGTAGCCGCCGGCGTGCTGGCCCGCCATGAACGTCTCGACGAGCGTCCGCAGCCGCGCGCGCTCTGCCTCCTCCTCGATGCGCGTCGACACGCCCACGCCGTGGCCCTGAGGCATGTACACCAAGAACCGAGATGGCAGCGTGATGAAGGTCGTCAGGCGCGCACCCTTGGTGCCGAGCGGATCCTTGAGCACCTGCACCAGCAGCTCGTCGCCCTCCGCCACCGCAGCGCGGACGTCGTCCGTCGGCGGCGCCTCGAACTCGACGCCGACGTCATCGCGCCGGGCAATGTCCGAGACGTGCAGGAACGCGGTCCGCGCGAGCCCGATGTCGATGAAGGCCGCCTGCATGCCGGGCAGCACGCGCGACACGCGGCCCTTGTAGATGTTGCTCGTGATGCCGAGTCGGTTGGCGCGCTCGATGTGCACTTCCTGCAGTACGCCGTTCTCGAGGAACACTGCGCGGCTCTCGCGCGGCGTGACGTTGACCAGAATCTCAGCCGTCACGCGGCCTCCTGCGTGTTCCACATGCGCACTCCCGCCGCCGCCAGCAGCGTCGCGGTCTCCGCGAGCGGCAGACCCATGACGCCTGAGTAGCTGCCGGCGAGCCGCGAGATGAACGTCGCGGCGCGGCCCTGGATGGCGTAGCCACCCGCCTTGCCGACCGGCTCGCCGGTCGCCCAATACAGCGTGCACTCCGCCCGGGTCAACGCGCGAAATGTCACCTCGCTGACCGACAGGGCGGTGGTAAGGCCGACCGCGTCCCGGACCGCGACGGCCGTCATGACCTGGTGGGTCGCGCCGGACAGGGCGCCCAGCATCCTCAGGCAGTCAGTCAGATCATGCGGCTTGCCGAAGAGTTCCGGGCCGAGCACGACCGCGGTGTCCGCGGCGAGCACCGGCCGGCGCGAGTCGGCCCGCCAGGCGGCCTCGGCCTTGGCGCCGGCGAGCCGCACGACGTAGCCGGCGGGCGGCTCGCCGGGCCCGCGGGACTCGTCCACATGCGTCGGCAGGACGCCGTGAGGCACGGCGATCTGGCGCAGCAGCGCCTGGCGGCGGGGGGAGGCCGAGGCGAGCGTAATCGAGTCGTGGAGGGCCATGGGGTGGCGCGCACCAAAGGTGATCAGGATCCGTGCAGCATAGCGGGACCCGCGGCGCGGCGCAGGTAATCCACCACAAATTCCGCGGCTTACGCGCGGTGGTAGGGATGGCCCTTGAGCAGGCTCGCGGCGCGGTACAGCTGCTCGGCGAGCAGGATGCGGACGATCGCGTGCGGGAACGTCAACGGCGACAGCGACAGGCGCTCGTCAGCCCGGCGCAGGCACTCGGCGGCGAGTCCGTCCGGTCCACCGATCAGGAACACGAGGTCACGCCCGTCGTTGAGCCGCCCGGCCCACCAGCTCGCGAGGCCGGGGGTGTCGAGGGCGCGCCCGGTCACCTCGAGGGCCACGACCCAGCTCCGCGGCGTCACGCGCTCGAGCATTCGCTCGCCCTCCGCCCGCATCGCCCGGGTCGCATCGCCCCGGCCGCTGCGCCGCTCGACGGCGATCTCCGCGAGCTCGAGCGGCGATTCGGGCGGCATGCGCCGTGCATAGTCTGTGAAGCCTGCGCCGATCCACGCCGGCAGTCGCGTTCCGGCGGCCACCACCCGCACGCGCACGCGGGACCCTCAGGCCGGGGCCGCGCGCTCCACCAAGCGCACGCCCCACAGCTTCTCGAGGGCGTAGAACTCGCGGACGCGCGGCAGCATCACGTGCACGATCACATCCCTGAGGTCCACGAGCACCCATTCCCCTTCGCGCTCACCCTCGACCCCGAGCGAGCGGAAACCCGCCTGCTTGGCGCGCTCGACCACGCGCCCGGCGAGCGACTTCACGTGACGGTCGGACGTGCCAGAGGCAATCACGATGGTGTCGGTCACGTCCGTCAGCTCGCGTACATCGAGCACCGCGACGTTCTGGGCCTTCAGATCACCGAGCGCCGCCGTCACGAGCTCCGCGAGAGCCGGCGCCTGGGAGGAGTCGCGACTGCGTGCCTTGCCTCTGCCGGCTCGCCCCGGCCGGGGCGGCGTGTGAGCGGCGGCGACGGGGGCGGCCGAGCGGGCGGGATTCCTGGAGGGATTCCTGGGGGTTTTTCTGGCGGTCATCCGTTTGCTTCGTCCTTCCGGGCATAACAGCCCGAGTCGTGAATGATCCGGCGCACGCCGTCCGGCATCAGGTAGCGCGGGTCGCGCCCGGCACCGATCAGATTGCGGACCCCGGTTGCCGAGATCTCGAGCTGGGTCACGGCGTGAATGTATATGCGCCCGGCGACGGAGTCGTGAAGGTCGGGCACGGAGCCCGTGCCACGGTCGACCAGCATCTCGCCGAGCGGCCCCATGGTGGGCGCGCGCCACCCCGGCCGATGCGCGACCACCAGATGGGCGAGCGAGAGCAGGTCGCGCCACTGGTGCCACCGAGGAAGGCCGAGGAACGCATCCATGCCGACGATGAGGCACAGCGGGCGCGACGGGTACTCGCCACGCAGTTCACCGAGCGTCTCGACCGAGTACGACGGGCCCGCCTTGTGCATCTCGCGGTCATCGACCGTGAATCCCGGCTCGCCCATGGTCGCGACGCGCACCATCTCAAGACGCAGCTCGTTGCTGGCGATGGTGTGCTCGCGATGCGGCGGGTTGCCTGCCGGCATGAACCGCATCTCCGGAAGCTTCAGCGCCTGCAGCAGCTCGAAGGCGGTGCGCAGATGGCCATAGTGGATCGGATCGAAGGTACCGCCGAAGATACCCATCGGCCCCGTCGCTGGGCGGGCCGGTGCGCCCGCCGCGGACGGTGCGCTTGGTCGGGATGTCGCCATCTGCGCTCAACTTGCCCGAATTCCCGCCGCGATGCAAAGCTCCGTGGCGACTCTCGCCAGCGCGCTCCACGCCTCGTCCTTGCGCGGACCCTTGATCAGCGCGTCGATCCGCGCAGCGGCGCCCAGCAGTTCCCAGGCCCGCTCGCGCGGCACCCGTGCATGAGCGGACCGCAGCAGCTCCTGGCGCCGGCGGCCGCCGCGCAACAGCCGTCGGGCCGCGCCGCGCGGCTGGGCTGACCATTGCAGGATGGAGCGCAGTTCCTCGGCGATGCACCACAGCACGAGGGTCGGCTCCTCCCCTTCGGCGGCCAGTCCGTCGATGATCCTGAGCACCCGTGCCGCCTCGCCCGCCAGCAGCGCCTCGCTCAGCTGGAAGACGTGGTAGCGGGCGCTCATCGCGACCGAGTCCGCCACCGTCTCGACGGTGACCGCGCCGGGGCCTGCGAGCAGCGCGAGCCGCTCGATCTGCTGGTGGGCCGCGACCAGATTCCCTTCGCAACGCTCGGCGAGCAGTTCGACGGCGTCATCATCCGGCACGAGCCCGGCGCGGCGCATGCGCGCCCCGATCCAGGCGGGCAGCTGCTCCGGGAGCAGCTGCTCGGCGTCCACGCAGCTGCCGTGGGTCTCGAAGGCCTTGACCCACGCACTCGAGCGGTCGGCCCACTCGATCTTGTCCGTGATGAGCAACAGCAGCGCGTCGGCAGAGCAGTCGGCGAGCGCGGCCACCAGCACGCGCGATCCCTCCGCTCCCGGTTTCGCCTGCGGCATGCGCAGCTCGATGATCCGGCGTTCGGCGAACAGCGACAGCGACCTGAGCTCGCCCTGCAGCACGTCCCAGTCGAAGCCCCGCTCGACGAACAGCACGTCGCGGCCCGTGTAGCCGAGCGCGCGCGCCCTGCTGCGGATCGCATCGGCAGCCTCACCGACCAGCAGCGGCTCATCCCCCGCGACGAGCCAAGCCGGCGACAGATCCTGCTCGAGCGCGCGCGCCAGCGTCTCCGGGACGAGGCGCATCAGCGCGCGGCGGCGTCCGTCGGCCCGCGCGTGCGGCGGATGAAATCCGCGCAATTGGCGTGCAGCGCGATCATCGAGGGCTCGTGGGCGTACACCATGTGCCCCGACGCGTACAGCTTGACTTCGATGTTTCTCGCGATCTCGGCCGGCACCGGCAGGTGCCAGAGCTCGAACTCGGCCGCAAAATACGGCGTCGCAAGGTCGTAGTAGCCGCCGTGCATCTGCACTTTCAGCTGCGGGTTCGCCTTCATCGCGAAGGCGAGGTCCGGCAGCACGTTGGTCGCGCCGCGCACCTTCATGTGCGCGCCGGGAGGCTGGTGCTGCGCGACCCAGGCCGGCTGGATGCTGGCGTAGTTATTCTGCTTGAACGTCTTGCCGTCGCCGAACTTGAGCTCGCGGCGCACGTAGTCGTTGAACGCCGAGACATACGCCGAGGTGATCGCGGCCGCCTGCGGGTCGTAGCCCGCCTCCTTGCCGAGCGGGTCGATCGTCGGGCCTGCAAAGCGCGTGTCGAGCCGGCCGGCGGTCTGAGTGCCGAGCACGTGCTGCTCGAACACGCCGCCGTTAATCCTGAGGTCCGCCCGCTCGAGATAGTCGGCGGGGAGCCCGGTGTAGGCGTGGAGCTTGGCGACGATCGCGGCGCGGCGCTCGGGAGGCAGCGTCGAGCCCGCGGCGAGCGCGGTCAGATACTCGCCGAGCGCGAACTGTTCGACCTCGGCGAGAAACGGCTCGAGCGCGGCCGGCTCGGCGGGCAGCTTCTTGTGGTACCAGGCGGTGGCCGCGTAGGTCGGGAGGGCGAGCGCGTAGGGCTGGTCGACGCTTGGATTGACGTCCGCGCGGTCGACGCTGTTGTCGAACGCGAGGATCTGCGACAGCAGCATCACGCCGTTGAGGTCGATCCCCTTCTCCTGCTGCAGCACGTACGCAAGCGTCGCCGCCCGGGTCGTGCCGTAGCTCTCGCCGAACAGGTACTTCGGCGAGTTCCACCGTCCGTGGCGCGACAGGAACTCGGCGATGAAGTTCGCGAAGGCGTGGGCATCCGGATCGACGCCCCAGAACGCCTTCTCCTTGTCGGTGCCACGCAGGTGGCCGAAGCCGGTGCCGGGGGCGTCGACGAACACGAGGTCGGATTCCGGCAGCAGCGAGGATGCGTTGTCGATGATCCGGTACGGCGCCGCCGGCATGTGGGCGTCGCCGGGTGTCATGACGCGCTTCGGTCCGAACGCGCCCATGTGCAGCCAGATGGTCGAGGACCCGGGACCGCCGTTGAACACGAAGGTGATCGGCCGCGTCGTCGTCGGCTCCTTGCCTAGGAAATAGGCGACGTAGGACATGCCGGCCTCGGGTTCGACCGCCGCCGCCTTGGCCTTGTCATCCGGCGGCGGCGGGTCGCTGTCCATCGGATCCTTGACGTGCACGACCAGGATTCCGGCCTCGGCCGCGTAGGGGAGCACTTTGCCGGCAATCGTCAGCGTGCCCGCGGTGTGCGAGGCCTCGTCCTTCAGGTGCCGCGGGATCTCCGGCTCGCTCGCCGCGGCCTCCGGGGGCTTGTCGGCGGCGGGCGGCACGGCGAGCCCAGCGAGCGGGAAGCACCCGAGCAGGGCGGCAAGGCAGAGGCGACGACGCGGCATGGGGAGGTCCGTCGGTAGCTAAGCGAGGCCCGGAAGTCTCACACCCGGGCATCGCCCCTGCAAGCAATCTGGCGGGCGGATCGGCGCGGCTGTTAAGGTGGCTTCATGCCGGACGCGGTGGCCACAGACGAGGCCGCGTCGGCCGCTCGCCGCGGTCGAACTCGCCCGTGACGGGCGTGCCGCGCCGGGAGTCAGCAACACCGGGAGCGAGATGGAACTGACGCTGATCCGCCATCCGCGTCCGGCCGCCCCGGAGGACGCCTGCATCGGCCAGCTGGACGTCGAGTGCGCGGCAGGCTGGGAGGCACACGTCGAGCGCCTGCGCCGGGTGCTCGCGCGCCCCGACCGCCTGTACACGAGTCCGTCGCGACGCTGCCGCGCGCTCGCCGCACGCCTCGCGGTCACTCACCGCCTGACACCCGAGGTCGACCCGCGCCTGCTCGAGTTGAATTTCGGCGAGTGGGAGGGCCGGCTGTGGAGCGACATCGGCGCCGCCGCCGAGTCGGTCGCCGTCGACTACCTCGATCGGGCCCCACCGGGCGGGGAGTGCTATCGCGACCTGCTGGCCCGGATCGATGCGTTTCTGGCGGACCTCGGCCCGCCGGCCGCACGGATCGCAGTCGTGACGCACGCCGGTCCCATCCGCAGCCTCTTGGTCCGCTGCTTGGGGCTCCCGCCGGCAGCCGGCGGACGATTCGATATAGGGTTCGGGCGCGTGACCCGGCTCGCGGGCCAGGACCGGACGTGGCGGCTCGAGGTCCTCAACGCCTGACGGACGGCGGCACACGCCGGCGGATGTCGGCGAGTTTCTCGCACAGCGCTTCGGTCCCGGCACCGATTCTCGGCCCCATGCGGTTCGTGAGGTCCGGATCCAGCGCAATCACCGCCCCGGTGGCGACCGCTCTCAGCGGCGCGCGCCCCCGCCAGCGCGTCAGCCATTCGGCCGACTCGGCCTCGGTGCCGGCGAGTGCGATCACATCCGGGTCGCGCGCGTACACGGACTCCTCGTCGACCATGAACGAGCTGCGCGCCTGATCGGCGAAGATGTTCTCGGCGCCGCAGATGCGCAGCATCTCGGTGGCCACGTGCCGCCCGCCGAGCGTGAACAGCGGCGTGCCCCACACCTGGTAGAACACCTTGAGTCGCGGCGCATTCTGGTAGCGCGCCGCGAGGCCGGCGATCTGGGCGCGCAGCCTCGCGGCCGCGGCGGTGGCGACCGGCTCCGTTCCGAGCACCCGTCCCAGCCGCTCGAGAGTCGCCGGCACGTCCGCGAGCGAGTGCTGCTCGAGGCTGAGCACAGGGAGCGCGAGGCGCTTTAGGAGCGCGTGCTGCTCCGCCGGCGAGCCGTCGCCCCAGATCAGCACGAGGTCCGGCCGCAGCGCCAGCAGCCGCTCGGCATCGATGTGCGTCACATCGCCGATCCGCGGCACGGCCCGCGCCGCGGGCGGGTAGTCGCTGGTATCGACGGTGCCGACGAGGCGATCGCCGGCCCCCGCGGCGTAGACCAGCTCCGTCAGGTGGGGCGTCAGCGTGACGATCCGGCGCGGCCCGGCCGCAGGCGCCTCGGCGGGCGCCGCGCTCCCGTCGACCACCAGTTCGGTTGCGACGGCGCCGGCCGTCGCGAAGCTGAGGACCAGAGGCACGCGCAGCCCCGCCGTCAGCGGGGCCCTGAGCCCGAGCAGCATCAGGTGAAGCCCGCCTGGAGCGAACACGAGGCGCGCGCCCGCCGCTACCGGCAGCGAGTCCACCGGCCGCATCCGCGCGATGCCGCCCTCGACGCGCGATTCGTGGAACTCGACGCGTTCGGCAAGCGGCGAGCTGGCCCCGGTCAGCAGATCGGGACCGCCGAGGTTTCGGACCTCGAGGTAACCGGCTGCAACCGTGACGCCAGGCGGCGTCGCCCGTGACCATGGGTGCTCGATCGACAGCGCGCTGACCGCGCCGTACGCCGCGCCGCCGCCGCCGGTCAGCAGCAGCAGCCAGGTGAGCGCGCGGCCGAGCCGGCGCGCGCGACCGCCTGCGTCAGCAGGCGTCGCCACGGCGCGGCGGATCGGTGGGGACGCGCAACAGTACCGCGCCGTGCCCCATCAGGCGCGCCTCCGTCCGGTCAGGCGCCCGCGCGTATCGAGCAGGCCGTGGCGCATCAGCCAGCCGCGCGCGTCGGCCGCCTCCCGCGCATACCAGGCGCGCGCCGATCCCAGCCGGAACGTGTAGCCCCACGCATCCATGTCGCGCATCAGCCGCTCAGCGCCGATGCCCGGGAGCTCGGCCGCGAGCAGGATCTGCAGGCAGCACACAGCATTCTCCTCGTCGAAGTCCCCGCCGGCATCGCGCGTCAGCGCCATGCGCCGTCCGCCATCCATGCACAGCACGTGGCAGGCCTCGTGCAACACGGAGTGGACCGGCGTGTCCTCGCGTGCCCAGATGGTGCCGGCAACGACGCCCGCTTCCGGCTCGCCCCAGTAGCTGCCCGGAATCGGCACGCCTCGCGGCACGAGCTTAAGTTCAACAGCGAAGCGGCCGAGCAATGCCCGAAGCTCGGCGGTGTAGCCCTCGCCGATTGCAAGTACCGGGCCGGGTCCGGCGAGCTCGCCCGGCTCGGCCGCGGGCGTCGCGCTCACGGCGGCAGCGCCGCGAGGCGGCGCATCACGAGGGCCGCGAGGTCGCGCGCGAGGGCCGCACGGATGATTTCCTGCTCCTGCTCCTTCGCCAGCGCGGCTGTTTCTACGAAGCTGTAGTCGCGCGTCAGGGTCAGCGTCTGCGGTGGCAGAGCCTCGTGCGTGCCGATCCGCACGCGATAGCGCACCGTGTAGTACACGTCATACTCGGTCGGCACGTTGGTGGCCGACACCGACAGCACGCGTTGCCCGGTGTCGTCGCGCAGCACCTCGACCGTCGCCCCGGCGTCTTCGGCCCGCGCGACGACGCGGCTACCTGAGGCGCGCAATGCCTCGCCGAGCGCCCGGTGGAAGTCCGTGTAGTGATCGGCGGAGTCGACGTAGGTGGCCTGAAACGCCTGCGGCAGGCGGCTGGCGCCGCGCAGGTGAAAGCCGCAGCCGGCCGCCGCCACGAGCGGCAGCAGCGCGAGCCACGATGCGTGCCTGCGAATCACTCAGACCACCACATTGACGAGCTTGCCAGGGACGACGACGACCTTGCGCACCGGCTGCTCACCGACGAACTTGCGGACGGTCGGATCGGCGAGCGCCGCCGCACGAATCTCGCTGTCGACCGCCGCCGCCGGCACGGTCACGCGGCCGCGCAGCTTGCCGTTCACCTGCACGACGAGCTCGATCGCATCCTGTACCAGCGCCGCCGGATCCGGGCGCGGCCATGGCTCCTCCGTCACGGCGCGCTCGTGGCCGAGTTCGCGCCACAGCGCGTGGGTGATGTGCGGAATCACCGGCGAGAGCGCCAGCACCGCGAACTCGAGTGCCTCCTGCACGACCGCGCGGGCCTGCGGGTCCTGGTCCTCGAAGCCGTGGACGGCGTTCAGCAGCTCCATCACCGCGGCGATTGCGGTGTTGAACGTCCGCCGCCGGCCAATGTCGTCGGTCACCTTGGCGAGCGTCTGGTGCGCGAGGCGCCGCAGCGCCCTCGCGGGCGCGCCCAGCGCCGGCGGGTCGAGCGGCACCGGCCGGCCTCTCGTCACGTGCGTGTGCACGGCCCTCCACAGCCGCTTCAGGAACCGGTACATGCCCTCCGCGGCCTCGTCGGACCAGTCGAGCGACAGGTCGGGCGGGGCCGCGAACATCATGAACAGGCGCGCCGTATCGGCCCCGAAGCGGTCGATGATCGCCTGCGGGTCGACCCCGTTGTTCTTGGACTTGGACATCGTGCCGATGCCGCCCGACTCCACCGGCCCGCCGTCGCTGCGCAGCCGCGCGCCGCTCGCCGCACCGGTCGCATCGGTCAGCACCTCAACATCGGCCGGGTTGTAGTACACGACGCGGCCGGCGGCAGGCTTGCGAAGGAAGATGGAGTTGCGAACCATGCCCTGGGTCAACAGCTTCGCGAACGGCTCATCGATCGCCACCAGTCCCAGGTCGCGCATGACCCTGGTCCAGAAGCGGGCGTACAGCAGGTGCAGGATCGCGTGCTCGATGCCGCCGACGTACTGGTCGACCGGCAGCCAGTAGCCGACGCGTGCGTCGACCATGGCGCGCTCGTTGTCCGCCGAGGCGTAGCGCATGAAATACCACGATGAATCGACGAACGTGTCCATCGTGTCCGTCTCGCGCCGGGCCGGCTGCCCGCACGATGGACACGTGCAGTTGACGAACGCCGCGGACTTCGCGAGCGGGTTGCCGCTGCCGTCCGGGACCAGGTCCTCCGGAAGCAGCACCGGCAGCTGCTCGTCCGGCACCGGAACGTCGCCGCACCGTTCGCAGTGGACGATCGGAATCGGGCAGCCCCAGTACCGCTGGCGGGAAATTCCCCAGTCCCGCAGCCGCCACTGGACCTGCAGCTGGCCGAGGCCCTGTGCCGCGAGATCCGCGGCGATCCGGTGCGTGGCGGTGGCGTAGTCGAGGCCGTCGTACCGTCCCGACCGAACGCAGCGGCCGTGATCGACGTACCACGGCTGCCAGCGCTCGGTCGAGTAGGTCTGCCCGCCGACGTCGATGACCGGCAGAATCGGCAGACCGTATTTCTTGGCGAACGCCCAGTCGCGCTCGTCGTGGCCCGGCACGCCCATCAGGGCGCCCTCGCCATAACCCATCAGCACGTAGTTGCCGACCCAGACCGGCAGCGCAGCGCCGGTCAGCGGATGGCTGACCGTCAGAGCGGTCGGCATCCCCTTCTTTTCCATCGTCGCGAGGTCGGCCTCCATGATGCTGCCGCGCTTGCACTCCTCGACGAACGCCGCGAGGGAGGGGTTCGAGGCGGCCGCGTGCGCGGCGAGCGGATGCTCCGCCGCCACCGCGACGAAACTCACGCCCATCAGCGTGTCGGTGCGCGTCGTGAACACGCGCAGCAGCCGGCGTTCGCCGTTCAGCCGATACGGGAAGGCGATGTTGACGCCTTCGCTGCGGCCGATCCAGTTGGCCTGCATCGTCCGGACGCGCTCCGGCCAGCCGTCGAGCCGCTCGAGCGCGCCGAGCAGCTCCTCGGCATAGGCGGTGATGCCGAGGTAGTACATCGGGATGTCGCGCTTCTCGACCGGCGCGCCCGTCCGCCAGCCGCGACCGTCGATGACCTGCTCATTGGCGAGCACGGTTTGGTCGACCGGATCCCAGTTCACGGTGCCGCTGCGCTTGTAGGCGATGCCTCGCTCCAGCATTCGCAGGAACAACCACTGGTTCCAGCGGTAGTACTCGGGCCGGCAGGTCGCGAGCTCCCGGCTCCAGTCGAGCCCGAAGCCCAGTGCCTTCAGCTGCCGCTTCATCGTCGCGATATTGTCGTGGGTCCACTTGGCCGGCGGCACTCCGTTGGCGATGGCGGCGTTCTCGGCCGGCAGCCCGAAAGCGTCCCAGCCCATCGGCTGCAGCACGTTGCAGCCCTGCATGCGCATGAAACGTGAAATGACATCGCCGATCGTGTAGTTGCGCACGTGCCCCATGTGCAGCCGCCCGCTCGGATAGGGGAACATGCTCAGGCAGTAATACTTCGGCCGCGCCGGGTCCTCGGCGGCGCGAAACGTGCCGCGGTCCTGCCAATGACGCTGGGCCGCGGCTTCGACGGCGGCGGGGTCGTAGTTCTCGTGCATGGATCGTGGGGACCGCGACAGACGGCGGTCAAGGATACCGGAACGCGGCCCCGGCTCCCTGCCCGGCGCACGGCGACCGGCACCCCGGCGCCAGGGCGGGCGGGAGCGCGCCTGGCCGGTAATCCGGGAGGCCAGCAGGGCCCCGGCCGCGACGGCGGGTGGCGGGCGCCACCCTCCCGTCAGCCGGCGACGGCGCGGATGGCCGTGGCGAGCCGGTCGATCTGGCTCTCGGGCAGGCCCGCGACGTTCACGCGGCTGTCGGGCGCGACGTAGATATGATGGCGGTCCTTGAGGATCCTGACCGCCGCCGCATCGAGCCCGAGCAGCGAGAACATGCCCCGCTGGCCGCCGATGAAGTCGAAGCGGGCGCTGCCGGTCGCGGCGCGCAGCGCCGCCGCGAGCAGCGTCCGGTTGGTGGCGATCCGCAAGCGCATCGCCTCGAGCTCAGTGAGCCACTGCGCCCGCAAGGTCTGGCTCGCGCCGATCGCGGCCACGATGGCCGCGCCATGGTCTGGCGGCATCGAGTACATGCGCCGCGCGAGCGCCTGCAGGTGGCTCATCACGATTGCGGCGGCGGCGGCCGTCGGTGCGACGGCGATCACGGCGCCGACCCGCTCGCGGTACAGGCCGAAGTTCTTCGAACAGGACACCGCCACCAGCAGCTCGGGCAGCCGCTCGGCGAGCAGCCGGACCGGGGCCGCGTCGGCGTCGAGGCCCTCGCCGAGTCCCTGGTAGGCGAAATCCACCAGCGGCACGAGGCCGCGCCGGCCGAGGAGCTCGGCGAGCACGTGCCACTGTCCCGCGTCGAGGTCGGCCCCGGTCGGGTTGTGGCAGGACGCCTGCAGCAGAACGACATTCCCCGCTGGCAGCCGCTCGAGCGATGCGAGCATCGCCTCGAAGGTGACCGCGCCGGTCGCGCGCTCGTAGTACGGGTAGGTATCCACCGCAAGGCCGGCGCCACCGATCAGCGGCAGGTGGTTCGCCCAGGTCGGATCACTGACGAGCACGCGCGCGCCCCGCCCTGCCCGGACGATCAGGTCGGCGCCGAGCCGCAAGGCCCCGCAGCCACCCGGCGTCTGCAGCGTCACGACACGCCCGGCCGTCCGCGCCGCGTGACCCGCGCCGAGCGCGAGCTCCTCGATCACGGCGGCGAAGGCGCGGTTGCCGGCCGCGCCGACGTAGGTCTTCGTGGACTGGCGCTGCAGCACCTCGCGTTCGGCGGCGCGCACCGCCGCCATGATAGGCGTCACGCCGGTGGCGTCGCGGTACACCCCGACGCCGAGGTCGAGCTTCGCCGGCTCCGGGTCGGCCGCGAACGCCGCCATCACTCCGAGCAGCGCATCCGGTGGCTGGGGCTCGAGCGTGTTCAGCATCTCAGATCACTCCACGCCGCATCTGGTCAAGCTCGATCGACTCGAACAGGGCGCGGAAATTGCCCTCGCCGAAGCCTTCGTTGCCCTTGCGCTCGATTATCTCAAAGAAAATCGGGCCGATGACGTTGCGGGTGAATATCTGCAGCAGGATGCCGGACTCGGCGCTGCCATCGATCAGGATCCGCCGCCGCTTCAGCTCGGCCACGTTCTCGTGGTGCCCGACGACGCGCTGATCGACAGCGTCGTAGTAGGTATCGGGCGTGTCCTGGAATTCAACCCCGCGCGCGCGCAGCACGTCAACGGTCGCGAGGATTGCGCGGCTCGCGAGCGCGATGTGCTGGATGCCCTCACCGCGGTATTCGCTCAGGTACTCCTCGATCTGGCTCTTGTCGTCCTGGCTCTCGTTGATCGGAATGCGGATCTTGCCGCACGGCGAGGTCATCGCCCGCGATACCAGCCCCGTCTTCTTGCCCTCGATGTCGAAGTAGCGGATCTCGCGGAAATCAAACAGCTTCTCGTAGAATCCGGACCACAGGTTCATGTTGCCGCGGCGGACGTTGTGGGTCAGGTGGTCGATGACCGTCAGCCCGGTGCCGGCGTCGGCGGTCGCCGGCGCGAGACTGAGGAAGTCGACGTCATAGATCGTACGCTCGCCGTAGCGGTCGACGAGGTAGATGAGGCTGCCGCCGATCCCCTCGATGCACGGGATGTTGAGCTCCATCGGGCCCGCGCTCGCAGGACCCGGCTTCGCGCCGAGCGCAAGCGCCCGCCGGAAGGCGAACGCCGCATCCTTGACCCGGAATGCCATCGCGCAGGCCGACGGGCCGTGGGCGCGCGCGAACTGCTGGCCGAAGCCCGCGGGCTCGGCATTGATGATGAAGTTGATATCGCCCTGGCGGTGCAGCGTGACGTTCTTGGAGCGGTGCCGGGCGATCGCCGGGAATCCCATCGTGGCGAACAGTCGCCGCAGCAGCTCCGGGTCCGGAGCCGTGTACTCGACGAACTCGAAGCCGTCGGTGCCCATCGGGTTGTAAACCGACATGGTCTGGCCCTCCGTCAGGGGCCAATCATAGCGGCACCGGGCACGGGCCGCCCGCGCGAGGCCGATGGGCTGCGCCGGCCGCGCCACGGCGCGACCGCGAGCAGCAGTGCGAAGCAGACGCTGATGACCGGCCAGTTGCCGACATAGGCGTAGGGCGTGCGCCCGGCCCGGGGAACGACCGTGCCGGTCAGCACTTCGGGTACGAACTGCCGGGTCCGCGCGATGAGGCGGCCGCGCTCGTCGATCAGCGCCGAGACTCCGTTGTTGGTCGCGCGAATCAGCCAGCGGCCCGCCTCGAGCGCCCGCATCCGGGCGATCTGCAGGTGCTGGTGCGGGGCGGTCGAATCCCCGAACCACGCATCGTTGCTGACATTGACGAGCAGCGTCGCGTCCGCGAGCACCGCGAGCTGCTCGGCGGCGTAGGCATCCTCGTAGCAGATCGTGGCCCCGAGCTTCTGGCCGGCCGCATCGAGCGCGCCTTGGTCGCGCGCCCCGGCGAGGAAGTCGACGTAGGCGAGACTCTTGAGGCGCATCCAGTCGCGGACGAAGCCCGGCACCGGGAAGAACTCGCCGAACGGCACGAGCCGGCGCTTGTAGTACCACTCCTGCTGCGCGCCGAGCACGACGAGGCCATTGCGGACCTCGCGCGCCTCGAAGTCGTACCTGACGATGCCGAGGACGAGATCCGAGCCCCGCGCCTGCGCATCTTTGTACAGCGTCGCAAGAAACGGCACGGCCTCGTGATACAGCAGCGGCAAGGCGGCCTCCGGCCACACGATTAGCCGCGCGCCGAGCGCCTGCTGGGTCAGCGAGCGGTACACCTCGAGCGTGTGGTCGCGGTTGTTCTCCTGCCATTTCAGGTCCTGCGGAATCGCCCCCTGCACGATCGCAACCGTCAGCGGTGCTCCGGCAGGTGTCGTCCACTCGATCCGGCCGAGCAGCGCGCCGCCGACCCACAGCACGGCGATTGCACCGAGCAGCAGCGCGCGGGTCCGCCCGCGCAGCTCGAGCGCCGCGAGCGCAAGGCCTGCCGTCAGTGCCACGGCGAGGCTGACGCCGTAAATGCCGACCACCGGGGCGAAGCCCGCAAGCGGGGTATCGAGGTGGCTGTAGCCGACCGCGAGCCACGGGAATCCAGACAGGAACCAGCCGCGGAACCACTCGAGCAGCACCCAGCCGGCCGGAAACGCCGTGAGCAGGGTTGGCAGCGGCCGGTCGGGCGCGAAGCGCCTCAGCAGCCAGGCGAGGACGGCAGTGTACACCCCCATGATCGCGACGAGCCCCAGCATCAACAGCAGCGCGAGCGCGAGCGGCGCCTGGCCAAAGACGTGGATGCTGGTGTAGAGCCAGTACGTGCCGGCGAGGAACAGGCCGGCGCCGAAGCCGAATCCCGTCAGCGCCGCGCGGCGCGGGCTCGCGCCCTGCCACAGCCACCATAACGCGGCCAGGCACGCGACGCCGAGGGGCCAGACCGCAAACGGGGCAAACGCCAGCGACTGCAGCGCGCCGAGCGCGAACCCGACCCAGGGGCCGTGGCGTTTGAGGGCCGCGGCGGCGGCGCGCGCGGCCTCAGCCCCCCTCATCGGGCGCCGGGCTCTTCGGCACGCACGATGTCGCGCGGGGCCACGACTCGCAGCAGATCGATCCGGCGGCGGTCGGCCCTGAGGACGCGGAACTCGAGCTCCCCGATGCGCACCGATTCACCGCGCCGCGGCAGGCGCCCGAAGGCCTGTGCCACCAGCCCGCCGATCGTGTCGAACTCCTCGTCGCTGAAGCGGGTCGAGAAGTATTCGTTGAACTCCGCGATGCGCGCGAGGCCCCGCACGGTGAACTGGCGCTCGCTCTCGCGGCGGATCGGGTGGTCTTCCTCGATGTCGTACTCATCGGCAATGTCGCCGACGATCTGTTCGATGACATCCTCGACCGTCACCAGGCCCGCGACGCCGCCGTACTCATCGACCACGATCGCCATGTGGTGCCGGCTCTTGCGGAAGTCCTTGAGCAACACGTTCAGACGCTTGCTCTCCGGAATGAACACGGCCGGTCGCACCACCTCGCGAATGTCGAAGTCCTCGCGCTTGTTATCCGCGTAGTAGCGCAGCAGGTCTTTCGCCAGCAGGATGCCGACGACCTCGTCGCGATCCTCGCCGATGACCGGGAACCGCGAGTGGCCGGACTCGATCACGACCGGCAGCAGCTGCTCGGCCGGGGCGTCGCGCTCGACGACCGTCATCTGCGAGCGCGGCACCATGATGTCGCGGACGTGCAGCTCGCCGACCGCGAGTACTCCCTCGAGCATCTCGAGCGCATCCGCATCGACCAGGCCGCGCTGAGTCGCCTCGCGCAGCTCCTCGAGCAGCGCCGCCCGGTCCTGCGGCTCGCCGGACATCTGCTGCCTGAGGCGCGACAGCCAGCCACGCCGCTCGGCGGGTCGTTCAGCCTCAGCCATGGTCGTGGGCCCGGTAAGGATTGGGGAAGCCGAGCCGCGTGAGGACCGCGCGTTCGCGCCGCTCCATGCGCCGCGCATGGGCCTCGGCTTCGTGGTCATAGCCGAGCAGGTGCAGCGTGCCGTGCACGACCATGTGCGCCCAATGCGCCGCCAGCGTCTTGTGCTGCGCGCGCGCCTCGCGCGCCACGACCCCGGCGCAGATTGCGAGGTCCCCGAGCGGCGCCGGGGGCGGCGCGCGAAGCGCAGGGCCGGCCGGGAAGCTGAGCACGTTGGTCGGTCGGTCCTTGCCGCGATAGTCGCGGTTGAGCCGCCGGCTCTCGGCCGGCGTCACGACGCGGATCGCGAGCTCAGAGCTCCCGGCGCGCTTGCCGGCTGCGAGTCGCGCCCATGCCACCAGACGGGTCTTCGATGGCACCCACGGGCGCCGCGTGCCGAACCGCACCGCCACCGACAGCGTCACTGGCCGTCACCCGCACGCTCGTAGGCCTGCACGATGCGCTGCACGAGCGGGTGCCTGACGACGTCGTGCGAGGTGAAAAACGTGAACGCGACGCCGCTGACTCCTTCCAGGACGTCGATCACGTGCATCAGTCCCGACACGCGATTGCCCGGCAGGTCGGTCTGAGTCACGTCGCCCGTCACGACCGCCTTGGAGCCAAAGCCGATGCGGGTCAGGAACATCTTCATCTGCTCGATGGTGCTGTTCTGGGCCTCGTCGAGGATGATGAACGCATCGTTGAGTGTGCGGCCCCGCATGAAAGCAAGTGGCGCAATCTCGATGACGTTGCGCTCGATCAGGCGCATGACGCGATCGAAGCCGAGCATCTCGTACAGGGCGTCGTACATCGGCCGAAGGTACGGATCGACTTTCTGGCTGAGGTCGCCCGGCAGGAACCCGAGGCGTTCGCCGGCCTCTACCGCCGGGCGCACCAGCACGATGCGCCGGACACGGTCGGCCTGCAGCGACTCGACCGCGCAGGCGACCGCGAGATAGGTCTTGCCGGTGCCCGCCGGGCCGATGCCGAAGCTCAGGTCCGCGCCGCGAATCTGGCCGAGGTACTGCAGCTGGTTCGCGCCGCGCGCGCGGATCAGCCCGCGATGCGTGTGGACGTGCACTTCCTCCTCGCTCGGCCCTGACTCGGTCGTCGCGCCGCGCTCCGTCGCCATGACCGATTCCTGGATGGCGAGGTGCACATCGCCTGGCGCTATGCCGTGGCTCGCGCGTGCATACAGCTGTTCGAGGATCCGCGCGGCGGCGTCCGCCCGCGCACCGCTGAGGTGGAAGCGGTTGCCGCGGCGGTCGACGCTGACGCCGAGCCGGGACTCGACCTGGCGCAGGTGCTCATCGAGCGGGCCGCACAGCGCCGCTAGCCGCTCGTTGTCCGCCGGGTCAAGGATCAGGTCGCGCGCGGGTGCGGGCGTGCTCAAGCGGCGCAACCGGCGGCGGGTCGCCCCGCCTCGCAGGGTTCGACGAGGCGACCGCGCAGCGAGTTGGGCAGCGCCTCGGTGATCACGACGGTCGCGAAGCGGCCGATCAGGGTCGTGGGTCCGTCGACATTGACCCAGCGGTTGTCCTCAGTGCGGCCGGCGAGCTGGCGGGCATCGCGTCGCGCCGGGCGCTCGATGAGCACGCGCTGCTCGGTGCCGACCAGCCGCCGGCTGCGCGCCTGGGCGAGCGCGTCGATGCGCGCCTGCAGCGTCGCGAGCCGGCGCTGCTTGACCGCTTGCGGCACCTCGTCCGGCAGCGAAGCCGCCGGCGTGCCCGGACGGCGGCTGTACATGAAGCTGAAAGACTGATCGAAGCCCACCTCGTCGATCAGCCGGAGCGTTGCCTCGAAGTCCCGCTCCGTCTCGCCAGGAAAGCCGACGATGAAGTCCGAGGAGACGGAGATATCGGGCCGCACGGCGCGCAGCTTGCGGATCTTCTGTTTGTATTCGAGCGCGGTGTAGCCACGCTTCATCGCCGCGAGGATCCGGTCCGATCCCGACTGCACCGGCAGATGCAGCTGGTTCGCGAGCTGCGCCACGCGCGCGTAGGCACCGATCAGTCGGTCCGTGAACTCGACCGGGTGCGATGTGGTGTAGCGAATGCGCTCGATGCCGTGTACCTCGCCGACGTGTTCGAGCAGCAGCGCCAGGTCCGCTTGCTCGCCATCGTCGAACTCGCCAGCGTAGGCGTTGACGTTCTGGCCGAGCAGCGTTACTTCAACCACCCCTTGCGAGGCGAGCGCCTCGATCTCGCCCAGCACCTGACTGAAAGGCCGGCTGATTTCCTCCCCCCGCGTGTACGGCACGACGCAGAAGCTGCAGTACTTGCTGCAGCCCTCCATGACCGAGACGTAGGCGGTCGCGGCGGAGGTGCGCGGCTGCGGCAGGCGGTCAAACTTCTCGTTCTCCGGGAAGCTCACATCGACCTGCGGTCGCCCGGTCTCGCGCACCGCCGCGAGCAGCGCCGGCAGGCGGTGCAGGGTCTGCGGCCCGAACACGAGGTCGACGTACGGCGCGCGCGCGAGAATCCCCTCGCCCTCCTGGCTCGCGACGCATCCCCCGACACCGATGATCAGACCGGGCCGTCGCTCCTTGAGCGTGCGGTACAGGCCGAGGTGGGAATAAACCTTGTCCTCGGCCTTCTCCCGGATCGAGCAGGTATTGAGCAGCACGACGTCCGCGCGTTCCACATCGTCGGTCGATTCGAGACCCTCGGACGCACGGAGCACGTCCACGATGCGCGTGGAGTCGTACTCGTTCATCTGGCAGCCGAAGGTTTTTAGGTAGAGGTAGCCGGGCATGGGGCGGGACGGACGCGGAATGCGAAGCGTACCGCGTCCGCCCCTGCACATAAAGGCGGCCGGAAGCCGCCCGCGGCAATAATTACTTAAATATCAAGACGTTATGTTGAGCCGCACCATGACATCAAAACGGGATGTCGTCGTCGAGCGCATCGTCACCTTTGGCGCCGGCGGTCGCTGGCGACTGCGCGTACTCCTCCGGCGCAGCGCCTGAGCCGCGCGCGGCGGATCCCGCGCCGCCCGCCTGTCCGCCCGCCTGTCCGCCCGACTGGCCGCCCGACTGGCCGCCACGACCGCCGAGCATTTGCATCTCGTTGGCGACGATTTCAGTCGTGTACCGGTCATTGCCACTCTTGTCCTGCCACTTGCGGGTCCGCAGCCGTCCTTCGACATACACCTGCGAGCCCTTGCGCAGATACTCGGCCGCGATCTCGGCCAGACGGTCGAAGAAGACGACCGTGTGCCATTCGGTCTGCTCCTTCTGCTCGCCGGTCTGCTTGTCACGCCAGCTGTCGCTGGTGGCGATCCGGACGTTCGTGACCGCCTTGCCGCTTGGCATCGCCCGGGTCTCCGGATCCTGCCCGAGGTTCCCCACCAGAATGACCTTGTTGATCCCGCGCGCCATGTGACCGCTCCTCGTGAGTGAAGGTGCCGAAGGGATTGCGCCCTGCCCCGCTGGATCGCCAGTGTACGCCGCGGCAGACGGCGCGCACCTTGAGTATCGGGCCTGTTCGCACCGTTAGGCCGGTCGCGCCCGGTACAGGAGCAGCCACCCGAGCGTCAGGAGCGAGGCCGCGCCGAACACGCCCATCAGCCCCATCCGGCCCCCGGACAGCCAGCCCGCGGCCGTCGCGCCGCCGAATGATCCGAGAAACTGCGCGGTCGCGAACACGCTGAGCGCCGCGCCGCGCACTGCGGGCTGCGCCGCCTGCGACAGGCGGGCCGGCAGCCGTGCCTCCAGATAATTGAACGCAGTGAAGAATGCGGCGAGTGCGCCGCACAGCGGCCAGTAGCGGCCGTAGACGAAGCCGATGGCGCCGAGCGAGATCGCGAGCAGTGCGATCGCGATCCGCATCACGCGATCGGGAACGGACGATCGTTCAGTCCAGAACACGAGCGCCACGGTCGGCGGGATCGAGGCCAGGAAGACCCCGAGATAGGTCTGCCAATGGTCGGACATGGCAAGGCCGAGCGCGTCGTGCAAGGCGTACGGGACGCCGACGAACGTGGCGGACAGGACGGCACTGAGCGCGAGGATCCCGAGGTAGTACGGCATCAGGTCGGCACGCAGCGCGGCGGCGAGGCCACCGCCGGCGGCGCGGCCGGCGGGCGGCGGCGGCGGCGGAACGACGCCATAGAGCAGGACCAGCGAGAGGACGGCGAGGCCGGCCATGACCAGGAAGATGCCGGGCACGCCGATCGCCGCGGCGAGCAGCGGCGCGGCGATCAGCGAGACGATGAAGGACGCGCCGATGCTGATGCCGATCAGCGCCATCGCCCGCGTGCGGATTCCGGCGCGGGTCAGGTCGGCAAGCAGCGCCGTCACGGGTCCCGACACGGCGCCCGCCCCCTGCACCATCCGCGCCACGATCATGCCCCAGATGCCGGTGGCGGTCGATCCGAGCACGGAGCCCGCGGCATACAGCACGAGTCCGGCGGCGATCACCGGCTTGCGGCCCAGGCGGTCGGACAGGGTACCGAACGGTATCTGCAGCGCGGCCTGGGTCAGGCCGTAGGCCCCGACGGCGAGACCGGTCAAGAGCGGAGTCGCCCCCGGCAGCCCCCGGCCATAGAGCGCCAGTACCGGGAACAGCAGGAACAGACCCAGCATCCGGACGGCGTAGATGCCCGCGAGGGCGCCCACGGCCCGGCGCTCGTGGGACTCGAGCCGAAGCCTGCCAGCCTCGGTCCCGGCGGCTGGCCGGGGGCCCGCGGAGAAATCAGTCACGCAGCGTCTTACCTCGAGGGGAACTGGCCTTGTATTCTAGCGGATTGGCCAGAATTTCCCGGACGCACGATGCAGACCATACGTATCCGCGGTGCGCGGACGCACAACCTCAAGAACCTCGATCTCGACCTGCCGCGCGAGCGGCTGATCGTATTGACGGGTCTGTCGGGCTCGGGCAAGTCCTCGCTGGCCTTCGACACGATCTACGCCGAAGGGCAGCGCCGCTACGTCGAGTCGCTGTCGGCCTACGCCCGTCAGTTCCTGTCGATGATGGAGAAGCCCGACGTCGATTCGATCGAGGGTCTGTCGCCGGCGATCTCGATCGAGCAGAAATCGACCTCGCACAACCCGCGCTCGACGGTCGCGACGGTCACGGAGATCTACGACTACCTGCGGCTGCTGTACGCGCGGGCGGGAATACCGCGCTGTCCCGACCACGGCCTCGACCTCGCGGCACAGACGGTCAGCCAGATGGTCGACCAGGTACTCGAACTCCCGGAGGGCACGCCGCTGCTGCTGCTCGCGCCGGTCGTCAAGGATCGCAAGGGCGAGCACGCGCAGATACTCGAGGAGCTCAAGGCCAAGGGTTTCGTGCGCGCCCGGATCGACGGCACGGTGTTCGAGCTCGATGCGGCGCCCGCGCTAGACCTTCGGCGCAAGCACACGATCGCCGCCGTGATCGACCGTTTCAAGGTCCGCGGCGACCTGGCCCAGCGGCTCGCCGAATCGTTCGAGACGGCCCTCAGGCTCGGTGGCGGCATCGCCTCGGTGGCCTTCCTCGATGAGCCGAAACGCGCCGAACTCGTGTTTTCGGACAAGTTCGCCTGCAACGTCTGCGGCTGGTCGCTGGCCGAGCTTGAGCCGCGGCTGTTCTCGTTCAATAACCCGGCCGGTGCCTGCCCGACCTGCGACGGGCTCGGCCAGAAACAGTTCTTCGATCCGGCACGGGTCGTCACGCAGCCGCAGCTGCCGCTGGCCGCCGGCGCCGTGCGCGGCTGGGACCGCCGCAACGCCTATTACTTCACGCTGATCCAGTCGCTGGCCCGTCATTACAAGTTCGACGTCGAGGCACCGTGGCGCGAGCTCGAGCCGCGGGTGCAGAAGGTCTTGCTGTACGGCAGCGGTGAGGAAGTCGTCGAATTCCGCTACTTCGACGGCCGCGGCGGAACCACGCGCAAGCGCCATCCGTTCGAAGGAATCCTGCCGAATCTCGAGCGCCGCTACCGCGAGAGCGATTCGCTGATGGTTCGCGAGGAGCTCGCGAAGTATCTGGGCAGCAGGCCTTGTACGGATTGCGGCGGCACGCGATTGAACGTCGCCGCCCGCCACGTGTTCGTGGCGGGCAACAACATCGCCCAGCTCACGGGCCTCTCGGTCGGGCGCGCGCTGGAGTTCTTCCGCGCTCTGACGCTGCCCGGCTGGCGCGGCGCGATCGCGATCAAGATCCAGAAGGAGATCGCGGATCGCCTCGGCTTTCTCGCCAACGTCGGTCTCGGCTACCTGACACTGGATCGCAGCGCCGAGACACTGTCCGGCGGCGAGGCGCAGCGCATCCGGCTCGCGAGCCAGGTGGGGTCCGGCCTGGTCGGCGTCATGTACATCCTCGATGAACCCTCGATCGGGCTCCACCAGCGCGACAACCAGCGGCTGCTCGACACGCTGCTGCGACTGCGCGACCTCGGCAACACGGTGATCGTCGTCGAACACGACGAGGACGCGATCCGCCATGCCGACCACGTCGTCGACCTCGGTCCCGGCGCCGGGGTCCACGGCGGGGAAGTCGTGGCGCAGGGCACCGTAGCCGACATCGAGGCCTGCCCGGAATCCCTGACCGGCAGCTACCTCGCGCGCCGCACGCGCATCGCCGTGCCGGCGGTGCGCACGGCGCCCGACCCGAAGCGCCAGCTGCGCATCGTCGAGGCCTCCGGCAACAATCTCAAGCAGGTCAGCGTCGAGATCCCGATCGGGCTGTTGACCTGTGTCACGGGCGTGTCGGGCTCGGGCAAGTCGACGCTTGTCAATGACACGCTCTACCGGCGCGTCGCGCAGGTGCTCAACGACTCGTCTGAGGAGCCCGCCCCCTGCGAACGAATCGACGGCCTCGTGCACGTCGACCGGGTCATCGACATCGACCAGAGCCCGATCGGCCGCACGCCGCGCTCGAACCCGGCAACCTATACGGGGCTGTTCACGCCGATCCGCGAGCTGTTCGCGCAGGCCCCGGAAGCCCGCGCGCGGGGCTATGAGCCGGGCCGGTTCAGCTTCAACGTCAAGGGCGGGCGTTGCGAAGCGTGCCAGGGCGACGGGGTGATCCAGGTCGAGATGCACTTCCTGCCGGACGTTTACGTGCCGTGCGACATCTGCAAGGGCAAGCGCTACAACCGCGAGACGCTCGAGATCCGCTACAAGGGCAAGACGATCCACGAGGTGCTGGAGATGACCGTCGAGGACGCCCATGCGTTCCTGCAGGCCGTGCCGGTCGTGGCGCACAAGCTTGCGACGCTGCTCGACGTCGGCCTGTCATACGTTCGGCTGGGCCAAAATGCGACGACCCTGTCAGGAGGCGAGGCGCAGCGCGTCAAGCTTGCCAAGGAGCTCTCGAAGCGGGCCACCGGGCGCACGCTGTACATACTCGACGAGCCGACGACCGGGCTTCACTTCCACGACATTGCGCAGCTGCTCAGGGTGCTGCAGCGCCTGCGGGACGAGGGCAACACCATCGTGGTCATCGAGCACAACCTCGATGTCATCAAGACCGCCGACTGGATCATCGACCTCGGCCCCGAAGGCGGGGACGGGGGCGGGCGCGTGCTCGGCTGCGGCACGCCCGAGGACCTTGCGCGGCTGCCGGGATCGTATACGGGCGAGTTCCTGAAGGCGGCGCTGTCGAGCGAACGCGCACCGGCGCGCCGCAGCGCCTAGAGACCGGCCCACCCCGGAGGCGCGCGGGGACCGGGCGCGGCGCGATGCACCTCGGTGAGGATGGTCGGGCCGATCAGCATTGGGCGGCGCTCCGAACCGCGCGGTTCGCCTGGAAGGCGAGCGCAATTCCCCGCGCGGGCCCGGATGCCGAGCAAGGCGGGTGGGTCAGACGTGCCCGAGACCCGGCGAGTTGCTGCTCAGGAAGCGCTGCCGGACCTCGCCGCCATAGACGCGCTCGTCGTAGCGGCCGCGCGTGTACTGCATGACGGTGTGGCGCCAGAAATGCACCGCCTCGCGGTTGACCGTCGCCTCGGTGACTTCCCACTGGCCGGCGAAACGGCTGAAGATGAGGCCCGCCGCGACCCGACCGACACCGCGGCGCCGGAAGGCGGGTCGGACAAAGAATTCCGCCATCCGAAATTCCGCGGCGCTCCCGGAGGTCGGGGCAGCCAGCGGGCGGGAGACGAGCGCAAAGCCGACCGGCCGGCCCGCCTGCAGGATCACGAGCGGGTGCGAGCGATCGTCCCTGAACCAGCGGGCGAGGAGTTCCGCCTCGCGCGTCCCGTGCTCCCCCACGATCGGGAAGACACCGGTATTGGCATGCGACACCCGGGAGAGCTCTTCGATGTACTCGGGGAAGACGGACTGGATCCAGCGCCGGTCCTCTTCCAATCCGTTGGCATCACGCAGGGTTACGCTCACGGCGCACTCAACGGGGCCAGGAGGCCGCGTGGCAACGAAAAAACCGGGCGGACCCGCCAGCGCCTGCTGGGGATCCGACCCGGTCCATATCGCCTACGCTTGCGCGTCGCGATTACTGCTTCGGCGCTTCCGCCGGAGCAGGGGCTGCGCCAGCAGCCGGGGCGGCGGCCGGAGCCGCAGTCTCAGCGGCCGGAGCACCGGCAGCCGGAGCAGCAGTGTCGGCAGCCGGCGCGGTGGCCGGAGCCGCCGCCGGGGCAGCCGTCTCAGCAGCAGGAGCAGGAGCCTCTTCCTTCTTGCCGCCGCAGGCGACGAGCGCGAGCGCCAGCGCAGCAGCGCCAAAGGCGATTTTCAGGTTCATCGGTCGATACCCCAAATTCCAGGTGTGGTAAGAAGTCGCGGCCGGGCCGGCCATTGAGTAGGGTCGGTCCCGATCCACGGCCCCGGATTGTACAGGCTTTCGGGCGAAATGCGCGCAAATGTTCTGGCCGTGGCGCACTGCGGGCGCCCACGTCTACACTTGCGCACGCGCCCTGGCGCGGGGAAGCCCGATGCACGAGCCCGACGATCTCGACCTGCTCTACCCGGCGCATCTGGCCGCGCTCCAGCAGCTCGCGGCCCGTGCGCTGGCCGCCGTCGACTGTGGCGCCCTGGTCGTCGCCGCGGGACAGGTCAGGTACCGCTTCCTCGACGACATGCCCTATCCCTTCACCGTGAACCCGCATTTCAAGGCGTGGGTACCGGTGCTGGACGCACCGGGCTCGTTTGTGGTCTACGCACCGGATCGGCGGCCGACGCTGCTGTTCCATCAGCCGGAGGACTACTGGCACAAGCCGCCGACCCTGCCGACCGCCGCCTGGCTCGGCCAGTTCGACGTCCACGTGATCCGAAGCCCCGCCGAGGCACGCGCGCATGTCCCGCCCGGCGCCGCCTACGTCGGCGAGCCATTCGCGGGTTGCGACGATTGGGGCTTTGCAGCGTCCAACCCGACCCTGTTGATCGACATGCTGCAATACGCCCGGGCCGTCAAGTCGCCCTACGAGCTTGGCTGCATGCGCCGCGCCTCGGCCGTCGGTGCCCGAGCCCACCGCGCGGCGGCGCGCGCCTTCGCGGCAGGGGCCTGCGAGTACGAGATCCATCTGGAGTACCTCGCAGCCTCCGGCCATCAGGAGGCGGAGCTGCCGTATTCGAACATCATCGCGCTCAACGAGGGTGCCGCGATTCTTCACTACACGGAATTGAAGCGCACCGCCCCGACTCACCGACGCTCGTTCCTGATCGACGCCGGCGGCCAGTATCGTGGTTACGCCTCGGACATCACCCGCACCTATGCGGCTGCGACCAGCCCGTTTGCTGACCTGATCGCGGGTGTCGATGCGCTGCAGCAGCGGCTGTGCGCGATGGTCGTACCCGGGGCCTCCTACCCCGACATACACCTCGCGGCCCACCAGCTCGTCGGCAGCTTACTCGCGGAGCACGGGATCGTGCTCTGCTCGGCCGAGGCGGCCGTTGAAACGGAACTCACGAGCGTTTTCTTTCCGCACGGCATCGGCCATCTGCTCGGACTGCAGGTCCACGATGTCGGCGGCTTCCAGGCGTCCGAGCGTGGCGGTCTGCTGCCATTGCCGGCCGGGCACCCCTATCTGCGACTGACGCGCCGGCTCGAGGCGGGCGCCGTCGTCACGATCGAGCCGGGTGTGTATTTCATCGACCTGCTGCTGCGTCGGGCACAGGCCGACGGGCGTGGCCGGCACATCGACTGGGACACCGTCGCCGATCTCGCACCGTACGGCGGCGTGCGGATCGAGGACGACGTCGTCGCAACCGCGGCCGGCCCAGAGAATCTGACCCGGGCCGCGTTCGCAGCGCTCGACGCCTGATCAAAATCCCGCCCGCGTGTTGGGCTGGCGGGCGCAGCGTCGCCTCAGCGGCGCATGCATCGCCTCCGGCAGCGCTCGCCTTGAAGTCAAAGCAATCGACTGGCCGAATCGAGGTGTCTGGAATCGAACGAGTGATCCCAGACGTGTCGCAGATGATCGAAGAAGTCGTGCACTTCGGGCACGTGGCCGTAGGCATACGAGAGCAGGGCAGCGAGAATTGCGAGCCCAACGACACTGTCCCAGGCCGCGACCCACGGCGCGTGGTAACCGCTGCGCGGATAATAGGCGGCGCGGCGCGCCGCCTTGATCGGCCAGGCGACGAGATTATAAAGAACGAGCAGCGCGACGATCGCGACCCAGACCGGCACGTCGTGCGGCAGCGGCCAGCCGAACACGGCGCCGGTCATGACGAGCGAGGCGAGTGCGAGCAGCCAGCCGATCGTGAACAGCGCGAGCACGAGCCCGAGTACCGCGAGCAGTGTGCCCGCGACGACGTGCGCGGCGTAGGGCACGGGGGCTGGTGCCGGACCGACCGGCGGCGGGGGAAATGGCGCAGAGCCACGATACGCGCGCCGGTGAGCGCGCCATTCGGCGCGCGCCCGGCGCCACTCGAGGCGCCACTCGGCGCGCGCACGCCGCCATTCCTGGCGCCACTCGGCGCGCGAGCGCCGCCAGTCAGGGCTGCTCCTGAACTCCGAATATTTCTGCTTGGCGCGCTCGACCAGTGCGCGCGCATTGAACGGCAGGCCGCGGGCCTCGGCGTGCTCCTCGGACGTGCTGGCGTAGGGAACGACGAACATCAGCACGAGGTAGCCGAGCAGCGCAGCACCGCCGGTCAGGAACAACAGAGCCACGAAGATCACGCGCACCAGCGTCACATCAACCTTGAAATACGCGGCGATGCCGTTGCACACGCCGCTCACGATCGCGCCTTCGCTGATCTGGTAGAGGCGCCGCGGCGCGGGCTCTGGCGTGGCGGCGCCAGCCCCCGTCGGTCCGCCTGCGGTCCGGCTCTCGCTGCTGCGCGCAGCGCGCGCGGCAAGGTCTGAGGCCTCGTCGGCGACCGGCCCCATTTCGGCGATCACCTGGGCGATCTCGGCGCGGGCGAGCACTGTCTTGTGCGGATTGAGGTAGCGGGCGCACTTGTCAGCGATGGCCTGCTCCAGATCGGCCATGATCTCGTCCTTGTCGGGATTTGCGGCGAGCGCACGCATTGACTCCTCGAGATATGCGGCGAGCGCCGGGTAGGCGTCGTCCTCGAGTTGATAGGCGTTGCCGTTCAGGCTGACCGTGATGACGCGTTGCATGATTCAGATCCCCAGCGCCACAATGGTTTTGTTGATCCTTGCCCAGTACTCGTCGAGCTCCGCGAGTTGCGACTGGCCGGCTGCCGTCAGCCGGTAGTACTTGCGCGGCGGGCCCGCTTCCGACTCCTGCCATTCGTAGTCCACGAGCCCTTCGCGGCGCAGCCTGCTGAGCAGCGGATAGAGCGTTCCTTCCTGCGTCGCGAACTCCGTGCCTGACAGCCGCTTCAGAATGTCTGCCACGTACACCGTGGTGCCGCTGATGATCTTGAGCACCAGGAATTCGAGCAGTCCTTTGCGGATCGGACTGAACTTCTGGTCAATATCCATGGGCTGTTATGCTACCTTTGTGCAACAAGGTACCATGTCAGACCGATGAACGCAAGCCGGGCAATCCGCGGTGAGAGCTGCAAAAAAAAAGGCCGGGGGGATACCCCGGCCTACCACTATGACGACCCGGTGTCCTGTCAGGGAACGCCGGAAATCGCCGGACTAATCGTTGCTCACGCCGCCGCCTTCTTGCGGCGCGGCTTCTTGTCGACCGGGGCCGCCTCCGCGGCGGGCGCCGCCTTCTTGCGGGCACGCTTCGCCGGCTTCTCCTCCGGCGGGGGCGCCGCGTCGGCCGCCATGGCGGCCTTCTTGACGAGCTGCATCATCGCCATCGGGGCCGAGTCACCGGGACGCTCCTCCATCTTGAGGATGCGGGTGTAGCCGCCGGCGCGCGCTTTGAAGCGCGGACCGAGGTCCATGAACAGCTTCTCGACAAGCGCCTCGTCCCGGAGCTTGGCGAAGGCGCGACGCCGCGCGGCGAGGCTGTCGGTCTTACCGAGCGTGATGATCGGCTCGACGACCCGGCGCAATTCCTTGGCCTTCGGCACGGTCGTGCGGATGGTCTCGTAGCGCAGCAGCGCCGCCGCCAGGTTTCGCATCAGCGCGTGCCGATGGGAACTGTTGCGGGACAGTTGCCGCCCTGAGTGATGGTGACGCATGAGTCTATGGATTCCGCTGTGGCCGCGACGTCGACGTCAGGCCGTCTTGTACTCGTCTTCCCGCCGCAGCGTCACCGGCGGCCAGCCCTCCAGACGCATGCCGAGCGACAGGCCGTGGCTCTCGAGCACTTCCTTGATCTCGGTCAGCGACTTCTTGCCGAGGTTCGGCGTGCGCAGCAGCTCGACCTCGGTGCGCTGCACCAGGTCGCCGATGTAGTGGATGTTCTCGGCCTTGAGGCAGTTCGCGCTGCGGACCGTGAGCTCGAGCTCGTCGACCGGCCGCAGCAGGATCGGGTCGAACTGCGTCTCGACGGCCTTCTGGGCGCCCTCCTCCTGACCCTGCAGGTCGACGAATACCGACAGCTGGTCCTTGAGGATGCCGCCGGCGCGGCGGATCGCCTCTTCCGGATCGATCGTGCCGTTGGTCTCGATGTCGATGATCAGCTTGTCGAGGTCGGTGCGCTGCTCGACGCGGGCCGACTCGACGTTGTAGGTGACGCGGCGCACGGGCGAGAACGAGGCATCGAGCTGCAGCCGGCCGATCGGGCGCGTCTGCTCCTCGAAGCCCCGCGCGACTGCCGGGCGGTAGCCGCGGCCACGCTCGATCTTGAGCGTCATGTTGAGTTCGCCGGCCTTGGTCAGGTTCGCGATGATGAGCTCCGGGTTCAGGATCTCGACGTCATGGTCGCCCTGGATGTCGCCGGCCCGCACCGGCCCCGGACCTTTCTTGACGAGCCGCAGCTCCGACTCGTCGCGCGCGTGCATCCGCACCGCGACCTGTTTGAGGTTCAGCAGCACGTCGACGACGTCCTCCTGGACGCCCTCGATGGAGGTGTACTCGTGCAGCACACCATCGATCTCGACCTCGGTGATGGCAGCACCAGGGAGCGAGGACAGCAGCACGCGGCGCAGTGCATTGCCGAGCGTGTGGCCGAAGCCCCGTTCGAACGGTTCGATGACGACGCGCGCGTGCTGCGGGCCCTGCGGGGTTACCTTGACGACGCGCGGCTTCAGAAATTCTGCGACTGATCCCTGCATGTGCGGCACCTGGAGTCTGGTCTGTGGCCTCTCCGGCGGAGAGGGCCTTGAATCCGTTTACTTCGAGTACAACTCGACGATGAGGTTCTCGTTGATGTCCGGCAGGATCTCATCCCGATCCGGGACCGACTTCAGCGTTCCGGACATCTTCTTGTCATCGACCAGCACCCAGTCGGGCAGGCCGGCCTGAGCTGCGATCGCAAGCGCACTCGCGATGCGCCCCTGTTTCTTGGCGTGCTCGCGCACCTCGATCGTGTCACCGGCACTGACCTGGTACGACGGCACATTCACGGGCTTGCCGTTGACGCTGATGCCCTTGTGCGACACGAGCTGGCGGGCTTCGGCGCGGGTCGACGCGAAGCCCATTCGGTACACCACGTTGTCGAGGCGCCGTTCCAGCGACTTCAACAGGGTCTCGCCCGTCGCACCGGGGCGACCGGCCGCCTTGGCGTAATAATTGCGAAACTGGCGTTCCAGCACGCCGTACATGCGCCGCAGCTTCTGCTTCTCGCGTAGCTGCACGCCATAGTCCGACAGGCGCTGCCTGCGCTCGCCCTTGACACCGCCCGGTGGCACCTCGAGCTTGCACTTGGACTCGAGGGACTTGACCCCGCTCTTCAGAAACAGGTCGGTGCCCTCGCGGCGCGAGAGCTTGCACTTCGGACCCAAATATCTTGCCATTGCGTTCCTTGAAACTGGTTGCGGCGCGGCGGGCGCGTCAGACGCGCCGCTTCTTCGGCGGACGGCAACCGTTGTGCGGGATCGGGGTCACGTCCGAAATGCTGGTGACCTTGAGGCCGCAGGCGTTGAGCGCGCGGACGGCAGACTCGCGACCCGGGCCGGGACCCTTGACCCGCACCTCGACGTTGCGCACCCCGTGCTCCTGCACTGCGACTCCGGCCTTCTCGGCCGCGACCTGCGCTGCAAACGGCGTGCTTTTCCTCGAGCCGCGAAAGCCGCAGCCGCCCGAAGTCGCCCAGCTGAGCACGTTGCCCTGCCGGTCGGTGATCGTGATGATCGTGTTGTTGAACGAGGCATGCACGTGGGCCACCGCGTCGCTGACCTGGCGGCGGGCCTTCTTGACGCGCGGCGCCTTCTTTGCGTCGGCCGCGGGTTGCTGCTGCTTCTGTTCAGACATTCGCGAGTGTTCCTACGAGTTTGATCAGATCTTGCCCGGCGGCGCGTTCAGCTTGACCGCCTGCTTGCGCGGACCCTTGCGGGTGCGGGCGTTGGTGCGGGTGCGCTGGCCGCGCATCGGCAGTCCCTTGCGGTGGCGGATGCCCCGATACGAACCCATGTCCATCAACCGCTTGATGTTCATTGCGGTCTCGCGCCGCAGGTCGCCCTCGACGGTGACGCGGGCGATGAACGATCTGAGCCCGGCAACCTCCGGTTCGGTCAGGTCCTTGGTGCGGGTCGTCGGTGCGACGCCCGCAACCTCACAGGCCTTCTCCGCCGTCGAGCGGCCGACACCGTAGATGTGCGTCAGCCCGATGACGATGTGCTTGTTCATCGGGATATTGATGCCGGCAATACGCGCCATGTGTTGCCCTAAGAAATGCCGCGAGAAAAGCGTAACAGTATAGCCAAAAAACCCTACTAATTCAATTCGCCGAGCCTCGATCGTCGGCCGCCCGGGCCGCCCACAGGCGCCTCCAGCCGGTCCCGTCTCAGCCCTGACGCTGCTTGTGGCGGGCGTCGGTGCAAATGATGTACACGACGCGCCGACGGCGGACGACCTTGCAGTTCTTGCAGATCTTCTTGACGGACGGACGGACTTTCATGACTCGCAATCCTCGGATGGGCGACGGCGCCGCGCTCAGCGCGGCGCACCCGCCCGGCTCACGCCGCGCAGGTTGGCTTTCTTGATCAAGCCTTCGTACTGGTGGGACATCATGTGGGCGCGCAGCTGCGCAATAAAGTCCATGACCACGACCACGATGATCAGGAGCGACGTGCCGCCGAAGTAGAACGGCACATTGCCCCAGGAGATCAGAATCTCGGGAAGCAGGCACACCGCCGTGACGTAGACCGCGCCCCACAGCGTCAGGCGCGTCAGCACGCGGTCGATGTACTCTCCGGTCTGCTGGCCCGGACGGATGCCCGGGATGAAGGCGCCCGCCTTCTTGAGGTTGTCGGCCGTCTCGCGCGAGTTGAATACGAGCCCGGTGTAAAAGAAGCAGAAGAACACGATCAGCGTGCCGTACAGCAGCATGTGCAGCGGCTGGCCGTAGCCGAGCGCCGCCGCCACGTTCTGCATGAAGATCTTGAGGCCACCGCCGAGGCCCGCCTCACCGGTACCGGTCCCGGCGAAATTCGCGAGCGTCGCCGGAAACAGCAGCAGCGAGGAGGCGAAGATCGGTGGAATCACGCCCGACATGTTGAGCTTGAACGGCAGGTGGCTCGACTGGCCGGCCAGCATGCGTCGCCCGACCATGCGCTTGGCGTAGTTGACGGCGATGCGGCGCTGACCGCTCTCGACGAACACCACGAACATGGTGACCGCCCCGATCACGAGCAGCAGCACGATCGCGAACGCCGGGTTCATCTCGCCGGTGCCGATCTGGGTCACGCTGTTGCCGAGTGCTGCCGGGAGCCCGGCGATGATGCCGGACAGGATGATCATCGAGATGCCGTTGCCGATGCCGCGCTCGGTAATCTGCTCGCCCAGCCACATCAGGAACAGCGTGCCCGTGGTCAGCGTCACGGTGGCGGTGAGCAGAAAGTACCAGCCCGGATTCAGCACCACGCCCTGGTTCTGGAACGCGTACGACGCGCCGAGACCCTGGAAGATCGACAGGAACACTGTCGTATAGCGCGTCAGCTGGGTGATGCGCCGCCGGCCGGCTTCGCCCTCCTTGCGCCATTCGGCCCAGGGCGGGTACACGACCGCGACCATCTGGATGATGATCGACGCCGAGATGTACGGCATCACGCCGAGCGCAAAGATCGACAGCCGCGACAGCGCGCCGCCCGAAAACATGTTGAACAGGCCGAGGATCGTCCCTTCCTGCTCCTGAAAGAACTTCGCCAGTGCGATCGGGTCGATGCCGGGCGTCGGAATGAACGTGCCGATCCGATAGACGATGAGTCCGCCCATCAGGAAGAAAAGGCGTTGACGGATCTCCGTCAGCCGCGCGGCTGCACCGAGACCGCTCATTGGATTGGCGCCGGCTGAGGACATACGCGCCTACTCGATCCGCCCGCCGGCCGCTTCGATCGCGGCCCGCGCACCCTTGGTGACCCCGAGACCCTTGACGATCACCGGCCCGGAGATCTTGCCGGACAGGATCACCTTGACCTTCTCGATGCCGGCCGGAACCGCGCTCGCGGCCTTGACCGCCTCGAGATCGACTGCGCCGCCGTGTTTCCCGGCGAGTCTCGCGAGCGTGTCGAGCGTGATCTCGGCGCGCGTCGGCTTGACCTTCGAGCGAAACCCCACCTTCGGCAGCCGGCGCTGCAACGGCATCTGGCCACCCTCGAAGCCGACCTTGTGGTAGCCGCCCTTGCGCGCGCGCTGCCCCTTGACGCCGCGGCCGCAGGTCTTGCCCTGGCCGGCCGAGCCGCCGCGGCCGACCCGCAGGCGCGGCCTCTTGCTGCCCGCGGCGGGCTGAATGTCGTTGAGTTTCATCGCCGTACCTTCGTTTATGCCTTCTCGACCGCGAGCAGATGCCCGGCGGCGCGGATCATGCCGCGGTTTGGCGCCGTATCGAGCACCTCGACCGCGTGGCCGATGCGCCGCAGACCGAGGCCGCGAACCGAGGCGCGGATGTTCTTGAGCTGCCCGGCGGTGCTCCGCTTCTGCGTGACTTTGATCTTGCCGCTCATGCTGGAGTTCCTCGCGGTGCGCCGGGCCGTCAGGCCAGGATCTCCTCGACCGTCTTGCCGCGTTTGGCGGCGATGTCCTCGGGCGAGGCGATGTGCGCCAGCGCGTTGAAGGTCGCGCGCACGACGTTGATCGGATTACGCGAGCCGTAGCTCTTCGCCAGCACGTTGCGCACGCCCGCACACTCGAACACCGCGCGCATGCCGCCGCCGGCGATCACGCCGGTTCCGCCCGAGGCCGGCTGCATGTAAACGCGCGTCGTGCCGTGGCGGCCCTTGATTGCGTAATGGATCGACTCCTCGCGCAATGGCACCGTCAGCATGTTCTTGCGCGCCTGCTGCATCGCCTTCGCGATCGCCGTGGGCACCTCGCGCGCCTTGCCGTAGCCGAAGCCGACGCGGCCGGCGCCATCGCCGACGACCGTGAGTGCGGTGAAGCCGAACTGCCGGCCACCCTTCACGACCTTCGCGGTGCGGTTGACCGCGACCAGCTTCTCGATCAGGTCGTCGCCGCTGGACGTCTTATCGGGTCTCGCCATGGTGAAATCCCTGCCTGGAAACCTGTTAGAAAGCCAACCCGCCCTCGCGGGCGGCATCGGCGAGCGCTTTGACCCGCCCGTGATAGCGATAGCCCGCCCGGTCGAAAGCGACTGTCGTGATCCCGGCGGCCTTGGCGCGCGCGGCGATCGCCTTGCCCACGGCAGCGGCCGCCGCCGCGTTGCCGGTGCCCTTGAGCCCGTCCTTGACGTCCGCCTGCAGCGTCGAGGCACTGACGAGCACCTTGCTGCCGTCGCCGTCGATGATCTGCGCGTACATGTGCTGCGGCGTGCGGTGTACCGTCAGGCGCGCAACGCGCAGCTCGCGGATCTTGGCGCGCGATTTCGTGGCGCGCCGCAGGCGCGTTCCCTTCTTGTCGATGATCTTCTTCATGGCGGCCTACTTCTTCTTCGCTTCCTTGAGCTCGATCTTCTCGCCGAAGTAGCGCACGCCCTTGCCCTTGTAGGGCTCGGGTGGGCGGTAGCCGCGGATCTCGGCGGCCACCTGGCCTACCTTCTGGCGGTCGGTCCCCTTGACGATGATCTCCGTCTGGGTCGGCGTCTCGATCGTGATTCCCTCGGGCACGGGGTACACGACCGGGTGAGAGAATCCGAGCGTCAGGTTGAGCGACTTACCCTGCAACGCCGCGCGATAGCCGACGCCGACGAGCTCGAGCTTGCGTTCGAAGCCCCGGGTGACGCCGAGCACCATGTTGGCCAGGTGCGCGCGGGCCGCCCCAGCGGCTGGCCGCAGCGCGTCAGACTCGACCTGCACGGTCAGCGTCTGCTTGTCCTGCGCAACCGACACGCCCGCGGCGAGCGCGAGCGTCAGGGATCCCTTCGTGCCCTTCAGCGTGACGTTTCCGGAAGCGACAGTGGCGGTCACGCCCTGCGGCAGTGCTACCGGCTTTTTTGCGACTCTGGACATGTCGGGTTCCTCAGGACACCACACACAGGACTTCGCCGCCCTGACCGACCGCGCGCGCCTGACGGTCCGTCATGACACCCTGCGAGGTCGAGACGATCGCGATGCCGAGTCCGCCGAGGATCTTCGGCAATGCCGTCTTGCCGCGGTAGGCACGAAGACCCGGGCGGCTGATCCGCTCGATGCGGTCGATGACCGGGCGGCCGTCGTGATACTTGAGTTGCACCGTGAGCGTCGTCTTGCCGCCGTCGGCGGTCGTCGTGAAGCCGGCGATGTAGCCCTCGTCGCGCAGCACCTGCGCGATCGCAATCTTCGCCTTGGAGCTCGAACAGCTCACCTCGGTCTTGCGCGAGGCCTGGCCGTTGCGGATGCGCGTGATGAAGTCGGCAATCGGATCGGTCATGCTCATGAACGCGCCCTCACCAGCTCGCCTTGGTCAAACCCGGGATTTCGCCGCGCATGGTTGCCTCGCGGAGCTTCGACCGCGCGAGTCCGAACTTGCGGTACACGCCGCGCGACCGGCCCGTGATCCCGCAGCGGTTGCGCTGGCGGTTCGGATTCGAGTCCCGCGGCAACTTCTGCAGGGTCTCCTGCGCGGCGACCCGCTGCTCCGGAGAGCTGCGCGGATCGCGAATGAGCTCCTTGAGCTTCGCGCGCTGCTGCGCGTGCTTCTTGGCGAGAGCCTTGCGGCGCTTCTCGCGCTCCAGCATGTTCGTCTTGGCCATTACCGTTACCTTTGCGAACTACGTGCGGGCGTTCATTGAATGACTACTTGCGGAACGGGAAGCTGAATGCACTCAGCAGCGCCCGCCCCGACTTGTCGTCCGTGGCCGTGGTCGTGATCGTGATGTCCATGCCCCGGACCTTGTCGACCTGGTCGTACTGAATCTCCGGGAAAATGATCTGTTCCTTGACACCAAAGTTGTAATTGCCGCGGCCATCGAAGGCGCGCGCCGACACGCCGCGAAAGTCGCGGATGCGGGGCATCGCGATGCTGATCAGGCGGTCCAGGAACTCGTACATCCGCGCGCCGCGCAGCGTGACTTTCGCGCCGATCGCGAGGCCTTCGCGCAGCTTGAACGAGGCGATCGACTTCTTCGACTTGCATAGCAACGGCTTCTGGCCGGTCAGCTTGGTCAGGTCGGCGACCGCATTCTCGATTAGCTTCTTGTCTGACACCGCCTCGCCGACCCCCATGTTGACCGTGATCTTCTCGATGCGGGGCACAGCCATGGGATTGGTGACGCCGAGCTCCTTCATGAGCTGCGGCACGACGACTTCGCGGTAGTGCTGTTGGAGCCTGACCATGATCGTTGGGTCCTGTGTCCAGTGGCGAGGGCGACGACGCTCAGGCGTCGACGACCTCCCTGTTCGACTTGAAGACGCGCACCTTGCGGCCGTCGTCCATCTTCCTGAAGGCGACGCGATCGGCCTTTTTCGTCACCGGGTTGAACAGCGCCACGTTGGAGATGTGGATCGCCGCTTCCTTCTGCACGATTCCGCCCGGCACACCCGCCTGCGGATTCGGCTTCTGGTGCTTTTTCACCATGTTGACGTTCTCGACCACCACGTGGTCGTTCTCGATCACGCGGATCACGGTGCCTTGCCTGCCCTTGTCGCGGCCGGTCGTCACGATGACCCGGTCGCCTTTGCGAATTCGCTGCATGTCCTGTCCTCGTCCCTGTGGCGCCGGTCCCTTACAGGACCTCGGGCGCGAGCGAGATGATCTTCATGAACTGCGCCGTCCTGAGCTCGCGCGTCACCGGCCCGAAGATGCGGGTGCCGATCGGCTCGAGCTTGTTGGTCAGAAGCACCGCGGCGTTGCCGTCGAAGCGGATCAATGAGCCGTCCGAGCGACGTACGCCGTGACGGGTGCGCACGACTACCGCGTCATAGACCTCGCCCTTCTTCACCTTGCCGCGCGGAATGGCATCCTTGACGCTCACCTTGATGACGTCGCCCACGCCGGCGTAGCGGCGCTTGGAACCGCCAAGCACCTTGATGCACATCAGGCTGCGCGCGCCGCTGTTGTCGGCTGCCGCGAGCAGGGTCCGCATCTGAATCATGTCGATGATCCCTTGAGTGTCAGCGCGCGCCGCGCTCGAGGACGCGCACGAGCTTCCAGCTCTTGCGGCGCGACAGCGGGCGGCAGGGGGCGATCGCGACCGTATCGCCCTCCTGGCACTCGTTCTGCTCGTCGTGGGCAAGGAGCTTGGTGGTGCGCCGCACGTACTTGCCGTAGGTCGAGTGCTTGATCAGGCGCTCGACGGCGACCGCGATGGTCTTGTCCATCTTGCTGCTGACGACGCGACCGGTCAGTGTACGCTCGCCGGCCGGGGACGCGGTTGCAGTGGAAATCTCGGCGGACATCAGGCCTTACCTCCGACGCGCTGCTGGCTGAGCACGGTCTTCACGCGCGCAATGTTCTTGCGCACCTTGCCGAACTGGTCGGGCTTGGCAGGCTGCCCCGCCGCCGCGGCCATCCGCAAATTGAACTGTTCGCGGCGCAGCTTCAGGAGTTCCTCCTTGAGCTCGGCCGGAGTCTTCTTGGCAATTTCCTTGATATCCATGGGCGTTCCTCGTGACCTGCGCTCAGCGCACGTGCCGCCTGACGAACATGGTCGGCAGCGACAGTTTGGCGGCGGCCAGCCGGAAAGCCTCGCGTGCTTCCGCCTCGCTGATGCCTTCCATCTCGAACAGCACCTTGCCGGGCAGGACGCGCGCCACCCAGAACTCGACGTTGCCCTTGCCGCTGCCCATCCGGACTTCGAGCGGCTTCGCGGTCACCGGGATGTCCGGAAACACGCGGATCCAGATCTGCCCGCCGCGCTTGACGTAGCGGGTCATCGCCCGCCGCGCCGCCTCGATCTCGCGCGAGGTCATCCGCCCGCGGTCGGTGGCCTTGAGCGCGTACTCGCCGAACTCGACGCTGCTGCCGCGGTGCGCGGAGCCCGAGTTCGTGCCCTTGAACTGCTTGCGGTACTTGGTTCGCTTCGGCGCCATCATGGTCGTGTTCTCCTCGCTTGGGCGGCTCAGACCGCCGAAGCAGGCTCCGGCGCGGTCACGGCCGGCACGGCCTCAGCGGCCTCGGCCTCGAGCGTCGCCTTGTCGAATACCTCGCCCTTGAAGATCCAGACCTTGACGCCGATGACGCCATAGGTGGTCTGCGCCTCGGCCAGGCCGTAGTCGATGTCGGCGCGAAACGTGTGCAGCGGAATGCGCCCCTCGCGGCTCCATTCGGTGCGCGCGATCTCGGCTCCGTTGAGGCGTCCCGAGGCGCGTACCTTGATGCCGAGCGCCCCGCTGCGCATGGTGTTCGTGACCGCGCGCTTCATCGCGCGGCGGAACATCACGCGCTTCTCGATCTGCTGCGCGATGCCTTCGGCGACCAGCTGCGCGTCGAGCTCGGGCTTCCTGATTTCGGCGATGTTCAGGCGCACGTCCTGCACCGGCAGCTGCATGCGGCGCGCGACTTCGGTGCGCACCTTCTCGATGTCCTCGCCCTTCTTGCCGATCACGATGCCCGGCCGCGCGGTATGGATCGTGATGTTGACCCGGCGCGCCGCGCGCTCGATCACGATCCGGCTGACCGATGCGTCGGCCAGGCGTTTCTTCAGGAACTCCCGGACGATCCAATCGGTGTGCACGTACGCCGCGAAGTTCTTCGAGTGTGCATACCACTTCGACGTCCAGTCGCGCGTGATGCCAAGGCGGATGCCGATCGGATTGACTTTCTGGCCCATGGTTGACTCGTCCCCGGCCTACTTGGCCGCATCCGCTACGAAGACCGTGATATGGCTGTTGCGCTTGATGATCCGGTTGCCACGGCCCTTGGCGCGGGCGTGGAAACGCTTCAGCATCGGCGCCGCATCGACCTCGATGCGCGACACTTTGAGTTCGTCGATGTCCGCGTTGTGATTGTGCTCGGCGTTCGCGATCGCGGATTCGAGCACCTTGCGGACGTGATCGGCGCCCTTCTTCGGCATGAAACGCAGGATCGCGAGCGCCTGCCCGACGCTCTTGCCGCGAACGACGTCGGCCACCAGCCGGCACTTCTGCGGGGAAATCCGCGCGTGGCGGAGCTTGGCGTAGGTCTGCATGACTTACTCCACCACCGTGGCCTTGCGATCGCCGCCGTGCGCCTTGAACGTGCGCGTCGGGGCAAACTCGCCGAGCTTGTGGCCAACCATGTTCTCGGTCATCAGCACCGGCACGTGATTGCGGCCGTTGTGCACGGCAATGGTCAGACCCACCATTTCCGGGATCACGACCGATCGGCGCGACCAGGTCTTGATCGGACGACGGTCATTCTTGGCGGCCGCGACCTGCACCTTCTTGGCGAGGGGCAGATCGATGAACGGACCTTTCTTCAGCGAACGTGGCACGGTAGGACCCTCGCGTTACTTTTTGCGCCGCTGCACGATGAACGAGCTCGTGCGCTTGTTGTGGCGGGTTTTCTTACCCTTGGTCTGCCAGCCCCACGGCGACACGGGGTGCGGGTTGCCCTGGCCGGACTTGCCTTCGCCGCCACCGTGCGGGTGGTCGACGGGGTTCATGACCACGCCGCGGACCGTCGGGCGGATGCCACGCCAGCGCTTGGCGCCTGCCTTGCCGAAGACGCGCAGGTTGTGCTCGTCATTGCCCACCTCGCCGATCGTGGCGCGGCAGTCGACGTGCACCTTGCGAATCTCGCCCGACTTCAGCCGGACGAGCGCGTGGATGCCCTCGCGGGCCGTGAACTGCGCCGAGCCACCGGCCGCGCGGGCCAGCTGACCGCCCTTGCCGGGCTTCAGCTCGATGTTGTGCACCGAGCTGCCGACGGGGATGTTCCGGAACTGCATCGCGTTGCCCGGCTTGAACGGCGCCTCCGAGCCCGACAGCAGCTCATCGCCCTCCTTCAGGCCCTTCGGCGCGAGGATGTAGCGGCGCTCGCCGTCCCGGTAGAGCATCAGCGCGATGTGGGCACTGCGATTCGGGTCGTACTCGATGCGCTCGACGACACCGACGACGCCGTCCTTGTCCCGCCGAAAGTCGATCAGCCGGTACTTCTGCTTGTGGCCACCGCCCTTGTGGCGCGTGGTCATCCGGCCGGAGCTGTTGCGCGCCCCGGTCGAATTCTGGGAGACGAGCAGCGGCGCAAAACCCTTGCCCTTGTGCAGACCCGACCGGTCGGGCTTCAGCACGAAGCGCGCTCCGGGTGATGTCGGCCGCAGTTTGATCATCGCCATGGTCTGGTCCTCGTGCCCGTCTCAGGCCTTCGCGGTGCCGCTGAAGTCGATGCTCTGACCGGCCTTCAGACTCACGTAGGCCTTCTTCCAGTCGGAGCGCCGGCCGACGGCGTTGCCGAAGCGCTTGTGCTTGCCACCGACGTTGACGACCTGCACCGCCTCGACCGCGACCGAAAACATCAGCTCGACCGCCGCCCGGATCTCGGGCTTGGTGGCGTCGGTGCGGACGCGGAACACGTACTGATTGGTCTTCTCCGACGCGCGCGCCGCCTTTTCCGAGACGTGCGGGGCGATCAGCAGGTTGATCAGACGTTCGCTCGCCTGGACGGGCGTCGCCGTCCGGGCTGCCTGAGCCATCCTGGGAATATTGCCGCTCATGCCAGGCGCTCCTCGAGCAGCTTGAGCGCGCCGACGGTCGCGAGGACCTTGCCATGGCGCGCGAGGCTCACCGGGTCGAGTTGCGCAACAGCCAGCACCTCGACGTGCGGCAGGTTGCGCGCGGCGAGGAACAGCTTCTCCTCGAAGGCCTCGACCAGAATCAGCACGCTGTCGAGGCCGAGGTCCTTCAGGCGCGCGACGAGCAGCTTGGTCTTCGGCGCCTCGAGCTCGATTGACGGCGTGACCACGAGGCGATCGGTGCGCGCGAGCTCGGAGAGCATCGCGCGCAGCGCCCCGCGGTACATTTTGCGGTTGACCTTCTGCTCGAAGTCGCGCGGGCGGGCGGCAAAGGTCCGGCCGCCGCCGACCCAGATGGGGCTGCGGATGCTGCCGGCGCGGGCACTGCCCGTGCCCTTCTGGTTCCAAGGCTTGCGGCCACCGCCGCGCACTTCGGCGCGGGTTTTCTGCGCCTTGGTGCCGGCCCGGCCGGCCGCCAGGTACGCGGTCACGACCTGGTGCACCAGCGCCTCGTTGAACTCACGACCGAACGTGGCATCCGCCACTTCGAGTTCGGCGCTGCCCGCCCCGGCATTGACGACCTTGAGCTTCATGGGGGTGCCTCGGGTTACTTCTTAGCCGACCGCAGCCGCACGCGGCGCGCCAGGCCCTTCGCCTTCACCGACGGCCGGACGATCACCGTCCCGCCCTCGGTACCCGGCACGGCGCCGCGGATCAGCAGCAGGTTCCGCTCGGCATCCACCTCGACGACCTTGAGATTCTCCACGGTGCGACGCTGCACGCCCATGTGACCCGACATGCGCTTGCCCTGGAATACGCGGCCCGGCGTCTGGCGCTGGCCGATCGAACCCGGCACGCGGTGCGCGAGTGAGGCGCCGTGGCTCGCCATGCCGCCCGCAAAGTTGTGGCGTTTCATCACGCCTGCAAAGCCCTTGCCCATCGTCGTGCCCGTGACATCGACGATCTGGCCGGCCGCGAACATGTCGACCTTGAGCTCGTTGCCGGACTTGAGGTCAGTGCCCTCGGTACCGCCGAGACGGAACTCGACGAGCGCCTCGCCGGGCACGACGTTGGCCTTGGCGTAGTGGCCCTGGACGGCCTTCGACAGCCGTGAGGCGCGCTTCTGGCCGAAGCACACCTGCACAGCGCGATAGCCGTCGCTGTCGGCGGTTTTCACCTGGGCCACGCGGTTGGGGAGCGCTTCGATGACGGTGACCGGTACCGTCTCGCCCGCGTCCGTGAAGACGCGTGTCATGCCGCGCTTGCGGCCTACCAGCCCCAAGCCAGTTTTAAGGCTCATTGGGTCTTCCTCTTTACGTCCGCCCGCTGCAATTGGCAGGCGGCACCCCGATACCGCCCTCGGCCGGGGCCCCAGGGGCTCCTGCCAGGCGTCCAATCATCCCGACCAACTTCGGTCGGCCCGGTAACCGGTCCGTGGTATCGACCCCGCGCCAGCTCCGGCAGCGGCTGCTGCGGAACGACTGTCTGGGCCGACCTGCGAACGGCACACCCGGGCGGGCGAGCCGAAGCGAGCCGCCTATGTTAGGCGGCCCGTGGTTTCAAAGCAACTCCCGTCGTCCGGCACCGGCCCCCTCGGGGCGGTGCACATGCCTCAGTTGAGCTTGATCTGGACGTCGACGCCGGCCGGCAGATCGAGCTTCATCAGGGCGTCGACCGTCTTGTCGGTCGGATTTAGGATATCCATCAACCGCTTATGCGTGCGGATCTCAAACTGGTCGCGCGCATCCTTGTCGGCATGCGGGGAGACCAGCACCGTGAAGCGCTCCATCTTGGTCGGCAGCGGCACCGGGCCGCGGACGGTTGCGCCGGTGCGCTTGGCCGTCTCGACGATCTCCCGGGCCGAGTTGTCGATCAAGCGGTGATCGAAGGCCTTGAGCCGGATGCGGATGTTCTGGTTGGCCATGTCACGGACCCCTTGGTCAAAGAGCGGCAGAAACGTTCAGGATCTGCCAGGTAACGACCCGTCGCGGGCCGGCGGGCCGCGCAGTGTACGCGGCCCGTCACCCAATTACTGCAGAATCTTCGAGACGACGCCGGCGCCGACGGTCCTGCCGCCCTCGCGGATCGCGAACCGAACGCCCTCCTCCATCGCGATGGGGCTGATCAGCTCGACCGTCATCTTGATGTTGTCCCCCGGCATGACCATCTC
>DATNIE010000005.1:0-21072 GCA_035604595.1 Steroidobacteraceae bacterium | reverse complement strand
GAAGCGGGTCCTGGCACGACACCCGGGGTGCCCCACCATGCGTCGAGGGCCGCTGAGAGCGGTCGCGGCGGATGGACGCGCGCTCGGGGCGTGCCACCCGGGCGCCGCGCTGCGGCAGGCCTGCAAGGGCCCCGCGTGGGCCGACGCACGCGCCCGCCAGCCGGCCTTGCGAGACGCCATCTCGTCGGCGGGCCAAAGACCAGGGCCCCTCGTGTCGGTCGCTGTCATGCCACGTTCCACCCGATCCAGGATTGCAGCCGCGATCGCCTGAGGCCCTGGAGATTGTAAGCGGCGATCGCCATGGCCGCAGCAATCTTCGTGCCCTGGCCCGGCCCGTCCGATTCCCGTCCGGCGATCGCCTTCCCACCCGCATGGGCGCACTGTAGAGAAGCGCGGATCGCGGATCAGCATTCGAGCGTCACGATCGGTTCGTGGCGAAAGTCACGAGCCCGCAGTGACGAAAGTCACTTCCGCGTGCCCCATTCAGCGGCACTGTGCGCCGTGTCACGGTCAGCAGCAGTCATGGCGCTGGGGCGACCGGGACGGTGGTCATCGTGGATATCTTTCGAGCGGCGCCGCTCGTCGTCCGACGGTCATTCGCCGCGACGCTGCTTGGCGGAGAGCACCGCCAGCTCCGTTCGGGTGTTCGCGTGCAGTTTCTCCATGATGCGGCTGACGTAGTTCTTGACCGTTCCTTCCGCCAGGAACACCGCATTGGCGATCTGCCGATTGCTCATGCCTTCGGAAATGAGCCGCAGGATCTTCTCTTCCTTGTCGGTCAGCGTCTCGGTCAGGGACTGTCGCTGCTGGAGCGATGCGCCGGCGGATGACGAGCCCGCAGGCACGGCATGCGTACGCGGCGAATAGTCCGACGACAGCGCGAGGCGACGAAACTGATCCATCACCTTGCGCGCAATCTGGGGCGTCAGTCCCGACTCTCCGCGTCGCAGCGCGCGGATGGTATCCAGGAGTTCCTGCTCGGTCGCATCCTTCAGCAGATAGCCGTGCGCGCCCGCCCGGACGGCCTCGAACACGGTTTCATCATCGTTCAGCGTCGTCAGGACCAGCACCTGCGTACCGGGAAATGTCGCGGTGATTTCGCGGGTCGCGGCCACGCCGCCTTTGCGCGGCATGTGCAAGTCCATCAGGACGACATCCGGGTGCAGGCGCTGGGCGAGCTCCACCGCTTCGATGCCGTCCGACGCCTGGCCTACGACCTCCATGTCCGGTTCCAACGACAGCAGCGCGGTCGTCCCTCGCCGCACCAGCGCCTGATCCTCGGCGATGACTATGCGAATCCTTGGCGCGCTCGCGCCCAACTCCGGCATCACGGGACAGTACTCACGCGGCGCACCTGCCGAAAAAAGGCCATCGATTTAAGAGCGTCTCGACCCAGCCAGTCAACGCCTCCGGGGACCCCTCGGTGCAGGCGTCTGCAACCGCCGCCACCGCGCTTTGAGCCGCGAATCGGTGCGCCGTGCCGGGGCTCCGCACACATCGCCGACCGCCATCGCAGGGCGCCAAGATGCCACCGTTGCGTCTCACCGCCCATCCGCAACGACGCGCCTTCCATCTGCGCGTCGCAATGGCAATCATGCGACCCACAGGGCATCATTTGGAAGTGACTTTCGTCACGTGGTAGCGCGGACTGATGCCCACGCCTGGTACTGCAAGCCGAATACGAGCGGCGCTGCGGGAACTGGATCCCGCGCACAGCCTGATGGCGGGCACCGTCTGGCTCATCATCGTGCTGGCGGCGAGCTTCTCGCTCGCCGCGGCGATCTGGGTCGGCAGCCTCGCCCGCGACAACATCCTGCAACAGCACGAGCGCAGACTCGCGCTCGAGACCGACCAGCTCGGCTCCGATCTCGGCCAAGCCGTCGCATCGCGGCTCGGTGCCATTCGGGCGGCATCAGCCATCGTGCGCGCTGTCGAAATCTCCGGGCGCGCGGGCGGGCTGCGCGAGGTATTCGATGAGCTCGAGTCCGCCTACCCGGAACTCGACTGGATCGCCGTGGCGGATCCTGCGGGCACCGTGGTCGCCGCGAGCACGAGCCTGCCTGCCACGAGCTCGGTGACCGAAAAGCCGTGGTTCGCGCAAGGACTCAACGGGCCGTGGATTGGGGTGATCGACGAGACCCGGACGGCGAGCGCCACGAGCCCGCGCGCGCTCGTTGGCAACGAGCCGAGCCTCGGTGACATCGCCGCCCCGGTTCGCGATGCGAACGGGGCGGTCGTCGGGGTCGTCGCCGCGCACCTGCGCTGGCGCTGGGCTCCGGAGCCGCTGCAGCGCCTGACTGAAGGGCCCGCTGTTCGCGACTCGGCGCAAGCGCTGGTCCTCGACCGCCGCGGAATCGTTCTCATCGGACCGGACGAACTGCGGGGCCACCCGTGGAACGGAATCGCCTCCGACGACGCCTCCCCGCTCGGGGGCGCGCCGGCGGCGGGACCGGGCGCGCAAGCGCCTGCTTCACCGCAGTTCGAACGGCTGCCGAACGGCGCGACGGTTCTCGTCGCGCGCTCACCGGTGAGACTGGGACGCGACTTGGCGGCGCTCGGCTGGCAGCTGCAGGTCAGCGAGCCGCACGAACAGGTCTACCAGCGTGCCAACGCGCTGGCCATCCGGATTCTGTGGGTATCGATGGGCCTCGGTGCGCTGACCGCACTGATCGGGGCGCTGGGCGCCCGTCATTTGACCAACCGTCTGAAACGCCTGACGGCCTCGGTCGCAGCCGTCGGCCGCAACGAGACCACACGCATCGACGTCCCGGGCGGGCACGATGAGGTCGCGCAGCTTGCGGTCGCGTTCGCCCGGATTCTCGACGATCTGCAGCAGGAACGTCGTGAGCTGCGGGCGCTCAGCAGCGACCTCGAACGCCGGGTCGCCGTCAGGACCCGCGAGGTGGAGCGCCTTGCGGAAGAGTCGCGCTACGCTGCCGTCGTGCGCGAGCGCCTGAAGATCGCGCGGGACCTTCACGACACGCTCGCGCACTCGATGATGGCGATGCTGAGCGAAATCCGGTTGCTCCGCAGGCTGCAAGCGCGCGATCCGGGATCGGTGGCGGATGAGCTGGCGCACGCCGAGCAGGTTGCCCACGAGGGCCTGAAGGAGGCGCGCACCGCGATCACGCAGATGCGCGTCAATGCGGTGCGTGACACGGGCCTCGGCGCGGCCCTCGCCAAGGCCGTCGAGCGCTTCATCGACCGCACGGGACTGGCGACCGAGTTCACGGCCGACGCCGACGCCGCCCGCTTCGGTGATGAGCGCGCTGAAACCATCTTTCGCGTCGCGGAGGAGGCGCTGCGCAACATAGAGCAGCATTCGATGGCGACCCGGGTCGTCGTGTCACTACAGACCCGGCACGGGACTCACCTGGAACTGCGCATTGAGGACAACGGTATCGGCTTCGACCCGCACGAACCGTATCCCGGCCACTTTGGTCTCGTGGGGCTTCGCGAGCAGGCGCAGTTGATCGGCGCCGATCTGAAGATCGAGAGCGCGCCCAACCGAGGCACGACCCTCACCATGTCGCTGCGAATGACCCCGGAAGTGCTCTAAGCCGGGCGATCTGCTCCGAGCGCATGCCGTCCGGGCGCCGCCGGCGTTGAGCACTCGGCGATGACGCCGGACATCACAGCTTGACGGGTCTCATGTCCTTGGCGTCCTTGAGGACACCCTTGAGTTCGGCGGCCGGCATGGGAATCAAGCCACGCTCGACGAGGTAGCCATCGGCGCCCATCGCCTTCGCGCTCGTGAACTCGCCGATGAATTCCCTGATCCCCGGAATCACGCCGACGTGGGCCTTCTTCACGTAGAAAAAGAGCGGCCGCGACAGCGGGTAGACGCCCGATGCGATCGTGTCGATCGAGATGGCAACCCCGTCGACGGTCGCCGGCGACAGCTTCTCGCGGTTCTGGTCGAGGTAGGAGAACGTGAACACGGCCATCGCCTGCGAGTTGCTGGCGAGCTTGCCCATCACGAGCGCGTAGTCTTCTGACACGTCGGTCCACGCGCCGTCCTCGCGCACCTGGGAGCAGATCTGCTTGTAGCGATTCTCATCCGTCTTTTTGAGAGCCTTGAGCGAGGCGAACTGCTCGCAGCCGACATTGAGGGCGAGTTCCACGAACGCATCGCGGGTGCCGTGGTTCGGCGCCGGTCCAAACACGTTGATCGGCACGTCCGGCAACGCTGCGTCGATCTGCCTCCATGTCTTGTACGGGTTGGCAATTACGTTCGCGCGCTTGGCCGGATCCGGCACCTGCTTGGCAACCGCGAGGAACAGGTCCTTACGGGTCAGCTTGTAGGCCGGGGCGCCCTTCTTGGTCGCGATCAGGATGCCGTCGTAGCCGATCTTGATCTCGACCACGTCCTTGACGCCGTTCTTCGCACATTGCTCGAGTTCGGAGGGCTTGATGCGGCGGGAGGCGTTGGCGATGTCGGGGTACTGCGCGCCGATGCCTTCGCAGAACAGCTTGAAGCCGCCGCCGGTCCCGGTGCTCTCGACCTTCGGGGTCTTGAACTTCGGATTGCTCTTGCCGAAGTGCTCGGCCACGACCGAGGAGAACGGGAACACGGTCGAGGAGCCGACGATGCTGATGTAATCGCGCGCGGACTGGGCGTGCGCGAGGCCAGGGATGGCCACGCTCGCGAGCAGGAGCGAAGTGACTAAACGCTTGAGCACGGGTGTCTCCCCGGTCGTGGCCTTGGCAGGTGTGGAACGTGGGCCCTCGGGCCCGCGTGGCTGGCGGCTTTATAGAAGAAAACTGTGACACGCGGATTGCGGTGCGCGTAACTCGTGGCTGTCACGGCTGCCGATCGTCACACAAGCGTCATCTAATCTTATTCATGAGATTTATAACGTAATACATTGTATTAACTAACGTTTATATCTCACACGATGGCATCATTCATCGGCGGTGTTCGTCTGCTGGTCCCCGGCACGCCGCCCGCGGTGAGGCGCCGCAACTCCCGGCGTTCGCAAGGCCGACGCCGAACACCTGGGCGCACAGGCGTCCGGGGCGGCGGTCGCCTCGCACCCCCTTCTCGCACGGACCGACGGACTGCGCGCACAGCGGCAGCGTCATGACCGCGTCATCTCCGTTCAGCACACTCTGCGGATGACGCCGGGCATGTTGCAGAGGCGATGACGCCGCATCTCGTCGACGCCACGCTGTTCTTCTCCCGCACGAGCGGTGGGGTCCGCCGCTACCTTCTCGCCAAACACGCCTGGCTGACCGCCCGCAGCCGCCTGCGCCATACGCTCTTCGTGCCCGGCGAGCACGACACCGGCAGGGCGGGCGGCCTCGTCGAGTTCGGCAGTCCCCGGCTGTGGGCCGGCTATCGCTGCCCGGTCCGCCTGCCGGCGCTGCGCGCCGCGCTCGCCGCCTTCGAGCCGGATCTCATCGAGGCCGGCGACCCGTACCTGATGGGCTGGCAGGTGACAGAAGTCGCCCGGACGCTGCAGGTCCCGGCTGTCGCGTTCTGCCACTCCGATGTCATCAATCTCATGGCGCAGCGTCTCGGCAGGCCCGGGGCTGTCATCGCCGCGCACTATCTCAGGGCCCTCTACGAGCGCTTCGACCTGGTGCTGGCGCCGAGCGCGGTCGTCGCCGACCACCTGCGGCTCGCCGGCGTCGCGAATGCCCTCGTCCAGCCGCTCGGCGTCGACCCGCGGGTGTTCGATCCGGCACGCCGCGACCTGACGTTACGCACGCGCCTCGGACTTGCATCCCACACGCGCCTGCTGGTATTCGCCGGCCGGCTCGCGCCCGAGAAGAACGTCCGGGAGCTCTACGCGATGGTCGAGCGCCTCGGCGCGCCCTATCACCTGCTGGTGATCGGCGCTCCCGAACCCGCGCGCCCGACGCCCTCGATCACGCTTCTTCCGTATCTGTCGAGCGCCGAGCAGATGGCCGCGACGCTCGCCGCCTGCGATGCCCTGGTGCACGCCGGCCGCCAGGAGACCTTTGGCCTCGTTGCGCTCGAGGCGATGGCCTGCGGCATTCCAGTCGTCGCCTACGCCGCGGGCGCGATGCCCGAATTCGTCGACGCAACCGTCGGCGAGCTCGCACCGCCGACCGGACCCGCCGCGCTTGCGGAGGCAGTCGACCGACTGTTCATGCGCGATCCCCCCGCCCGCGGGGCCACCGCTCGTGCCCGCGTGCTCTCGAGCCACACCTGGGACGCGACGTTTGCGCGGCAGCTCCGCCACTACGCCCGGCTGCTCAACCAGGCGTCGCTCCTACACGATGCGCCGACGCTGCTGCCGGCCTGATCCGGTGGGCGAGGCATGACTTCGTGCTACGCAGTCTCGGTGCACGACGTCGCACCGGCCACCTGGCAAGACTGTGCGCGCCTGCTCGAGCTGCTCGCACCGCTCGCCGTGCCGGTCACGCTGCTCATCGTCCCTCATTACCATGGCGGTCGCCGTGCCGACGCCGACCCGGAGTTTTCCGCCGCGCTGCGCGAGCGCGTGATCCGCGGCGATGAGGTCATGGTCCACGGCTACTATCACCGGGATACCGGACCCACTCCGCGCACGCCGCTCGACTGGGGCCGGCGGCGACTCTACACGGCCGGCGAAGGAGAGTTCGGCGCGCTCGGGGTCGATGCCTCTCTCGCACGCATCCGTGCGGGGCGGGACATGCTCGCGGCGATGGGCTTGACGCCGCACGGCTTCGTCGCGCCCGCCTGGCTCCTGGGGCCAGGCGCCTGGCAGGCGCTGCGCGCCTCGGGTCTCGGCTATACCTGCACGCGCGATGTACTCGTCCCGCTCGCGGACACGCTGCTCGCCGCCGGGCCGGTCGCGGCGCCGAGTCTCGTCTACTCGGCCCGTTCCTCGCTCAGGCGCGCGCTGTCGCGGCGCTGGAACGCCAGGCGCCTGCGATCGCTCAGCGATGCGCCGCGCGTGCGCGCGGCGCTCCATCCGGCCGATGCGCGCCATCCGGACGTGCTCGGCCACTGGCGTGAGCTGCTCGAGGAGCTGTCCGCCACGCGACGGCCCGCGCTCGAATCCGAGTGGCTCAGGAGCGCAGGGCCGGGGCGCTAGGGGAGTAAGCGCTCTAGGACCGTCGTCAGTCGTCCGCGCGGCGCGACCGTCGCGGCCCCGGCGCCGCGCGCGTCGACGAGATGACCGAGGAACTGGCGGGTCGCGTTCTCCCAGCGATACTCGAGCGCCTGTGCGCGGCACCTTCCGCGGTCGAGCGTGAGCGCCGCCTTGATTGCGACCACGAGATCCTCACTGAGGGATCCGCTCTCGCCCTCGCGCACGACGTCGATCGGCCCGGTCACCGGGTATGCCGCGACCGGCAGGCCGCTCGCCATGGCTTCGAGCATCACGAGCCCGAACGTGTCGGTGCGACTCGGGAACACGAAGCAATCGGACCCGGCAAGCAAGGCCCCGAGCTCCTCGCCGAACTTGAAGCCGGCAAACACGACCTCGGGATAGCGCTTCTGCAGAGCCGCGAGGGCCGGCCCGTCGCCGACGACGAGCTTCGTGCCGGGCACTGTCACGCGACAGAAGTCCTCGACGCTCTTCTCGACCGCGACGCGCCCGACGTAGATCAGGATCGGCCGCGGATAGGGCAACCGGACGTCCGGTCGCGGGCGAAAGAGCTGCGTGTCGACGCCGCGACCCCATTGCACGAGGTGGCGAAAGCCATGACGCCTGAGGTCGCGCCGGACCTGCCTCGTTCCGACCATGGTGCGCGCCGCGCGGCCGTGAAAGGCACGGAGCAGCGCGTACGTGCAGCACTCGGGCAGCGGATAGCGCGCGCGCAAATAGCGCGGAAACTGGGTGTGATACGAGGTCGTGAAGCGCAGCCTCAAGCGCACGGCGGCGTTGCGTGCCGCAAGTCCGAGCGGGCCCTCGGTTGCGATGTGCAGCGTATCCGGGCGCTCGCCCTCGAGCCAGGCGGCGACGCGGCGGCCCTGAAACAGCGCGAGCCGGATCTCCGGATACGTCGGGCAGGGAATCGTCGGCAGGCCTTCCGGCGTCATCAGCGTGACGGTATGGCCGAGCTCGACGAGGCCCTCGGCCGTGCGCGCGAGGGTCGTCACCACGCCGTTCGTCTGCGGACGCCAGGCGTCCGTGACTATTCCGACCTTCATCCGACCGCCCGGGTCCTCAGGCTGCCGTGCCGAAGGCCGGGGCCGCTGCCACGCCGCGCGCCGCAGCCGCTGCAACCGGGGCGTGCGCCTGCACGGTCCAGTCGACCAGCGCGAGCCGCCCGTTGCGATCCTCCACGAGCGCCGAGCAGTGTTCGACCCAGTCGCCATCGTTGCAGTAGTGGATCCCGTCGACCTCGCGGAGCTCCGGCCGGTGAATGTGGCCGCAGATGACGCCGTCGAGCCCGACGCGCAGCGCCGCGTGCGCCGCCGCGTGCTCGAAGCGCTCGACGTAGAGGCGCGCATCGGGAACCTTCTGCTTGACCCACGAGGCGAGCGACCAGTAGCCGAAGCCACAGCGCCGGCGCACCGCCTGCACGCGCCGTCCGAGCCACAGCATCACGTCGTACATCCGCTCGCCGAGATTCTTGAGCAGCCCGCTGAACTGCACCGCGCCGTCGAAATCATCGCCGTGCAGCACCAGGTAGCGCTTGCCATCGGCCGTCTCGTGGATGAAGTCGCGGCGGATGTGAATGCCGGCGACCTCCGCGCCGCACAGCTCGCGGAAGCCCTCGTCGTGATTGCCGGGCACGTAGATCACCCGGGTCCCGGAGCGCGCGAGCTTGAGAATCGTCCTCAGCACGTCGTGGTGCGACACCGGCCAGTAGACGCCGCGCTTCAAGCTCCACAGGTCGACGATGTCGCCGACGAGCACCAGCTCCTCGGTGGCAACCCGGTTCAGGAAATCGAGCAGGTAATCGGCCTGGCAGCCGCGAAAGCCCAGGTGGACGTCGGAGATGAAGACGGTCCGGAGCGTGAGACGGGGGGTACTCGCGGGAGTCGCCGGGCTCATGTCGTCCTCGTCGTCGCCGGTTTGGCCAAGGCTGCCGGCCGCGCATGACGGGGAGATGAAAGCGCGAAGAATTTTTTCTGACGAATTCGGGGGTTGCCGCGCTTCCCTATCGTGGTTCGCAACGACTCATGCGCTAACTCAGGATTACAGGAGATTTGTTGCGGCGCGGCAGCCAACCGCGCGCGGCGTCCCCCGTCGTCGGTCAGCGGCGCGGCGCAAGGCTCATTGATTGGCCGCGAGCGGGGCTCGCGCCGCGATGCGGCGCTGTGGAAAGTGGCAGGTGAACCGGCTGCCGATCCCCTCTTCGCTCTCGATCTCCAGCGTCCCGCCGTGGCGCTGCAGCGCGTGCTTGGCAATCGCAAGCCCGAGCCCGGAGCCCCCCGTCGTGCGCGCACGGCCGGGATCGACGCGGTAAAACCGCTCGGTGATCCGCGGCAGGTGCTCGCGCGCGATCCCGACGCCCGTATCCCGCACCGAAAAATGACCGCCGGCCACGTCGGCCCACCAGCGGATATCGATGCGTCCCTCGGGCGGCGTGTATTTGACCGCATTCGAGATGAGGTTCGAAAAGATCGAGTGGATCTCCTGCTCCGAGCCCAAGAGCTTTGCGTCCGACTCGAGCGCGAGCGCCACTTCCGGGTGGCGGTCGAGCGCAAGCACCTCGCGGCGCATCAGCGTCAACATGCCGCCGACGTCGACGAGATCGGTGCCGGCCTCGCCGCTCGAGGACTCGAGCCGCGAGAGCTCGATCAGCGCGTTGACCACCGCCCGCATGCGCTCGGCCTGGCGCCGCATCTCCTCGAGCGGGCCATGCCACGCCGGATCCATCCCCGGGTCGTCCGCGAGCGCGTCGACGTAGCCGGTGATCACGGTCAAGGGGGAGCGCAGCTCGTGCGAGGCGTTCGCCACGAAGTCCTTGCGCATCGCCTCGAGGCGGATCTGGTGCGTGACGTCCCGCACCAGCAGCAGCTGCTGCCCCGCCCCGTAGGCCACGACGTGCAGCGCGAGGTGCGCGCTCGCATCCACCGTCGAGCGGATCACGACCGGCTGCGAGAAATCGCCGACGGCCAGATAGCGGATGAAGTCCGGGTGACGGACCAGGTTATCGATCCGCTGACCGTAGTCGACCTTGCGCCTGAGCTTCAGCAGCCGGGCGGCATTGCGGTTGAACCACTGGATCTCACGGTCCGCGCTCATCACCACGACCCCGTCCGGCATCGCGGTCGTCATGCGGCGGAATTCGCGAAACAGCTGCACGATGCGCCGCTTGTGGAACTGCTTGCGGCGGTAGATCCGCATCACGAGCGCGACCACATCGCCCCACACGCCGTGGAAGTCCGGCGGCTCCTCGGTGCGGCGCTTGCGCAGCCACCGCTCGAGGCGGTACAGGCGGACATACGTGAGGGCCAGATAGCCGGCCAGCACGGCGCTCACCGTCAGCGATATCTGACCCAGAAAGTACCCGACGACGACGGCGATCGCGACGAGGCCGATCAGGCGAGCCAGCGCGAATGACCAGGCGGGCGACATTGAATCGGTGGGTCAGCGCCTTAGAGGGGTCGGGTCGAGAAGCGGTAGCCTGCGCCGCGCACGGTCTGGATGAACTTGTCGCAGTCGAAGCCTTCCAGCGCCTTGCGCAGGCGCCGGATGTGCACGTCGACGGTCCGTTCCTCGACGTACACGTTACCCCCCCACACCCGGTCGAGCAATTGCGAGCGCGAGTACACGCGCTCGGGATGGGTCATGAAGAACGACAGCAGCCGGTACTCGGTGGGGCCGAGCGGGACGGTCGCCTCCCCGACCGTGACCCGGTGGCCGGCAGCATCGAGCATCAGCCCGCCTGCCGCGACGATCTCATCGGCCGGCGCGGTCGTGCTGCGCCTTAAGACCGCGTTGATCCGGGCGAGGAGTTCGCGGGGCGAGAACGGCTTCGTCACGTAGTCGTCCGCCCCGCCCTCGAGGCCGTTGACCTTGTCCTGCTCCTCCGCCCGCGCGGTCAGCAGGATGATCGGGACCTCGCGGGTCTCCTTGTCCTTCTTGATCGCGCGCGTGAGCTCGAGCCCGCTCATGTCCGGCAGCATCCAGTCGATCAGTACGAGGTCCGGGCGCCGGTCAGCCATCCGGGCGCGGGCCTCGCGGGTGTCCTCCGCCTCCACGACCTCGAAGCCCGCGCGCCTCAGGCCAAAGGCGACCATTTCGCGGATGGGCCGCTCATCCTCGACCACAAGAATCTGGCGGTTGGTCATGGGGCGTGTACGTGTCACGAAAGGTCCTTGTATTACAGCGGCGAATTATTGCATTTCAATGACTTATGCCGCGAGTCGCGCCACGCCTGTCAACTGATCGTCATTTTCTCGTGGCGCCGCCCGACCGGGTCGCCACGTCGTTGCGCAGGTACACGGGCTCGGCCGCCTCCGGTCCCACGGTCCGCCCGAGACGGAACTCCTCGACCGCGAGGTGCGCGATCGTTCCGGCGTCTGGGAGGAGTGCCGGCCACGATCCCACGAGGCCCGCTCCCAGGCGATCGACGAGCCGGGGGTAGGCCGACCAGCCATGCCCGGCCGCGACGACCCACGCGCCGGCGGGTGGGGTCGGCACCGCATCAGGCGTCGCGAGGCCCTCGCCGAGCAGCGTGCAGTCAGCGCCTGTCCGGCGCGCCAGCCCCCAGTAGACCTCACCCATCCGGGCATCGAGGCAGACGAGCGCGTGGTCGGCATCAGTGCTCCGCACGAGCGCCGCTGCTGCGAGCGCCCGCAGATCGGACACCGGGATCAGCGGCAGCCCCGTCCCGAGCGCCAAGCCCTGCGCGATGCTGACCGCAATCCGCACACCGGTGAACGCGCCGGGACCCCTGCCGAAGGCGATCGCATCGAGCGCGGCGAGCGGGATTCCGCGCTCCTGCAGCAGTTCGTCGACCATCGGGAGCAGCCGCTCGGCGTGGCCGCGGGCGACGAGTTCATAGCGCATCAGCAAGCGCTCCCCATCGAGCAGCGCCGCGCTGCACGCCTCGGTCGCCGTATCAACCGCGAGGATCCTCACGGCGTGCCGGTCGGGAGGAGCTCCCGCAGGTGATGGCGGAGAAATCGGACCGCCTCGTCGACGTCCTGCGTCACGGTCATCGGCGGCAGGCTCGCGAGGAACGCTCGGCCGTAGCCTCGGGACACGAGGCGCGGATCACCGAGCATCACGACGCCGAAATCGTCGGGATCGCGGATCAGCCGCCCGACGCCCTGCTTGAGCGAGAGCACCGCCTGCGGCAACTGGTACTCGGTGAAGCCGTTGCGCCCCTCGCGCTTCAGTCCCTCGAGCCGGGCCTTGAGGATGGGGTCGTCGGGCGCGGCGAACGGCAGCTTGTCGATCACCACCAGCGACAGCGCCGGTCCGCGTACGTCGACGCCTTCCCAGAAGCTCCCGGTCCCGAGCAGCACGGCGTTGCCGAGCTCGCGAAAGCGCCGGAGCAGGGCATCGCGTGGCGCATCGCCCTGAACCAGGATCGGGAACTCGTCGCGCCCGCCGAGCGCCTCCTTCAGCAGGCGCGCACCCTCGGCGAGCGCCCGGTGGCTCGTGAACAGCACGAAGCTGCGCCCGCCGGCCGCGCGGATCAGCGGCAGCGCGGCCTCGATGACCGCGCCCGTGTAGCCGCGCTCGCCCGGGTCCGGAAGCCCGCTCGGCAGGTACAGGCGCGACTGGGACTCATAGTCGAAGGGGCTCGGGATCAGGAGTGTGCGCGCGGCCTCGGCGCCGACGCGGCGCGTGAAATGACTGAAATCCTCGCCGACCGCGAGCGTCGCCGAGGTATAGATCCAGGCACAGGGGCGCGCCTCGACCTGCGCCCTCAGGCGCTCGGCGACCTCGAAGGGCGTGAACTCGAGGCTCCAGCTGCGGCCCGTGCAATCGGCCCACCTGAGCCCCGTGGCCTCATCGGCCGACAGGATTTGCCGGAGGCGCATCGCGGCATCGGCGGCGCGCCTTCCGCACTGCCTGACGCCGGCCGCCTCGAGCGCCGGTTCATCGAACCGGGCGTGGATGCGCTCGAGACCGGTTGCGAGCTCGGTGGCGGCCTCGAGCGCTGCATCCGGGATATTGCTCCAGTCGATGCGCTCGCCGAGTCCGGCGAGCGCGTGCTGCACGCTCCCGACCGCGTGCTCGAGCCGCTCGACGGCGGCGCGCGAGGCGGCATCGAGGAGCCCCCCGCGGGCGAGCTCGGCGAGCGCATCGCGGGCGAGTGCTACGAGCGCGCGCCCGCCGACGTGCGTGCCGAAGAACTGCGCCGCAACCTCCGGGAACTGGTGGGCCTCATCGAGGATCACCGCATCCGCGCCCGGCAGGAGTTCCCCGAATCCCTCTTCCCGGAGCGCCATGTCGGCGAGCAGCAGGTGGTGGTTGACGATCAGGAGGTCCGCCGCCTGCGCCTCGCGCCGCGCCTTGACGACGTGGCAGGCCCGAAACTCCGGGCAGTCCTGGCCGAGGCAGTTCTCGCGGGTCGAGGTGGCGCTCAACCAGATGGGGTCGTTGTCCGGGATCGACTCGAGTTCGCCGATGTCTCCGCTCGCCGTCGTGCGGCTCCAGCGCTCGATGCGTGCGAGGCTCCGCTGCCTTGCGCGCCCGAGCCCTGGCAGGTCGGGAGCGGCGAGCGCGACTGCGAGGCGGTGCCGGCACAGGTAATTGGCGCGGCCCTTGAGCAGCACGATCCGGAGGGGCCGGCCAAGTGCCCTGCCGAGGAGGGGCAGGTCGCGGTGGAACAGCTGGTCCTGCAGATTTCGGGTGCCGGTCGAGACGATGACACGGCGTCCCGAGTAGAGCGCGGGCACGAGATAGGCGAAGGTCTTGCCGGTGCCCGTTCCGGCCTCGACGACGAGCGAGGTTCCCGCATCGAGCGTGTCGGCCACGGCCTCGGCCATCGCGAGCTGGCCGCGGCGCGGGCGAAAGCCCGGCAGCACGGCCGCGAGCGGGCCGTCCGGGCCGAATATGTCTGAAAGATTGGGCACGTGGCGGTGAGCGGCGCGGCGAAGGCCGCGGCGTCATTATCCGGGTCCCGTGCCGCGACGCGAGCGTCAATACGCTCAATCGCTGTCGAAGGCACCAGCGACCACGCACCGCCGACCCATTCGGCGGGCCCTCCATTCGCCGGTCGCCGGCGCCGGCCCCGCGCATGCCGCACCGCCGCACGGCTGGCACCTCGTATAATCTGCGGCCCCTTCCGGTGCGGACGCGTCGTGAGAACCCCAATGGCACCCCACTCCCCGACGCCGCTCGCCGCCTCCCGCGTCGTGCCGTCGAGCCTCGAGGCCTGGATCGACCAGGTCCGCGCGCTCACGACCCCGGCAAGGGTGCACTGGTGCACGGGGAGCGAGGGAGAAGCCGCCGAACTGACCGCTGAGCTGATCGCGCGCGGCGAGTTCCACCCGCTCAATCCCGTCACTTTTCCTCGGAGCCAGCTCTACCGCTCGAACCCCAATGACGTTGCGCGAGTCGAGCACCTGACGTTCGTCTGCACCAAGAGCGAGCGCGACGCCGGACCCAACAACCACTGGATGGCGCCGGACGCGGCGCATCGCAAGATGGATGCGCTGTTTCGCGGCTGCATGCGCGGGCGCACCCTCTATGTCGTGCCCTATTGCATGGGGCCGATCGACTCGCCCTACGCGCGCTGCGGGATCGAGATCACCGACAGCGCGTACGTCGTGCTCAACATGCGGATCATGACGCGGATGGGGAGCGCCGCGCTCGAGCGGATCGCCCGCGATGGCATCTTCGTGCGCGGCCTGCACTCGACCGGCGAGCTCGACCCGGAGCGACGCTTCATCATGCATTTTCCGGAGGAGCTGTCGATCAAGAGCTACGGCTCCGGCTACGGCGGCAATGCGTTGCTCGGAAAGAAGTGCCATGCGCTTCGGATCGCGAGCTGGCAGGCGCGCGAGGAAGGCTGGCTCGCCGAGCACATGCTGCTGGTCGCGCTCGAGAATCCGCGCGGCGAAACCCACTATCTGGCGGCGGCGTTCCCGTCGGCCTGCGGCAAGACCAATCTCTCGATGCTGATCCCGCCCGAGGCCCTCCCGGGGTGGAAGGTAAAGACCATCGGCGATGACATCGCTTGGCTGCACCCGGGGCCGGACGGCCGGCTGTACGCGATCAACCCCGAGTCCGGCTACTTCGGCGTCGCTCCGGGGACGAGCCCGAAGAGCAACAAGAACGCCTACGACATGATCCATCATGACACGCTCTTCACCAACGTCGCGCTCACGGCCGACAATGAGCCGTGGTGGGACGGGGTCGATCGCGGCCGGCCGGTGATCGACTGGCAGGGGCGCCCCTACGATCCGGCCCACGGCCACGCGGCCCACCCCAACTCACGCTTCACCGTCGCGGCGCGCCAGAACCCTCACTACGCGCCGGAAACCGACTCCCCGGCGGGCGTGCCGCTCTCGGCCATCATCTTCGGCGGGCGCCGCCGCACACTCGCCCCGCTCGTCTATGAGGCAAGGCACTGGCGCCACGGAGTTCTGCTCGGCGCGGGCGTCGCCTCCGAGACGACCGCCGCCGCGACGGGCAAAGTGGGGATCCTCAGGCGCGATCCCATGGCGATGAAGCCGTTCGCCGGCTACAACTTCGGCGACTACTGGCGGCACTGGCTGTCGTTCGAGACGCGCCTGACGCGACCGCCGCGGATCTTCCATGTCAACTGGTTCCGGCAGGACGCGGCCGGCAAGTTCCTGTGGCCGGGGTACGGTGAGAACCTGCGGGTCCTGAAGTGGATCATCGATCGCGTCGCGGGCCGGGTGGACGCGCGGGACACGCCGATCGGCTACATGCCGGCGCGGGACGATCTGGACGTGTCGGGCCTCGAGCTCGCGCACGGCGCGCTCGAGGAACTCCTCAGCCTCGATGCGCCGGCCTGGCGTGCCGAGCTTGCGCACCTCGCCGGCGAATTCGAGCAGTACGGCGACCGGCTGCCGCCCGCGCTCAGCAAAGAACTCGAGGACGTGCTGCGGCGCCTGGGCTGAGGAGTTGACGCGCCGGTGCGCGGAGGCTGCCGCCGCGCCCGGGCGAAGCGCTCACTCCTCGCAGACGAAGCGGATCGTCTGCGACGATTCCCGCTCGGGCGCGCGTCCGAGCCCGATCAGGCCCTCGCCGGTGATCGGCACACTGTCGCGCCGTACGAAGTGCTCGTCCCCGCCCGTTCCGTGCACGAACGTGCCGTTGGTGCTCTCATCGACCAGGACGAAGCGGGTCTTGTTCGCCTCGATCCGCGCATGCAGGCGCGAGATGAGGTTTCCCTTGACGATGATGTCGTTGTCCTCGGCCCGGCCGATGGTCACGTGGGTGCGGTGATCGTCGAGCACGATCTCCTCGCCGCGGAACCGCAGACGCAGGCGCTTCGGTCGCTGCTGCTCGCGCGTTGCGAGCGCGATCGCCGGCAGCATGCTGGTGATGTCCTCGGTCTGCCACAACACCTCGTAGAGCGCGATCTCGTGGCTGCGGCCCTTCAGGGTCGCGACGTCGATCTGACGGACCGCAGACTTCCAGTCCGACGACAGCCGGTCGACGACCGTCACCGTCGTGATGATCTGCCCGGCCTTCGCCTGGCTCGTCATACGGTTGGCGGTATGCACGGCCGCCCCGAACACGTCGCGATTTTCAATGACCACCGGCCCGAAATGGCAGCCGATGCGAATCGCGACGTGCGCGAACTCGTTCTGCAATGCCTGGTGGGTCGAAATCGTCCGCTGCATCTGGCTCGCGGCGTCCACCGCCTCGTCGGCCTTCGGGAACGTCGCCATGATCTCATCGCCCATCGTCTTGATGACCGTCCCGCCGTGCTGCTCGGTCGCGGTCTTCATCACCTCGATGCAGATGCCGACCATTTCGCGGGCCTGGTCGTCACCGAGCTTCTCGTAAAGCATGGTGCTGCCGACGACATCGGCGAACAGGATGGCGAGCTCGATGTCCTTGGTCATGGCGGCCGCGATTATATACGACTTGTCATAAGCGACTGCTGCGGGCGCCGGCAGCCCCGATGCCCCATCAGCCCGCAAGTCGGCCGGCGCTGAGCCCTTCGGCCGCAGCGCAGGCGCGTGCGACGATACTCATCTCGGCACCGTCGCGCCGGCCGAGCTCGCTCAACGAACGCCGCCAGGCCCGGGCCCCCGGCCGCCCGGCGTAGAGACCGAGCATGTGGCGGGTGATGGAATGCAGGTGCGTACCGCGCGCGAGCTCCCGCTCGATGTACGGCCTCATCCGCTCGACGACTTCTCTCGGATCCGGGACTGCGTCTGCACCGTCCGGCCATGCCGCCCGGTCGAGCGCCGCGAGGAAGTACGGGTTGTGATAGGCCTCGCGGCCGACCATCACCCCATCGACGTGCATCCACTGCTCGCGGGCTGACTCGACCGTCCGGATCCCGCCGTTGATCACGATGCAAAGACTGGGGCGCCCCGCCTTGAGCCGCCACACCGTGTCATAGCGGAGCGGCGGGATCTCGCGGTTCTGCCGGGGGCTCAGGCCCGACAAGATCGCCTTGCGGGCATGCACGATGAACGTGTCGCAGCCGGTGGCCGCGACGCTATCGATGAATGTTTCGAGGAACCCATCGCTGTCCTCGTTGTCGATGCCGATCCGGCACTTGACCGTGACAGGCACCGTCACGGCGGCGCGCATCGCGGCGACGCACTCGGCGACAAGCAGCGGGCGGGCCATCAGGCACGCGCCGAAGCTCGCGTTCTGCACCCGGTCGCTCGGGCAGCCGACGTTGAGGTTGATCTCATCGTACCCCCGCTCGGCGCCGATCCGCGCCGCCTGCGCGAGGGCCGAGGGATCACTGCCGCCGAGCTGCAGCGCGACCGGATGCTCGGCTGGATCGAACTCGAGCAGGCGCGCACGATCGCCTCTGAGGATCGCCTGCGCGACCATCATCTCGGTGTAGAGGAGCGCGTGTGGTGCGAGGATTCGGAACAGGTGCCGGCAGTGCCGGTCCGACCAGTCCATCATCGGCGCCGCGCTCAAGGCTCGACCGATGACACCGTTCGCGCCAAGCATCATGACGTCCAAGTCTCGCTTGCTTGTTGTTTCACGCGCCCGAACCAGCCATCGGTGACGGTTGCGAGGCACGCGCCGGGCTTCCGACACGGTGGAACCTCACTGACAAACGATCGACCCGGCCACTGAAATACACGCCAGAAGTACCCACGTATCAGGAACACATCCTGTCTTCTCGATCCATCGAGCATAGTTTGTCACAGATTCCAGCGCGGCCGCGGATGACACAAGTCGATAGGTTACAATCTGGATGAATGAGTCACGCTGAGACGACCCTCTGCGCGCCGGTGTCGCAATCACAACGTACGACGAACACTTGAAGATCGCGCGCCCCCGACGTGTTCGCTATTTGCGGCCAGCGCGTTAGCTCGGGCGGAGTGTGCGGACTTCAAGCCATTCCCAACGCTCGACCGGAAGAATGCATTCGTTGCGCCCAAATTCCGCAGCGCCGATCGCGGCTGGAGCATTGCGAAGACCGGTGCCGGGCTTCCCGTGACAATGCTGCGTGCACTTAAGCAGTCGACGCTGTCGCCAATGCTGCAGTGGGCGCTCAAGCGGGCGGCGCGCGCTTACGTGGCCGGGGACCGGATCGACGATGCCGTGCGCGTGGTCGACCAGCTCGCCGCCAAGGGCCTGGTCGCCACGGTGGGTTTCTGGAATGAGGACCGGGATTCGCCGCGGCAGGTCGCCGATCAATATCTTGATTGCATCCGTCATTGCCGTGCCGGCGACTATGTGTCGATCAAGCTGCCGGCGATCGACTTCTCACGGACGCTGTTCGATGAGCTGGCCGCCGCCGCGGCCCCCGCCGGCATACGTCTGCACCTCGACGCGATGCAGCCGAACACCGCAGAGCGCACCTGGCTTTTCGTCGACCCGGTGCTGATCGCCGCGCAGGTCAGAATCGGCGTCACCCTGCCCAGCCGCTGGTCACGCAGCATCGGGGATGCCGCATGGGCGGCTGAACGCCGCTTGCCAGTGCGTGTCGTCAAAGGCCAGTGGCCCGATCAGGAAGGTCCGAATGACGATCTGCGGGCAGGATTCCTGTCTCTGGTCCGGGCCCTCGCGGGCCGCGCCGCGCACGTCGCGGTCGCGAGCCACGATCTGGCGGTTACACGCCCGGCGCTTCGTGAGCTCTCGGCGGCCGCGACCCACTGCGAACTCGAGCTTCTCTATGGCATGCCGCGCCGGACTTCGCTCGCGATGGCCCGAACGCTGGACGTGGCGGCACGCGTGTATGTCGGCTACGGCTTCGGTTTTCTGCCGTACGCCGTCGGCCGGCTGCTGGATGATCCGCGGCGCATTGTCTGGCTGATCCGCGATGCGGCCGGGCTCGGACAGCGCTGAACAGCTCTCGGCGCGGCTGCGGCAGCTACCGCCGCTACTTATGATCGCGTCGTGCCGCCAACGGTTCCCATAAGATCGCGCCGACGCAAATGCAGACGAGACTCATACGCGTTCCCGGGCGAATGGGACCGGGTGACCGAAGAACGGTCGTGTCGCGGGCGCGATCGCCCCGCCTGCACGAAGAATGTCCCGCTTAAGTCCAATGCGCAGACGTCCTTCGTTCCTCATATGCGACTGAGCGCATAGCGCCTGTGCGGCGCGTACGAGATACTAAATACGATGGCAGCAGAAGACGCCTTGCACGATCGATGGGCGCAATTGCGTGACAGCGACTTCTCGGTCGAGGTCACGGCGTGTGGGAGCCGCGAACACGAGGCCGACCTCGCCGAGTTCCGGGCACACCATTTGCCGGTTCCGCATTCCTACTCGACCTGGCCGCAGCACGACAGCCACCACCTGTGGCGGTGGTGTCGCGCGCTGGATCGTGGCGGTCGCCTCATGACGGCATTCAGCATAGAGCTGTCCGCGAGTCGTGCGCTGCCTGGAAGCTTTATCGGACGGGCCGCACGGGTCGGGCGTTCCCTTCACGCGAGTTGCGGCTACGATCCTGGAGTGATTCTGCGCCAGGTGGCGCGGGCCGTTCCAAGGCTGCGACGCCTGGATGTGCAGATCTTCGATGAAGATCCAGCTAGGCGCGCCGCCATCGAGGCTTCATTGCTGTCCGCTGGTGCCAACCACAATCTTTCGCCAATGATGTACACCCGCACGGTCGCGTTGGAGGTGCTCGAGGACGAACAGGCGCTACTGCGTTCATTGAGTGCGAACAGCCGGCCCAAAATGCTGGCGCTTGAGAGAAAGCGAATCGGCTGGACGGCTGAGATCCGGGACGCCGCCTACATCGATCGCCTGCTGGCAATCCACCGCCAAACGTTTGAACGAACCGGGATGGGCGTCCCACACATCGACTTTCGCGACATCCTCTCGGACTCAACTTCAGGTCAGGCGTCCGTCTTCGTCGGCGCATTCCTTGCCGGGCGGCCTAGCCCGGATCACCTGATTGCGTTTGCTTGGGGCCGCCTGCACGGCGACTATGTGGAGTACAACGCCGCTGGGTCAGAGCGGTCGGATGACCTGAAGGGTGTCGCTCCCGGCTACGCCATGATTGGGCACATCGCTCGATGGGCAAGATCCAATGGCGCTTCCTGGATCGACCTGGGTGGCGTCATTGCCCCGGACGCGCTCCATGACCACCCATTCCACGGCATCTCCACGTTCAAACGCAGGCTCTCCTCCAAGGAGCTCGATATCGGGGCTGAATACCGAATCGAGCCGCGCCCGGTGTTGGCACGAATGGCAAGTATCACGCGGCGGTTGGCAATCAAGGTCGGGGCGGTCAGGTGATATGCCAACCGCTGCACAGGCTGGTCAATCAGGGTCCTTGCATACCGTGGCGAGCAGTCGTTTGGACCACCGTGATTCGGACCGCCAGGCCGGCGTCGTAAATATTGGCAAAGGGCTGTCTGTGCGCGCCCGGCCCACGTGGCGTTCAATCACGCAACCGCAAGCAGCTCGCCCCAGAACGTCGAGCGTCATGGTGCATGCCCAGTGCGAGAGCCACGGGGCATACCGAGCCATGCGGCCGGCGATTCTCAGTTTGACTGCATGGGGAGATCGCGAGCTGGCCGCCTGTTAGCGGCGATACCGGCGACTTAATGACCGGTGGCCGACC
>DATNIE010000004.1:0-14939 GCA_035604595.1 Steroidobacteraceae bacterium | reverse complement strand
GTGCCGGAGGGCGGGGCAAGGTGCGCCTCCGGATGCCGGGCGGCGAGCAGCAGCAGCAGCGCCGCGCTCTCGTACACCGGCTCGCCGTCGACGATCAACGTCGGCACGAGCCCGTTCGGATTGAGCTTGAGGTACGCGGGCCGTTTGTGCTCCCCCGCCTCGCCGTCGATGCGCTGCAGTTCGTGCGGCGCGCCGATTTCGAGCAGCAGCCAGTGCACCGCGAAACTCGCAGCGCCAGGCATGTAGTAGAGCGTGTACATCCTCGCCTCCTCGGGGTGACCGCGACGGTCGGGCAGTGAGAGCGCAATTATGCCTACCGGGCAGCGGGCGCTGCCGGATCAACGCGCGTCGCGCCTGCTGTGACGCAACACCACCTGGGCCTTAGGCGGTCGGTCCGCGGCGCTTGACAAGCCCAACAGGCGGGCGTCAGCTACTACTCGCGCGTCGCATCGGCGGTGCACGCGGCTCCTCCGGCGCGCGACGCCTAACAGCGGGAGACCTCTCGGTTAAGGGGGCTAACATGAATGTAAGAACTCTTGCGGGCACACTGATTGCCGGCGTCGCATGCTTCGCGACGGTGAGTGCCTTCGCGGACGCCGCCAAGCCGGCGGACACCGCCAAACCCGCAGCCGCCAAAGCGGCCGCCGATGGGGCCGGTGGCGATGCGAAGCTGATCAAGAGCGCGATGCGCGCGGCGCCCGCCAAGGTTGCCAAGCACGCCACGATCGTCGCGATGGACGCCGGCGGCGCGATGCGCACGCTGCGCAAGGGCACGAACGGGTTCACCTGCATGCCGGACAATCCGGCGGTGCCGGGACCGGCTGCGATGTGCATGGACAAGGCCTCGATGGACTGGGTGAACGCGTGGGTGGCGAAGAAGACGCCGCCCGCCAAGGTGGGCCTGATGTACATGCTCGCGGGCGGTACCGATGCGAGCAACACCGATCCGTACGCGGAAAAGCCCACGGCGGAGAATCACTGGATCATGACTGGGCCGCACGTGATGATCGTCGGCGCCGACCAGAGCTTTTATGATGCGTACCCGAAGAGCGCGGACCCGGACACCTCCGTACCGTACGTGATGTGGGCCGGCACGCCCTATCAGCACCTGATGGTGCCGATAAAATAGGCACCACGGCCCGGGGATCGGGCGCGACCGGCCGCCGCGGACTCACGGGTCCGGCAGCAGCCGGTCGCGAGGGAATGCGTCGCTGTCGTCCTCTCCCGGCCGGACCGTCAGGCACGGGAAGTCCTTTTCGATCAGCAGCTCGAGCGCGCCGCCGTCGAGCGGCAGCGTCGCGCGGATCTCGACGTCTTCCGAGGTGCCCCAGCGACGGGCCACGTCCTGCGGCAGCGACACCGTGAGCGTGCCGCCGTCGAAGGCGGCGGCAACACCGCTCGCGCCGCGGCCTGTGCTGAGTACGCAGCGCAGCTGCGCGCCGCCCGGAAAGCGGGTCGCTTCTTCAACGACGCCGGCCTCGAGCAGGTTGCGGACCTCGGTGCGCGCGAGGCGCAGCCGGACCGAGTCGCCTTTGATTCGAAGTTTCATCCTGGTGCCCTCGGAGCGTGTGAGTATGCGTGCGGTCGCTACGGAACAAGCCGCTCGCCGTGCGCGTACACGACGTGGCGCTGCGGTCGTGCGAAACCCACCAGCGTGACGCCAAAGGCCTCGGCCGACCGAATCGCAAACGCCGTCGGTGCCGACACCGCGACCACGGCGGCGATGCCGACCGTGGCCGCCTTCTGCACGATCTCGTAGCTCGCGCGGCTCGTGACCAGCACATAGCCGCGGGCGAGATCCTCGCCGCGCCGAACGAGCGCGCCGATCAGCTTGTCGAGCGCGTTGTGGCGACCCACGTCCTCCCGCACCAGGCTCACGCCCGCGCCCGGCACGACCCACGCCGCCGCATGGATGCTGCCGGTGCGTGCGTTGTAGTGCTGGCCCGAGCCGAGCGAGGCGAGCGCCGCGTGAAGCTCTGCGGCCGACAGCTCCAGTCGCCCGGTGAGCGCGGGCGGCGTGCGGATCGCATCGGCGAGCGTCTCGGCGCCGCACATGCCACAACCGGTCCGTCCGCTCAGGTTCCGATGGCGCGTCAGCAGTGCCGCGAAGCGTTCGGCGGTGATGGCGATCTCGACCTCGAGCGACTCGCCGGCGACCTTGACCTCGACCGAACGGATCTCCTGCGGCGCTGCGACCAGCGCTTCGCTCAGCGTAAATCCGACGGCCAGATCCTCGAGGTCGGCGGGAGTGGCGAGCATGACGACGTGCGGCACGCCGAGATACTTGAACGCGACCGGCCACTCGTCGGCGACCTCGTCGGTCGCCGCCTCGACCGTGCCGGCCTGCCAGCGCTCGACCGTGACGGTCCGTACCGGCGCGGGCGACGGCGCGGCGCGGTCGGGCGGATGCGAAGGCGTCGAATCGGACACGGCGGGTCTAGCGCACGTCGATGCCGGGACTGCCGCGCGTCAGCCGGCCGATGACGGCCGCCTTGCGACCGCCGTGGCGCGCAAACTCGGCGAGCACCGCAGGGACGGCAGCCTCCGCGCAGCTGACCAGCAGGCCACCGGAGGTCTGCGGATCGCACAGCAGCGCGCGGCGCATCTCGCCGACCGCGCCGGCCAAGCGCACATCGGCTCCGTAGGCGGCCCAGTTTCGCGCCGAGGCTCCGGTGACGGCGCCGCGCTCGGCGAGCGTCTCGGCGCCCGCCAGTACCGGCACCGAACGGTCCTCGAGCGCCGCGGCAAGGCCGGAGCCACGGCACACGCCGAGCAGATGGCCGAGCAGCCCAAACCCCGTCACGTCGGTCATCGCGTGCACGCCTGAGAGGCGCGCGAGTGCGGGTCCGGCGAGATTGAGCTCGGTGGTCGCATCGATCAGCAGCCGATAGCCGTCGGCATCGAGCCAGCCCTTCTTCAGTGCCGCCGACAGGATGCCGACGCCGAGCGGCTTGCCGAGAACGAGCACGTCGCCAGCGACGGCGGTCGAGTTGCGTTTGATGTCGCGCGGCGCCACCAGCCCGATCGCAACGAGCCCGTAGATCGGCTCCACCGAATCGATGCTGTGGCCGCCGGCGATCGGAATTCCGATGCTGCGGCACACCGCCTCCCCGCCGGCCAGGATTTCACGAATCACGCCCGGCGGAAGAACCTTGAGCGGCATGCCGACGATCGCAAGCGCGAACAGCGGGGTACCGCCCATCGCGTACACGTCGGACAACGCATTCGTCGCGGCGATCCGGCCATAGTCGAATGGATCGTCGACGATCGGCATGAAGAAGTCGGTCGTCGCGACGACCGCCTGCTCCTCGTTCAGAAGATAGACCGCGGCGTCGTCGCCCGTGTCGCGACCCACCAGCAGCGCGGCGGTCGGGGTCGTGATCGCCGACTCGCGCAACAGCTCCGCTAGCACGCCGGGCGCGATCTTGCAGCCGCAGCCGCCGCCATGCGACAGCGAGGTCAGGCGCGGAACGGATTCGGCAGGGCTCCTCGCCACGGCGCAGCCTCACAGATGGCGGAAGGCAGCAGGAGTCGAACCTACCAGGAAGCGGCTGACGCCCCCTGCCGGGTTTGAAGCCCAGCCGCATCGCCGGATACGTATGCCTTCCAGAGGTTCCGATCGTAGCTCATGGGTCCACGGCCCAGCCACTACTGTCGCGCAGCACGCGCCCGTCGGGCATCCGGCGCGTGTAACCGACGCGATCGAAGAATTCGAGGATCTGGATCGCGCGCTTGCGGCCGATACCGATCGCGTCCCGGAAGCCGGCGGCCTCGATCCGGCCGTGCTCGCGGGCGAGCCCGGCGATGACGGTCGCGAGCGAGGCGAGCGCGGCGCGCGCATAAAACAGGTCGTGGACCACCTGGTAGGCGCGACCCTCGCGGCCGAGCGCGACGAGCAGCTGCCGGACACGTGCTTCGGGCTCTCCGGTCCGGACCGCAAGGTCGCGCACCCACGGCGGATCGAAGCCTCCGGCCGCGAGCAGCGGCTCTAGCCGGCCCGCGGCCTCGCGCTCCCGGGCCGACAGCGTCGCGGCATGGCCAGGCAACCGCAGCCAGGCGCCGCTGCGCAGCACGAGTTCCTCCGCCACGAGCTCGTCGAGCAGCGCGCGCCACAGACGTGGCGCCGCCGCGGGCGCCGCGATGCGCCGCAGGCGCGCCGCATCGGGTCCCGGCTCATCGGGCGCCGCCGCGTGGAACTCGGCGAGTGCGGCGAGCACCCGGTCGCGGCCGGCGCGCCAGTCGGCCTCGCGCACCAGGAACTGCTCCTCGGGTCCGCGTCCGGCGGCGACGAGACGCGTGCCGGGCGGCCGGGCCTCGACGTCCACCGGCGCCGCTGTCGCCAGCATCAGGTCCGAGACGCTGAATCCCCACGGCGCCTGGCCGATCAGCGTTGCCGCGTCGCCAGCGGCGAGCGTTCGCTCCAACGCCTCGAGGTATTGCTGCCGCGCCGGACTGCGCCGCCGCCGCGCCGGCGCCCGCGGATCGAGCAGCCGTCCGCCGCCGAGCGTGTGCGTTGCTTGCGCATTTCTGAGCACGAAGCGCTCGCCCGGTGGGCCGCAGACGGGATCGTCGAACACGAGCTGCACGCGCCCGGTCTCGCCGGGGCCGAGCGCCGCGCCATCGAGCGGCACCAGATGCGCGGTGCGGTGGGTGGCACCGAAGTGCACGTGTACCGGGGCCCAGGAACGAAGCACCGGTCCCTCGCCCGCGAGCAGCGTGAGCCGCGCGTCGATCCGCGTCGTCGGCGCGAGCCCGCGCGGATCGGCCAGCCAGTCGCCGCGGCTGATCTGCGCTGGCTCGGCGCCGGCAAGGTTGAGTGCGAGCCGCTGGCCCGCCTCGCCCGCCTCGGCCGGCCGGTTCTGTGCGCGGATCCCTCGCACCCTGACGCCGATGCCGGTGGGCAGCAGCGTCGCGCTGTCGCCGACCGCGATCCGGCCTGCGAAGGCGGTGCCGGTAATCACGGTCCCGTACCCGACGCGCGTGAAGACGCGATCGATCGCGAGCCGGAACAGGCCGGACGCGGGTCGCCTGGGCAGCGCGTGGCGCGCTCCCGTGAGGTGGGCGGCGAGCGAGGCGACCCCCGGATCGCGTGGGTCGGTGGCGTTGACGGCGAATACCGGCGCCGCGCGCAGGCCGGTCGGTGCCAGCAGTCGCTCCACGTCGGCGGTGACGGCGGCGATCTGTCGCGACTCCACTCGGTCGACTTTGGTCAGCGCGACGACTCCATCGGCGACGCCGAGCAGGTCGAGGATCGCGACGTGCTCACGGGTCTGCGGCATGACGCCGTCATCGGCCGCGACGACGATCAGCGCGTAGTCGATGCCACAGGCGCCGGCGAGCATCGTGTGCACGAGCCGCTCGTGGCCGGGTACGTCGATGTAGCCGAGGACCTCGCCGTCCGGGGACGGGACATACGCATAGCCGAGCTCGATCGAGATGCCGCGCGCCTTCTCCTCCTTGAGCCGGTCGGTGTCGACCCCGGTCAGCGCGCGCACGAGCGTCGTTTTCCCGTGGTCGATGTGGCCCGCCGTGCCGACGATCATCGGCCGAGCCTGGCGAGCTCTGCGACGAAGTCGCCCTCCTCCCGTTCCTCGAGGCAGCGCAGATCGAGCCACAGCACGGCCTCATTGATGCGGCCGACCACCGGCCGCGGCAATTGCCGCAGCGCCCGTGCCAGGCGCTCGAGGCCGGGACCTCCTTTGCGGCCGGGGCCGACCCGCACCGCGAGCGCGTAGCTCTCGAGGCGCTCGACCGGCAGCGCGCCACTGCCGATCTGGCTGAGCGCAGGCTCCGCGCTGACGACGTAGCCCGGCCCGACGGCCGACTGCAGCGCCGGCACAAGGCGCTCGGCCTGGTGGCGGATCGGCGCCACGGGCCGGGTCAGGAGCCTGAGCGTCGTGAGCTCCTCGGGCAGCCGCTCGGGCGTCCGGTAGAGCCCCAGCACCGCCTCGAGGGCGGCGAGCGTCAGCTTGCCGACGCGAAGTGCTCGTTTGAGCGGATGCCGGTTCAAGCGACCGATCAGGTCTGCGCGACCGACGATCAGCCCGGCCTGCGGACCGCCGAGCAGCTTGTCGCCGCTGAAGGTCACGAGATCCGCGCCGGCCGCGACGGCGTCGCGGACCACGGGCTCCGACGGCAAGCCGAAGGCCGCCAGATCGACGAGCGCGCCGCTGCCGAGATCGAGCGCGACGGGCACGCCGTGCGCATGCGCGAGCGAGGCGAGTTCGCGCACCGCCACACCGGTCGTGAAGCCCGTGATGGCGTAGTTGCTCGGGTGCACCTTCATCACGAGCGCGGTGCGCTCGCCGAGTGCCGCTTCGTAGTCCGCGAGGTGGGTGCGATTGGTCGTGCCAACCTCGACGAGCCGGGCGCCGGCGGCCCGCATGATGTCGGGCATCCGGAACGAGCCGCCGATCTCGATCAGCTCGCCGCGCGAAACGAGCACGTCCCGTCGGGCCGCGAGTGCGCCGAGCAGCAGCAGCACCGCGGCCGCGTTGTTATTGACGACGGTGGCCGCCTCGGCGCCGGTTAGCTCCGACAGCAGCCCCGCGACGATCGCATCCCGCTCGCCGCGGCGCCCGGCCGATAGGTCAAACTCGAGATTGGTCGGCATGGTCATTGCTGCATAGACGGCCGCGAGCGCCGCCGGCGGCAGCAGCGCCCGTCCGAAATTCGTGTGCAGCACCGTGCCGGTGAGGTTGTAGACGGGTCGCAGCCGGGGCGCCGCAATCGCCGCGACGCGTCGTCCGATCGCCGCGGCGAGGGCCTCATCCCCGAGCGCCGCCCGATCCAGCGCGCCGGCCAGCGCCGCGGACCTGAGAGCCTCGAGCTCGGCACGGGCCGCACCCACGACGAGCGACCGGCCGAGACCCGCCACGAGCAGCGCGACCGGCGCCAGTCCGAGCAGACGGTCGACCGACGGCAGCTCTGCGGCCGTCGCGCGGGCGTCGTCGGCCACCTCTCGCACGGATGTCAGCCCCGGTTCTGCCACAACAAGGGATTGCTGCTCGCGCGGTGAAACCCGGCATCGGAGAGCAGCAGATCGAGCGTCACGCTCGCGAGGTCGTCCGCCACCGGATCGACGTCTGGGTCGTGCTCCTGGTAGAAGATCTTGCGGTAGCTGTGACAGCGATCGCACGATTCGGCGCGGATCGCTTGCGACCCGCCCTCGATCGAATGGTAGGCGACGCCCTGCGTCGCACCACACTGGGTGCACTCGACCCGGACCCGATGCCATTCGGTGGCGCACAGGCTGCAATGCAGATAGCGATAGCCGGCGTACGGCGCTCCGGTGCGCACGACGCTCGCGACGGGAAGCGTCCCGCACACCGGACACACGCCGGAGGATTCCGGCAGTCCCACGTCCTCGAGCGTCAACCGGCTGGCGAGCGCCACCCAGCACACTTGCAGCGCAGCCATGATCATGGGCGCCGCGGCGGGATCTGCGACCTCGAGATCCGCCGCCAGCAGCCGGTCAGCGTCAGCCTCGAGTGCGCGCGGATCGAGGGCCGCGATTCGACTGCAGGCCGCCGCGACGGCGGGGGGAAATCCGGCGGTCGCTCCGACCGCCGCGCACAGCTCCCCGGCAACGCCCCGCCAGGCGACCGGCCGCGGGCCGCCGAGCGCCGGGACGACCGGCATACCGTGCGTGCGGGCCGACGAGCGCTGCGCAGCGTCCGGCAGCGGCAGCTCGAGCCGCTGCAGGGCGCCGTGCTGCGCAGCGGCAAGCACCGCGAGAAGTTCGAGATAGCCTTGGAGTGTGTGGCCGGGGCTCAACTCGCGCAGCCGATCGGCGCGCGCCGCGAACAGCCGGCTGCGATCCGGTAGCCTGAGGCGCGGCACCGAACGCGAGGCGAGCGCCTCGATCTGGCCGGGCTCGAGGATTCGTTGCACGGCGCATCACCGGCGGCACGCGCGTGGGTGCGCGCAGCCCAGTATAGCGCCGTGCGCGCGCCGCTCAGCGCCCGGTGGTCGAGCGGATCATCTCCCGGAACCACGCCCGGTGGTGCTTGAAGGCCCAGCCGAGCGTGACGGTCCCGCGGGTCATTGCGCCGACGCTCCCTTTGACCCACAGCGCCGCCGCGATGTGCACGATGACCGCGAGCACCAGCAGGAACGCGGCGAACGCGTGCAGCAACGCGCTCAGCCGAATCAGCCCGATCGGGAAATACCCCGAAAAGTAGACCCGCCAGATCACGAGCCCCGAGCCGACGAGCACGGCAAGGCAGCCGACCAGCACGAAAAACAGCACCTTCTGGCCGGCGTTGTAGCGGCCGACCTCCGGCAGCCGGTCTTCGCGCTTGTCGAGGACGTCGCGGATACCGCGCAGCCACGCCCGGTCGCGCGGCTCGAGGCGATTGTGCTGCCAGAGCCCCCGCGCGAGCATGAAGAACGCGACGCACATCGCGAGGCCAACGAACGGGTGCAGCACCACGCTCCACGGGCCGCCGCCGAGCAGACCGCTCAGCCAGAAGAGCGCCGGGTGGAAAAGCGCCAGACCCGACGCACCGGCGAAGACGAACAGAACCACCAGCAGCCAGTGGGTAACCCGCTCGGCCGGCTGGTAGCGCGGCAACAGGTCCGGGCTCTCGCCATCAGCCATTGGTTCGCTCCTTCTCGCGCCTGGCGGCGCTCTCATCGTCCGCATCGGTCTCGTTGGGACCGACCCGCACGTAGTTCAGCAAGCCCGCGAGCGCCGCGAACGCGAGTACACCGAGCGCAAGCGGCTTCGTGGCACCCTTCCACAGCCGGACCAGCGGGCTGACCACCGGCCGCGCCGGGAGTCCGCTGTAGAGCGCCGGCTGGTCGGCGTGGTGCAGCACGTACATCACGTGCGTGCCGCCGACGCCGGGTGGGTCGTAAAGTCCGGCGTTCTCAAAGCCGCGCGACTTCAGATCGACCACCCGGTCGGCGGCATCGCGCTGCATCTGCTCCTTGGTCCCGAACGTGATTGAGCCGGTCGGGCAGGCCTTGACGCAGGCCGGTTCGAGGCCGACGGCGACGCGGTCGGAGCACAGGTTGCACTTGTAGGCCTTGTGGTCCCGCTTCGAGATCCTGGGCACGTCGAACGGGCAGCCGGTGACGCAGTAGCCGCAGCCGATGCAGTTCTCCTCGTGGAAATCGACGATGCCGTTCGCGTACTGCACGATCGCGCCGGGCGCCGGGCAGGCTTTGAGGCAGCCCGGGTCCGCACAGTGCATGCAGCCGTCTTTCCGGATCAGCCACTCGAGGTCGCCCTTCGGGTTCTCGTACTCGCTGAAGCGCATCACCGTCCAGGACCGGTCGGTCAGATCGCGCGGATTGTCGTAGATGCCACTGGTCGTGCCGATGTCGTCGCGCAGGTCGTTCCACTCCATGCACGCGGTCTGGCAGGCCTTGCAGCCGATGCACTTGGAGGTGTCGATCAGCTTTGCGACTTCGGTCGTCGCCGCGGCCCGCACGGCCGGGGCCGGCATCGTGGTGGCCGAGCGGCGCCTGATGTCGAGTGATTGCAGTGCCATTGCCGCCCCCTAGGCCTTCTCGACCTTGACCAGGAACGCCTTGAACTCCGGCGTCTGCGTGTTGCCGTCACCGACGACCGGAGTCAGCGTGTTGGCGAGAAAGCCGGGCCTCGCGAGGCCCTTGAAGCCCCAGTGGATCGGCACGCCGACCGTATGGACCTGCTTGCCCTCGATGGTCAGCGGTCGAATCCGCTTCGTGACCACCGCGACCGCCTTGATGAAGCCGCGGTTCGAACTCACCTTGACCCGGTCGCCGGCGCTGACGCCGAGCTCCTTGGCGTGCACCTCGCCGATTTCGACGAACTGCTCGGGCTGGACGATCGCATTCAGGCGGACGTGTTTCGTCCAGAAGTGGAAGTGCTCGGTCAGCCGGTAGGTCGTCGCGACATTGGGGAACGCGTCGGCCTTGCCGAACGCGTCACGGTCGCGCTTGAACACCCGCGCCGCCGGGTTGCTGGTCGCGCGGGGCTCCTTTGGATGCAACGGGTTGTAGCCGACGGGCGTTTCGAACGGCTCGTAATGCTCGGGGAACGGGCCTTCGGCCATGCCACCGCGCGCGAAGAAGCTCGCCACCCCTGCCGGGAGCATGATGAACGGCCCCATCCCGTTGGCCGGATCCTCGTCGGCTTTGAAGTCCGGCACGTCAATCCCACCCCACGCCTTGCCGTTCCACGCAATCAGCGAGCGCGCTCGATTGTAGGGCTTTCCGGTCGGGTCGCAGGACGCCCGGTTGTACATCACGCGGCGGTTTGCCGGCCACGCCCACGCCCAGTTGCGCGTCTGGCCGATCCCGGTCGGGTCGGAATTGTCGCGCCGCGCCATCTGGTTGCCGGCCTCGGTCCAGGCACCGCAGTAGATCCAGCAGCCGCTCGCGGTCGTGCCGTCGTCGCGCAGCTCGCCGAAACCGGCGAGCTGTTCGCCCGCCTTGCGGATCAGCTTGGTCTTGTCCTTCGGATCGTAGAGGTCGCCAAGCGCCCGGCCCGAGTACTCGCGCGCCAGCTCCTCGGGCGTCGGTTCCTCGCGCCTGGCGTAGGGCCAGGCGAGCTTGACGATCGGGTCGGGATACGCGCCGCCGTCGGTCTCATAGAGCCGCCGCAGCCGCGTGTAGATCCCGGCCATGATCGCGATGTCGGTGCGCGCCTCGCCCGGCGGCTCGGCACCCTTCCAGTGCCACTGCAGCCAACGCGCCGAGTTGACGAGCGCGCCATCCTCCTCCGCGAAACAGGTGCTCGGCAGCCGGAACACTTCGGTCTGGATCTTCGCCGGATCGACGTCGTTGTGTTCGCCGAAGTTGCGCCAGAATTCCGAGGTCTCGGTCGCAAGCGGGTCGATCACGACCATGAACTTCAGCTTGCTGAACGCCTCGGTCATCTTCGCCTTGTTGGGCGCGGAGGCGAGCGGGTTGAAGCCCTGGCAGATGTAGCCGTTCATCTTGCCGTCGGCCATCAGCTCGTAGGCCTGCAGCATGTCGTAGGGTTTGTCGAGCTTCGGCAGGAAATCGAAGCCCCAGTGGTTATCGGCGGTCGCGGCGGCGCCCCACCACGACTTCATCAAGCTGACGTGGAACTTGCCATAGTTCTGCCAATAGCTCATCTGGTTCGGTCGCAGCGGCTTATGCGCGCGCGCGGCGATGTACGCGTCGTAGTCCTGCTCGGCCTGGCCCGGGAGCGTCAGGTAGCCGGTCAGCAGGTTCGACATCAGACCGAGGTCCGTCAGTCCCTGGATATTGGAATGGCCGCGCAGGGCGTTCATGCCGCCGCCCGCGACCCCGATGTTGCCGAGCAGCAGCTGCACCATCGCCCCGGTTCGGATCATCTGTGATCCGACCGAGTGCTGGGTCCAGCCGAGCGCGTACATGATCGTCATCGCGCGGGTCGGCGTCGCGGTCGAGGCCATGAGCTCGGCGGCCTCGAGGAACTTCGCCCGCGGCGTGCCGCACGCCCGCTCGACGAGCTCGGGCGTGTAACGCGAGTAGTGCTGCTTCAGGAGGTTGTAGACGCAGCGCGGATGCGCCAGCGTCGGATCGGTCTTGACGAACCCGTCCGGCCCGCGCTCGTAGTCCCAGCTGGTCTTGTCGTACTTGTTTTTCGCCGCATCGAACCCGGAGTACAGGCCGTCCTCGAAGCCGAAGTCCTCGCGCACGATGAACGTGAGGTCGGTGTAGTTGGTGACGTAGTCGCGCTGGATCTGGTCCTTGGCCAGCAGGTGGTTGATGACGGCGCCGAGAAAGACGATGTCGGTGCCGGCGCGGATCGGCACGTACAGGTCCGCGACCGCCGCCGAGCGCGTGAAGCGCGGGTCGACGACGATGAGCTTCGCCTTGTTGTGCGCCTTAGCCTCGACGACCCACTTGAAGCCGCACGGATGCGCTTCGGCGGCGTTGCCGCCCATGATCAGCACTACGTCGGCATTCTTGATGTCGACCCAGTGATTCGTCATCGCTCCACGGCCAAACGTCGGGGCAAGACCTGCCACCGTCGGGCCGTGTCACACACGCGCCTGATTATCGAATGCGAGGATGCCGAGGCTGCGGATTATCTTGTGGGTGACATAGCCTGTTTCGTTGCTGCTCGCCGAGGCCGCCAGCATGCCGGTCGAGAGCCAGCGGTTGACCGTGAGGCCATCGGCGGTCTTCGCAATGAAGTTCGCGTCGCGGTCCTTCTTCAGGAGCCCCGCAATCCGGTCGAGCGCGTCATCCCACGAGATGGGTTGCCAGTCCGTGGTGCCGGGTGCGCGATACTCGGGATGGACGAGCCGGCTCGGGCTGTGGATGAAATCGACGAGGCTCGCACCCTTCGGGCACAGCGTGCCTCGGTTGACCGGGTGGTCCGGGTCGCCCTCGATGTGAAAGATCGACGACTTGGCGTTCTTGGCCTTGTCGCCGAGGCTGTACATCAGGACGCCGCATGCCACCGAGCAGTAGGGGCACGTATTGCGGGTTTCGGTCGCGCGCGCGAGCTTGAACTGCCGGACCTCGGCGAGCGCTTCCTGGGGAGTGAACCCGAGGAGCGCGAGACTGGACCCGGCCAGCGTCGCCCCCGTGATCTTGAGGAATTGACGTCTGGTGACCTCAGGCATAGGCCTTTCTCCCCGATGACGACACGCTGAGTGGCAAGTGTAGGCTCGGCGGCGAGGGTCGACAAGCGCTGGGGCCGCGGTCCGCTGCCGCGGCGGCATCTAGGGGGGCGTACGCCCTGGCGCTCCCTGCCGGCTCGGGCGTGCGCCGCGACGAGGGTCCAGGGCGTCCCTCTTTGGGCCCTTGGTACTCATTCGGCACAATCACTCTCCGCGAGCTAACGTTCTCCTTCAGCGGCCGCGGTACGCTGCGATATACGAAGCGGTTAATCGTTCACGGCTCCAACCGATTGTTAGACGGCCCCCGCGCGAGCGCCGTGCGAGGAGGTTGCACCCCACCCTACCAGAACAGCGAGCAGCGGCAGAACCGCTGAAATGACGACAAATTGTGTGAGAGGCGATGACCATGCGACGTGATCAAGAGGTCGCAAAGTGACTGTTAGTATCATCGCCGTGAATATGGACGGCGCAACCGAAGCCAATGCAATCGCGCCACGCGTCCGAATATTCCGTCGAAGCCAGCGGCCCGCCACAAAGCAAAGCGCAGTCGTCAGTAGGACAGCAAAGTAGCTGTCGACGGTAACGGCGACGCTCGGTAAATGCTGTACGCCAGGCCAAACCTTCGTCAATGCCATCTGCACAAGTGCTGCCGCCAGAATCGCCATAGCCGGCAATGCGAGCGCCACCAACCATTTATGCATCGTAGCCTCCAGGCCGTCTAACGTCTCATGAACAGACACGATTTCATATAAAGGGAAGCAAATTACGGCAACGAACTTCAGTGGACATTGTGCCAATTCATGCCGTTACGGACCCCGATATACAGATTCTGTCCATATGACGGGATTTTGCAGATCGTCTCCGTCCGAGTGCCTGTGACACTTCCACACCTCCCATCCCCACGCGAGGTGCTCCATGTCCGCCAATGCTGCCCGCCTCCCCGCCTTTTCGATCAGATTGTTTGGTGCTGTCGCCGTCGCCAATACAGTCCCCGGACAGCCGAGGCCTACGTCTACTGGTCCGGCCTGTACATCCTTTTCCACGGAAAACGCCATCCGAAGATAGTCGGACCGAAGGAGGTGCAACGGTTCCTTGATTCGTTGGTTGCCTCGAATGTCGCCGTTTTGACGCATTCTCAGGCGCTCAGCGCGCTCGTCTTCCTGTATCGGGAAGTGCTCGGCACGCCCTTCGGATGGCTGGACGATTTGGTACGGCCCAAGCGGCCGAAAAACTTGCCGACCGTTCTAAGTCTCAATGAAGTGGGCCAGGTACTGGCAGCGATGAAAGGCTCCGGGCCTAATGGCGCGGCTGATCTACGGCTCCGGTCTCCGACTGCATGAGTGCCTCGAACTTCGCGGCAAAGACCTGCAGTGGTCCCAGAAGGCGATTCTCGTCCGTCCAGAAAAAGGCAGAAGGGACCGGATGACCCTACTACCGCAGCAACTCGTACCGGCTCCGCGCGCCCAGAGCGAGAACCCATCGTCCGGACCATTGAGCTCGCGACCCCGGTCTTTCGACGGCGAGCGCGCCAGAGTGTCGCTCCGGTCGATGCCGACCTCGCGCTTTCGACCGCGACCCAGCTCTTCCTGCCTCGCCTTTTCTTCGCGATACGCGAGCCAGTCCTCTCGCGCGCGTCGCCTTCCCTCCTCGGGGTTGTACTCCGGCCTAGCAGGCACGTTCTGGTCTTGAGCCTGCCTCTTGTCCGGCTGCGGGTGCTGCACCTCCCGCGCCTGGCGCGCCGCCGCGATGTCCGTGGAACGGTCGATAATCCGTTTGCGGGCCTCGCGGGGACGGCGCCGCGGCCGTCGAACATGATCCGCGGGGTGACCAAAGTCACTGAGCAGCTGTGACGAACGTCACTGGGCACCGTCCGAGATGCGGCCCAAACTAAATGCGCACAAGCGCCTCACATCCGACGCCCGGGTGCGTGCGCAGCGCAACGGTCAGGTGGTCGAGGTCGAGTAATCACGCACCGCACCGCGATACTGAGTGTGGACAGCGTCGAGCGGCCGCCTACTCAATGGAACTGGAGGTACCGTCTCCCGGTCGAAAACGATGTAAGTCCATCTCACGATCGACGCCTCGCGTGCCAAGGTGAATGTCGATCGGATGGGCTGAGGGCGAGGCCTGAGGTGACGCCATGAACACGAAATACAGACGCCGTATCGTTCCGTTGGTTGCGATCATGCTCGCGCTCACCGGCTCCGGCGCGGCGCTCGCGGGTCATGGTGGCGGTGGTGGGGGCCACGGCGGCGGTGGGCACGGCGGCGGTGGGCACGGCGGCGTAGGAGGCGCGCATCGCAGCTATGGCTATCACGGAGGCTACGCCGGTGGGCGTGTTGGTTACGGCTATCGAGGCGGCTA
>DATNIE010000003.1:0-22671 GCA_035604595.1 Steroidobacteraceae bacterium | reverse complement strand
TCGCGAGTCGACGAATTCGGATTCCTGTGGATCAACCTGCCGACCAAGGAACGCCATGAGCAAACGGTTTGACCCGATCACGCTGGAGATCCTCTGGCGGCGGCTCATCTCGATCGTCGACGAGTCCGACGCGGCGGTCGCGCGCACCGCGTTCTCCAGCCTGCTGCGCGACGCACACGATTACACCTGCATGTTCACCGACTCGCGCGGGCGTGAGCTCGCGCAGGGCACGCTCGCCACACCCGGCCAGTCGGGGGCAATGGCCCTCGGCATCAAGAAACTCGTGCAGCACTTGCCACCCGGCTCCTTCCGGCCCGGCGACGTGTACATAACCAACGACCCCTGGGCGCTCGCCGGGCACCTGAACGACGTGTGCGTGCTGAGCCCGATCTTCCATCGGGAACAGCTGGCCGCCTTCACTGCCTGCATCCTGCACCACTCCGACATCGGCGGGCGCGTCGCCTCGGACAACCGCGAGGTGTACGAGGAGGGACTGTTCATCCCGCTCGTCAAGCTCTATGACGCCGGCGCGCTCAACCAGAGCGTGATCGACATGATCCGTGCCAACGTCCGGACGCCCGAGCAGGTGAATGGCGACATCCGCTCGCAGATCGCCGCCAACCACGTCTGCGCGCAGCAGATCATGCGCATGCTGGAGGAATACCGGCTCGACAGCCTGGATGATCTGGCTGACGAGATCATCGCGCGCAGCGAGCAGAGTATCCGCGCATCGATCGCGAAGGCGCCTTCCGGCGTCTACCGCTCGGAGGGCATCGTCGAGCAGCGCGAAGGGCAGCCTGACGTGCGCATCTGCTGCGCCCTGCAGATCGCCGGCAGTGACATCACGGTGGATCTGACGGGCTCCTCGCCCCAGGTCGATTGGGGTGGGAACGTCGTCTACAACTTCACCTACGCGTACGTTCACATGGCGGTCAAGAGCATCTTCGACCCGGAGATCCCGAACAACGACGGCGTCGCAGCGCCGATCCGTCTGATTGCGCCAGAAGGCTCGGTCGTCAACTGTCGACATCCCGCGGCGGTCGCGGCGCGCATGCAGATCGGCCACTTCATCACCGAGGTGATCTACCGGGCGCTCGCGGGAGCGCTGCCGGAGCGGGTGGTCGCGGCCGGCGGCGGTACTCCCGCGACGATGCAGACGTTCTACGGGCGGTATCGGGACGGGCGGCAGTTTCATACCGTGCTGATCCGCGGCGGCGGGCTCGGCGCGGGCGCGAGCCGCGACGGCGAAGGTTGCTTCATCTTCCCGGCGAACGGCGCCAACACGCCGGTTGAAATCATCGAGAGTGACTCGCCACTCCTCGTCGAGCGCCGCGAGCTACTGCCGGATTCCGGCGGGCCCGGCAAGCAGCGCGGTGCGCTCGGCAGGCGCGAGGTGCTCCGCGTGCCCGACGACGCCTACGCGCCGCAGCCGCCGGTAACGCTGGCGATCCAGTCAGGACGCTTCCGACTGCCGCCCGAGGGCCTGTTCGGCGGCAAACCAGGCGCGCGTGCACAGTTCCTCGTCAACGGCAGCCCGGGCGACCCCTACGGGCTGACGCGCCTGAGCCCGGGCGATACCGTCGTGATGGACGCCGCGGGCGGCGGCGGCTACGGCGAGCCGCGCGAGCGCGAGCGCGAGGCACTTGCACGCGACATTCGTGAAGGAAAGGTCAGCGCCGAGAGCGCACTGCGCGTGTACGGTATTGCCTGAGGTGGCGTCGGCGTCACCGGGTACCCGGTTGAGGGGCTCAGTCTCCCGCCAGCGGCGGGTCGGGATCCTCGTAGCGTTCGGCGCCTGCCGGCGCATAACGTTGCAGCAGACGATGGCATAGCTCGACGTGCTCGGTCTCCTCCGCGACGAACTCCTCAGCCAGTTTCCTGACTGCCGGGTCGGTGGCGGCTGCCGCAAGTCCGGTGTAAAACGCCACCGCGCGCTCCTCTCCGGCAAGAGCCATCAGCAACGCATCGCGCGGCGTCATCAGATAGTGCGCCGCGCTCAGATCGGCAGCCTCCGGGCTCTCGCTTCGCCACGAACCGATCGGGCCGCTTTTCGACTCGACGCCCAGATCGCCTGCCATGCGGCGGATCTCCTCCGCGTGCAGGCCTTCGGCGCGGGCCAGATCGAGGAAGATCCGCACGAGCTCGCTGTTGTTGTGCGTCTGCATCTGGTCGGCGAGAACCTTGTAGCGCTCGACCGCATCTGTCTCCATCTCGTAGGCGATCGCGTAGAACCCTGCGACCGAGGTGACCGGCCGAATATTCGCTTCCTCGCTCATATCTCGAACCCCTTCTCGAACTCGGCCAAGTCGCTGGTGACGGCAACCGCGGTCGGCTGGTATGGCAGGCGATTGCCGCGATAGAGCACGCCAAGGTTGAAGCCATCGTCGGTCATCAGGCGACGGGCCGCTCGTGCCGAATCATCGGTGGCCGAGACCGGCGCCGAGTGCACACGCTCTTTCCACGCCCGCTGGTCCGGTCGGTACGTCACACACGGGCTCAGAACCTCGATGAACGAGAAGCCGGGGTGGCGGACGGCCTCAACGATCAGGCTAGCGGTGTCGTGCGGGTTGCCGGAATAGGCCCGGGCTACGAAATTGGCGCCGGAGGCGAGCGCGACCACGAGCGGGTTGAAGGGCCTGACACCCGTGCCACCCGGCGTCAGGGCCGTATCGAAGTCCGGCTCCGTCGTCGGCGACGGCTGGCCTTTGGTCATGCCGTAGATATGGTTGTCCATCACGACGTAGGTGAGGTCAACGTTGCGCCGGCAGGCGTGCAGGAAGTGGTTGCCGCCAATCGAATAGCCGTCGCCGTCGCCGCTCGTGACGACGACCGTCAGGTCGGGCCGCACGATTTTGAGGCCGGCCGCGACTGCCAGCGACCGCCCGTGGACGCCATGGAATCCGTAGCAGCTGGTATAGGCCGGAATGCGGGATGAGCAGCCGATGCCGGAGACAACGACAGTCTGCTCCGGCGACAGGCCGAGAGCTGCGAACGCCCGCGTCAGCGCCATCAGCACGTGGTAGTCGCCGCAGCCGGGGCACCAGATCGGCTTGATGTCCGACTTGTAGTCGCCGGGCTTGCAAGTGAGCGGGGCGGTCGCGCTCATGGCGCCCCTCCTCGGCTCAACAGTCGATGGATCTCACCCGGGCGCATCGGCAGCGGGCCCGGTCGATGCAGGACCGATGTGTCGCTCGGCAGCGTGTAGTGCGCGCGCAGATACTTGTGAAATTGCGCGCCATGGCTCTGCTCGACCACAAGCAGGCGCTTGACCCCGGCTAGCGCATTTGCCATCTCGGTCGGACGCGTCGGTAGCAGCAACCGCGGCGCAATCAGGCGAACGTCGAGGCCATCGGCGCGCGCGAGCGCGATGGCCTCGCGAACCACTCCAGTCAGGGAGCCCCAGGTCAACACGGCAACATCACCCTCCCCTTCGAGCGTCGCCCACAGGTCGCCATATGCATGCAGCTCGAGCTTGTCGCGGCGCTTGTCCAGCTGAGCGCCATGGTCGCGGGCACTGCTGGTCGGAATGCCGCGTTCGGTGTGCGTTAGTCCGTCGGCGGTGTACTGGCCGCCGCGCGTCCCGGGTATCGCCATCGGCGAGACGGCGCTGCCGCCCAGCGCGTAACGCTTGTAGGGCGTACCGAATTCGATGGCTTTCAGCCGCTGGCCAATGAACGCGACGTCGGCCGGGCGGCTCACCGCTACCTGGGTCTGGCCGAGGAACTGGTCGGACAGCACGATCGCCGGTGCTTGCAGCGTTTCCGCAAGAAAGGTCGCCCACTGCGTCGCGAGCAGACAGTCGGGTACCGACTGCGGCGCGATGACGATGTGCGGCGCATCACCATGCAGTCCGTACACCGCGATGTTGAGATCGGCCTGTTCGGACTTGGTGGGGATGCCGGTCGATGGGCCGCCACGCATCACGTCCACGACGACGATCGGCACCTCCGCTGCCGTCGCGAGCCCCAGCGCCTCGGTCATCAGCGACAGGCCGGGCCCGGAGGTCGCGGTGAGCGAGGGCACGCCGCCGTAGGATGCGCCAATAATCATGTTGATCGAGGCCAGCTCGTCCTCGGCCTGTACCAGCGCGCCACCGAGCTTGGCCAAGTGGGGCGCGAGCCATTCGAGGATCTCGGACGCCGGCGTAATCGGGTAAGCGGCGGCAAAGCGCACTCCGCCGCGCAGGGCGCCGAGCCCGACGGCTTCGTTGCCGGTGATCAGCCAGCGCTTGGCGCCCGTCTTTCGCGCCGGGGCGAGACCGATGCTGCATGCCTCGCTCGCCATGGCGCGAGCCCCCGCCTCCACTGCGCCGACGTTGGCACGCACGGCGGCCTCGCCCTTGGCTGCGAAGCGCTTCTCGATCAGCCCGCGCAGGACGTCCTCGTCGAGGCCGAGCAGGCGCGCAGCGGCACCGAGCGCAATCATGTTGGCGCGCCAAGCGGAGTTGGTCTTGGTCAGGTCCGTGAGCGGCAGCTCGATCACCCGCGCCGCCCCCGCCGCGATGGCGGCCGGAGGCGGCCCGGCATGCGGGTCGCTGACGACGATGCTCTCGGGGCCGAGCGGAATTTCCGCTTCGAACCGCTGGGCGTTCACCCAGTCGATGCCAACCAGCAGATCGAACTGGTCAGCGAGGCACTCGACGGGCCGGCTCGCGAGACGCAGCAGCGCCGCCGCCTCGCCGCCCCGAATCTGCGCTCCGACGGAGCGTGTCAACAGTCCGTTCCAGCCCGCCGCGCAGGCCGCCTCGAGCAGCATTTCGCCGGTGGTCAGCACCCCGGCTCCGCCGCTGCCGACCATCGCGACCGACACGCCCGTCGCTTCCGCTACTGCGGTTTTCCCCAACATCTTGGGCGCTCCTGGCCGGCGTCGACGCGCGCCATGCGCATTGACTCTCTTGGCGTATTCTGGTACTTAAATACCTTAATACCGCCGGCGAGGCCTGTCAATGCGCACGGGACTGTAGCGGGCGATGTGAGCACGAATAGCAAGGCAGAACGAGGCCGGAGAGCGATGAAAGCGACGCGTTGGCTGATGACCGGTCAGGGGGCACCGCTGTCGGCCGCGGAGTTCGAGCCCGCAGCGGCCGCGGGGGAGGTCGTGGTGGCGGTCGCCGGCTGTGGCGTGTGCCATACGGATCTCGGTTTCTACTACGATGGAGTTCGTACTAACCATCCCCTGCCGCTCTGCCTCGGACACGAGATCAGCGGCCGCGTCGTCGACTGCGGCCCGAGCACCGAAGCCTGGCAGGGCAGATCCGTGATCGTCGCCGCCGTCATTCCATGTGGCGAGTGCGACGCGTGCCGGCGCGGCAAGGGGACCATCTGCCCGCGGCAGACGATGCCGGGCAACGACCTGCAAGGTGGTTTCGCCACTCACGTCGTCGTGCCCGCCCGCGGGCTCTGCCCGGTCGACGAGAGCCGTCTGCAGGCGGTCGACCTCGATCTCGCCGGCGCCTGCGTCATTGCCGACGCCGTCACGACTCCTTACCAGGCCGTGACCCAGGCTGGGGTGGGCCAGGGAGACCTGGTCATCGTCAACGGCGTTGGCGGTATCGGTGGCTACTGCGCGCAGATCGCTCGGACGTTCGGCGCCACCGTGGTCGCCATCGACGTAAACGACGACAAGCTCACAGCGCTGCCACGCGAGTCAGCCGCGTTGCGGCTCAACGCCCGCGGGGTGGCGCCGCGGGAGCTCAAGAGCTCCATTCAGGCTTTCGCCAAAGCACAAGGGCTTCGCGACAGATCCGAGTGGATCATTTTCGAGTGCTCCGGGACGCGGGTCGGTCAGGAGACAGCGTTCGGGCTCCTGAACCACGGCGCGACGCTCGGCGTCGTCGGCTTCACCATGGACAAGGTGGAAGTGCGCTTGTCGAACCTGATGGCGTTCCATGCGCGTGCACTCGGCAACTGGGGCTGCCCCCCCGCCCTGTACCCGGCCGCGCTCGACCTCGTGCTGGCTGGTCGCGTGCAGGTGAGCCCGTTCATCGAGAAACGTCCGCTCGGGGACATCAACGCCGTGTTCGATGCCGTCCACCGCGGTGAGTTCAAACGCCGTGCGGTACTCGTGCCCGCAGCCTAAGGTCCGTTCGCAATGAACTCCGTCCGTCAGTCGAAGTCCGCCGAGTCGGTGCAGTCAATTTCGCCACCGCGCCGGTGCCCGCCACGGCGCGGCGAGCACACCAAACCAGTGATCGCCGCAAGGAGCCTCGTTCATGGCCACTAATCCCGCTGTCTTCCACGACCCGAACGCGAAGGACCACTGCCTCGTCCCCGACGCCATACGCGACGCAGTGAGCCAGGGCGTGCATTACGAGAAGCGGCCAGTCAGAGGTCGGGACGGGAAACCCGTTGCCGGCCTCTACAACGCCTGGATCACGCTCGACAATCCGAGCCAGTTCAACTCGTATACCACGGACATGGTGAAGGCCGTGATCCTCGCGTTCCGCGCCGCGAGCGCCGCCCGCGACGTTGTCGCCGTCGTGTTCACCGGCAGCGGCGACAAGGCGTTCTGCACTGGAGGCAATACCAAGGAATACGCTGAGTACTACGCGGGCAACCCGCAGGAGTACCGCGGTTACCTGCGGCTCTTCAACGACATGGTGAGCGCCATCCTGAGTTGCGACAAGCCGGTCGTCTGCCGGGTCAACGGCATGCGCGTCGGCGGAGGCCAGGAGATCGGCATGGCTTGCGACTTTACGGTGGCGCAGGACCTGGCGCGCTTCGGCCAGGCCGGCCCCAAGCACGGCTCGGCACCGATCGGTGGCAGCACGGACTTCCTTCCGGTGTTGGTTGGCGGCGAGCGGGCGATGGCCGCGTGCGTGCTGTGCGAGCCGTTCTCCGCCCACGAGGCCCACTTCATTGGCATGATTACCGACATCGTCCCGGCGCTCAAGGTCGACGGCAAGTTCGTCGCCAACCCGCTCGTCGAGACGGGCCGCATGTTCGACGAGTATGGCCGCCTGGTGTTCGGCAAGCCGAAGACCGGCGAGGCACTCGCGGCCGGCCAGGTGCTGTTCAAGCGCGGGACCGTCGACCTATCGCTGCTTGACGACCGGGTCGAGGAGCTGTGCAGCAAGCTGCTCTACGTCTTCCCGGACTGCACGACCAAGACCATCGAAGAGCTGCGAAAACCCAAGCTCGACGCCTGGAACCGCAACAAGGAGAACTCCCGCGCCTGGCTCGCGCTCAACATGATGACCGAGGCCCGCGCCGGGTTTCGGGCCTTCAACGAAGGCACCAAGGAGAGCGGCCGGGAGGTCGACTTCGTCACCCTGCGCCGCGCGCTCGCGGCCAATACGCCCTGGAGCGAGGCGCTGACCGCGAGCATCCTGCCGGGAACCCGTCGCTCATGACCCTGCCGCTCAAGGTCTGGTTCGAGGCGCAGGACCGGCTGCTGCGTCTGCGGCTGGCGCGGCCCAAGGCGAACCTGATCGATGCCGCGACGATTGCGGCGCTCGATGCAGCGCTCGCCCAGCACCTCGCGGCGCCAACGCTGACGGCGATCCTGCTCGATGCCGAGGGCCCGCACTTCAGCTTCGGCGCGAGCGTCGAGGAGCACCTGCCGGGGCAGTGCGGAGCCATGCTCGCAGGCCTGCACCGGCTCCTCGGACGGCTGATCGAATCACCGGTGCCGGTGCTGGTTGCCGTCCAGGGCAAGTGCCTTGGCGGCGGTCTGGAACTCGCGCTGGCTGGACACCTGCTGTTCGTGGCCCCGGATGCCGAACTTGGCCAGCCGGAGATCAAGCTCGGCGTGTTCGCGCCGGCGGCCTCCTGTCTGCTGCCGGAGCTCATCGGGGTTGCGCAGGCCTCGGACCTGCTGCTGTCGGGCCGCAGCATCACCGGCGCGGAGGCCGTGACACTCGGGCTCGCCCGGGAAGCGAACGCCGAGCCGGCCGCAGCGGCCCTCGCCTACTTCGCCGCCCACCTAGAGCCAAAGAGCGCGACATCGCTGCGCTGCGCCGTTCGCGCCGCGAGGCTCGACTTCGCGGCTCGCATGACGGCCAAGCTTGCGGCCGTCGAGCGCTTGTATCTCGAGGAACTAATGGTCACCCGGGATGCGGTCGAAGGCCTAGAGGCATTCCTCGCCAAGCGACCGGCCCATTGGGAGCACCGCTAGCCATGTCCGATACAGCCACGATCATCACCAGGGCCACCGAGCTGTTCGAGGACCTGCACTTCAGCGCCGCGCGCGAGTGGAAAGCCGCCGCGCCCGGCCGCAAGGTCGTCGGCTACATGCCGATCTACGTGCCGCGCGAGCTGATTCACGCGGCTGGCATGCTGCCGCTCGGCATCGTCGGCGGCGGCGACCAGCTCGAGGTCATCCACGGCGATGCCTATTACCAGAGCTACATCTGCCGGATCCCCCGCTCCACTATCGAGCTCGGCGTGTCCGGCCGGCTCGACTTCGTCGACGCCATGCTCTTCCCATCGATCTGTGACGTCATCCGCAACCTGTCCGGGATGTGGAAGCTGATGTTCCCGCACGTCTATTCCCGGTATTTCGACGTGCCGCAGAACTACCGGGACGAGATCGGTGGCAACTACTACGTCAACGAGCTCGCCGAGTTGCGCCACGACCTCGGAACGCTGCGCGGTGCGCCGATCACCGACGAGGCGCTCAGCCAGTCGATCGCCACGTACAACGAGAACCGGCACCTCGTTGGGGAACTCTACAGCTATCGAGTCGCGCAGCCGTGGCAGGTTCCGGCCGCGGAAGTGTACTTGCTGATGCGTGCCGGTCTCGTCCTGCCGGTAGAGCAGCATTCGGCAATGCTGCGCGACTACCTGACGGCCGCCAGGGCCAGGGAGCGGCCGCGCCGTGACAACTGCCGCATCGTGCTGACCGGCGTGTTCTGTGAGCAACCGCCCCTCAATCTGATCAAATCGCTGGAGCTGTCGGGTTGCTACGTCGTCGATGACGACCTGCTGCTCGTGACCCGCTGGCTGACGGCCGACGTGCCGACCGACGGCGATCCATTACGTAATCTCGCGCTCGCCTTTCTGCACCATTCCGAGTCGACCGCCGCCAAGTACGAGCCCGACCAGAAAGAGAAAGGCCAGCACCTCGTGCGTGCCGTGCGACGCACCAAGGCCGAAGGGGTCATCTTCGCATCGCCGAGCTTCTGCGACCCGGCACTCCTTGACCGGCCCATGCTGCAGCACGTGCTGAGCGCCGCCGGAATTCCATATGTCGCCTTCAAGTACGCCGAGAACTCCGGGCAGATGCAGCCCATCCGCGAGCAGGCTGGGACATTCGCAGACTCAATCAAACTGTGGAGCGGACAATGAACGCAACGACCGCGGCGCCAAAGACGCCTGTCAAAGACGTCGAGAAAGACGCGTCGATGCAGAAGCAGAAGGCGATGATGGCCGCGCACTACGACCGCCTGACCGATGCGCCGCAGACGGGCGTCAAGGTCTGCAGCACCTTCGTGCCCGGGAACCTCAATGAGCTCATCGGCTGCTTCGACCTGCTCAACAACCTGCCGGAGGTCAATGCCATCCAGAACGGACTACGGCGGACGTCGGGCCAGTACGTGCTCGAGGCCGAAAAGATCGGCCACTCGGAGGACGTCTGCACCTACGTCAAGTCCGACATCGGCATGATGGCCAAGGGCAACCTCGCGCCCAATGGCAGGAAATTCCCCAACCCGGACGTCCTGCTGCTGTCGTACACGGGCTGCTTCACGTTCATGAAGTGGTTCGAGCTGCTGCGCGAGCAGTACAAATGCGAAACGATCATGCTGCACACGCCGTACATGGGCGACGGCAAGGTCACTCCGAACATGCTCGAGTACATGGTCAAGCAGCTGAAGGAAGAGGTCATTCCAAAGCTCGAGCGCGTCTCCGGCGTCAAGTTCGACATCGACCGGCTGCGCGAGCGGCTGAAGAAGTCGGCCCAGGCGGAGGACGACCTGGTGTACGTCCTCAAGTCCGCCCGCAACCGGCCTTCGCCGATCGACGCCTACTTCGGCGGCATCTACTACATTGGCCCGATCTTTGGCGCCTTCCGCGGCACCGAGGACGCGGTCGAGTATTACAAGTTTCTGCGCGCGGAGATCGACGCGCGCCTGGCCGCGGGCATGGGCCCGGTGACGCCCGAAGGCGACATGGGCAAGGAGAAGTACCGCCTGGTGGTGGAGGGCCCGCCGAACTACACGAATTTCCGCCAGTTCTGGAAGATGTTCTACGACGAAGGTGCGGTGGTCGTCGCTTCGAGCTACACGAAGGTAGGCGGCGTCTACGACTTCGGCTTTCGGCATGACGCTGACCGGCCGCTCGAGACGCTGGCCGAGTACTGCCTCGGCGTGTACACCAACCGTAACCTCCCGATGCGCATCGACATGCTGACCAACTACCTCGAGGAGTACGCCGCTGACGGCCTGCTGATCAATTCCATCAAGAGCTGCAACAGCTTCTCGGCCGGTCAGCTGTTGATGATGCGCGAGGTGGAGAAGCGCACGGGCAAACCCGCGGCGTTCATCGAGTCGGATCTGGTGGACCCGCGGTACTTCTCGGCGGCGAACATCAAGAACCGCCTGGAAAGCTACTTCCAGATGATCGAACAAAGGCGGGCCGGCGCACGGAGCGCCGCATGAGTCGCGCGGTCATGAAGACCTTCGTCGGCGTCGACCTCGGCTCCACGACCACCAAATCCGTGGTCATGGACGAGTCGAGCCGGGTCATCGGCCGGGGCATCACCAACTCGCGGTCGAACTATGGCACGGCGGCGCGCGTCGCCGGCGAGGAGGCGCGGGTCGACGGACGATTCACGCTGTTCCGCCGCGCGCTCACGGAGTCCGGGGTCCTTAGCGAGCATCTCGGCGAGTTTCTGGCGGCTCTCGAACGGTCGTTCCGGGTGGAGCAGTTCTCGGACCAGCTCGACGATCTCGAGCGCACGTGCCTCGGACAACTCAAGGGCGGACGATTTGCCGAGCTCGAGTTACGTCTGCGCGCGGCGCTCGGCGAAGCGTTTCGGCGCCTGCGCGACGAAGCACCCTCGCTGTACGCGCCGGGCGCCAAACGCAAGTCGGACTTCTTCCGCGACATCGCCGGCGCCCGCTTCTATGCGCACGCCGAGGCGGTCGCCCGTGAAACCGGTTTCCCCTACGAGGTGCTGCTCAACTGCTACGACAAGTCGATCATCGAGGTCGAGAACCGGCCACCGTCGGGTGGCCTGAACGACCATTTCCGGCGCGCGCTGGCGCGCGTGCTGGCGGCCGACGATGCCATCGTCGGGCAGGCCGCCGGCGACGTGCGGCAGGTCATCGAGGAGTCGCTGGAACTGGAACTCGAGGAGTCCTATCTGGTCGGCACCGGCTATGGCCGGGTCACCTTGCCTTTTTCCAAAGAGCATATCCGCTCCGAGATCCTGTGCCATGGGCTCGGTGCACACCTGATGTATCCCCGCACCCGCACCGTGCTCGACATAGGCGGGCAGGACACGAAGGGCATACAGGTCGACGACCAGGGCATCGTCACGAGCTTCCAGATGAACGACCGCTGCGCTGCCGGCTGCGGCCGCTACCTCGGCTACATCGCCGACGAGATGAATATGGGTCTGCACGAACTCGGCCCGATGGCCATGAAATCGGAGCGCCCGGCCCGCATCAACTCGACTTGCACGGTATTCGCCGGCGCCGAGCTGCGTGACCGGCTGTCGCTCGGCGAGAAGCGCGAGGACATCGTCGCCGGACTGCACCGGGCAATCATTCTCCGTGCCATCTCCATCATCTCGCGCTCTGGTGGCGTCACCGACGAGTTCACGTTCACCGGCGGCGTCGCCAAGAACGAAGCCGCCGTGCGCGAGCTGCGCAAGGTGATCAAGGACAACTACGGCGACGTCTCCATCAACATTAATCCCGATTCAATCTACACTGGCGCACTCGGCGCCGCGGAGTTCGCCCGCCGAGCGTACCAGGGCGGCGCTACACCGGAGGCCAGGCCATGACCACTGCCGCGGGCATCGACGTCGGTACGGGAGCCGTCAAGGCCGCACTGATGCGGGTGGAGGACGGCAAGACTGAGTGGCTGTCGCGCTCGACGCTGCGGATCCGCCAACGGGATCCCATCGAACTCGCCCGTCAGTGCTTCGACCACGTGCTCGAGGACGCGAAGCTGTCCGAGAAACAGGTCGATTACGTCGCGACGACCGGTGAGGGGGAGAGCGCGCCGTTTCACACCGGCCATTTCTACTCGATGACGACCCACGCGCGCGGAGCGATCTACCTCGATCCCAGCGCACGCTCGGTGCTCGACGTCGGAGCGCTGCACGGCCGGGCGATCGCCATGGACGAGCGTGGCAAGGTGCTGAAGTACAAGATGACGAGCCAGTGCGCATCCGGATCCGGCCAGTTCCTCGAGAACATCGCCCGCTACCTCGGGATCGCCCAGGACGAGATCGGGACGCTGTCACTCCAAGCCGACAATCCGGAGGTCGTATCCTCGATCTGCGCCGTGCTCGCTGAGACCGACGTCATCAACATGGTGTCGCGGGGGATTTCGGCCTCCAATATCGTGAAGGGTATCCACCTGTCCATGGCCAGCCGGCTCGCCAAGTTGCTCAAGTCCATCGACGCGACGAGCGGCGTGGTCATGGTCACGGGCGGACTGGCCCTCGACACGGGGCTGGTCGCGGCGCTCGGCGAGGAGATCGGCAACGTCAAGAACATGAAGACGACGGTCCGCAGCCATCCGGATTCGCCCTATGCCGGGGCCATCGGCGCGGCGCTGTGGGGCGCATATCGGTTCGACAGACTGGTGGCGCGAGGCGAGATTGAGCGGGCGGCGTAGCCCTGGAGGTAGCGCAGACATGGCACTGATGATCAATGACGTATGCACTGCATGCGATGCCTGCGAGCCCGTGTGCCCGAACAAGGCGATCACGGCGGGGGATCCGATCTACGTCATCGATCCGCTGAAATGCACGGAGTGCGTAGGCGCCGAGGACGAACCACAGTGCAAGCTCGTCTGCCCCGTGGACTGCATAGTGGAGAATCCAGACTTTGCCGAGAGCAGAGACGACCTGCTCGAGAAGTACCGGCAGCTGCACGGCTGATTGAGAGCGGCGCGGCCGCGCCGGTGTAATCCGGGGACGTCCGCGCAGCCATGCCTAAGCACGCGAGGAGGCCAGCGGTCCCATGGCAGGGGAAACAGACGAGTTGCTGGCGTGCATCGGCACCTGGCTCGCGGCCGGCAAACGGGTTGCACTGGCGACGGTGGTTCGCACGTGGGGTTCTTCGCCGCGCCCGGCCGGCACCCATCTCGCGGTTGATGACGCGGGAACGTTCGTTGGCTCGGTCTCCGGCGGCTGCGTGGAGGGCGCCGTGGTCGAAGCGGCGCTCACCACCATTGCCGACGGCGAAGCACGGCTGCTCGACTTCAACGTCAGCGACGCCGAGGCCTGGGAGGTCGGCCTCGCCTGTGGCGGACGCGTCCAGGTGTACGTCGAGCGGGTCGGATGAAAGCAGAACTGTTCGCAGCACTGGTCGCGGCCCGCACGACGCAGCAATCCGCGGCCATCGTCACACGGCTCGCGGACGGTGCGCAGGCACTCGTGGACGCGACGACGGCGCAAGGCCCGTTGCCGCTGCCGGCGGCAGCGGTCGCCGAGATCCGCCGGCGCTTCGTCAGTGACGAGAGCGGTCCGCTGGTGGGCGACGAGGGGCTGTTCGTGCGGATCTATGCGCCTGCCCCGCGGCTCCTGATCATCGGCGCGGTCCACGTCGCGCAGCATCTGGCGCCGATCGCCGCGCTCGCCGGCTATCAGGTGACGATCATCGATCCGCGCCAGGCTTTCGCTACGCCACAGCGTTTCCAGGAGGTGACGCTGAGCCACGAATGGCCGGCTGCGGCCATGGCCCGGCTGGCCCCGGATGCCCGGACGGCAGTCGTCACCCTGGCCCACGATCCGAAGCTCGACGATCCGGCGCTGGTCGCGGCGCTGCGGAGCCCCGCGTTCTACGTCGGCGCGCTCGGCAGCACACGGACCCACGCCAAGCGCGCCGCGCGTCTCGAGGCGGCGGGCCTCAAGGCAGAACTCGGGCGATTGCATGCGCCGATAGGACTCGATCTGGGCGGACGGTCGGCGGCCGAGATCGCCGTCGCGATCATCGCCGAGATCATTGCGGTGCGTCACCGCGGCGCCCGGGGTGAGATGCGGGACGGCGCAGCCGTCAGCTGACCGAGCGATCGAAGGCCAGGCAGCTCGACGGCCGGAACCCGAATCGGGCAAGAAACTCGAGCAGCTCGCGATCGTCCCAGGTCACTTCGGTGAGTATGCGCTCGATGCGCAGCGACGCGAGGTTGGCGATCAGCTGCGACAGCAACGCGCGCCCAACCCCGCGGTCGCGGCAGTCGGGGGCCACGCCGATGGTGTCGAGTTCGGCCGTGGGCTCGGTGCGCCCGAAATCCCCCAGATCGACGCGGGCCATGATGAAGCCGACCGGCCGCCCGTCGAGTTCGGCGACCAGCGACACCCGGACGTCCGATTCATGCAGCGCCTCGGCGAGCTTCGCTTCGAAGTACCGCGAGCGGTCGCGGCCGGTGATGTCGCGGTCGATCGCCGTCAGAGCCAGCAGGTCATTCTCACGGATGGCGCGGACCGGAATGCGGTCGCGCGCCAGCGGCCCGAAATCGGCCGGTGCGGGATGGCTGTAGTCCACCTCGCGTGGGTCGCCGACGCGTTCCGGAACCTTGATGATGGGTCGATCCGCCATCGTCTGTCTCCCCGTCAGATATCCTCGACGCTCTCGTTGAACGGTTCGCCGACGCGCCGCTCGAGCACCACCCGGCTCGCCAGCTTGAAGCCCGTCGCATCGAAGAACCGGAGCAGTGAGTGGTTGGTCCACTCCGCCTCCGACTGCAGGTGCTGCACGCCGCGTTGCCGCGCCTCGCCGAGCAGGCCGTCCATCAACGCGTGGCCGTAGCCGTGCTCCTGGCCGTCGGGCGCAACGCCTAGCAGATCGAGGGCCGCGCTCGAGTCTGCGCGCCCGAACTCGCCCTGCAGCAGCCGGGCGAGCACGAACCCGACCAGCACACCACCACGATCGATGCCGAGGTGGACGAAGTTTTCCGGGTGCTTAGTGGCGGACCTGAGCCGCTTGGCCAGGAACCGGCGGCGCGAGCGCCCCGTATGCGCCTGATCGATGATGATCATTCGCTCGAGATCGTCGCCGCGCAGCGGCCGGGTGCGGGTATCTGCGGTCGCGTTCGTGCCGGTCACGGGGGCGCCTCAGGCATTGCCTACGTAGTCGTCGTACAGGCGTGCGTCGGCCTCCGGATCGAGGGCGTCGTCGAGCAGCGGCAGGAGCACCATCTCCTCCTTCTGCACGTGCGCGAGCAGACGCTCGCACAGCTCGGCTGCTGCACCGCGGAACTCCATCCAGCTCGCATCGCCGAAGCCGTCGTTGAGCGCCTGCCCGCCGAGGGCGACGAGGCGCGCGCCCAGAGGTCGCATTGCATCGTGCTCACTGGTCAGATGCTCACCGATGGCCGCATCCCCGATTGACGCGAGGTGACTGAAGAGTTGTGCCTCCTCGAAGTCAAAATGTCGGCGAAGCTCCCCGTCGAGTACCGCTGGCAGACTATGGAGCACCATGGCAACCGCTGGATCGGCGCGGTCCGGGAGCCGGCGCTGCTGCCTGGCCAGCAGGCTTTCGAGGCGCTCGGCAAACGCGATGGTCGCCTGGTGTTCCTCGTGCAGGGTCTGACTGATCCGGCTGGCCGACATCGCTCGACTCCTGCGCGCTGGCTCTCGGAAGGCGGTGCATGCTGCAGAATACTATTCTGGTACGATAATACCTATTTAATTTTTGTCAAGCGCGCGCAGATTTCGACCAGCGGCTCCGTGCGGTCGAGGCTACGCACGTCGAGGTGCTGCCCATCCCAATCGGATCAGCGGCGCGAGCCGCAGTCACAGCTCACGGAGCGGTTGGTGCCGTCGCGCTTAAGGACGCGACCAGGCGCCGGGCGAGCGCGGCAGCCGCGATTCTCCGGTAGTTCGCCTGGGTGAGCGTCGTACGCATCGGCCGCACTTGCTTTTGCACCAGCTTGTCGAGCTCCGCGAGGACTGCCTCGCCGACGGCCCGCCCGAGGAGCATCGTCGTGCCCTCGAGAAGGAACGGCCGGGAATTCGTGCCGGTGATCGCGACCCGCAGCGCCGACAGCCGCCCTGCGATTACCTCGAGCGCCACCGCAACACCGGCGAGCGGAAAGTCGAACGCTCCCCGGATCCGTTGCTTGGCATAGCCACAGCGCACGGGTCCCGGTGGCAGCTCGACGGCCGTGACCAGCTCACCCGCGGCGAGCCGCAGGTGGGCGCGACCGTCTTCGGTGTACAGATCCGCGACGGCGATGCGCCGGCGACCGGCGAGCCCGGCGATCTCCGCCTCGGCGCCGAGGACGATCAACGCAGGAGCGAGATCACCGCTGAAGGTTGCATGGCAGCGCTGACCCTCGGGGGCGACGTGGCACAGGTCTCCCTGATACTTGAGGCAGAAGGCGTTCGCCGCGCGCCACCAGTCGCTCTGGTTGTAGTAGATGCAGCGCGTATCGAGGCAGAGGTTGCCGCCGACGGTCGCGAGGTTACGATGCCCGGGAGCGGCCACCGTGAGCGCGGCCTCGCGCAGGGCAGGATACCGGCTGCCGACGGCGGGATCGGCCGCGAGCCGCGCGATGCGCACGCCCGCGCCAATGCGCGTCCCACCATCCCCGCAACGCAGGTCGCTGAGCTCGCCGATGCGCGTCAGGTCGATGAGCACCGCCGGCGTGCCGAGGCCACGCCGCAGGTTAACGATCAGATCGGTCCCGCCGGCCAGATACCGGGCGTCGTTCTGGCCTTCGCACGCGGCCACGGCCTCATCGACGGCTGCCGGGCGGAGGATGCGAAATCCCGGAAGCAGCGCGCTCATGGCCTTTGGCCCCCGAGCGCCCGCAGCCGTGCCTGGCGGCGTCGGGCGACCAGCGCTTCCATCAGCCGGTCGGGCGTCACCGGCAGTGTGTCGACATCGATCCCGATGGCGTTTGCTACCGCGGCCACGAGCGCCGGGGCGAAGCTGGCGAGTGCTCCCTCGCTCGCCTCCTTGGCGCCAAACGGCCCGTAGGGATCGTGGCTCTCGACGATGTGCACCTCGATCGGCGGCGATTCGGCGCTGGTCGGCACGCGGTATTCAAGGAGGCTCGCGTGCGCCGGTAGTCCGTCGAGGTAGCGAGTCTCCTCGCAGAGCGCCTGTCCCATGCCCATCCACACGGCGCCCTCGATCTGGCCGCGCACGGCGAGCGGGTTGATCGCGTGGCCGCAGTCTAGCGCGGCCCAGACCTTGTCGACGGTCACCTGGCCGGTCGCTTCGTCGACGCTCACCTCGACCACCTGGGCGGCGTAGCTGAAGCCCATCGTCGAGCCGACCGCACCGCCCTTGTGCTTGCCGCCCTGGGACTCCGGCGGGCAGGTGAACGTACCCTTGGTCGTCAGGGTGCCCCGATCCACGAGCGCCGCCTTGACCGCGTCGGCGAACGGCAGTGCTGTTTCCGGGACGCGCAGAGCTTGAAAAGTCCCGCCGACGCATTCCACTTCATCGGGCTGCAGTCCCATCTTCCGCGCGGCCGCGGCGGTGAGCAGCTGCTTGAGCTGACGCGCGGCGTCGATCGCCGCGTTCCCCACCATGAACGTGATCCGCGATGAATAGGCGCCGTTGTCCTTGGGCGTCAGGGCGCTGTCCGCGGCGATGACCCGCACCCGGTCGAGCGGCAGACCGAGCGTCTCGGCGACCACAATCGCGACCATCGTCGAGGAGCCCTGCCCGATGTCTGCCGCGCCGGTCAGCGCCGTGACGGAACCGTCCCAGTCGACCTTGACGTTCACGACCGCGTGCGGCTCGCCGGTCCAGTGGATCGGCTTCGCCGCGCCGCTCACGTAGTGCGAGCAGGCCATGCCGAGACCCTTGCCGGCGGGCAGCCGGCCGCGGCGCTCATGCCAGCCGCTCGCGCGCTCGACCTGCTCCAGGCACTCGCCGAGGCCATAGCTGTTGACCATCAGGTCATTCAGCGTTCGCGTCGGTGCGTTGAGCAGGTTGCGGCGGCGCACCGTGAACGGGTCGAGGCGCAGCTCACGGGCCATGCGGTCGAGAAGCACTTCAAAGGCGTGGCGCGAATTGACGCCGCCGTGGCCGCGCATGGCGCCGCAGGGCGGAAGATTCGTGTAGACGCGATAACCGTCGTACTTGACGGCCGGGATGTCATACAGGCCGTGCAGCAGTGCGCCGGCATAGAGGATCGTGACGATGCCGTAGCCGGCGTAGGCGCCGCCGCGCTGCACGACCTCGCATTCGCAGGCGGTGATGGAGCCGTCGCTCTGCAGGCCGAGCTTCAGGCGGATCGTCGTCTGCGGCCTCCCCCGGTGCGTGAGGAAGTTTTCCTCCCGCGTGAGTTCCATCAACACTCTGCCCTGCGCCGCGCGCGCGAGCAGCGCCGTCACGATCTCAAAATTCAGCACCTCGACCCGTGCGCCGAAGCCGCCGCCGACGAACGGCTTGATGACGCGGATCTGCGACTCGTGCATGTCCAGACAGCGCGCAAGCATCATGTGCAGGTAGAACGTGACCTGCGACACGCTCTGCATCGTCAGCCGCTCGGTCAGGGGGTCGTAGTCAGCCAGCGCGGCGTGCGGCTCGATCTGCGCGTGGTTGACCTCCGCGCAGTCGAACACTGCCTCCCGGACCAGGGTGGCCGCGGCGAACCCTGCTGCCGGGTCGCCGAACACGTGATGGACGGCGCGCTCAAGGTTGTCGGGTTTGTTGTCATGAAGCAGCGCGGCCCCCGGGGCCCGGCTGCTGTCGGCATCGTAGTAGGCCGGCAGCTCCCGGACCTCGAGCTCGATCAGGCGCAAGGCGCGCGCCGCAGTCTCGGCATCGAGCGCCGCGACTGCCGCCACCGGCTCGCCGCGGTAGCGGACCTTGCCGCGGGCGAGCGGGAACTCGTTCATCGCGACCGGCAGCACCCCGTACGGATGGCGGCAATCCTCGCCAGTGATGACGGCGACGACGCCCTCGAGGCGGCGCGCCCGCGACACATCGAGGCGCAGGATCTCCCCGTGGCTCACCGGACTGCGGTAGATCCGGCCGACTAGCGCACCGCGATGGTCGAGATCTGCGGTGTAGCGCGCACGGCCGGTCACCTTGTCGATGCCGTCAATCAGCGGAACGCCACGCTCGGGACCCTTGCTGTCCGTCATTGGCGCTGCCTATGGATCCGCACCGGCCGCGGTACGGACCGACTCGATGATTTTGACGTATCCCGTGCACCGGCAGAGATTGCCGGACAGCGCTGCGCGGATCTCGGCATCGCTCGGCGCCGACTGGCGACGCAGCAGGCCTTCCGCGGCCATGATCATCCCCGGCGTGCAGAACCCGCACTGCGTGCCGAGCTTCTCGTGAAAGGCCCGCTGCAGCCGGTGCAGCCGGCCGCCGACCGCGAGACCTTCGATCGTTTCGACCGAGCAGCCGTCGCAACGGACCGCAAGGGTAATGCACGACGGAACGGGCGCGCTCTCGAGAAGCACGGTGCAGGCGCCGCACTCCCCGCCGTCACAGCCGGTCTTCGTGCCCGTGAGTCCGACGGTCTCGCGCAGGTAATCGACGAGCAGCTGGTTGTCGGCGACGGCATCTTCGCGCCACCGCCCATTGAGCCGCACGCGCACGATGCGCTTGCTGGGAACCGGTTGCTCATCGTCGCGCATCTGTCCTTCCTGGCGGCGGACTGCTGCCGCCCGCCCGTCCCTGCCGGTAGGCTCGCCGGGTCGGGTTTATCGGGATTTGTCTAGACAACGCCGCGCGCGTATTATGGTACCGAAATACTTCTTTAGGGTCCACAGGCTCGTCGCGACCCGGCCCAGAGGGCCTCCGGCGGCGACACGACCGGCGTAGGCGGGGTTCCAATGGCGGACGGCAGCGAGAGCATCGGATGAAGCGGACCCCGAATCGCACCAAGAGACAATCTCGTCTGGCGCGGCCGCGCGCCGCATCGCCCGCCGGCGCGGCCCCGCCGGCCGTCAACAGCAAGCCGGCCTTCGTGCTCCGCCCGGCGCAGCGCGGCGACGTTGTCGCCGTCGCGGCTCTCGACGAACGCGTCACCGCGCTTCCGAAGCCGACGCATTGGCTCGAACTGTACGAACGCCAGAAGAAGGTTGGCCAGCCGGCCGGGATGTTCCTGGTGGCGACCACCTCCGACGCTGCCGCTCGCTTTCTCGGCTTCATCGTCGGCGAGATCCGGGCCTGGGAATTCGGCTCGGCGCCCTGTGGCTGGGTGTACGCCCTGTCGGTCGACCCAGACTCGCGGCTCCTTGGCGTCGGCGAGGCGCTGCTCGAGTCCATCGCCCGAGAATTCCGCAAGGCGGGAGTCAGCAAGATGCGGACCATGGTGGCACGCGACAACCGCCTGCCGATGCTGTTCTTCCGCGGCGCGGGAATGATGGCCGGGCCATACATCCAGCTGGAAAAGGACCTGGGTTGAACGCGCGCGACGGCGTCGCGCCGAACTGAGGACCCGCTACATGAAGCTGCAGATCGCAAGCCACTTGGCCATTGTCTCCGTCTTGGAGCTGGCCGCGCATCCGGATCGGCAGCTGACGGTCGCCGAGATCGGTGCCAAGCACGGTGTCTCCACCCATCACCTGGCCAAAGTCATGCACGTGCTCGGGCGAGCCGGGCTCGTCCGCTCGGTGCGCGGCGCCGGTGGCGGCTACCAGTTCTGCGGCAGTGCGCGGCGAACGACCCTGCTCGACGTCATCGAGCTGTTCGAGGCACTCGGGCCGCGCGGCCTTGATGCCGGCGGGCCGGGCCAGGATACCGCCGAGGCGGCCGCCCTCGAGATCGTGCTTCGCGAGATCGACGACAGCGTGCGCGCGACCCTGGGCTCGATCACGATCGCGACCATGCTTCGCCTGGTCGAGCGCGATCTGGCCGAGCGCCGCCCGGCGCGTCGCACCGCTGCCAGCCGGCTGCATGGCTGAGATAACGTTCCGGCGCGACGCGCACGCCGGACACAGAACGCTCACCGGGAACCGCTCCGCCGCCGGGCTCACCACATGGGTCATTCGTCAAGACGGTCTATGGCAGCGTAGCGCTCATGCCGACCGAGCACGTCTACAACGCCGCCGTCGACTTCCTGGATCGCAGCGTCGCCGAAGGACGCGGCGACAGGGCAGCGGTGTGCGATCCGCAGCGGACGCTGACCTACGGCGAACTCCTCCGTTGCGCCGCCCGCATCGGCACCGTGCTGGCTCGCTTCGGCGTGGAGCCGGAGAACCGAGTCGCCCTCGTGCTATTGGACTCAGTCGAGTTTCCGATTCTGTTCTGGGGCGCGATCCGGGCCGGCATCGTCCCGGTGCTGCTCAACACCCGCCTGACGGCCGACCAGTACCATTACCTGCTCGAGGATTCACGGGCCAAGGTGGTGCTGGTGTCCGCCGTATTGCTGCCGGTCATCGAGGAGGCCGCACGCGGCGTCGCGACCGTCAAGGCCATCATCGTCGTCGGCTGTGGTCCACCGGCTCTGCCCTCGCTCGATGAGCTGCTCGCGACGGCGGAGCCAGCGCCTGCTGCGCGCACCTGCGCCGACGAGGTGGCCTACTGGCTCTATTCCTCCGGCACCACCGGCTCGCCGAAAGGCGTCATGCACGTCCATTCCACGCCGCGGCTCATTTCGCAGTACTGCGGCCAGGGGCGCCTCGGCTTTCGCGAGGAGGACGTCAGCTTTTCGGCACCGAAGCTCTTCTTCGCCTACGGGCTCAGCAATTCGCTGTTCGTACCGATGGGTGCCGGCGCCACGGCCGTGCTCTGCCCCGAGCACCCGACGCCGCAGGCGGTGTTCGCTCTGATGCGTCGGTTTCAACCAACGGTCTTCTATGCCGTGCCGACCCTGTACGCCCTGATACTCGATGAGCCGACGTGCCAGCCGGACAGCGGCTCGAACCGCCTGCGGCTATGCTGCTCCGCCGGCGAGCCGCTGTCGGCACAGATCAGCCAAGCGTGGCGGGCCCGGTTCGGCGTCGACATCGTCAACGGCGTGGGCTCCACGGAAGTTGGGCACCTGTTTCTAACCAACTTGCCAGACAAGGTCGACTACGGCACTTCCGGCGTCGCAGTGGAGGGCTTCGAGCTCAAGCTCGTCGACGACCAGAACCACGAGGTGGGTCCAGGCGTTATCGGCGAGATGCTCGTGCGCGCACCGACGGCCGCGCAGGGCTACTGGAATCAGCGCGACAAGACCCGCCGCACTTTTGAAGGCGAATGGACCCGCACGGGCGACAAGTATCAGCGCCGCCCGGATGGCGTGTACCTGTACTGCGGCCGTACCGACGACATGTTCAAGGTAAGCGGCATGTGGGTATCGCCGATCGAGGTCGAGGCGGCGCTCACCAGCCACCGACGCGTGCGCGAGGCCGCGGTCATTCCCTTCGACGCCGGGGAGGGGCTGCTAAAGCCAAAAGCCTTCGTCGTGCTCAAGGAGCCACCTGACCAGCCGCCGGGGCGGGCGCTCTACGAGGAACTCAAGCTGCACGTCAAGCGTGCCCTCGAGCCTTGGAAGTATCCGCGCTGGATCGAGTTCGTCCCGAGCCTGCCGCGCACCGCGACAGGCAAATTGCAGCGTTACAAGCTGCGCGAGTGGAGCGATAGCA
>DATNIE010000002.1:0-28594 GCA_035604595.1 Steroidobacteraceae bacterium | reverse complement strand
CGTCAGACCGAGCTCGAGCTGCCCGCTATCGCCATCAGCACCTGACTCCCCGCCGTAATCGCCAAAATTGTAGTGCCGACTTTCGGCCTAAGATATTGATTCGCCGCATCGACTACTAAGATTCTGCGCAAGTTGGGCTAGCCGCGAGGCGTCAGCCGAGCGGCGCGACGCCGATCAGCCGCTGGTGGAGATCCGCGATGAACAGCGCGTAGAGCGCGAGCCCTGCGACCACCGCGATCGCATCGTTGTAGCGGCCCGCCGGCGCGCTCGCGACGGGCCGCGGCGCGCGGCGCTTCAGCGAGATCCGGTCGGCGACGGCCCACGCGAGAAAGCCGCCGAACAGCAGCACGTCGGCGAGACCGCCGTTCGCCAGCAGATGCGAGAACGCCCAGGCCTCGGTGGCCGCGAGCAGCGGATTCTTCAGGGTCGAGCGGATGCGTCCGGGGAGATACGCGGCGAGCAGCAGCGGAAAGACCGGCACCATCAGCACGAGCGCGACGTAGCGCGCGGCGGCGGGTGGATGGTAGAGGATGATGGGGGACGTGCGGGCCGCCGCGAACCCGGCGACGAGCAGCACGAAGCCCGCGAGCGCGACCACGGAGAAAAGGCCTTTCCATGTCCGTTCACCGAGGCGAGCGATCAGCCGGTCGCGCAGCCCCGGGGCCAGGATCGCGACCGAGTGCGCGCCCAAGAACACCAGCAGCGCGGCAATCAACAGCAGCATGGGAGTGTCCAGCACGGTGTGACAGCGCGATGCTACTCGATCGGTCGCGGTCCGGGAGTCCCCGCATCAGCGGCGCAGGATCGTGACCCTCCCGGCATCGATGGCGAGGAGCCCATCCACGGAGGTATCGTCGCGCACGGATGCGCAAACGCTCGCGCCTGGACGTTCGCTGGCAGGACTGGACGATCGCCGTGGCGATCGGCGCCATCGCGCTGCTGCTGTGTGCGCTGGCGCTCATGACGTGGGGTGGCTGGAGCCACCAGCGGGATGTGGCGCGAGCGATGGAGCCGCCGCCCAGGTAACCGCGGGCCGCCGGATCGTCAGGCAACGATCGAGGCGACCGACGGTTGAAATGCCGAGCTTTGCAATAACAATAAGTTACAGCGCATACCTACGGCGACGCATAACAGCATCCTGTCGACCGAGCCTACTTCGCGAGCCCCTTCTCGAGCGCCGGCACGATCTGGAACAGGTCGCCGACCAGGCCGAAGTCCGCGACCTCGAAGATCGGTGCCTCGCCGTCCTTGTTGATGGCGACGATCGTGCGCGCGTCCTTGATGCCCGTCAGGTGCTGGATCGCCCCGGAAATCCCGATCGCAACGTAGAGCTCCGGCGCAATGATCTTGCCGGTCTGGCCGACCTGCAGCTCGTTCGGTGCGTAGCCGGCATCGACCGCCGCGCGCGAGGCACCGACCGCGGCGCCGAGTTTGTCGGCGAGGTTGAAGATCAGCTGGAAGTTCTCCTTGCTGCCGAGTGCCCGGCCGCCCGAGACGACCCGCTGCGCGCTCTGCAGATCCGGCCGGTCGGAGGTCGCGGCACTCAGCGAGACAAAGCGCGTGTGTGCCGGCGTCGGCGCATCGACGCTGACCGCGGTGATGCTCGCGCTGCCGCCCGCGGGCGCCGCCTCGAACGAGGCGCTGCGGACGGTCGCGACGAGCTTGCGGTCCGATGCCGCCTCGACCGTGACGATCGCATTCCCGGCGTAGATCGGGCGCTTGTAACGGTACGGACCCTCGACGCTCATCACGTCGGAGATCTGCGCCACACCGAGGAGCGCCGCGACGCGCGGCATCAGGTCCTTGCCGAAGGTGGTCGAGGCGCCGAGCACGTGGGTGTAGTCGCCCGCGAGCTTGGCCACCACGGGCGCCAGCACGGCAGCGAGCGGGTGCGCGTGTTTGGGATCGGTGATCGTGACCACCTTGCCGACCCCGGCGAGCGCTGCGGCTGCGGCCGCCACGGCGAGCGGATCGGAAGCGAACACGGCGATGGTGATTTCGGCGCCGGTGATGTGTTTGGCGCAAGTGACGCAGCGGGCGGTGACTTGCGACAGCTTGCTGCCATCGTGTTCGGCGATGATCAGGATCTTGCTCATGACACGAGCCCCCGCTTCCGCAGGGCATCGAGCAGTTCGCCGACGTCCTTGACGATGATGCCCTTCGAGCGCGGCTTCGGGGCCTCGGTCAGTACCGTCTTCAGGCCCGCATCGGTGCTGACGCCGAGCGTCGCGAGCTCGATCACATCGAGCGGCTTCTTCTTGGCCTTCATGATGTCCGGCAGCTTCACGTAGCGCGGCTCGTTGAGCCGCAGATCCGCCGAGATCACGGCCGGCAGGTCGACCTCGATCGTCTCGAGGCCCGCGTCGACCTCCCGCACGATGACCGCGGTCCCGCCCTTGATCTGGAGCTTGGAGCAGAACGTGGCCTGCGGGCGATCCCAGAGCGCCGCAAGCATGGGCCCTGTCTGTGCCGCGTCATCATCGATCGCCTGCTTGCCGACGATCACGATGTCCGGGTTCTCCTTCCTCACGACCGCGAGCAGCGCCTGCGCCGCCGTCAGCGGCTCGAGCGTCCGGTCGGTCTTGACGAGGATCGCGCGGTCGGCACCCATCGCGAGCGCGGTCCTCAGCTGCTGCTGGGCATCGTCCGGGCCGATACTCACGGCCACGACCTCGGACGCCTCGCCGCGTTCCCGGAGGCGCAACGCCTCCTCGAGCGCGATCTCATCGAACGGATTGACGCTCATTTTGACGCCATCCGTCGCGACTCCCGAACCGTCGGGCTTGACCCGCACCCGGACGTTGTAGTCCACAACGCGTTTGACGCCGACCAGGATCTTGCGCATGCCAACACTCCTCACTGGGGACGCAGCCGGCGCACGCCGCACCCGTGGGCGGTCGCCGTCGATCTTTTTGCGTCGCGGCACGCTATGCAAAAGGACCGCGGGTGTCAATTGTATGAGCCGCTGCCCGGCGGGCGGGCAGCGCCGCCGGGTCTAGAGACCACGCTCGGCGGTCCGCCGGATCGTGCTAGTGCAGTGCAACTTTACCGGCATTCGGGCCAGTGCTAGGGTCCGCCTCCCGGTTGCATTCGCTTCGCTTCGAACGACAACGACAATGCGAAGCGCGAGGGGAGCACTGGTCGGCACGCGAGTGCGGACCGGTGCGTGACGAAAGCGGCGCAGATCGGCCGCTTTCTTTTTTTCTGCGCGTCGGCTGCACCGCGTGCGGGCGCCCGGGATTGCGGTCCCGGCGTTCGTGGTGGCGCCGTGCTGGCACTCCTGTTCGGGATCTTTCTGCGCTCACTGCCCGTCGCGGGCTGGGAGAGGGGCATGGCGCGGGACCGCGCGCTGCCGGTCGGGCGAGGATCGCGTGGCCGCATCCTTCCGGGTCGCCGCCGTGAATTCACGGCCCTGACGGGCCGCGTCCTTAGCCGGCGCTCGCCTGCGCGATGCGGCGCTCGTCGATCAGTATCCTCAGGCGCGTCTCGCCGCCGGCGAGCCACTGGCCGATGCGCGTGCGGTAGCGGTGGCAGTCGCTCAGCTGGCTCATCTCGTAGAGGTAGGTCCCCGGCTCGTCCTTGCGCGCCCAGTAGAGCATCGCCGTGCGCCGCTGCGCATCGAGCGACACTTCGGCGGCCCACCCGCAGATCCGCTCGCTGTCGAACCACAGGCGCCCGTCGCGGAAGGTCGCCGTGAACTCACGCCGCTCCTTCTTGCCGCTCGGCCAGGTGTACTCGCTCGTCTGCACGTAGGGCCACGGACCATCGGCGGGGAGGCGCAGCACGAGGCGCGACCGGTGTTCGTCGATCTTCTCGCCGGTCGCATCGTAATAGCGGTATGTGCCTTCCCAGATGCCCTCGTGCAGCGCCAGCAGCGGCAGCGCGGTCTTGATCGTGCTCATGTCGGACAGCGCTCCGCGTGTCGGGATGGTCGCCCGAGTATGCCACGGGCATTTCCGGAATCGCCGCCGGTGCGGTAACGTGCGCCGCCAGTCGCTCGGGAGGCGCAATCCGGTGGGACCGTTGCACGGCATCAAGGTGCTGGACCTCGGGCGGGTGCTCGCGGGCCCCTGGGCTACGCAGGCGCTCGCGGATCTGGGCGCCACCGTCTACAAGGTCGAGAAGCCCGGCAGCGGCGATGACACGCGCGGCTGGGGTCCGCCCTGGCTCAAGGATGCGGCCGGGGCCGACACCGGCGAGTCCGCCTATTACCTCGCCACCAACCGCGGCAAGCATTCCCTCTCGATTGACCTCGCCGCTGCGGACGGGCAGCGGCTGATTCGCGCGCTCGCGGGACGCTGCGACGTGCTGGTCGAGAACTTCAAGGTCGGCGGCCTCGCGCGCTACGGCCTCGCCTATGCAGACCTCGCCCCGGCGCACCCGCGCCTCGTGTACTGCTCGATCTCGGCCTTCGGCCAGGACGGGCCCGACGCCCAGGGCGCGGGCTATGACGCGATGATCCAGGCCATGGGCGGCCTGATGAGTCTCACCGGCGTCCCCGATGGTGAGCCGGGCGCGGGGCCGCAAAAGGTCGGAGTCGCGGTCGCCGACCTGATGACCGGCATGTACGCGCTGAGCGCGATCATCGCGGCGCTCTACGAGCGCACGCGCTCTGGTGTCGGGCAGTACATCGACTTGGCGCTGCTCGACACGCAGGTCGCCTGGCTCGCGAACCAGAGCATGAACTACCTGCTGTCGGGCCGCGCGCCCGGCCGACAGGGGACCGCGCATCCAAACATCGTCCCGTACCAGTCCTTCGCGACCTCCGACGGATACCTGATGCTGGCCGTCGGCAATGACCGGCAGTTCGCGGCGTTCGCCTCGCTCGCTGGCCGGCCGGAGCTCGCGGCGGATCCGCGCTTTGCGACCAATGCTGCCCGCGTCGCGCACCGGGCCGAACTGGTGCCGCTGGTTGCCGAGCTCATCGCGGCGCGTACGACGGCTGAGTGGATCGAGCGGCTCGCGACGGCGGCCGTGCCGTGCGGGCCGATCAACGACCTGGCCGCGGTGTTCGCCGAACCGCAGATCCGCCACCGGCAGATGCGAATGGATCTCGCCCATCCGCTGGCCGGGAGCGTGCCGCAGGTCCGAAACCCTATCCGCTATTCCCGCACGACCCTCGAGTACCCGCTGCCGCCGCCGCTGCTCGGCGAGCACACGAGCGCGGTCCTCTCGGGCGAGCTCGGCCTCGATCAGTCCGAGCTCGCGGCCCTCAGGGCCCGGGGCGTGATCGGCTGAGCGGAGTCGTCGCGTGCGGCCGGGCCCGGCTGCGCTATCCTCGGCGTCTTGGGTCCGTGACCGAGCCAGGATTACCCATGACCACGCCCACGATTCGCGCCAGCACGGCGCTTGCCCAGGTGCGCTACGAGATCCGCGGCCAGCTTGCCCGGCGCGCCCACGAGATGGAGCGCCTGGGCTATGACATCGTCTCGCTCAACATCGGCAACCCGGGTGCCTTCGGGTTTCGCACGCCCGAGACGATGCGGCTCGCGATCATCGAGAACCTGCGGCTCGCCGAGGGCTACGTGCACCAGAAGGGCATATTCCCGGCGCGCGAAGCGATCGTGATGCAGCAGCAGGAGCGGGGCCTCAGGCACGTCACGGTCGAGGACGTGTTCATCGGCAATGGTGTCTCGGAGCTCATCGACCTGACGCTCCGGGCGCTGCTCAACGACGGCGATGAGGTGCTCGTTCCGAGCCCGGACTACCCACTGTGGACGGCGGCGACGATCCTGAACCGTGGTTGTGCAGTTCACTATCCGTGCCGCAGCGAGGCCGGCTGGATGCCGGACCCGGACGAGATCGAGAGGCTGATCACGCGCCGCACGCGGGCGATCGTCGTGATCAATCCAAACAACCCGACCGGCGCGGTCTACAGCCGCGACGTGCTGACGCGCATTGCGCGGCTCGCGGAGAAACATCGCCTGGTGGTGTTCGCCGACGAGATCTACGACCAGATGACCTACGACGGGGCCGAGTTCGTGCCGCTCGCGACGCTGGTGCACGACACGCTGTGCGCGACGCTGTCGGGGCTCTCCAAGGTCTATCGCGCCTGCGGCTACCGGGTCGGCTGGGCCGTGTTCTCCGGCGAGCGCGAGGGCGCCGGGGAGTACCTGCATGGGCTTGAGCTGTTGAGCTCGCTGCGCCTGTGCAGCAACGTGCCGGGGCAGTGGGCGGTGCAGACGGCGCTCGGCGGCCACCAGAGTGTCCGCGATCTGACACGGCCCGGCGGCCGGCTGTACGAGTCGCGCCAGTGCATCCTCGAGGCGGTCGCTGCCAGCAAGTACCTCGAGCTCCGCCGGCCCATGGGCGCGATGTATGCATTCGTCGGCGTGCGCCGCGACGTACTTCCTGCGTTCGACGACCAGGCGTTCGCGATGGACCTGCTTGAGTACAAGCACGTGGTCGTGGCACCGGGCGTCAGCTTCAACACGCCGTACAACACGCATTTCAGGGTCACGAGCCTGCCGGAGCCCGAGGTGCTGCGGGACGTGTTCGGCCGGATCGAGGAGCAGCTGGACATCTATGCCCAGACGGCCGCGACGCGCGCCGGCGCGCCGCCGCTCAAGGCCGTCGCGCGAAGTTAAGTGCCCGCCCTCGCTGCGCACGCGGCACTGCTCGACGCCGGTGGCGAGATCGTCACGGCGACGGCGCGCCAGGCGAGCGTGCTCAAGCTGCGCCTTGGACTCAGCGCGGCGCGCGCCGGGCACCTCGTCTGGCCGACGCCCGCCGTCTATCCGGCCGGCGCGTGGCTCGAACGGGCAGCCCGCAGGCTTGAACAGCGCCCGACGATCCTCGGGCCCTACGCCGCGACGCGCCTGTGGCAGCTGATCATTGAGGAGAGCGAGGCGGGCGACGGGCTCGTCAGCGTCCGCGCCGCTGCCGCGGACGCCGAGCGTGCCTGGCAGCTGCTGCACGACTGGCAGCTCGACCTGGCGGCGCTCGAGGCCTCGACGCCCGAGCACGCGGCGTTCAAGGGCTGGGCCCGTGAGTTCGAGGCGCGCTGCCGCGCACGTGGCGCGCTCGACCGCGCGCGCCTGCCGGCGCTGCTCGCCGCGCGCAGCGCGGAAGCTTTTGCGCCGGGCGGTCCGGCGCCGCACGGTGCGCTGGGATTCCACGGCTTCAGCGGCACGACTCCTGCGCGTCGGACCCTGCTCGGCGTACTCGCAGCCTGTGGCCGCGCGCCCGTCGAGCTTGAGCTCGCCGCCGGACCCGCGCGCCTCGCGCGCCTCGAGGCGGCGACTCCGGATGCGGAGCTCGAGGTCATCGGCTGCTGGCTCGCCGAGCGCCTGATGGCCGATCCGGAGGCGCGGCTCGGTATCATCGTGCCGGATCTCGCCGAGCGCGCGCCTGCTGTGAGGCGACTCCTCGAGGACCGGCTCGCACCGGCGCTCAAGGCGCCCGGGGCGCCGGATGCGCGCCCCTTTGCGTTCGCGACCGGACGCCGGCTCGCCGATCATGCGGTGGTCGATGCTGCGCTCGGGCTGCTCGCGCTCGGCGCCCAGTCGATCGACGTGCTTGCCTTCGGCCGGCTGCTGCGCTCGCCGTATATCCGGCCGTGGAGCGAGAACATGAGCCTCGGGTCGGCGGCCGCGCTCGGCGCGCAGCTCGACGCCGAACTCCGGCGGCTCGGCAGTCGGCTGCTTCCGATCGCCGAGCTGCTGCGCCGAATCCGCGGCAGCCGCGTCGGCGCCCGGGACGTCGCCGGGCGGATCGAGGCGGTGCGGGGCGCGCTCGAGGGGGGACGGCGCCGCAGCGCCGCGGCGTGGGCCGAGGTCTGGCCGCGGGCGCTGCGCGCGGCCGGCTGGCCGCAGGGACGGCCGCTCCGCGGTTCCGAGGACCAGGCGGCGCGCCGGCTCTACGAGCTGCTCGGAACGTTCGGGGAACTCGCGCGCGTGCTGCCGCCATTGACCTTCGCCGAGGCCGAGCGCGAGCTCGCCGCGCTCGTCGCCGCGACGCCGTTCGAGCCGGCCATCGGCGAGCCGCCAGTCGTCGTGCTCGACCGGCTGGAGAACGCGGGGTTGCCGTTCGAGGGCCTGTGGGTCGCGGGGCTGACCGCCGACCGGTTCCCCGCCGCGGCGGCGCCGAACCCGTTCCTACCGCAGAGTCTGCAGCGCGCGCGGAGCATGCCGGCCGCGACACCGGAGGCGACGCTGCGCGAGGCGCGCGAGGCGCTCGCCGGCTGGCAGCTCGCGACACCCGAGCTCGTGCTGAGTTCGGCGCGGCAGGACGGGGAGACGCGCCTGCTGCGCTCGGGTCTCGTGCCGGCGGCGCCCGAACTCTCGCCCCCGGCGATCATCCCGGCGCGGGCGGCCGAGATCCGGGCGCGGGCGGAGCTCGTCCCGTGGAGTGATGGGACGCTGCCGCCGCTCGCCCCCGGATTGAGGATCGAGGGCGGCGTGCGGGTGCTCGAGCTGCAGTCACAGTGCCCGTTCCTGGCCGCATCCGAGGCGCGCCTCGGTGCCGTGCCGCTCGAGAGCCCGGGGACGGGCCTGCCGCGCCGAGTGCGTGGCGTACTCATGCACGCGGCGCTCGCGAGTTTCTGGGGCGAGGTGCTGACGCACGGCGAGCTCACCGCGCGCGGGCCCGACGGGCGCGAGCGCGCGGCGGCAGAGGCGGTGCAATCGGCGGTCGAGGCGTATCGCGGCTACCTACCAGAGGGTCGGCTGCTCGCGCTCGAGCGCAGGTGGCTCGAGCGCGCGCTGCTCACGCTCGCGGACGTCGAGCTCACGCGCACGCCGTTCGAGGTGATCGGGCGCGAGAGTGCGGATGCCGTGGATCTCGGCGGCTACGCGCTTCACATCCGCCTCGATCGCCTCGACCGGCTCCCCGACGGCTCGACCGTGCTGATCGACTACAAGACGGGGAAGTCCCTGCCGCGCCGCTGGGCAGGGGCGCGCCCCGATGCCTTGCAGCTTCCCATCTACGCGGCCTCTCGGGCCGTGCCTCCAGCGGCCGTGGCGATCGCGCGCCTGCCGATTGCCATCGACAAAAAGTTTCGCGGTCTTGCCGCGCGCGATGGACTCCTGCCCGACGTCGGGGCGCTCGAGCGGGCGCGACAGCCGGAGCTGCGCGGGCAGACGTGGCAGGGCCTGATCGATGAGTGGCGCGCGGTCTGTGTGCGCCTCGCACTCGAGTTCGGGCGCGGGATCGCGGCGGTCGACCCGGCGGACGCCGCCTGCGAGCGCTGCGCTCTCGCAGCGTTCTGCCGGATCGAGGAGCGCGCGGTCGGGAGTGGGGAAGACGAGCCGGGCGCAGACAACGGTGCAGCGGATACCGGCGCGGGAGGCGGGCCATGACCGTGCCCGCCGAGCGGGGACCGCCGCCGGATGCCGCCGCGCGCGCTCGCGCGCTCGATCCCTCTCAATCCTTCATCGTCGAGGCGCCCGCAGGCTCGGGAAAAACGACGCTGCTGACGCAGCGTTTTCTGACGCTCCTCGCCGGCAGCCGCCATCCGGAGGCGGTGCTCGCGATCACGTTCACCCGCAAGGCGGCCGGCGAGATGCGCGAGCGGATCGCCGAGGCGCTCGACCGGGCGGGGCGCGGTCAGCCGGGCCGAGACAGCGTCGATTCCGAGACATTGAGGCTCGCGGTGCGGGTGCTCGCCGCCGACGCCGAGCGCGGCTGGCAGCTGTCGGCACAACCGACACGGCTGAGGATCCAGACGATCGACTCCCTGAACCACTGGCTTGCGGCGCGCCTGCCGATCCTGTCGCGGGCCGGCGCGAGCCTCGCGGTCAGCCGCAGACCCAAGCAGCTGTATGCGACGGCCGCGCGCCGTACGCTCGCCGAGCTCGAGGCGGGCGGGGCGCTCGCCGACAGCCTTGCGATCGTGCTCGAGCACCTGGACAACGAGGTCGACCTGCTCGAGCCGCTGCTCGCGACGATGCTCGAGTTCCGCGACCGGTGGCTGAGGCTCGTGCTGCCAGCAGTGTCGGCCACGCCTGATTCGGGGCTGCGCGCGGCGCTCGAGGATGCGCTCGGCGCGCTCGTGGCCGCCTCCCTGTCGCGTGCCGGGGCGCTGTTCCCGGCCGACATCGCAGGCCGGCTCTGGCCGCTCGCGCGGGCGGCGGCGGCGCGGCTCGGGTCGTCGGAGCAGGGACTCCGCATGCTGGCGGGTGGGCCGGCGCGGCCCGGCGGGTTGAGTCCGGAGCCCGCGCATCTCCCTGCCTGGCAAGCGCTCGCGACCCTGCTGCTCACTCGCGAGCGACGCTTGCGCAAGAGCGTGGATAAACGCCAGGGCTTCCCGCCGGAGGCGAGGTCGGAGAAGAGTGCATTCCAGGCGCTGCTCGAGGAGCTCGCAGGACTCCCCGGGCTCGAGGCGGCCCTCGCCGAGGTTGCGACCCTGCCGTCGCCCCGCTATGGGGAAGCGCAGTGGCGAGTGCTCGCCGCACTTCACCGCGTTCTGGTGGCCGCGGCCGCACGGCTCGGCGCGGTGTTCGCCGAGCAAGGCGCGGTCGACTTCTCGGCGGTCCAGCAGGCCGCCCTCGACTCGCTCGGCTCGCCGGAGGAGCCGTCCGACCTCACCCTCGAGCTCGACTATCGCCTGCAGCACATACTGGTGGACGAGTTCCAGGACACCTCGGCCGCCCAGGTCGAGCTGCTCGAGCGGTTGACCGCCGGCTGGCAGCCGGGGGACGGCCGCACGCTGTTTCTGGTCGGCGACCCGATGCAGTCGATCTACCTGTTTCGCGGGGCCGACGTCGGGTTGTTCCTGAGGATCAGGGAGCAGGGGCTCGGCGGTGTGCCGCTCGAGCCCTTGACACTGGTCGCGAACTTCCGCTCGCGCCCGGCACTCGTCGACTGGGTGAACGAAGCGTTCGGCGCCGTGCTGCCCGCGCGCGAGGAGCTGGCACGCGGTGCGGTCAGCTACTCCCCGTCGCGCGCCGTGCGCCCGTCCGCGCCAGCCTCGGGCGTCGAGCTCTGTATCCTCGAGGATGCGAGCGCGGCCGACGAGGCGGCACGGGTGACCGGAATCATCGCCGCCGAGCGCGCGCGCGACCCCAAGACCTCCATCGCGGTACTCGGACGGGCGCGCCAGCCGCTGTCGGCAGTTGCGGCCGAGCTGCGCGAACGCGCGCTGCCGTTCCAGGGCGTCGAGCTCGTGCCGCTCGCCGACCGGCTCGCGGTGCGCGACCTGATCTCGCTCACACGCGCGCTCGCGCACCTGGGCGACAGGGTCGCCTGGCTCGCGTGCCTGCGCGCACCGTGGTGCGGGCTCGGCCTCGAGTCGCTGTGGGAGCTTGCCGGCGATGCGCCGGATGCGACGATCTGGCAGCTGATGCACGATGCAGAACGCCTCGAGCGTCTCGGCTGCGGGCCCCGGGCGCGGCTGCTGGGCACGCGACAGGTCCTCGATGCGGCGCTGTGCGATCGCGGCCGGCGTCCACTTGCGGCGTGCGTCGAGGCCGCCTGGGTCGCCCTCGGCGGGCCCGCGACGCTCGCGGCGGCCGCAGACCTCGACAATGCCGCGACTTTCTTCGCGCGTTTAGATGAGCTCGAGAGTGCCGGTGACCTCGAGGACCCGCCGCGGCTCGACGATGCGCTCGATGACCTGTACGCGGCGCCGGAGCCGGGCGCCGAGCACGCCCCGCAGCTGCTGACCGTGCACCGGGCCAAGGGACTCGAATGGGACGTCGTGATCCTGACGGGCCTCGGGCGGTTGACTCGCGGCGAGCAGGGACGGTTGTTGCGCTGGCTCGAGTTCGCACGCACTGACCGGGGTCCGGCGCTCGTGCTTGCGCCACATCGCGCCCGCTCGCAGCCCTTCGAGTCGCTCGAGACGTGGCTCAAGGCGCTCGAGCGGGAGCGCGCCGAGTTTGAGCTCGGCAGGCTCCTGTACGTCGCCGCGACGCGCGCGCGCGAGCGGCTGTACCTCGTCGGGCACGTGAAGACGGTGGCCGACCCGGAGCGGGAGATTCGGAGGCCGGCGCGTGGCAGCCTGCTCGCAACGCTATGGCCGGCGGTCGAACGCGCGGTGCGCGCGGGACGCGAGGGTCGCGCGGCCCGACCGGCCTCCCCGATGCCGGCCGGCCGGCGCGGGCCGCGGCTCGTGCGTCTCGCCGATGGCTGGACGGCGCCTGCGGCTGCGCCGGCGCTCGTGCCGCTCGCCGATCCGCCGCTGCCGCCGGGGCCCTCCGAATTCGAGTTCGAGTGGGTCACCGCCGCCGCGCGGCACGTCGGCACGGTCGTGCACGAGGAGCTCGAGCGCGCGGCGTACCTGTCGCCGGGTGCGCGCGCCGACGATCTTTCGGGCAGAACCGGCATATGGCGCCGCCGACTCCAGGAGCTCGGCGTCAGCGACGAGCAGCTCGACAGCTCTGTCGAGCGCGTGCAGCGGGCGCTGCGGGCGACGCTCGCCGATCCGCGCGGCCGCTGGCTGTTCGATGCGTCGCATCGCGAGGCGGCCAGCGAGCTCGACCTGTCGAGCGCGCGCGGCGGTCAGGTCGTGGCCGCGCGGATCGACAGGACGTTCGTGGATTTGGGCGGCATCCGCTGGATCGTCGATTTCAAGACGAGCGTGCACGAGGGGACGAACCTCGAGGCCTTCCTCGACCAGGAGCAGCAGCGCTACGCACCGCAACTCGAGAGCTACGCGCGCCTGATCGGCGCACGCGAGCCGACGCGGCCGATCCGCCTCGGACTCTACTTTCCGCTGCACGCCGGCTGGCGCGAATGGGCGGTCGCGGCAGACTCGGCCGGCTGAGAGCCGAGGTGGCCGAGGTGGCCGAGGTGGCCGAGGCGTGCCGGGCGGCCGGTCCCGGACGTGGCAGCAGAGGGCTCGCCTCAGAACGTGCCGGTGATCTGGAACTGGCGGCGGCCGGAGGAGTCGGGCGCGCCTAGGAACGCGACCGCCCGCGCGACCTCGGGCGGCGCCCCGGGCCGCGGTGTCACATCCCCGTCGAGCACGTAGCTTCGGTCGCGCCGGATGATCAGCTGGGCGCGCACGAGGAGCGGGGAGTCGACGTCGCTCACCCGCCCGACGAGCTGCACGGGCGTGCTGGCCTTCGGGTCGAATTCGATCGCGAAAGTGCCGAGCGCCTGGTCGGCGCCCGGGGGCTTGAGGTTCGAGAGCGTGAACGCGCCCGCGAGCGTTGTGGGCCAGCTGTTGACGACCCGCACCAGCCGGACCGTCCCTTTGAGATCTCCCTGCCAGGCGGTGCTCGCGCGCTCAGGGTTCAGCGTCGTGACGGGGAGTTCGAGCGAAATGTTCTCCCCGGTGAGCCCATTGCCTAAGCTCGCCGCGATATGCCCGCGCACGAAGCCGTCGGGCCGGCTGAGGTCGATCTCGTAGGCAAGCTGCCCGTGCAGCAGCGCGCCGAGGTCGGCCGCCCAGTTGATGGCGCCGAGCGGCGTGCCGCGCAGCCGGATTGCGTCGGCACTTCCGCTCCAGATCGAGCCGCTGACCCCGTCCGCCTTGAGGTCGGGCGGCAAGCGGCTGACCAGCAGCGAGGCCGGAAGGGTGCCGACCGCGACGCCAACGAACACGAGGCCGCCGACGACCGCGATCAGCGTGCGCTGGCGCATCGCTCAGCCGGGTACGAAGGTGAAACTGGCGTTGACCCGGCCGGGCGAGTCGGTCTTCTCGAGCGTCGCCGTCTGGATTGAGAGTCCATACTCCCGCTCGACCTTGAGCAGCCAGGTCACGAGCGTATCGAAGGCGGCGCCTTCGAGGCGCACCCGCACGCCGGAGATTCCGCTCGGCTCAGCGCCACGCAGGTTCGTGCCGAGGCCGGCATCGCGCGTCGTGCGGTCGATGACCGTCACCAGCGACTGCCCGCCGCCCTGCGGCAGTGGTGCCGCGCGAAGCTCGGGGAGCACGCTCGAGATGAAGGCGACGTCGGCTCGTTTCGCGGCCACGCGCTTCTCGGCGCGGTTGACTGCGCCGTGGAGCTGCAACACGAGGAGCACGACGATCAGCGCGGCCGCGACGAGCCCGCCGGCGCGCACGACCAGCTGGTCGCGCGGGCCGAGCGATGCGTACCAGGCCTCGAGGCGGGCGGCAGTCGAGTCGGGTTCGCTCATGAGCGCGGACCCTTGAGTTGCAGCCGTCCCTGGTAGCGCGAGGCGTGCTGGGCGGCGCCTTGCAGCTGTGCATCGAAGCCGCGGCCCTTGGCGGCTTCGCGCAGCCGGTCGAGCGCGCCGACGTCTGGCGCATCGACCGTGAGGTCCGTGGTGCCGTCGCGATAGCTCAAGGACTCGATCAGGGTCCCGGGAGCCGCGCTCGTCGCCGCTGCGAGTGCGCCGAGCGTGCCGAGCAGGCCTTCGCTGACGGCGGCGCGGCTCGCGCGCAGCCGGCTCTCGACTGCCAGGCGCACGCTCGGCAGGCGGCCGATGTTCTGGATGTTCGGCAGTGCCTCGGCGGCGGCGGCGTGCAGCTGCTGGTCGACCGTAACCTCTTCGCGGTGCACCCGCCAGTAGTTGACGCCGAGCGTCACGACGTGCAGCGCCAGGAACGCCGCGAGCAGCGAGGCTGCCATGCGCCAGCGGGGCCATTCGCCGGCGAAACCCTGGCCGCGCACGGCGAACTCCGCCTGCAGCAGGCTCCAGGGCGCCGCCGTGACGGCGCTGGCCGCGAGCAGCGGCAGCGGGCCGTGCGGCAGCAGCTGCACGTTGAGGCTCCCGACCGAGTCTCGGAGCGCCTCGATGACCGGCCGGCGGGTGCGCCAGTCCGCGGTGCTCGCATACACCAGCAGGTGCTGTGCCCTGACCGCGGCGTCCGCCGACGGCTCGAGGCCCGCGAGCGCGAGCGCGGTGTTGAGCGGATCGGCGTCGAGCACGAGCGGCAGGGCGCCCGGCCGTTTGACGATGACCCTGCCCGCATCGATCAGCACGACGACGTGACCGGGATTGTCCGGCACGAGCAGCGAGTCCGGATACAGCGCCGCGGGGCTCAAGCCCGCAAGGGCGAGCTGTGCGAGCCAGCCGGCCAACTGCTCGCGCTCGACGGTTGCGACCGGCACGCGCCTGTCGGAGCCCTGCCGGCCGATCGCGAAGTGCAGCGTCTCGACGTCGGCGGCGAGCTGCTCCTCGAGAGCGAACGGGGCGAGCTTGAGTAATTTGGCCGCGCCGCGCGCAGGGAGCTCGGGGGCCGACAGCGCGACGTCCTCGCCCGGCACCAGCACGATGAGCCTGCGGCCGCCAACAGCGGCGGCGGCAGCGGCGAGCGTGCCGCGTTCGGGCTCGCCAATCCGCGCGCCGCTTGCGTCCACGGCCAGCCACTCGGCCTCGTCGGCGGATGCGCCGGGCACGGGATAGCGCAGGACGAAGGATTCAGCCATGGATCACTCGGTGCCCAGGGTACGCAGAATGACGCGGGAATAACCCCCGGGATTGCGGTTGATCAGACTGTACAGCGTGAGTTGGGTAGTGCCAATACTGACGATCGTCGTCGCGCGAAACCATTGCGTCGACTCGGAGAGTCCATTCACGATCGTCTGCAGCTGACCGGGTGCCGTGACCAGCGGGGAGAGCGCCGCCTGGACGTCGGTACGGAACGGGAAACAGCCTTTGGTCCGGTTGTTCGCGAGGGCTTGAGGATCCTGCCCGAATGCCGAGAGTCCCGGCGCGAGCGTGTCGAGCACGAGTCCGGAGGCCGTGCAGACGTTGAGCGGCGTGCCGACCGGGAGAGCCGCGACGTACGGCGCGAGCCGCCGGTAGCGGTCGATCCCGAAACCGGGCAATGCGAGCAGCTCGCTGGTGCTCGTGATCGGGCGGTTCGCAGTCCGGTACGGAGGGCTCATGCCGAGGTACACGCCGTCCTCGGCGCCGTCCGGGCCGCTGACGACCGTATCGGGGTCGATCCAGTCGAGCGCGAGCCAGGCCCATTTCGGCTCGAGCTGCAGCGCCGCGAGCAGGCGGCTGAACTGGTCGAACGCGACCTGATTCTTGGCGCCGTTGGCGGTGACGAGGTTGTTGAGGTTGAAACGGCCCTGCATGTCCTCGAGCTGGCCCTGCACCGAACCGCCATCGATCGGGATCGGCGGCAGCGGCGTTGCCCAGGCCTGGTCCAGCGAGTCGCGCTTGCTGGTCGCGGCCGAGTCGTGCAGCACCTCGATGGCCCAGGTCTCGGCGCCGAGCGCGACCTCGAAGCCCTGGTCCTGCGCCAGCAGGTTCGTGCCGCGGCGCTGGTCGAGCGCGCTGTGCGCGCCGATCCGGGTCGCGAGAATCGTCGCGAGCGCCACGACGACGAGCGCAATGATCAGGGCGACGCCGCGCGCGCGCCTCATCCGGGGATCTCGACGAGGCGCACGATCGTGCCGGCGTCCTCGAGCACGAGGGTGATCTCGACCGCGATCGGCCGCGTGCTCTGCGGCACGGCGTTGCTCGGGGAGGTCGTGATCAGCGGCGGCCACTGGACCTGCCAGATGCTGGTTGCGTCCATGTAGCGGATCTTGATCGACGTGACGCCCTTCAGGAGCTCGCGCTGCACCGGCGCATTGGCGAGCGTCGCGTCGAGCACCGTGCGGTACTCGCGGATCAGCGTCGTTCCATCGAGCCGGTAATTCACACGCTGCAAGGTCCCGCGCGGCAGCCCGGCGGGATTGGGCCAGCCGCCGCGGGTCAGCGTCGCGACGTTGGTCGTACGCGGGTCGGCGAGCAGCGCGGGCTCCACCGCGACCCCCAGCAGGTCGCGCACCGGTCGCGGCTCGAGCTGCTCGAAATCGGTCACCAGCGTGTGAACCGCGAGCTCCAGATTGCGGGTGCGGTCGAAGGCGGCGGCGGTCGTCTCCCGTGACCGGCGCACATAGTTGAGCGTCTCGTAGGCGAAGGCCGAGAGCACGCCCAGCAGAAACACCGAGACCAGCACCTCGATCAGGGTGAAGCCGCCGGATCGAGGCCCGCGCCTCATTGCGTGGCTCCGACGGCGAGGTCCCAGGTGATGCCGGTGGACTGGGTCATTGACTGGGAGCGGCCGACGAAGCCGGTGACGGTCGCGAGCGTCACATCGTCCGGATCTGACGCGTGTCGCACGCTGACGTCGACACGGCGCATGCCGGGCACTTCGGTCTGCGTGACGGTCTGCTGCCACTTCCATTTGTCGTTGGCATAGTCGACATCGCCGCTCGTCTGGTCGACGGAGGGCAGCGTCGTGGCGAGCCGCGTCTGGGTCAGCTGGTTGAGCGCGATCCAGCTCGCCAGGGTCTTGTCATGCAGGTATGCCGAGTTGCGCGCGGCGTTCGTCACGACCGAAAGCACCGCGGCGAGTCCCATCGCCGCGACCGCGAGCGAGACCAGCACCTCGATCAGCGTGAATCCTCTGCCGCGGATCATGGTGAGGTCTCGGGGTGCGTGATGACGAGCGTGCCGTCGGCCTGGCCGGCGACGATCCACTGGGACTGCGAGCCGTCGCGCGACAGCGTCAGCGTGTAGGGCGATGCGTCACCGCTCGAGTACAGCAGCACCTGCGGGACGCGCGCGGTGCCTGGCACGTCGTTGGCCGAAATCGGCCGGCCCTCCATCTCGACGCGCATCGCAAGTCCCGCCGGCATGTCATGCGAGTCGTACAGGCGGTCATCGGCGACCGTCTCCCAGGTCTGGGTCAGCTGTGCGTAGGTCAGCACCTGGTAGCGCGCGGGACCGAACCAGATCCCGTAGTCACGCCCCTCGAGCTGCGCCTGCTCGGTGGCGGCGGCGATCACGTCCGTGAACCGGTCGCCCTCGGCGTCGAGCTCGCGATCGGAGCCCAGCACGCCGACCGACAGCACCGCCACCGTCGTCAGAATCGCGATGATGACGACGACGACCAGCACCTCGAGCAGCGTGAAGCCGCCGCGACCTCCGAACGGTGAGACGGCGCGCACCGGGCGAACTCTGCTGGTGGCGCGCGCGGGCTACTTCAGGTCGTGGACGCTGATATCGGCATCGAGGCCCGTGCCTCCGGGCTGGCCGTCGGCGCCGAGCGAGGAGAGGTCGTAGGCCTGGCCGTTCGCGCCCGGCGACACGTACACGTAGTCATGGCCCCACGGGTCCTGGACGACCTGCTTGATGTAGCCATCGGTGCGCCAGTTCTTGAGGTTCGGATCGTTCGGCTTGGTGACGAGGGCCTGCAGGCCCTGGTCCGTGGTCGGATACTTGAAGTTGTCCATCTTGTACAGATCGAGCGCGCTCTCGTAGAGCCTCAGGTCGTTCTTGGTCTTGGTCACGCGAGCCTCGTCGATGCGGCCGAGGATCTGCGGCGCGACCAGCGCACCGAGGATCGCGAGGATCACGACCACGACCATGATCTCGATCAGCGTGAAGCCCCGCGCGGCTTTGGCGGCGCGCAGGGACCGGGCGGCGGCGGGCATGGGCTAGACTCCGGCAGGCAGAAATAACGTTAAATTGTAACAGAAGGGCTGTACCACTTTGACGGCCGCGAGCCTCGCGAAGTTCCGCGCCGGATGGCACGCCAGGCGTGCGACCGCCTTCGCGATCGTCGCGGCGGTGCTGCTGCTCGCGCACGCGCTCGGCCCCGCTGTCGGGAAAGCTCTGCGCTATGAACGAGGCGCAGTTGCGGCGGGCGAGTGGTGGCGGCTGCTCGGCTGCCATCTGGTGCACTACGACGCGACGCACCTCGCGATGAACGTCGGCGGCCTCGCGCTCCTCTGGTGGCTCTACGGCGCCGACGCGCGCGGCCGCGACTGGCTGTTCATCGCACTCGCCTCCGCGCTCGGCGTCAGCCTCGGGCTGTGGTTCCTCGAGCCGACCTTAAGCTGGTACCTCGGGCTGTCCGGCGTGCTGCACGGCATCTGGGCGGGCGCCGGGATCATGTGCTGGAAACGCTGGCCGCTCGAGTCGGTGGTGACGCTCGCGCTGCTTGCGGCGAAACTCATGTTGGAGAGCGTGCACGGCCCGCTGTCAGGCGCGCTCGGCGCGAGTCTTCCGGTGATCACGGCCGCCCACCGCTACGGTGCGCTCGCAGGGCTCGTCGCCGCGGTCGCGCTCAGGTCGTCTGGACGCTCGGTATAATCGCCGTTTTGCGGGGGACCCACGTGTCGCTGGCTGTCGTCTTTCCCGGGCAGGGTTCCCAGTCCATCGGCATGCTGAGCGCGCTCGCCGCGGGCGAGCCGGTCGTCCGTGCGACCTTTGAGGCCGCGTCCGACGTGCTGGGCTACGACCTGTGGCGGCTCAGTCAGGAGGGGCCGGAGGAACTGCTCAATTCGACCGAGCGGACCCAGCCCGCAATCCTCACCGCCGGGGTTGCGACGTGGCGCGCGTGGCGGGCGAAGGGCGCGCCCGCGCCTGCGATGCTCGCGGGCCACAGCTTCGGGGAGATCACGGCGCTCGCCTGCGCCGAGGCCGTGAGCTTCGCCGACGCGGTCGCGCTCGTGCAGTTCCGCGGGCGCGTGATGCAGGAGGCGATGCCGGAAGGGCAGGGCGCGATGGCCGCGATCCTCGGGCTCGAGGACCGCGACGTCGAGGCGGCGTGCGTGGAGGCGGCCCAGGGCGAGGTCGTCGAGCCTGCCGTCTACAACTCGCCCGGGCAGGTCGTGATCGCGGGCCAGGCCGCGGCCGTCGGCCGGGCGATCGAGGCCTGCAAGGCGCGTGGCGCGAAGCGCGCGCTGCTGCTCGCGGTCAGCGTCCCGGCACACAGCTCGCTGCTGCACGCCGCCGGCGAGCGGTTCCGTGCGCGGCTCGCCGACGTCCCCGTGAAGACGCCGCGCTGGCCGGTGTATGCAATCTCGCTCAGGCGCCACGACACGCCCGAGGGGATTCGCGCCAACCTCGTTGAGCAGCTGTCGAGCCCGGTCCGCTGGGCCGATACCGTCGCCGCCATGATCCGGGAAGGCGCGACGCGAATCGTCGAGTGCGGGCCCGGCAAGGTGCTGACGGCGCTCAACCGGCGGATCGACCGCCGCAAGGAGATCGCGATGCTTTCTATCGAGGACCCGGACAGCCTGGCAGCTGCGCTCACGTGAGGACACTTCCATGACGAACCCCGTGGACCCGTTCCGGATCGACGGCCAGTTGGCACTGGTGACCGGCGCTTCGCGTGGCATCGGGAGCGCGATCCTGACTGCGCTCGCCCGGGCCGGGGCACGGGTCGTCGGCACCGCGACGACCGCCGCCGGTGCCACGGCGATCACCCGGGCCCTCGGCGAGGCCGGCCTCAAGGGACGTGGCCTCGTGCTCGATGTCGCCGATGCCGGCAGCGTCGAGGTCGCGCTCGCGGACATCGAGGCGCACGAGGGGGCGGTCGAGATTCTGGTCAACAATGCCGGAATCACCCGCGACGCGTTGCTGCTGCGGCTGAAGCCGGAGGACTGGGATCTGGTCATCCGGACCAACCTGTCGAGCGTCTTCCGGCTCTCGAAGGCAGTGCTTCGCGGCATGATCAAGGCGCGGGGCGGGCGGATCATCAGCATCTCCTCGGTGGTCGGGCTGATGGGTAACGCCGGCCAGGCGAACTACGCCGCGGCCAAGGCCGGCATCATCGGATTCAGTAAATCGCTGGCCCGCGAGGTCGCCTCCCGCAACATCACCTGCAACGTCGTCGCGCCAGGGTTCATCGACACCGATATGACTCGCGCGCTCACCGACGAGCAGCGCGCCGCGGTCGCCGCGCAGATCCCGCTTGGCCGGCTCGGCACTGCGGACGATATCGCGCGCGCGGTGCTCTATCTGGCGTCCCCGGCAGGGGCGTACGTGACCGGCGAAACCCTGTCGGTCAATGGTGGAATGCAGATGCAATAAGCGCTCTGCGAGCAAGTCGTTGAATTCGTTAATGATCTGTTCGATGGCGGGGGACCGGGCTTTCCCATAAAATGCGGCGTCCACGCGACAGGTGGGGAGGGACCCGTCCCCTCGCCGCGAGCGGGATACGCGTTGGCGCCACAGAGGACGAAACAACGATGAGCAGCGTGGAAGAGAGGGTCAAGAAGATCGTCGCCGAGCAATTGGGGGTCAAGGAAGAGGAGGTCACGAGCGACGCCTCTTTCGTGGACGATCTGGGCGCCGACTCGCTCGACACGGTCGAGCTCGTGATGGCGCTCGAGGAGGAATTCGAGACGGAGATTCCCGACGAGGATGCCGAGAAGATCACGACCGTCCAGCAGGCCATCGACTATATCGCCGAGCATCAGGGCAAAGCCTGACAGCCGCGCCGCGGGTGAACCCGGCCCGGCGCCGGGTTCGCCGCCCTGAGTCGCCGGTTCGACCACTTTCCAGTTCGGCTTCAATCGCGGAGGCGCCTTGACCAAGCGTCGTGTCGTCGTTACCGGCCTTGGAATCGTCTCACCGGTCGGCAGCCAGGTGGCCGAGGCCTGGGACAACGTCGTCAACGGCCGCAGCTACATCGGGCCGATCGGACGTTTCGACGTCAGCAACTATCCGACCCGCTTCGCCGGGGACGTCCGCGGCTTCAACGTCGAGGAGTACCTCGAAGCGAAAGAGGCCCGGCGCATGGACGGGTTCCTCCAGTACGGCTTCGCCGCGGCGACCCAGGCGCTCAAGGACTCGGGGCTCGAGGTGACTGCCGCCAACGCTCCGCGGATCGGGGTTGCGATGGGCGCCGGGATCGGCGGCCTCGACACGATCCAGATCAACCACGTGAAACTGCTCGAGGCCAAGGGGCCGCGCAAGGTATCGCCGTTCTTCGTGCCGGCCTGCATCATCAACATGATCTCGGGGCACGTGTCGATCCGGTACGGCCTCAAGGGCCCGAACCTGGCGTTGGCCACGGCCTGCACCACGTCGACGCACACGATTGGAATTGCCGCGCGCACGATCCAGTACGGGGACGCCGACGCGATGCTGGCGGGCGGCGCCGAGATGGCGATCACTCCGCTCGCCGTCGCCGGCTTCTGTCAGGCGAAAGCGCTGTCCGAGCGCAACGACGATCCGACCCGCGCCAGCCGACCCTGGGACCGAGATCGCGACGGCTTCGTCATGGCCGATGGTGCCGGCGCGCTGATGCTCGAGGATTACGAGCACGCCAGGGCGAGGGGAGCCACGATCTACGCCGAGTTCGCCGGGCTCGGTATGAGCGGCGATGCCCATCACATCACGGCCCCGCCCGAAGACGGCGACGGCGCGCGCCTCGCGATGTCGAATGCGCTCAACGATGCGGGCGTCACGCCGGACGCCCTCGACTACATCAACGCCCACGCAACCTCGACGCCGCTCGGGGATATCGCCGAGACCGTGGCCATCAGGCGGGTGCTTGGTTCGAGCGCAGCTCGCGTCGCGATCAGCTCGACCAAGTCCGTCACCGGCCACCTGCTCGGGGCGGCCGGCGCCGTCGAGGCGCTGTTCTCGATCCTCGCGATCCGCGACCAGGTCGCTCCGCCGACGATCAACCTCGAGAATCCCGACCCGAAGTGCGACCTCGACTACGTGCCGAACACGGCGCGGAAGATGAAGATCGAGGTGGCCCTGTCGAACTCCTTCGGATTCGGCGGCACCAACGGCAGCCTGGTGTTCCGCCGGCTGCGCTGATGGCGCCGCCGTGGAGGCCGCCCCCGTCGTCCAACTCGAGCCGATCACTCGCTGCCTCGGGCGCTGGCGGCCGGACTTCCTCGCCGCCCACGCGGCGGCGCCTGGGCGCTACCCGTTCCTGCTCGAGAGCGCGAGCGAGGGGGGGCCGCATGCGCGCTACGACCTGCTACTCGCCGCCTCGCCAGACGCACTCCTGCTCGAGGCGGGAGGGCGGCTCACGGGTGCAGCGGCCGGGTCGCGGACCTTTCTCGGCGCCCTCGATCGCTGGTTTGCCGCCGAGAAACAGCCGCCCCCCAGGGGTCCCGCGGCGCGCCTCCCGTTCACCGGTGGCTGGTTCGTGTACCTCGGATACGAGCTCGCCGAGGAGGTCGAACCGCGCCTGAAGCTCCCCGCTGCGAGCGGCCTCGTCGCCGGCGCGTTCCGGGTCCGGGCCTCGGCGATCTACGACCACCGGGCGGGCGAGACGTGGCTCGTGGGCGAAACCGGTTCCGAGGAGGACCTGGCCGCACTAGAGCAGGCGCTCGCGGCGCGCCCCGCCGCGGAACCCCCGCTTCCGCAGCTGCCGCCGCTCGCGCTCGTGGAGGACGATCCCGCGCGCTACGTCGAGGCGATCCGCCGTGCGCTCGAGTACATCGCGGCCGGGGACATCTACCAGGCGAACCTGGCGCGCGAGTGGCGGACGAGTCTCCCGGGCGGGGTGACGGCGGCGGCACTCTATGCGCGCTTGCGGCGCTCGAACCCCGGCCCGTTCGCCGGCCTCGCGGCGCTCCCGGGGCTGACGGTACTGTCGACCTCGCCGGAGCGGCTGGTCGCGAGCCGCCGCGGTTCGGTCGAGACGCGCCCGATCGCCGGCACGCGGCCGCGCCGGGGCAATGATGCCGTGGTCATGAGCGAACTGCGCGCCAATGCGAAGGAACAGGCCGAGCACGTGATGCTGCTCGACCTCGAGCGCAACGATCTCGGGCGGATCTCGGTCGGTGGCAGTGTCCTCGTCGATGAGTACATGACGATCGAGAGCTACGCGCACGTGCACCACATCGTGTCGAACGTCCGCGGACAGTTGCGACCGGAGGTCACACCCGGCGGGATCATCCGCGCCATGTTCCCGGGCGGCACGATCACCGGCTGCCCGAAGGTCCGCTGCATGGAGATCATCGCCGAGCTCGAGGGAGCCCCGCGCGGGGCCTACACGGGGTCGTTCGGCTACCTGTCCCGCGACGGCAGCCTCGATCTCAATATCCTGATTCGCACCGCCGTCGTTCTTGAAGCCGAGAACGGCTCGCAGCAGCTCAGCGTCAAGGCAGGCGCCGGGATCGTCGCCGACTCCGATCCCGCCCGCGAGCTCGACGAGACGAGGGCCAAGGCGCAGGGACTCGTCCGGGCATTGACCGCGGAGCCTCGCTGATGCTCTGGCTCGACGGTGCCGCGATGGCCGACGGCTATCCCGACCGCGGCCTTGAATTCGGCGACGGGCTCTTCGAGACGCTCGCGGTCGTCGACGGCAGGCTCCGGCTCCTCGAGCGGCATTTGGCGCGCCTGAGCGACGGCTGCGGGCGGCTCGGGCTCGCGGCGCCCGACGAGGATATCTGCCGTCGCGAACTCCTGGCCGCCGCGCGTTCGCCCGGCGCCGGCGTGGTCAAACTCATCGTCACCCGCGGCCGGGGCGGGGGCGGCTATGTGGCCGACCCGGGAGGTGCCGTCCGCCGCTGGATCGCAGCGCTCCCGGCGCGCGTGCGGCCGGCGAGCTTCGCCGAGCAGGGCGTGACACTGCGCCTGTGCACGACGCGGCTCGCCGAGCAACCGCTGCTCGCGGGCATGAAACACCTGAACCGCCTCGAGCAGGTGCTGGCGCGCCGCGAGTGGGCCGACCCCTCCATCCCTGAGGGGTTGATGCTCGACGTGCATGGTCGGGTCATCTCCGGCACGATGACCAACGTGTTCGCGGTCATAGACGAGGAGCTGGTCACGCCGGCGCTGACGCGGGCGGGAGTCGCGGGCGTGATGCGCGGCGCGCTTCTCGAGGCGTTCCGCAACTCGGGTGCGCGGGTCATCGAGCGCGACCTGGGCCCGGACGAGCTTGGCGGGGCGAGCGAGGTGTTCGTCACGAACGCACTCATCGGGGCATGGCCGGTCCGAAGATGCGCCGCAGACGCCTGGCCGGTCGGTCCCTGGGCGCGGCGCGCGCAGGCCTGGGTGCGCGAGTGGTGAGAGCAAGCACGCTCGTCAAGCTCTACGTCGCGATCGTCGTCGCGCTCGTGCTCGCTGTCGGGCTCGCCTATTACGCGGCCGACAACTGGTACCGTGCTCCACTCGCGCGCGTCACGGCTCCGCAGATACTCGAGGTGGCGCCCGGCGTGCCGCTCGCATCCGTCGCCCAGGCGCTCGCCGCGCGCGGCATTCTCGACCATCCGCGGCTGTGGGCGCTCATCGCCCGCCGTGACGGACTGGCCGCGCGCATTCAAGCCGGCGAATACTCCATCGCTCCAGGCACAAGCCCGGCGGGACTCCTCGACCAGCTCGTCGAAGGCCGGGTCGTGCTGCATCCGGTGACGCTCGTCGAAGGCTGGACGTTCGCGGCCGCACTCGCGGCGATTCAGGCGAACCCCGTCATCCGTAAGACCCTGGCGCCCGAGCCCGACGCGACGCTGATGACCGAGCTCGGCGCGCCAAGGGTTGCCCCCGAAGGCGAGCTCTTCCCGGACACTTATCTCGTGCCGCGCGGTGCCACCGACCTCGACGTATTGAAGCTCGCCCATGCGCGACTCAAGGATCGACTTGCAACAGCCTGGCGCGAGCGCCGACCCGACTTGCCCCTGTCGAGCCCCTACGAAGTGCTGATCCTTGCCTCGATCATCGAGAAGGAGACCGGCGCGCCCGACGAGCGGTCGCGAATCGCCGCGGTATTCGTCAACCGCCTGCGCCGCGGCATGCGGTTGCAGACCGACCCGACCGTGATCTACGGCATGGGCACATCCTATGAAGGCAACATCCGGAAGCGAGACCTGACGACCGACACGCCCTACAATACGTACACACGCGACGGGCTGCCGCCGACGCCGATCGCCCTTCCGGGTGCAGCCTCGCTCGCGGCGGCGGTGCAGCCGCTGGATACCGACGAGCTGTACTTCGTCGCCAGCGGTCGCGGCGACGGCCGGCACGATTTTTCGCGCACGCTCGAGGAGCACAATGCGGCAGTCGGCCGCTACCTCGCGCGGCTGCGCGGACAGAACTCCCTGGGACGCTGAGCATGAGCGCGCGCGGCAGGTTCATCACCTTTGAGGGGATCGAGGGGGTCGGAAAGTCGACCCAGCTCGATCGGCTGGCCGTGCGCCTGGGCGCGACTGGCCGCGAGATCGTCGTGACCCGCGAGCCAGGCGGCACTCCGCTCGCCGAGCGAATCCGCGCGCTCGTGCTGACGGAGCCAGGGGAGGCGGTGCCGGTGGCGGCCGAGCTGCTGCTGATGTTCGCCTCGCGGGCCGTGCATACCGAAAACCTCGTGCGTCCCGCGCTCGAGCGCGGGGCATGGGTGCTGTGCGATCGCTACACGGACGCCACTTACGCCTACCAGGGCGGCGGCCGCGGCGTGCCGGACGCGGACATCGAACCGCTCGCCCGCCTCGCGCAGCGCGGGCTGACTCCCGATCTCACGGTGCTGCTCGATGCGCCGGTTGCGTTCGCGCTCAGACGCGCGTACAGCCGTGCCGAGGGGCCCGACCGCATCGAGGCGGAAACCGACGCATTCTTCGAGCGTGCGCGGGCGAGCTACCTCAAGCTCGCCGCCGCCGACCCGAAACGAATCCGCCGCGTCGATGCGACGGCGAGCGTCGAGGAAGTCGCCGAGAGCATCTGGGGCCACGTGGCGCCCCTCGCGGGACTCGCGTGAGCCTGCCTGACACCCGCAGTCACGCGCTTGCGGCCGCGGCGCCGTGGCTCGCGACGGCCCGCGCCCGGATCGCGAGCGCGATCGCCGAGCGGAGGCTGCCGCACGCATTGCTGATTCGCGGCCAGCAAGGCCTCGGCAAGGCAGCGCTAGCCGACTTCATCGCACGCTTCGCGCTGTGCGATCGGCCAGGCTCCGGCCCCTGCGGTGCCTGTCCTTCCTGCGTGCTTCACGAGGCCGGCACGCACCCGGACCTTCGACGCGTCGGGCTCGTCGAGGAGAAGAAGCAGATCGCCGTCGACGACATCCGCGACATGATCACGGCGCTCACACTCAAGAGCTACCGCGGCGGGCGGAAAGTCGCCATCATCGACCCGGCCGATGCGCTGAATCCCTATGGCGCGAATGCGCTGCTCAAGACCCTCGAGGAGCCGTCCGCCGGCGCCCTCCTGATCCTGACGGTCGCGCGCCCGGAGCGCCTGCCGGCGACCGTTGCGAGCCGCTGCCAGCGCATCGCGGTCCTCCGGCCCGATGCAGAGCGCGCGCTCGCCTGGCTCAAGGCACTCGACGCCGAGATCCAGTGGCCGGGACTGCTGGCACTCGCGGCGGGAGCGCCGGTCGCCGCCGTCGAACTTGCGCGCGCCGGAGCGATCGACCTCGAGAAGGAGATGTCCGAGGTGCCCTCGCTGCTCGCCAAGCCGAGCACGGACCTTGTGGCCCTCGCCGAGCACTGCCAGAAGCGGCTGCCGGCCGAGCGCCTGCGCTGGATGGAGAACTGGGTCACCGATCGGATCCGCCGCGGGCTGCTCACCGCCTCACCGGGTCACAGTCCGGGGAATCCGGGCTTGCCTTCCGCTGCCCGGACGCGACATATTCAGGGTCTGTATGCGATCCTCGATCAGTTGCGCGTCGCACAAGCGGCCCTGCGCGGTCCGGCCAATGTCACGATGCTCTGGGAGCAGGTGCTCGGCATGCTGGCCCGCGAACTCATGACTGCCCGCGCCGACCGGACCCGCTGACGTCCAAGGAAGCCGATGCGACAGCCAGCGAACAAGCCGGGACTTCTCACGCTCACGATCAAGGACAAGAGTGCGCTGTACCTCGCGTACATGCCGTTCGTCAAAAACGGCGGACTGTTCATCCCGACGAACAGCAACTACCGCCTTGGCGATGAGGTATTCATGCTGCTGAACCTCATGGGAGAGGAAGAGAAGCTGCCGGTGGCTGGTCGCGTAATCTGGGTGACGCCCAAGGGTGTCGCCGGCCGGCGGGTCGCCGGCATCGGCGTGCAGTTCTCCGACCAGGACGGCGGCAACACGCAGAAGAAGATCGAGAACTATCTCGCCGGCGCCCTCGGCGGAGACAAGCCGACGCACACGATGTGACTCCCGTGCGCACCGGCGCACGTCGCACCGGTCGGGCTGTGGAAGTTTTATCCCAGGTTTGTCATACATTTATAATGTATTTCAAGACTGGGGATTAATATCTGCTGAACCGCCTGATGGGCGCCCTGGATAGGCGGCGCGACAAACCTACCTCCACGCGCGTCGGATTCCCGGACGAGGTCGTCCGACAGGTCGGGACAGGGCTCATGCACTCAACCGGCGCGGCGCCACGATGTCTGTTCGTGGACATCGGGGGCGCGGCTCAGCCACTCGTTTACATCCAGTCAGGGGTCAGGCCCCCGTCAAATCACTGCGCCCTGTCGATCGCTGCGTCGTCCATCTTGAGGCGGTAGTAGAGCGCCTTTTTCAGCGAATGGATGGCCTTGCGAGTGTCGGCCATCGCCGCGGCCTTATTGCCGCCGAAATCATGCGGAGCAGCCTCCATTTCCTTCAACGCTTCCTGCATCTGATGGATCGCCTCGACGATTCGCGGATGCGCGGCCCGTTCCTGTTGAACCGTCATATCCGGGGCCGCCGTCGCGACCAACGGCTGGGCGCCAAGCGCAAATCCGAGGAACAGTCCGGTTGCAATAACCTTGTTGATCGGCTTCATCGCAGACTCTCCAGGTAGTGATGGTAAGCAACGAAAACCTCCGCAGGTGGCGCGAGCCAATCAGCCTGCTCGCTCGAATCCATCCTGCGAGGCTCCCCGTCGGCACGCGCAGACGATACCCGTCGAGTCCAGTTCGTTGGGCCATCGTGAACGACACTTCATCTGCGCGTGTGGTCATCGTCACAATCGGCACTGGCGGCAAACGGGTGCGGTGCGATCGGTATCACGTCTGACGCTGCGGTTCGGTCGGCGGCCTGCAGGCGTACCGTCGGGATAGTCGATGGCGGGCGGCGTTCG
>DATNIE010000001.1:0-85522 GCA_035604595.1 Steroidobacteraceae bacterium | reverse complement strand
CCCGCCACGGATGAGGCGGGTGTTGCATTGCTGCCCGGGATCGCCGGCACCGACGGGTTCTACTACGCGTGCCTCGAGCGGTGCGCTCGCTGATCGTCCGACGTGACGGGATTCGCTGCTCGCTCGCCATGAACCGATTCGTCGCCGCCTTCGACTGCTCGCGCGGCCCGCCGTGGAGGCTGCTCGCCGTGGTGGTGGTGTGCGTGCTCGGGGCGGGAACGGTCCGGGCGGACGAGATTACCCTCGAGGACGGGGCGCGATTCGACGTGCGGTCCGCGTTCCTTGAGTCCGCCGAGCATGTGTACCAGTTGCGTGCGACTCTCGACCTCGGATTGAGCCGCAACGCCCAGCAGGCATTGCGCGAGGGTGTGCCGATCGTGCTCGAACTCGACATCAGGGTGGACCGCAGGCGCCGCTTGCTGCCGGACGAAGGAGTCGCGCTGCTCGTGCAGCGCTGGCAGATCCACTACCACGCCCTGTCGGAACGGTATCTCGTCAACAACCTCAACAGCGGCCAGCAGGCCTCCTTCTCCAATCTCGCCAGCGCGCTCGCGGAATTATCCGAAGTGCGCGGCCTGCCGGTCATCGACGAGGCCCTGATCGAGCCGGGCCAGCGCTACGAGGCGTCCCTGAAGGCGGTCGCGACGATCGAAGGAGGGCTGCCGAACGCGCTCAGGGTCATGATGTTCTGGATCGACTGGAAGCGGTCCACCGACTGGTATACGTGGACGGTGCGGCCGTGAACGCCCCGACGCCCACCGCGCCGCCCCCCGTGGCGCCGCAAACGGCCGCTACCGAGGAGCTGGCGCCGGCCGCGGCAGTGATCGGCCCGCGGTCCCGGACGCGGCGCATCGCACTGACTGTGCTCGCGGCCCTCGGGGCACTTGCCAGCATCGCATCGCTCGTGCTGCTGGCGAGCACCGCGCAGGACGCCCGCCTGTTCAACGAGTTGCAGCCGTGGCTGCTCGCCGTCAACCTCGCGGGCGTCCTGGTGCTGGTCGCGCTCATCGGCCGCAAGCTCTACGAACTCGCGCGCGACTGGCGCGGGCAGGTGGCAGGCTCGCGGATGAAGGCGCGCGCGGTGCTGATGTTCGGCACGCTCGCGCTCGCGCCGATCCTGGTCGTCTACCTGTTCTCGGTGAATGCCATCAACCGCGGCATCGACAGCTGGTTCGACGTCAACGTCGGGCGCGGCCTGGACGATGCGCTCGCACTGTCGCGCGCCGCGTTGAGCCTGCGAATGCGCGAGTTCTCGAGCCGCACGACCAAGCTCGCGGAGGAGCTGCGGAACTTGCGCGACTTCGAGCTGATCTCGCAGCTCGACCGCTACCGTCGCTTCGTCGGTGCCGCCGAGCTGCTGGTCGTCGGTGACCATGGCCACATCGTGGCAGCCAGCGCCGATATTGCGAGCGAGGCGCTCCCGGGTGCGCCGGCGGAGGAGGTGCTGCTGGAGGCCCGCCAGGGGCGCAGCTCGGTGAGCCTCGACCCCGGCCGGACCGGGGGCTATCGAGTGCTGACCGCCACTGCGCTCGCCTCGACATCCGGGCGCGATGCGCGCGTGCTGGTCGCAAGTTACGAGGTTCCCGAACAGCTCGGCGGCCTCGCCGACGGCGTGCAGAACGCCTATTCGCAGTATGGCCAGCGGATTTACCAGCGCCCCTTCCTGAAGTCGACGTTCACGCTGACGCTGACGATCGTGCTGCTGCTGTCGGCGCTCAGCGCCGTGTATGGCGCGTTCTTCTGGGCAACGCGGCTCGTCAAGCCGATCCAGGACCTGATCGCGGGCACGCGCGCCGTCGGCAAGGGCGACCTCAACACGCGCCTGCCGCTGCCGTCGCACGACGAGATGGGGTTCCTCGTGCACTCCTTTAATGACATGACCAAGCGCCTCGGCAGAGCGCGCGCTGACGCGGAGCGCAGCCGCGCCATTGTCGAGCAGGAACGCGCCAGCCTCGCGGTGATCCTGGCGCGCCTGTCGACTGGCGTCGTCTCGCTCGAGCCCGACCTGACGCTGCGTACCGCGAATGCGGCTGCCTCGGACATCCTTGGTGTCGACCTCGAGCAATGGGTTGGCCAGCGGCTGGCGGAGGTGGCGGCGGGCTCGGCGCTGCTCGAGCAGTTCGTGGCCGCCTGCCGCCGCCACCTCGACGTGGGCCAGACCGAGTGGCGACAGCAGCTCACCTTGAAGGGCGACACCGGGCGCCGGGAGCTAATGGCGGCGTGCACGGCGCTGCCGGGCGCGGAAGGAGAGGGACCGGGCGTCGTGATCGTGTTCGACGACATCTCCGCGCTGCTACGGGCCCAGCGCGATGCAGCCTGGGGCGAGGTCGCACGGCGCCTTGCGCACGAGATCAAGAATCCGCTGACGCCGATCCAGCTGTCGGCAGAACGCATGCGACGGCGCTTCCTCGGCCAGATGAACGACAAGGATGCCGAGATTCTCGAGCGAGCGACCCATACGATCATCCAGCAGGTCGAAGCGATGAAGCAGATGGTCAATGCCTTCTCGGATTACGCCCGCGCGCCGGCGATGGAGCTGGCGAGCTTCGACCTCAACCAGCTGGTCACCGAAGTCGCGGAGCTCTACCGGGCGCAGGGCAGCCAGATCAAGGTACAGCTGTTCCTGGACAAGAACCTCGGGCTGATCGAGGCCGACCGCGGCCGGGTGCGGCAGATCCTCAACAATCTGCTGACCAATGCCTTCGAGGCGCTCGAAGGCCAGGCCGACGGTTCGGTCATCGTCGAGACCCGACGCACCGCGGTCGGCGGGCACCCGGCGCTCGACCTCGTCGTCTCGGACAACGGACCGGGTTTCCAGCGTGAGATCATCGGTCAGGTATTCGACCCGTATGTGACCAGCAAGCCCAAGGGCACGGGCCTTGGATTGGCGATCGTGAAGAAGATCGTGGAAGAGCATGGCGGCCGCATCGAGGCCGACAATGCCCGCGGCGGGGGTGCGCGTGTGCGCATCCTGTTGCCGCTCGACGATGCGGCCCGCGAGACGCTCGCGTCCGCGATGACCCGTGACGCCCGCAGACCAGAGCCGAGGAGAGAGCGTGCATGAGCGCACCCCGCATTCTCGTCGTCGACGACGAATCCGACATCCGCAGCACCCTCAAAGAAGTGCTGACCGACGAAGGCCACGAAGTGGACGTTGCCGCCGACGCGGCACAGGCCCGCGCCGCGCGGGCACGCCACGAGCCCGACCTCGTGCTGCTCGACATCTGGATGCCGGACACGGACGGCATCACGCTGTTGCGCGAATGGTCGCGGGCCGGCGCACCCAGCTGCCCGGTCGTGATGATGTCCGGTCACGGCACCGTCGAGACCGCGGTCGAGGCGACCCGGCTCGGCGCATTCGATTTCATCGAGAAGCCGCTGTCGCTCGCGAAGCTCTTGCGGGTCGTCGAGCGCGCGCTCGAGGCCGGACGCCGCAAACGGCTCGCGACGCGCGCTCTGACCCCCCCGCTCGTCGCCCCGGTCGGCAAGAGCCGGCTGATGCAGGGACTGCGCGAGCAGCTGCACCAGATTGCTGGCCGCGACGCCTCCGTGCTGCTGCTCGGCGAGCCCGGCTCGGGGCGCGAGGCCTTCGCGCGCTACCTGCACTCGCTGAGCCCGCGCGCGGAGCGGCCATTCGTCGTGGTCGCGGGCGGCAGCCTCGATGAGCGCAATGCGCTCGAGCGGCTGCAGGGCGTCGAGCGCGAGGGCAGGACCGAGCCCGGCCTGTACGAGCAGGCCGCCGGCGGCACGCTGTACCTCGGCGGGCTGGAGGACTTCTCGCCCGCCGTGCAGCGCATCCTGCTCGCCGACCTCAATGCCGGGACGTACACGCGCGCCGGCGGGCGCCAGCCACAGCGGCTCGACGCGCGGCTGGTGAGCGCGGCGCAGCCGGGCTTTGATCTGCGCGCCGATTCGGATGAGTTTCGCCGCGACCTGCTGGCGCACCTGAACTTGATCGTGCTCAGGGTGCCGCCGCTGCGCGACTATGCCGAGGACGTGCCGGAGCTGCTGCGCTACTACGTGGATCGGCTGGTGGACGAGGAACGGCTGCGATTCCGGCGCTTCGGTGTGGCCGCCCAGAATCGCCTGCGCAACTACCCGTGGCCGGGCAACGTCCGCGAGCTCAAGAACCTCGTGCACCGGTTGTTGCTGCTCGGCGGCGAGGAGGAGATCCGCCTCGAGGAGATCGAGCGCGAGCTCGCGACCCATCTGCCGCAAGACGAGCCGCTCGTGAAGCAGGACCTGCTGGCGCTGCCGCTGCGCGAGGCGCGCGAGGCGTTCGAACGCGCCTACCTCCAACAGCAGCTGTTGCTGTGCAACGGCAAGGTCGGCCAGCTCGCGAAGCGCGTCGGCATGGAACGCACCCACCTCTACCGCAAGCTGCGGTCACTGGGAGTCGATTTCCGCCAGTCGGCTGACGAATGACGTGACCGAGGTTCGCGCGCGGCCGGCAGCGGTCGCCTTCATCCTGGTCACGATCGTGCTTGACGTGCTGGCCTTCGGCATCGTCATCCCGGTGCTGCCGAAACTCATCGAGGCTTTCCGTCACGGCGATACGGCGCGCGCCGCCACGACCTACAGCGGCTTTGCGACGGCCTGGGCGCTGATGCAGTTCGTGTTCTCGCCGGTGCTCGGCATGCTGTCCGACCGCCACGGACGGCGGCGCGTGCTGCTCATCTCGCTGACCGGTCTCGGCCTCGACTACATCCTGATGGCGCTTGCGCCCAATCTCAGCTGGCTGTTCGTCGGGCGGGTGATTTCGGGAATCACTGCTGCAACCTACTCGACGGCCTCGGCCTACATTGCCGACGTGACGCCCGCCGAGAAACGCGCGGCCGCGTTCGGCTACGTCGGGGCCGCCTGGGGAGTCGGGTTCATCGTCGGCCCGGCGCTCGGGGGTGTGCTCGGCAGCCTCGACATGCGCCTGCCGTTCTGGGTGGCGGCCGGGCTTACGCTCGCGAATGCCGTGTACGGCTGGCTGGTCGTTCCGGAGTCACTGCCGGCCGAGCGCCGCACCGCCTTCAGGTGGCAGCGTGCCAACCCGGTCGGCGCCCTGGCGCTGCTGCGCGGCCGCGCCGGGCTACTGGGCCTGGTCGCGATCCAGGTGCTCTATATGCTCGCGCACTTCTCGCTGCCGACCGTGTTCGTGCTGTACACGAGCTATCGCTACGGCTGGAGCTCGAGCCGCGTCGGGCTCACGCTCGCCTTCGTCGGCGTCTGTACCGCAGTCGTGCAGGGCGGCTTGATCGGTCCGGCGGTGCGCCGGATCGGCGAACGCGGCGCAGTGCTGTTCGGCCTCGGCTCGGGGACCCTCTGCTACATCCTCTACGGACTGGCGCCGAGCGGCTCCTGGTTCCTGGCTGGTGTCCCGTTCGGTGCGCTGATGGGTCTGTACGGCGCCGCGTGCCAGGCACTGATGACCGGGCGGGTCTCGCCCAGCGAGCAGGGCCAGCTGCAGGGGGTCAATTCGAGCGTGATGGGCCTCGCCGGCCTCGTCGGCCCGCTGCTGTTCGGATTCGCTTTTGCGCGCGGCATCGCGCCGCCGACCGCTGGGGCGGCCCAATTCCCGGGAGCTCCGTTCGTGTTGGCGGCGCTGCTGACGGCCGGCGCGTTCCTCATCGCACTCAAGGCGGCAAGGCCCGCCCGCCTCGCCGCCGGGTAATGCCGAGCGCCAGCGTTCAGTCGCCGACGCGGATCACGAGCGCATCGACGTCTGCCTGCCGCAGGCGGGTGCGGATCCGGTTGAGCTGGTCGAGGTTCGTGATCGGGCCGATCCGCACGCGGTGCCAGGTATCGGTGTCGACGGTGACCTTCTGGACCTTCGATTCGACGCCCTGCAGCGCCAGCCGTGCCCTGACCTGATCGGCCTCGGCAAAGTTCTTGTACGAACCGGCCTGCAGCACGTAAGTGCCGGGCCGCGTCTCGGGCGCGGGCCTGAGGTCGCGGTGCACGTCCTTCTCTTTCTCCGGGATCACGACCTCGAAGTTCTTGAGCCGGTCGTAGAACGTGTAGTCGGTGCCGCTGCCGGGCGGTTCCTTGTCGGGCGCCTCGTCGCTGGCGGACAGGGGTGCCGGCTTCTTGCTCCTCGCCGCGGCCAGTTCCACGGGCGGGCGCGACTTGTAGTGCCAGACACCGGCCGCCACCGCGAGCCCGAGCCCGAGCCCGATCACCAGCCCGGTCCAGCCCGAGAACCCGGCGCTCGCGCCGCGCGGACGGCGCGCGGCGCCCTTGCGATAGTCGCGCGCAGTCACATCGCCTCCGGAGCCGATACGCCGAGCAGGGTCAGGCCGTTGCGGATCACTTGGCGCACCGCCACCACCAGCGTCAGGCGCGCGTCGCGAAGATCAGCATCGTCGACGATGAAGCGGTACGCCGGATTCTCGTTGCCGGCCGTGTAGGTCGCGTGGAACTCCGTTGCAAGCTCGCGCAGGTAGTTCACGAGCGTATGTGGTGCACGGGTCGCGGCGGCGAGTTCCACGACCTCGGGGTAGCGCGTGACGGCGACGATCAGCCGCTGTTCGTGGGGCTCCACGAGGCGAGCGAGGGCGGCACGGCCGCGCGCCGCATCGTGCGCAATGCCGCGGTCGTCGAGCTGGCGGAACACGCTCGCGACGCGCGCGTGGGCGTACTGAATGTAGAAGACCGGATTCTCCGTTGTGCGGCTCTTGGCAAGCTCGAGGTCGAAGTCGAGGTGTTGCTCGTGGGAGCGCATCACGTAGTAGAAGCGGCAGGCGTCGTTGCCGACCTCGGTGCGCAGCTGGCGGAGCGTGACGAAATTCCCCTCGCGCTTGCCCATCGCGACCTTCTCGCCGCCGCGGTACAGGCTCACGAGCTGGATCAGGCACACCTCGAGGCACTCCGGCGGCTCGCCCATCGCCGCGAGTCCGCCGCGGACGCGCGCCACGTAGCCGTGATGGTCGGAGCCGAGCACGTCTATCAGTCGCTCGAAGCCCCGCAGGCGCTTGTCGAGGTGATAGGCGATGTCGGACGCGAAGTAGGTGCGCGCACCGTTCTCGCGCTCGACCACGCGGTCTTCGTCGTCGCCGAATGCGCTGGCGCGGAACCAGACCGCGCCGTCCTTGCGATAGGTATGACCGTGTGACTCGAGGCGCCGCAACGCTTCATCGATGGCACCACTCGTCGCGAGCGAGCGCTCGGAGAACCAGCGATCGAAGCTGACGCCCAGCTCGATCAGATCCTCGCGGATGTCGCTGACCGTGCCGGCGAGTGCGTATTCGACGACCCCACGGAAGCCGAGCTCGCCGAGCAGCATGCGCGCGCGGCCGATCAGTGCATCGACATACGCGTCCTTGTCGCCACCTTCCGGCTCATCGGGTGGCAGCCCGGCGCGGACCGCATCGCTTGCGCGCCAGAACTCGCGGCCGGCGCTCGCCACGAGTGAGGCCGCGATCGGCAGCAGATACTCGCCCTTGTAGCCGTTCGAGGGGAACGGCACCACCTCGCCGAGCTGCTCGAGGTAGCGCAGCCAGACGCTCACGGCCAGGATGTCGACCTGGCGGCCGGCGTCGTTTATGTAGAACTCGCGGTATACCGAATGCCCGGCGGCCGTCAGCAGGTTGCCGAGCGCCGCGCCGTACGCAGCATGGCGCCCGTGGCCGACGTGCAAGGGGCCCGTCGGGTTCGCCGACACAAATTCGAGCAGGATTTTCTCGCCCGAGCCTGCAGGCCGGCGGCCGTAGCTGGCACCGCCGGCCAGCACGCGGGCGACCTCGGCATGGTAGGCGGCAGGAGCGAGGTAGAAGTTGATGAACCCGGGACCGGCGATCTCGACGCGGGTGACGGCCGGATCGGCCGGCAGCGCCTTGACGATCGCCTCCGCCAGCTGGCGCGGATTGCAGCGCGCGGCCTTGGCATGGCGCATCGCGACGTTGGTGGCGTAATCCCCGTGGCTCGCATCGCGCGTGTGCACGATTTCGGGCGTGGCGCGGCGTGCTTCGTCGCTCAGAAGTGCTGGCGGCAGCGCGTCGAGCGCGGCACTCACGAGTCTCTCGATCGTCGCTTTCAAGTCACGGTCCAGCGGGGGCGGCGGCATCAGCGCCGGCGCAAAGTCTACCGGATTCGGACCGGCCCTGAGGCCAGCGGTGCGCGTCTGGCCGGCGCGTGTCTACGCCGGCGCCACGGTTCAGGTGACTTCGAGCGGGTCGACGTCGATCGACCAGCGCACCCGACGCGCCTGCGGTAACGCCTCGATCAGCGGCAGCCAGACTGCGAGCAGCTGCTGCAGCGGCGCGCGTTGCCTCGCTTCTGCAAGCAGCTGCGCGCGGTAGCGCCCTGCGCGGCGCTCCATCGCGGCCGGCGCAGGTCCGAGGAGCCGCACGCCGCGCGGCTCGCAGCTGCCTGCCGCGATACGCGCTGCGGTGAGGAACTCGAGTGCCGCTTCGCGGCTCGGTGCCTCGGCCCGCAGCAGGGCGAGCCGGCTGAACGGTGGCCAGTTGGCCTCGGCCCGCTCCTCGAGCGCGGCGCGCGCGAATCCCTCGTAGCCACTGGCCAGCAGTCGCACCAGCAGCGGATGCTCCGGGCATGCCGTCTGGATCAGGACCTCGCCCGGGCGGGTCGCCCGGCCGGCGCGGCCGGCCACCTGCACGATGCTCTGCGCGAGCCGCTCGCTCGCCCGAAAGTCCGTGCCGAACAGCCCCTGGTCGGCGTTCAGCACGACGACCAGCGTCACGTCGGGGAAGTCGTGCCCCTTGGTGAGCATCTGGGTGCCGACGAGGATCCGCGCCTCGCGCGCGTGCACGCGGTCGAGGGCCGCCTCGATCTCGCCACGGCTGTGGATCGTGTCGCGATCGATGCGCACCACCGGCACGCCACGAAAGAACTCATCGAGCGCGTCCTCGATGCGCTCGGTCCCCTGGCCGACGGGCCTGAGTTCGCTCGCGCATCGCGGGCAGGCGAAGGGCACGGGCGCCTGCGCGCCGCAGTGATGGCACACGAGCCGGTGCGACTTCAGGTGTACCGTCAGGCGCGCGTCGCACTCGCTGCACGGCGCGGCCCAGCCGCAACCGGGGCAAAACAGCGTCGGTGCGAAGCCGCGGCGGTTTAAATAGAGCAACACCTGTCCGCCGGCGGCGAGGTGACGCTCCATCGCGAGCACGCTCGGGGTCGCAATCCCGTGGCGCTGTTCGTGGACCCGCAGATCGACGACCGCCATGCGTGGCTCGCCGGCTGCGCCGGTACGCTCCGGCAACTCGACCCGCCGATAGCGACCGGTGAGGGCGTTGCTCAAGGTCTCGAGTGCGGGCGTTGCGGACCCTAGCACGACCGGGATGCCGTGCTTCTGTGCGCGCAGCAGCGCAAGATCGCGCGCCGAGTACCTGAATCCCTCCTGCTGCTTGTAAGAGGGGTCGTGCTCCTCGTCGACCACGATCACGCCCGGGCGGGCGAGCGGCACGAACACGGCCGAGCGCGTCCCGATCACGACCGGCGCCGCGCCCGAGCGTGCGGCACGCCACATCGCGAGCCGTTCGGTATCGGTGAGTCCCGAGTGCAGCACGGCGAGCGGCACCGCGAAACGCGCCCGGAAGCGCGCGACCGCCTGCGGCGTCAGCGCGATCTCCGGAACCAGCATCAGCGCCTGCTCGCCGCGCGCCAGCGTCCGCTCGATCACCTGCAGGTAGACCTCCGTCTTGCCGCTGCCGGTCACGCCGTGCAGCAGGAACGGGACAAACCGACCGAGCGCCGCACTGATCTCGGCAACCGCATGCTGCTGCGCGGCCGTCAGGACCGGGCCCTTGGCCGGCGGGCCGGACGGCGTGTCGACCGGCAGCGGCTCGACTTCGAACGATTCGATCCAGCCGCGCGCCGCGAGGCCCCGCAGCGTATCGCGAGCGGTGCCGCCGATCGCTCCGAGCCCCGCGGCGCCGATCGAGGGCGACGTGCGCAGCGCTGCCAGCAGGGTCTGCTGGCGGGGACCGAGCCGGCCCGCGGCCGCCGATTCCGCGCTTCCCGCCGCCGACAGCCGCCACCGGGTCTCGGTGGCGATGAGTGGTCGACCCGCCCGCAGCAGGGCGGGCAGCGCACAGGCAAACGCCTCGCCGATCGGATGGTGGTAGTACTCGGCGGCCCAGCGGATGAGCTCGAACGCGATGGGGTCGAGCACTGGTTCCCGGTCGAGCACCGCGGTCGCGGCGCGCAGCTTGGCAGTCGGGATCTCCGAATCCCCGGCCGTCTCGACCAGCAGTCCGATCAGCCGGCGCCGGCCGAAGGGTACGGCGAGCCTGACGCCCGGCTGCAGGCTCTGAAGGTCTGCGCCCGCAGGCGGGCGGTAGTCGAACAGGCGTCGCAATGGCGCATCGACCGCGACGCGCACAACGTGCACGGCCCCGCGCGGCAGTTTTGCGGATTTATCCAATATAATCAATTCATTATGGCGGCATGCGGCGCGGACGCCGGCCCCGCTGCAGCGACGCCCCACCAGGGCCGCAAGGCGCCGATCGTGCGCCGGCGCGGTCAACGGTGCCGGCGTGCGGACGTTATACCGATCAGGACGCGCGGCCACCAGCGCGGTCGTTTTCCATGACTCTGGACGGCCGGGATCCCTCGGCAGTTTCGATGGGCGGTCGAATGAATTGCTCTGCTACCCTGCCGCGCGAAACATTGATGAGCCTCGCCGGGCGATCCCGGCCGTGCGCACGGGAGAGCGATCTGGACGCGGCGCGTGAACTCGAGCGATTCCTGAAGGATGTGGAACGACGCGCGTTCCGAATTGCGGAGATTGCGCTGCGCAACGCGGACGATGCGCTCGACGTGGTCCAGGAAGCGATGATCCAGCTGGCGCAGAACTACGGCACGCGGCCGAGCGAGGAGTGGAAGCCGCTGTTTCACCGCATCCTGCAGAATCGCATCCACGACTGGCAGCGGCGACGGCGGACGCGCTCGCGGGTCATCGCATGGTGGACTGGCGGCACGCGCGAGGAGGAAGACGAGGCGCCGGATCCGATCGAGAATGCGGCCGCGGACGAGCCGACGCCGGCGACGCATCTGGAGCACGACCAGGCGATGACGGCGCTCGATGCGGCGATCGCACGCCTCCCGGCCAGGCAGCAGCAGGCGTTCCTGCTGCGGAGCCTCGAGGGACTCGACGTTGCGGAGACCGCCGCCGCGATGGGCTGCTCCGAGGGCAGTGTCAAGACACATTATTTTCGGGCGCTGCAAGCGCTGCGCGAGCAGCTAGGTGAACACCGGCCATGAACAACGAACAGCCGAACGTGACTGAATCTGACGCTGACTTTGAGCGCCGGACGACCAAGTTGTTGCGCGACAGCGCTGATGCGCTCGAAGGCCGCGTGCGGTCGCGCCTGACGGCAGCGCGCTATGCCGCGCTGGCGGAGTTAGAGAAGCGAACGGGCAAGCCGCGCCTTCGGGTACCGGGCGCGTGGCTGCCGGCCGGAGTGCTGGCCGCGGCCGCGGTGCTTGCGGTCGCGGTATGGATCGGCCAGCCGGTCGGCGGCCCGGCGACGCTCGTTGCCGAGGCAACTCTGATCGACGAGGATGGCGAGATACTCGCGTCCAACGAAGGTCCGGATCTGTATGCGGACGATCCCGATTTCTACGAGTGGGCGGGCACCGACCAGAACGGCGGCGCCGGTTGAGCGGCGGGCATCGTCAATGGCGCGGCTGCGAATCATGCTGATCGGACTCGGATCGCTGCTCCTGCCGATCGGCGCGCACGCGGCGGACCCGAAGCCGACGCGGCCCGACAGCGATTTGCTGGAGTTTCTGGGCAGCGGCGACGATATTGATCCGGATCTTCAGGATTACCTCGTGAAGCGAGACGACGGGAAGCCCGACGACGCGAAGCCCGCGCCACAGCGCGGGACCGGAAAGACATGAAGCCCGCGATTCTGATCCGGCGGACTCATGCCACGGTGGTTACCGTGATCGCCGCGCTGCTGCTGTCGGTCGCAGCCGTTCCGGCGCGGGCGCAGGAGCAGCCCGCCCAGGGTGTCCAGTGGTCACAGCTCAATCCGCAGCAGCAGGGCATCCTGAAGAAGTTCCAGGGCCAGTGGGGCCAGCTGCCGCCGGAGCGCCAGGCGGCACTCGCCCGCGGCAGCCAGCGCTGGCTCGGCATGACGCCCGAGCAGCGCGGCCAGGCGCAGGATCGGTTCGCCCGCTGGCAGGCACTGCCGCCGGAGCAGCGCCAGCAGATTCGCGAGCGGTATCGGCAGTTCCAGCGTCTGCCGCCCGACGAACAGGCACGCGTGCGTGACAACTACCAGCGCTTCCGGAAAATGTCCCCCGAACAGCGCGAGGGACTGCGCAACCGCTGGCGACAGATGACGCCGGAGCAGCGCAAGAACGCCCGGCAGCGAGCCCGCGAGCGCAGCAAACCACCGACCCGCTGACGGCGCGGTCGCGGCAGCGGCCCAAAAGCCGGTCGCGGGTCACGGTTTCGATTGGTCGACCCGTTGTGAGTGTCGCGCGCGGCCGACAGTGACTTGAGTTTGTGCGCCGATCTCCGTTAACTCGGGGGCCTGCCATCCCGGTATGAGGCGCCCGTGCCCAAGACTCCTGCGTGCCAGTTCCGTCGCTGCGTCGCTGTCGCAATCCTGTTCACCAGCAGCGCTGCGCTCGCAAGACCCCCCGACGCGGAACCGGACAATCTGCTGAACGACCGCTTTACGCTGCAGGCGGGGTTCATCCAGACGTCGAATCAGACCGGTATCCGGCTCGACTCGAGCGCCGGCACGCCGGGAACTGGCATCAACGCCGAAAACGATCTCGGTCTGCCGGATCACAAGCTGACGGGTCTTGGCGAGATCATGTTCCGGATGCGCGAGCGTCACCGGATTCGGGTCGCAACGTACTTCCTGCCACTCGATCGCCGGGCGACGACGGTCCTTGCGCGGACGCTGGATTTCGGTGACACGACCTACAACGTCAACGACACCGTCGCCAGCCAGCTGCAGGTGCGCCTGCTGTCCGTCAACTATACGTATTCGTTCGTCAGGACAGAACGCGTCGAGTTTGGCGCCTCGCTCGGTTTTGATGTGATCAGCTTCGACGCGATGGCCACGATCCCGGCGCGGCTGCGCACCGAAGACGACAGCCGCTCTGGTCCCGCACCGCTGGCCGGTCTGGATGGCACGGTCCGAATCAGCAGCCGCTTCTATGCCGAGGCCCGGGCGCAGTATCTGAAGGTCGATCTCAGCAACGCTTCCGGCACGTTCAAGGCGTTCGACGCAAGCGTGCTGTACCGGCTGAACCCCAACGTCACGTTCGGGATCGGCTACGCCGGCTACGACGTCAGCGTCGACTGGGTGACGTCCGCCAACAGCGGGAGCTTCGGGCTGAGGTCGATCGGCCCGCAGGCATTCGCACGCATCGGCTTTTAGGGCCCTGGCGCCCGCCACGGCGGATCGTCCGGCGCGGCGACCCCACGGGTAACAGGACGCTGCGCGCTTTGCGCCCGTCGCCTTGTCCGGGTTGCCGGACGTGCGCGAGCGCCAGCAGGCGTCTCTTTCGATCAGCCCTTGTTGTTCACAGCAATTGAGCTGACGACCCGGGTCACGTCCGCGGCTCCTCGGGCGACCGATTCCGCCATCTGGCGCTCCAGCGGCGTATCGACCAGACCGCTCAGGTACACCACGTGATTCAGCGTCTGCACGTGGATCATATCGGGAGGCTCGAGCGCCGGGTATTGACCGAGCCGCGCCTGCACGTCGGCTGTGATCTTCGCATCACCGCTGCACGGGCCGGATCCGCAGGTCGCGTATGAGGCGTACGACGCGCATCCCGGAAGAGCACCAGTCAGGAATACGGCTAAAGCCGACGCATACAGTTGTTTGGGCGTGCTCATGTCCGTCTCCTTCGCAGTCCTTTGATGGTCGATTGCTGACATGTGCGCTCAGGCGAGCTGTTCCGCGGTCGAGCGGTCGCCGAACTCGCGACGACGCCACCACCGATCGAACACCGACTCCAATGTCGCGATCGCCGCATCGTGCCACTGCCCGCTGGCCTTTCCTGCACTCACCGGCCCGGTGTCCGCGCAAGTCGAGACACGGGGGCGGCGCCGTCAGCGCCGATGTTGGCCTGCGCTGACGACCGCGTGCTTATCCGCGGCTTGCGGCCGTCGATCTGCGCCCGCACCGGCTTGAGATCCGTGCATTCGGCCGCGAACACCGGACACAGCGCGGCGACAACCGATCGTAGCTTTGTCATCGAACAATCCCCTTCGTCAGAGAAACAGCAGAACTCCGGGGCATGGCGATTGCGGGCTGTCACGGTGACAACCGCGCCACGGAGGTCCTTACGGCGATGTCGATCGTCAGCGCAGCAACGTGCCGCAAGCAAGGCCGGGTCGGATGGTCGCGCGCCCAGCGCCACGTGCAGTCTAGACCGGCGCGGCGATGAGGTTAGCTGCCAAAAGTCACGAATCGGAGATGACGAAAGTCACTCGCTGCTAGTGACGAAAGTCACAGCGCCGCGCACCGCGGGCCCAGCGGATGCGCGTTGCAGTGATGCAAACGCGCCTGAGGAACTCGACCGCGGACCGCGTGGTCTACGCGCATGAGCACCGCATCAGCGTGTGAACAGGGCAACGGGAGATTGTGCCGTGCAGAATACATTACTGGTTGCGTCTAGGAATCGGCCGACGGGTGCACTCGCGGTGCGAGCCGACGGCAGCGAGCCGGACTTGGCACCGAGCGACCTGGCAGTTCGAGTTCTCACCGATTTCGCGAGCGATTATCCGTTAACGGTCGACTCGGAACTGCCGATCGATGATGCGCTGGCAGACATGGCCCGATTCGGTGTGCGCGCGTTGCTCGCGACGCGCGAGGACAGCGAATCAGGGGAGCGCGAGATCGCGGGCCTGGTCACGTCCTACGATATAGAGGGCCCACGCGCCTTGCGATTCCTGCAAGCATCGAAGCACTCTCGCCGCCCGGACATTCATGTCAGCCGCGTCATGACGCCCTGGGATGATCTGTCGCTGCTTGACTACGACTCGCTCCGGTCCATGACCGTGGCCGAGCTCTATGAGATGTTTCAGGGTACAGGGCTGACCCATGTGCTTGTCGTCGAGATGGATGGGAACGCTCCCGCCCTCGTGCGCGGTCTGATATCGCGCGCGGCGCTCACGCGGCGACTTCGCTCGATTGGCGCGACGGGTCTGGCATAGATACAACTGGTGAGTCGCGGGTCAGGCCGACGCAGCGGTCGACGACGCCATCGACCTATCCGGATTAGAAGCTGGGGACTGAGCGCAGTCAGCGGGGCACGTCTGACCGTGCTCAGGGCGCGCCTCGCGAATTGCTACTGTTTTGCGCCAGAGGGTGTGCCACGCACCGTCGCGTAGATGGCATCCAAGACGCTCAGGCTATTGATGTTTGCCACCCCATCCACGGTGATCGGATCGCCGAGATACAAAACCTTGCTGTCGGTGCTCGTGAACGCCGGCCACTGGGGTACGCCCTGAGCGTTCGGATTGCCTGAAGTCGCGAAATTGACCCAGTAGCTGGACATCACCTTCGCCAGCTTCCGGTCTGCCGGGCTCCAGTACCACGGTGCCTGGTTGAGATGGTCAAAGACATACCACAGCTCGGCGAAGTGGCTCGCGCCCCATCCCTCGTACACCGAACCGACCGGAAACGGCGGCCGCTGTCTGAACGAGTAGTAATAGACCGGATTCCGCTTGCTTCTGGCTTGCAGCCGCGCCCAGGTCCACATGTCCCAGCCAAAGCGAAGGTCGCGCTCAAGGTCGAGTCGCGCCCGCCGCGCCTGCTCGTCGGTCGCATGGGGATACGCGGCAACAATCGGAGGCGGCAGCGGACCGAAGCTGCGCTCGACGTCGGCTTCGAACGTGGAGGCCTTGACGTTAGTGACATCCGTCAGCGCACGCGCTTCCTCGGCGTTCGAACCGATGAGCAGCGGTACGTCGTTTTGCTGCCCGGAAACGAATGCCTCGTAGGGCGTGATGGGGAGTAAGTAGGGCTCGATCACCGGGTGGGTCACGCCACCTGCATCGCCACCGCCGAGCAGCCGCGTCGCGGGTAACCGGCGCAGCTCCTGCAGTGAGCCCACGCCTAAGGAAGCGGCATACTTCTCCCCGTCCCGTTCGGCATTGGCGAGCAGGTAGCGTGGTGCCAGCTGGAGCGGTTCAAACAGTCCGCCGCTCTCTCCGATGGCGCGCTGGAACAAGCCCTTCGCCCGCGGTGAGGCCATCAGCACACTGACCGAGATCGCGCCGGAGGACTGGCCGGCGATCGTCACGCGTGTCGGGTCGCCGCCAAAGGCAGCTATGTTTCGGTGCACCCACTCCAGCGCTGCGATCTGGTCCATCAGTCCATAATTCCCGGACGACCGGTGGGGCGACTCGCGCGTCAGCTCCGGATGCGCAAGAAAGCCAAGCGGTCCGAGTCGGTAGGCGATGGTGACGACGATCACGCCTTTGCGCGCGAGGCGGTCGCCCCAGTACAAGGGCATCGACGCAGATCCGTTTCTGTAGCCACCGCCGTAAATCCAGACGATGACCGGTAGAAGCCCGGGCACGCGTCTCGCCGGCGCCCAGATATTGAGGTACAGGCAATCCTCGCTCACCGCCGGCGGTGTCTCGCCCGGCATCGACACGCCTTCCTGCATGCACGCCGCAGCAAACGCACTCGCCGTCCGCGTGCCAGTCCAGGGTGCGACAGGTGCGGGGGGCCGCCAACGCAATTCGCCGATCGGCGGGGCGGCGAACGGCACGCCTTCGTAGACGCTCAAGCCGTGGTCCGGTACTCCTGAGATCGCGCCGGACTCCGTCACGACCTCCTGCGCTGCAGCGCCACCGGCCGCCACCACAGCAGCCACTACCACACCGGCGAATCGCCATCGCTTGCCCATCTGCATGCTCGAGTCGCGTCGCGGAGAGTCATCGCGCGAACGCGTGTCGCCGCCAGACCCGATCATCACCCCTTTGACACGGTTCAAAGGATTCGCCCGACGAACGGCCGACCACTGGCCGGCCCCCGACACCAGCCGCTCACGGTTGGCGGCTGACTGCGGCCAGCGGACACGTGGGCCGCGGGTACCGCGCAATGACGGGATCTGGCCTGCTCCGGACCGGTCTGCCGCAACCCCCAGACGCCCCGCGGCGCAGCCGCTGGACGCTACCAGAGGCCGGCGCCACGCACAGGGCACTGGGCCAGCAGTCACAAAACGCCGGACCTCGCTGCGATGGCGCCAGAGAGATTTCATTAAACTCAATGAGATCTGTCACTTACGCCCACGCAGTCCCCGACCGTCGCGCGAAAGCAGTGCGATCAGTGCTTTTTATGTGTAATTAGGTGTCGTGATCGGCGCTGAACGTTGAAGTCCACCGGATCTGGCCATGCCTCGCGCTCGCTCGACCTGACCATCAGATGCAACCATGAACACGTACACAGCGTTTCTGCGCGTGCGACACCCATTCATCGACCCGGCAGAGGTCACGCGAACGCTCGGCTTGAGCCCCGTGCACGCATGGACAGCCGGGTCCGCCCGCGAGGCGGACGGTAGCGAGAGCGGGCGCGGGTCGCATCCGGATAGCTACTGGCTGGCGGACCTCGGCGAAACCATGTGGCTTCGCTCGCAGGGCTCTCGGCCGGCCGATCCGGCCGCAGCCGGAAGTTCATCCTGGCTACTGTCGCGCGGGCTCCCTCTGGAGGCATTCCTGCTCGGTCAGGTTCGAATGCTCAATCCGCACAAAGCCTTCTTCGCGCGCCTAAAGACTGAAGGCGGAACCTGCGAGCTTGCGGTGACCTTGAATGCAAGCGAGCGCTGGGGTATCGAGCTGCCGCCGGCTTTGCTGCGGTCTCTCGCGGACCTCAATATCGGCGTGTCGATAGAAGTGACGGCAGGCCCGGAGCCGACCTGACAAGTCCCCGGACGCTGCGGCGAACGAGCAGTCGCCGGATACGCCGATCGGGGTCGATCCGCTCGCCCGCCGAGGCGTGCCGTCCCATTCTCGGAGACTTATCGTGACGACCAACACCCTGGCCAGCTGGCATCAAGTCGTTGCCCAGCGGAACGCGGGGGGCCTTGCCTCGCTGCTAGCCGACGACGTCGTTTTTCATTCTCCAGTCGTGCACACGCCGCAGGTTGGCAGGGCGATCACGACGCGATATCTGGCTGCGGCATTCCGCGTCATTGCCAACGACTCGTTTCGCTACGTCCGAGAACTCGTCGGCGAGCGGGATGCGGTGCTCGAGTTCCAGGTCGAGATTGAAGACGTCGTAGTGAATGGGGTCGACATGATCAAGTGGGACGACGCTGGAAGGATCGTTGATTTCAAGGTAATGCTCCGCCCGCTCAAGGCCATCAACCTCATTCATCAGAAAATGGCGGCGATGCTCACGGCAGTTGAGTAGCAGGCCAATGCGCCGGGCCCGACGCTGAGGTATTCGCCGGCAGGGCGGGGCGCTGTTGCCGGCAAGAACCTGATCGGCAACACCCAGCCGCTATACTCCGGGCTCCCGGGCTGCCGGAGCTGTTATGCCACCGTACCCCACCGCCATCATTTGGCCGATGTTCGCCCAGGTTCTGCTGACTGCGACCATCTGGGTGTGCATGTACGCCGCGCGACTCAGCGAGATGCGCACTCGCGGGATCGATCCGCAAAGTGTGAAGACGGCCCGCGAGGCGGCCGGCGTCCTCGAAGACGTCGCTGCAGCAGACAACTTCCGAAACCTGTTCGAGGTGCCGGTTCTGTTCTTCGCGGTCGGGTGCCTGCTCGCGATGACCGACCACGTCACGGACCTTCAGCTCATCCTGGCCTGGGCGTTCGTCAGCTTGCGCGCCGTCCACAGTCTCATTCACGTGACCTACAACCGCGTCGTGCACCGCTTCACGGCCTACGCGCTGAGCACGCTGTGCGTCTTTGCGATGTGGCTATTGCTCGCGCGCGACCTGTGGCGCAGCAGCTGAGGCCGGGGTGCCGTTTCTGATCCCCGCCGCGCGGCACAGGGCGCCGTCGAGGGCAGGATTGTTCGGGTGTACGCACACCGGGCAGCAGTTGATTGGCATCTCGGCGGAGTGCGCGAGTCAGAGGGTGTGCTGGAGTCCGGGTGGTGGCAACAGACGGGGTTGAACCGGTGAGCTCGCGGCCTGTCTCGCTCCTCATTGTGGCAGCGAGTGCGGTAGAGGTCGTCCGTCTCGGGCTCATCGCCGAGCTTGATGCCGAGCTGAATGCACGCTACCCGGGCGAGCCGACGAACGGCGTCGAGCCCGAGAGCTTCGACGCGGCGGGCGGCTGCTTTCTCGTCGCACGCTGCGGCGAGGCCATGGCCGGCTGTGGAGCCTTCCGCGCGCTCGGCCGGGACACGGTCGAGATCAAGCGACTGTATGTGCGTACTGAATTTCGCGGCCGCGGGATCGCGGGCGCGCTGCTCGCCGCGCTCGAGCAGGAGGCCCGGCGCCGCGGTCACTCGCGTGCCATTCTCGAGACCGGCACCCGCCAGCCACAGGCGGTCGCGCTGTGCGAGCGCCAGGGTTATCGGCGGATCGCGTGCTTTGGCCCTTACGTCGGCAATCCCCACAGCATCTGCCTCGCCAAGCCGCTCGATCTCGGTCGCAGCTGACTCGCTGTCCAGATTGCGGTCCGGCCGCGCCGTGCTCGCCCGTCCGGGCGCATCGCGGCACAATGGCTCCCATGGAGCATGTTAACCAGCACACCGACTCGTGGCTCGATACGGCGCTGGCGCCGCTGCGGACGGGCGTGTTTCTGTCGATCTGGCTCGCGAGCCTCGCGTCCAACCTGGGAACGCTGGTGCAGACGGTCGGTGCCGCCTGGCTCATGCTTTCGCTGGGTCAGCCGTCCGATATGGTCGCGCTCGTTCAGGCGGCGGCCGCGCTGCCGATCATGCTGCTGTCGGTGCCGGCCGGGGCGATCGCCGACATCTGGGACCGGCGCGCGTTGATGCTGCTAGCCCAGAGCCTGATGGGCGCAACGGCGGTGGCGTTGACGGCGCTAGCCTTCGGGCGCGCGCTCACCCCCTGGTCGCTGCTGGCGTTCACCTTCTTGCTTGGCTGCGGCAGCGCTCTGTATGGGCCGGCCTGGCAGGCTTCGGTCGGCGAGCAGGTTCCGCAAGCGCACCTACCGGCCGCGATCTCCTTGAACGCGATCAGCTTCAATATTGCGCGCACCGTCGGGCCGGCGCTCGGTGGCGCGATCGTCGCCACGTCCGGCCCGCCGGCCGCGTTCCTGCTGAACGCCCTGTCATATGTCGGGCTCATCGTCGTGCTCGCACGCTGGCGCAGGCCGCGCGTGCCACCGAGCCTGCCGCCGGAAAGCATGGGAGCGGCACTCGGTGCCGGACTTCGCTACGTGCGGCTGTCGCCCGCGATCCGCACGGTGTTGCTGCGCAGCTTCGTGTTCGGATTGCTCGCCAGCGCTGTCGTGGCCACCGGGCCGCTGATTGCGCGAGACCTGCTCGGCGGCGGACCGCTGACTTTCGGTTTTCTGCTCGGGAGCTTCGGCGCGGGCGCGGTCCTGAGCGCACTCGGCAGCTCCTGGCTGCGGCACCGCCATTCGAGCGAGGCGATCGTCACGGTCGGGTCGCTCGCTTATGGTGCCGCGACAGTGATTGTGGGGCACAGCCCCTGGATTGCGCTCTCGGCGGTCGCGATGCTGTTCGCTGGCGCCGGCTGGGTGCTGTCGTTCTCGACTTTCAACATCGCGACGCAGACCTCGGCGCCGCGCTGGGTCGTCGGCCGCACACTGGCGCTGTACCAGACCGCCGCCTTCGGCGGCGTCGCCGTCGGCAGCTGGCTATGGGGCGAGTACGCTGAACTCGGCGGACTCTCGGCCAGCCTCACGACCGCGGGTCTGTTGCTGGCGGCCTCGTGTGTCCTCGCGCGGCGCTGGCCGGTGCACCCGACGGACACGATCGATCTCGGTCCGCTGCGGGCTGCGAGCGATGCGCACACTGCCGGCGCGATCGATCCGGAGGCAGGCCCGATCGTGATCTCGGTCGAGTACCGGATCGCGCCTGAGGACACCGCCGCGTTCATCCATGCCGCCCACGAGCTCGGCCGGATCCGCCGCCGTGACGGCGCGCGGCGCTGGATCCTGCTGCAGGATCTCGATAACCGCTCGACCTGGGTCGAGCGCTTCGAAACCGTCACCTGGCTCGACCATCTACGCCACTCGCAGCGGGCGACCGTCGCCGATCGGGACGTGCGCGAGCGGGTCGCCGGCCTGCATCTGGGCCCGGACCCGCCGCGGACGAGGCATCTGTTGGCGCGCTCCCCGGGGGATGCGCACGGCGCGCACGAGCTTGCGCGCGGGCTCGGCCGGACCGGCCCCACCGACCCGCAGTTGGCCGGAGGGGACGCTGCGTTCCTGGTTCGCAGCCGCCGTCCGGATCCGCCCGACCGCTAGCCGCCACGGGCGCGACGAGTCGCTCCCGAGGCACTAAACTACACGGCTGGTCGCCCGGTCGCCGGGCTCCCGAATTCAGGACCACAGCAGACCATGGGCCGGATTTTCGAAGTTCGCAAGCACGCGATGTTCGCGCGCTGGAATCGGATGGCGAAGCAGTTTCACCGCATCGCCAAGGACATCAACATTGCCGTCAAGGCGGGTGGCCCCGATCCGAGCTCGAATCCGGCGCTGCGCCGCTGCGTACAGAATGCCCGCGCCGCCAATATGCCGAAGGACAAGGTCGAAGCCGCGATCAAGCGGGCGTCGGGCAAGGACGCAGCGAACTTCACGCAGGTGTTCTACGAGGGCTACGGGCCACACGGTGTTGCGATCATGGTCGAGGCCGCGACCGACAATCCGACGCGGACCGTCGCCAGCATCCGGCATCTGCTGACCAAGCACGGAGGAAACCTCGCGAACTCGGGCAGCGTCAGCTTCCAGTTCCGGGAGATGGGCGTGTTCCGCCTGAACCCGCAGGGCATCGATCAGGACGACCTCGAGCTCCACCTGATGGATCACGGCCTCGAGGAGATGGGCGAGAGCACCGGTGAGAACGGCGAGCCCCAGCTCGTCATCCGCTGCGCCTTCGGCGACTTCGGCCAGGTCCAGAAGGCGCTCGAGGACCGTAATATCACGCCGCTGTCGGCGGAGCGCGAGTTGGTGTGCACGACGCCCACCGAGCTTCCGGAGGACAAGGCCAAGGATGTGCTCGAGCTGATCGACAAGCTCGAACAGGACGATGACGTGCAGAAGGTTTTCCACACGCTTGCCTAGAGGTCACGGCTCGATGTCGACCATCCGTTCACTCACGATGGCGATCGCGCTGGTCACAGCCGCGGGCAACGCGGCCGAAGGGCCGTTGCCCGCGCAGGCTCCAGCGTCTACGCCAGCGGCGCTCAAGAGTCCGGCCCACGCGACCACGATGCGGGAGCTGCTGGCAGCATCGAAGCCAAGCGACTGGCGGACCCTGGATCCGGACCACACGCTGTACATCGAGCTCACCAACGGCCGAGTGGTGATCGAGCTGGCGCCAGCGTTTGCGCCGCGACACGTGGCCAACATCGAGACGATCGCGCGCGCCCACTGGTACGACGGGCTCGCGATCACGCGCGTGCAGGACAACTTCGTGGCGCAGTGGGGTGACCCGCTCGGCAGCAGGCCGGAGGTGGGTGAGCGACGGCTGCCCACCGAGTTCACGCGCTCCAGTGCACCGGCATCATTCGTGCGCCTCAAGGATCCGGACACCTATGCGTCGGAGGTCGGATTCGCCGATGGCTTCCCGATGGCGCGCAGCGGCGCCGGTGGCGACGCCTGGCTCGTGCACTGCTACGGCATGGTCGGCGTCGGGCGCGACAACGATCCCGCGACCGCCATCGGCACGGAACTTTACGCGGTGATTGGCCAGGCGCCGCGACAGCTCGATCGCAACGCGGCGCTCGTCGGCCGGGTCGTCTGGGGCATCGAGCTGCTGGCATCCCTGCCGCGCGGCACGGGCGAGCTCGGCTTCTACGAGCAGCCGGAGCAGCGCGTGCCGATCCAGACCGTGCGGGTCGCGGGCGAACTGCCGCCCGCCGAACGGTCCCCGCTTGAGGTGCTGCGGACTGACACCCCGCTGTTCCAGAAACTGATCGAGATCCGGCGCAACCGCCGCGACGCCTGGTACAAGACCGCGGCGGGGCGCATCGACCTGTGCAACGTGCCACTGCCGGTCCGCGAGAAGAGCGACAAGCCGAAAGGCTGAGTCGCGGCGGCGCTACGAGTGACCGCGCTGCTCCAGGGCCGCCTGGTCGGTGCGGCCGAAGCTCCCGTCCGGAGCCGTTAACCGACCGACTTCACCGCATGGATGAGCTGGTTGACCGCACCCTGAGCATCGCCGTACAGCATGCGCGTATTGTCGAGGTAGAACAGGGCGTTCTCGATTCCGGAAAATCCTTGGCCCTGGCCGCGCTTGATGACAATCACGTTCCTCGCTTTGTCCGCGTTCAGGATCGGCATGCCATAGATAGGGCTGGACTTGTCGTTGCGCGCCACCGGGTTCACGACATCGTTGGCACCGATGATCAGCGCGACGTCGGTGGTCTCGAACTCGGCGTTGACTTCCTCGATGTCCGCAATCAGGTCATACGGCACACCGGCTTCGGCCAGCAGCACGTTCATGTGGCCCGGCATGCGGCCCGCGACCGGGTGAATCGCGAACTTGACGGTGACGCCACGCTGCTGCAGTAGCTGCGCCAGCTCCCACACCTTGTGCTGCGCCTGCGCGACCGCCATGCCGTAGCCCGGCACGATGATGACCTTCTGCGCGAAGGCCATCATGACGCCGGCGTCGCTCGCCTCGATCGGCTTCTGCGAACCCTTGACCTCGCCGGTCGCGGCGACGCCGGTGTCGCCAAAGCCCGAGAACAGCACGTTGCCGAGCGAGCGATTCATCGCCTTCGCCATCAGCTGCGTCAGCAGCGTGCCAGCCGAGCCGACCACGGTGCCGGCGATGATCATCGCCGCGTTGTTCAACACGAAGCCCTCGAACGCCACGGCGAGACCGGTCAGTGCGTTGTACAGCGAGATCACCACCGGCATGTCGGCGCCGCCGATCGGGAGCGTCATCGTGATGCCGAGGATCAGGGCCAGCACGAAAAACGCGGTCACGACGCCCGGGCTTGCATCGACTCCGGTCGCGACCAGGCCGCCGAGGATAATTCCGCCGCCGAGGATCAGCACGTTGAGGAGCTGCTGACCGTTGAAGCGGAGCGAGCGCTTGATCAGGCCCTGCAGCTTGCCGAAGGCGATGCCAGAGCCGGCGAACGACACCGAGCCGATGAGCCCGCCAAGCACCGCGAGCGTCGTGAATGCGAGCCCGCGCTCCCCGCCCTTGTACAGTTCGACCGCGGCGATCGCCGCGGCTGCCCCGCCGCCCATCCCGTTATACAGTGCGATCATCTGCGGCATGTTGGTCATCGCGACGCGCCTGCCGGACCACCACGCGAGCGTGCCGCCCACCGCGATCGCACCAATCACGAGCGCGAGGTTCGTGACCGCATGCTGCGCGGCGGCCGGCATCATTGCCGGAGCCAGGAACGTCACCAGCGTCGCGATCAGCATGCCGAGGCCGGCCCACAGAATGCCGCCGCGCGCCGTGACCGGCGAACTCATGCGCTTCAATCCCATGATGAACAGGAACGCGACCAGGATGTAGGCCGCGTCGATGATCCACTTGGCGGCGGCGGGGTTGAGGAAAGACATCAGTGCTGTCCTCCGGCGGGCTTCCGCTGGCCGCTCGACTTGAACATCTCGAGCATGCGCTCCGTGACGACGTAACCGCCGACCGCATTGCCGGCGGCCAGCACGACACCGATGAAGCCGATCACCTGCTCGAGGCGCGAGTCGGCCTGAAACAACGCAAACATCGCGCCGACCAGCACGATGCCGTGCACGAAGTTGCTGCCGGACATCAGCGGTGTGTGCAGGATCACCGGCACCCGCGCGATCACCTCGTAGCCGGTGAACGCGGCCAGCATGAAGATGTAGATTGCGATGACGCCGTCGATCATGGATGGATCCTCAGCATGAGGCTCGCTCAGCCCGCCATCAGCAGCTTCGCCGTGGGTTCGTGCTTGACCTGCCCGGCATGCGTCAGCACGGTGCCCGCGAAGACCTCGTCGTTCCAGTCGATGGTCAGGACGCCCAGTTTCAGTGCCGGGCTCAGCAAGTTGTAGAGGTTGCGGGCGTACATCTCGCTCGCATGGTAGGCGAGCTGCGCGGGCAGATTCACGGGTCCGACGATCCGCACGTTGCCGTGCCGCACGGTTTCACCGGCCCGGGTCAGCTCGCAGTTGCCGCCGTTCTCGGCCAGGATGTCGACGATCACGGCGCCGGCCTTCATGCGCTCGACTGCGGCGCGCGAGATGATCCGCGGTGCTGGCCGGCCAGGCACACCGGCCGTCGTAATGACGGCGTCGGCCACCGCGATGCGCCCGTCGAGGACCTCCTGCTGCTTGGCTTTCTCCTCCGCCGTGAGTTCGCGCGCATAGCCGCCGGCGCCTTCGGCGGTGACGCCCGTCTCCACAAACTTGGCGCCGAGCGACTTGACCTGGTCGCGGGTGGCGCTGCGCACGTCATAGGCCTCGACGATCGCACCGAGGCGTCGCGCCGTCGCGATCGCCTGGAGCCCGGCGACGCCTACGCCGATCACGAGGACCTGGGCGGGGCGGATGGTGCCGGCGGCGGTCGTCAGCATCGGGAAGAAGCGATCGAGCGTGTTCGCTGCAATCAGCACCGCCTTGTAGCCGGCAATCGCCGCCTGCGAGGACAGCGCGTCCATCGACTGGGCACGCGAGATCCGCGGTACAAGCTCCATCGCGAAGCTCGTGATGTTGCGATCCCGAAGCACCCTGACAGCCGCCAGGTTGTTGTGCGGCTGCATGAACCCGGCGTGCACGGCACCCGACTTCAGGAGAGCGGCCTCGGCCGGGGTCAGCGGCTGGACCTTGAGCAACAGATCGGCCCGCGCGTAGACGGCCGCGGCGCCGTCGGCAAACTCGACGTTCTTGTAACCCGCGTCCGGGAACTGGGCCGAGGCCCCGGCATTGCGCTCGATGAGTATCCGGGCGCCGGCGGCTGCGTACTTCACCGCGATTTCCGGGACCAGCGCGACCCGGGTTTCCCCGGCCTGCGTTTCGCGTGGGACGCCGACTACGATGCCGTTTACAGCGGCGGGAGCGGCGGACATCGATTACCTCCTCGGCTGACCCTGGCCGGCGCGGCAGCGCGGCCGTGATGCAAGGCTCACGGGCGCCAGATTAACGTTGTTGTTTGCTGATTGCCTTGCGGCGTTTGCTTATGGAACAGGCCTTTCGTATCTTAACATGCGTGAAAGCGAGATCGCGCCATCCCAAGCCCGTTGCGCCGGTGCCGACAGCCCCGCAGGCGTTGTTGCGCCCGCAGTCTGTGCCCGGCCTCAGTCAGCAGGTTCTGCGCACCGACGTCTCCGGCATGCCGCTCGAGTGGATCGACTACAAGGAGGCGGTGCGCCTGTACCACATGGGCCAGGTCGCGTACGCATGCGGCTCGCTGCTGTTTCGGCTCCGCGGCGGCACCAACGCAAAAAGTGGCGAGCGCACGATCGTCGATGTGAGCTCGATCGTCGCGACCGTCGGCCACTCGTACAACCCGGGAGCGCTGCGCACCAACTACCTGCCGCCGCTGAACAATGAGACGCTGTTCAAGCGCGACGCCTACCTGTGCATGTACTGCGGGCTGCGGTTCCCGACCCAGCAGCTGTCGCGCGACCACATCCGGCCGTTCTGCCGCGGCGGCGAGGACGTCTGGACCAACGTCGTGACCGCATGCCGCCGCTGCAACAACGCCAAGGCCTCGCGCTCGCCCGAAGAGGCCGGGATGCAGCTGCTGGCGGTGCCATTCACGCCAACCTATGCGGAGTACATCTACCTGAAAGGCCGGCGCGTGCTGGCCGACCAGATGGAGTACCTGCTGGCGCATTTCCCGCGATCGAGCCCGCTGCACCTGCGCATCCGGCAGTGGCTCCATTAGCGATGCCGGTTGTCCATCTAGTCGACGCCAGCTTCTTTGTCTTTCGCGCCTACTACTCTATCCCGGACCACATGGCGGACGCCGACGGCCGCCCGGTCAATGCGCTCTATGGCTTCGCACGATTTCTGTCGGATCTCGTCGAGCGCGAGCGGCCGGGCTACGTCGCGATCGCTTTCGATGAGAGCCTCGCCGGATCGTTTCGCAACCGGATATACCCTGCCTACAAGGCCAACCGCGAGCCCGCGCCGCCCGACCTCAAGGAACAATTCGGCCGCTGCCGCGAGCTCTGCCGGCACGTCGGCGTAGCCGATTTCGGCAGCGCCGAGTATGAGGCCGACGACATCATCGGCACGCTCGCCACACGCATGCGCGCGGCCGGATTCGCGGCGACGCTGGTGACCCGCGATAAGGATCTCGCGCAGCTGGTGCGCGTCGGCGACGAGTTCTGGGACTACACGGCGGATCAGCGCTTCGGCTACGCGGACATTGCGCCGCGGTTCGGCGTCCACCCGGAGCGCATGGCGGACTTCCTCGCGCTGACCGGCGATGCGGTCGACAACATCCCGGGCGTTCCCGGCATCGGGCGCAAGACCGCGGCGGCGCTCCTCGCCCACTTCGAGTCGCTCGACCACCTGTACGACAGCCTTCCCGAGGTCACGACGCTCGGAATCCGCGGCGCCGCGGGAGTCATCGCGCGGCTCAAGGAACACCGGGCTGCCGCCTACCTCGCCCGCGAACTCACGCGGATCGCCTGCGACATGCCGATCGAGGCCGACCCTACCGCGCTGCGCCGGGCCGCACCGGATCTCGCGACGCTCGGGGAGTTCTACGATCGCGCCGGCTTCGGGCCGATGCTGCGACGCCAGGCGGAACGGATCGCGCGGACCGCCGAGGCGCTGTGAGCGATCGTTACGCCGCGCTGGCCGCGGCCATCGCGCGCGCCACCGGGCGACACCTGGAGCCGCGTCCGGCTCGCGTGGTGGGCGGCGGCACGATCGACGAAGCGTGGTGCTGGCACGGCGATGCGGGCGAGCTGTTCGTCAAGATCGCACCGCTGCCTCAGGCGGCGCGACTGGCGAGCGAAGCGGACGGTCTGCGGGACCTCGCGACGGCAACGGCCGTGCGCGTGCCGGCGGTCGCCGGCACCGGCACGACCACGACGGCCGCATGGCTCGCCCTCGAATGGCTCGACCTCGTGGCCGCAGATTCCGCGGCGCAGGCGACTCTCGGGGAGCAGCTCGCCGCGCTCCACCGCTGTTGCGCCCCGGCGTACGGCTTGGAGCACGACAATTACATCGGCGGGACGTTACAGACCAACGGCTGGCTCGAGGACTGGGCCGAGTTCTTGTCACGCCGCCGCCTCGCGCCTCAGCTGGCACTCGCCCAGCACAACGGCTACGGCGGGCGCCTGCAGCAACGCGGTGCGCTGCTCGTCGAGCTGACCGGCGTCTTCTACTCGAGCTACCGGCCGGTTCCGTCCCTGCTGCACGGGGACCTGTGGGCAGGCAACTGGGGCATGCTCGCCGGCGGAACACCGGTGGTATTCGATCCGGCCGCGTACTTCGGCGACCGCGAGGCGGACATCGCGATGACGCGACTGTTCGGCGGCTTCGGCGCGCGCTTCTACGATACCTACCAGACCGCCTGGCCGCTCGATCAGGGCGCCAGCGCGCGCCGCGACCTGCACAACCTGTACCACGTGCTCAACCACCTGAATCTGTTCGGCGGGAGCTATCTCGGCCGGGCGCTCGCGATGATCGACCGGTTGCTCGCCGAGACGGGCCGCTGACCTGGGCGCCGCTGCGGCTAATCCTTGGTCGCGAGCACGTCGCGGACGGTGGCGGCCACGAGCCGGGCCGTCAACCGCTCGCGCCAGCCGAGCGGCGCATCGAGCTTCAGCCGTTCAAGATAAGACGCGAGGTACGGCGCATCCACCGGCGCAGACAGTGCGTTGACCGCGGCGCGCACGCGGCCGGCGCGCGTTGCCGTCAGCGCTTCCAGCCGCCTGAGCGCCTTCACCAGCACCACTTCCTCGGCCGTATAGTCCGTGCCGAACGGAAACTCCGAGAACAGGCCCTGAGCGCGCAGCGGCCGCAGCGCTTTGGCGAGTGCGGCTGGAGTGTTCGCCCGCGCCGCATCCGGAATGCTGTAGCCTTTCTCGATCTTGCCAGCACGCTTTGCCTCGGCGAGCAGCGTCGTCTGGAAGCGTGAGTCGGTGATCGCCAGCAGCGCCGCCACGCAGTCACGGTCGCAGCGGCCGCGCAGGTCGGCGATGCCGTACTCGCTGACGACGACGTCGCGCAGGTGCCGCGGAATCGTCACATGGCCGTAGTTCCAGACGATGTTGGAGCTCACCCGGCCGCTGTGCGACCGCGTACTGCGCACCAGCAGGATCGAGCGCGCCTCGGGCAGCTCGTGCGCCATGGCGACGAAGTTGTACTGTCCGCCGACGCCGCTGACGACCTGGCCGGAATCGAGGGTGTCCGAGACCGCAGCCCCGAGGCCCGTCACGATCATCGTCGAGTTGATGAACCGGGCGTGGCGTCGCTGGGCGACGCGCAGTGCATAGTCAGAGCCATACAAAGTGTTCGTATAGCTGATGCGCGTCATGCTGAAGCGCTCGCGATCGTCCTCCGCGAGCTCGCGCAGTGCCGCATAAAAGCCGCGGGGCCCGAGGAGAAAGCCCGAATGCAGCACGTGACCGCCGCTGAGGCGGCGGGCCAGGCAGTGCTCGGCGATCCGCGCGCGCGTGGCGGGGTCATCCAGCCTTGCCTCGATCCGCTGTCCGTCGGCGGCGAGAATGCCGGTCGGAGGCGCGAAACGCGTGCCCGGCAGGAACAGCCCGCAGCGTTCGAGCGCCGCGAACTCGGGCGCGTCGAGCGAGGAGAGACCGGCACGCGCAAGCGCAACCAGCATTTCGATGTCGATGCGCTCCGAGACCTCACCCGCATCGAGGAGCCGCTGCAGCGTCGCCTGGGGATAGACGCGCCGCGACAGGATCCCGGTGCGGTAGAGGTCGAGAAACCCGTCGACGAACAGCTCGCTGCAGGCGTACAGGCCGCGCTCGAGCGGCGCGACGCCGCCGAGCGCTGCGATCTCGGTCGCGAAACGCGCCGCAGCGCCGGTGGCCGCGACCGCGCTCCGGAACACCTCGTTGCGCTGCTGGCGGAGTTGCAACGCATAGACGATGGCATCGGCCATCGCCCCGATGCCGAGCTGCAGCGTGCCGCCGTCGTGCACCAGGGCCGCTGCGTTGACTCCGATCGCATGTTCCGCAGCGCCGATCGGCTGGCTCGGCGGGCCGTAGAGATCATGCTCGTAGCGCGGGTGGTCGAGCAGGAAGTCAAAACGCTCCGGCGGCACGACGGCGTCGCCGAGCATGAAGGGCATCTGCCGGTTGACCGCGGCGATCAGCACCACATCGCGGCCAGCGGCCTGCGCCGCGTCAACGTGCGGCAGCAGATCGAGTGTCACATCCGAGTTCGAGCCGAGGCTCAGATCGGTGCGCCCGCCGTGGCTGCGGCTGGCTACCTGTTGCGCGATCACGTTGACCCCGAGGTCGAGCAGGTCGCGCGCCACGTGCGAGTAGTTGACCGAGATGTAGTGCTGCTGGACCGACTCCACGCCGAGCCAGGCGCCGGGCTGCAGGTAGAACTCGCGGACCTCGACGTTGGGCGGCATCCTCCCGGCGCGCGCCGCCTTGAGGTAGTCAAGGTCGACGTAGTCGCCGAACACGCGGCTGACAAAAGGCCCGAGAAAACGCGCCTCGAGCGCGTTGTGCGCCGTCGGGCGGTTGAGCGATAGTGCCGTGACCAGCGTGAGCCGCAGGCGCGGGTCGCGCGCCGCACGCCGGAAGAATTCGTTCAGCAGCGAATTCGGCTTGCCGATCGCGAGCGGTGCGGCGATCACCAGACGATTACCGAGGCGCCGCAGCGTTGCCTCGACGCACTCGCCGACATCGTCGAAGAGCCGGGGCGTCGCGGCGTTCACCGCGCCACTTTACGCGCAGCGTCGGCGTAGCGGCGGGCAAGGACCGACCCCAGGGTCAGCTGCAGCTGGTGATAGACCATCATCGGCAGCACGACGAGGCTGAGCAGGGGCGAGGCACCGAACAATGCCTTTGCGATCGGCAGGCCGTTGGCCAGGCTTTTCTGGCTGCCGCAGAACACGGCTGCGATCTCATCTGCCACCGATAGCCGCAGCCGGCGGCACAGCACGACGAGCGCGGCGGTCGCGGCGGCGAACAGCAGCACGGCGATGGCGATGACTGCGAGAAGCCCGCCGGCGGAGCTGCGGCCCCAGATCCCGGCGCGAAACGAATCGCAGAATGCGCCGTAGACGATCAGTACGATGGCGCCGCGGTCCGCGAGCACCACCGCTTCGCGGTGCCGGCCCATCAGACCCGCCAGGCGCGGCCGCAGAAGCTGCCCGAGTGCCAGCGGCGACAGCACCTTCAACGCGACGCTGCCGATCGCGGCCGGCAACGGCACCGCGAGATCGGCCGTGTTGGCGACGAAGCCGACGAGTAGTGGTGTTACCACGACGCCGAGCACCCCGGATAGCGTGGCATTGAACAGCGCACCGGGGACGTTGCCGCCGGCAACCGAGGTCATGGCGACCGACGAGGAAATCGTCGAGGAGACCGTGCACAGAAAGAAGAACCCGAGCCCGAGCCCGCGGGTCAGGAGGTCGCCGCCAAATACGAGCACGATCGCACCGAGCGCCGGGAAGGCGACGAAGGTGAAGGCCTGCACCAGAATGTGCAGCCTGAGGTTGCGCGCGCCGCGCGCGAGGCTCTCGAGAGGCAGCTGCGCGCCGTGCAGGAAGAACACCAGGCTCACGGCAAGCTGCGACAGCAGCTCGACGTGCAGCACACCGCCGCTTGCACCGCCGCCGGGCCAGACGCTGGCGAGTGCCACCGTCGCCAGCAGCGTGAGCAGGAAGCCGTCGAGTCGGAGCCGCCCGAGCCTCATCGGCCTGTCGCGGTCACGATGCGGTCGTACAACGCCCGGAAGGCCGCGGCCGCGAGCGGCAGGTTGTCGCTCCAGTCGCTGTGCGCGGAGGCATCGCCGCTGTCGGTCACGAACTTGATCGCCATGAACTCGACGCCCTCGCGGCGGCACACTTTGGCGAGCGCGTAGGCCTCCATCTCGACGACATCGCACTCGCCGATGTCATGGCCCGACACGAAGTGATCAGCGCTGCCGCAGGTAGCCTCCGGCAGGTCGGGAAACCGCCGCGGTACCTCGAGTACTGCCGGCAGGTCGTCGAACGGCGTGTGGCCGAGCGGTACGCCGAGCGGACGGGCGTCCATGTCGCGCTGGACGAAGCGGGTGCATTCGACCAGCGTGTGCGGCGCAAAGCGCGGGCTGCCGACGGTCCCGAAGTCGAGCACCAGCCGGGGGCGGCGGATCATCAGCGTACGCGTCAGGGCCCAGGCCGAGTTAATCTTGCCGATTCCGGTGTACAAGACCGGCGAGCCAATTGCGTCGAAGCGGTCGCCCGCCTCTGCGCGCATCGCGAACACCACGACCACGTCGGCTGGGGGAATCGGTTGCACGCTGCACGCCCCGGGAGCTCATGCCAGTCTAGCAGCGCGGCCCGCCGCGCCGGCACTTGGCTCGCGCTGCTGCTCGTGCTTACGGCCTGCGGACCCCCGCCGCGACGACCGCCGCCGGCGACGCCGGCCGCAGTGCCGGCGGCGGGCCCGGCCGGGCCGGCCTACCGGCTCGATCCGCTGCGCTCGGAGCTGCGGATCCTCGTTTATCGCACGGGACCGCTCGCGCGCTTCGGCCACAATCACGTGCTCGTGTCGCGCGACCTCGCCGGCGAGGTGCGGCTCGTCGCGCCCGAAGCGCTCGCCGGGGCGGCCTTCGAGATCTCGCTGCCGGTTGCGGGGCTGGCGATCGACGAGCAAGCGGCGCGCCTGGAGGAGGGCGCGGAGTTCGCGACCCGGCCAACGGCAGCGGATATCGACGGCACGCGCAACACGCTGCTCGGCGCTCGGGTGCTCGACGCCGCAACCTTCCCGACCATCCGGGCTCGCGGCACGACAGAGCTCCTGCCCACCGGGCTCGCGGCGCGCGCACGCTTCGAGGTCCGCGGGCGGGAAACCGAACTCAGCGTGCCCCTCTCGGTCGCCGTCGACGGCGATACGCTCACGGTCAGCGGCCGGTTCAGCATCTCCCAGGCAGCCCTCGGGCTCACCCCGTTCAGCGTCGCCCTCGGGACGTTGTCGGTGCGGGACGAGCTCGAGGTGCGGTTCCGGATCGTGGCGCTCGGTGCGTATTGAGACCCCCCGGGCACGGCCAAGCGGGGGCGGGTTTGGGCGCCCGGACCGGGCTGCGGCGGGGTGCGGTCGGGGTCCGTATTTCTCCCCGCTGGCGGCTCGGCCGGCGCACGGTTATCTTTGTTGGATGGACGGCCGGCAAGACACCCCGAACCAGACGGTTTTCGATGCCGGGCTCGTGAGCCGTTATGACCGGCCGGGACCGCGCTACACGTCCTACCCGACTGCGGTGCAGTTCCACACGGGGTTCGGCATCGCCGAGTACGAAGCTGCGGCGCGCCACAGTAATGAGGGCTCACCGCGGCCGCTGTCGCTGTACGTTCATGTGCCGTTCTGCGAAAGCCCGTGTTTCTACTGCGGCTGCAACAAGGTCATCACCCGCGACCACGGCAAGGCGCAGCAGTACCTGGCGCGCCTCAGCCGCGAGATCGCACTGCAGGGCGCGCTGTTCTCTCGGTCCCGACCGGTCGACCAGCTGCACTTCGGCGGCGGCACGCCGACGTTTCTGTCGGACGCCGAGATCGGTGAGGTACTGGCGGAGCTCGATCGGTGCTTCATGCTGCGGCGCGACGCCGGCCGCGAGTACTCGATCGAAATCGATCCGCGCACGGTATCGCTCGACCGGATGGAGGCGCTGTCGAAGCTCGGTTTCAACCGCGTGAGCCTCGGGGTGCAGGACTTCGACCCGGACGTGCAGGTCGCGGTCAACCGTGTGCAGTCCTGCGCGGATACGCTGGCACTGATCCGCCGCGCCCGCGAGCTGCCGGTCGACTCGGTCAGCGTCGACCTGATCTACGGGCTGCCCAAGCAGAACCGCGCCAGCTTCGCCCGCACGCTCGATCTCATCATCGCGGCGGCGCCCGATCGGATCGCGGCGTACAGCTATGCGCACCTGCCGCACATCTTCAAGCCGCAGCGGCAGATCAAGCATGCGGACCTGATCTCGCCGGCCGAAAAACTCGGGCTACTCGGGCTCACGGTCGAGCGCCTGACCGCGGCCGGCTACGTCTACATCGGCATGGATCACTTCGCGCTGCCGACCGACGAGCTCGTGCGCGCACAGCAAGACGGCACGCTGCAGCGGAACTTCCAGGGCTACTCGACACGCGCCGAGCATGACCTGGTGGCGCTCGGAGTGAGTTCGATCTCCAAGATCGGAGACACGTACGCACAGAACGCCAAGACGCTGGCCGAGTACTACCGGATGATCGATGCCGGAACCCTCGCCGTGCAGCGCGGCGTCGCGCTCGATGACGACGACCGCGTCCGCCGCGACGTGATCCAACGCCTGATGTGCGCTACCCGGCTCGAGTTTGCGGCAATCGATGTCGCCCACGGAGTCAGGTTCGAGGACTATTTCGCCGCTGAGCTCGCGGCACTGACGCCGCTTGAAGCGGACGGTCTGGTCGTGCGCGAGGGACGGTCGCTGCGAATTACGGCCCGCGGGCGCCTGCTGATGCGTAACGTCGCGATGGTGTTCGACGCGCACCTGCCGAAAGCGGCGCCGCTCGCCGATCAGCCACGATTCTCGCGGGCGGTCTGAGCCGCGCCTCACAGCAGCGGTGGCGCCACCAGCAGTTGCGTGCCCTCGGGCGCGACCAGCATCAAATGGGTTGCGGGATCGAGCGCGCGCGGCAGCCGGCCCGCAGGCTCCGCCCCGATCTCGGCCAGGCGCTGCCGTACCAGCTTTAAGTCATCGGCGCTGAACACGAGCGTCGGCGCACTAAGCTCGCGGGTCAGGTGCAGGCCGAGGTCGAAAGTGTCGCTGGTGAGCGAGATAGAGTGCCAGGGCTCGCTCCGCTCGGACGCCGCGACGAAGCCCAGCTTCTCCCAGTAGCTGCGCGAGCGCGCGAGGTCGGTTACCGGTATCGCATACTCCTCGAACCACCCGAGGATCGAAAGCTCAGCTCGCGCCGGTGGCGAGAACGTGCGCGCCTCGACCAGTCGCACGTGCTGCCCGTCGGGGGCGACAAAGCGGGCCTCGTTGAACGCATCGTTCCCGAGCACCCGTGACTCAAACTCCACTCCGTCTGCCTCGAGCGATGCAAGGTGCTTGGCAAGGTCGGGTAGCACATAGCTCAGCAGCGGTCCGTCGAACGGTGCATCGTGCAGGCCGAGCCTCAGCCGGCCGTCAGTGACGACGGCATACCGATGCGCCCAGATCTCGCCGACCGTCGCCGACGCGAAGCCGAGCCGCTGGTAGAACTGCCATGACTCGAGAATCCGCGGGGCGCGGAGCGAGACTTCGAGAAACCGGCCGATCATGGCGGCGCAGTCTAGCGCGGCCGTGGGACTGCCGCCGTGCCCATTACCGCTGTTCCGGCCCTGAGTCCGAGCCACGCAGCGAGTCCGGTCAACGCGCAGAACGCGGTCACCGGGACCGGCGTCGCCGTCGAGGACACCGACATCGCCTGTACACACGAGGCACCCAGGATCTGCTGCACGAAGCCGAGCAGCCCGGCGGCCGCTCCCGCCGAGCGCGGAGCGAGCGCCACGGCGCTTGCCGTCAGGCCCGGGAGCGAGAGCCCCTGCCCGAAGGCGATCAATACCCACGGCGCGAACAGCCACACCGGCTGCCACATGCCGGCCGCAGCCAGCGCCCACCCGGCCACCGTTGAAACCGCCGACATCACGATGCCGGCCACGACCAGGCGGTGGATGCCGGTGTCGACCGCGTGGCGCATCACGTACCAGTTGCCGGCGAAATAGCCGACCGCGATGCACAGGTACCACAGGCCATATTCGGTCGTCGAATGACCGAGCGCCCCCGTGAATACGTAGGGCATCAGCGCGACGAACACGAAGAACTCGGCGTAGATCGCGCCGCTGAGCAGCGCGAGGCCGACGAAACCTGGCAAGTGCAGCAGCGCGACCGAGTCCTCAAGCACCTGGCGCAGGCTGCGACCATGGCCTGCCGACCGGGTCTCCGGCAACAGCGCCCAGATTGCCCACCAGATCGGCACGGCCGCGGCAGCGAGCAGCACGAACACCGACCGCCAGCCGGCCGCCGCCGCGAGCGCCCCACCGGCGGCCGGCGCGAGCGAGTTCGCGAGCAGCATGACCATGGTCAGATACGCGATCATCCGCGCCATGCGCTCGCGATCGAACAGGTCGGCGATGGTTGCGCGCGCAATGGTGACGCCGGCCGACGAGCCGATCGCCTGGATCACCCGGCCGAGCATGAGCCAGCCGATCGACGGTGACAGCAGAGCGAGTGCCGAGCCCGCGATATTGACGCCAAGGCCGGCCAGCATCACCGGCCGCCGGCCGTGGTGGTCCGACAGTGGCCCCCAGATCAGCAGCCCGACCGCAAATGCAATCAGCGGCGCACTGACGGTGGTGCTGGCGGCCGCGACGCTGATACCGAACTCGGCCCGGACGAGTGGCACCACCGGCAGATAGATGTTGAGCGCGACCGGGCCGATGGCCGTGACGGCGGCGAGGAGCCCGACCAGCGCGCGCTCGGAGAGCGCGGGCCGCGTCAAGGCACGATGCCCCCGACGCAGAGGTACTTGAGCTCGGTGTAGTCGAGGATGCCGTACTTCGAGCCTTCGCGGCCGATGCCCGACTCCTTCCAGCCGCCGAACGGCGCCTCATCGGTCGAGATGATCCCGGTGTTGAGGCCGACGATGCCGTACTCGAGTCCTTCGGTGACGCGCCACGACCGCGCGAGGTCGCGCGTGTAGAAGTAGGCAGCCAGACCGAACTCGGTGTCGTTCGCCATGCGCAGCGCATCGGCCTCCGTGTCGAAGCGGAACAGCGGGGCGACCGGCCCGAAGGTTTCTTCGCGCGCTACCTTCATGGCGGCGGTCACGCCCGTCAGGATCGTCGGCTCGAAGAACGTGCCGCCCAGCGCGTGGCGCTTGCCACCGAGGACGATCGTCGCGCCTTTCGCCACCGCATCGGCGATGTGCTCCTCGACCTTGGCGACCGCCTGGGCATTGATCAGCGGCCCCTGCTCGGTGGGCCCGTCGAGGCCGGGACCGACGCGCAGCTTCTTGGTCGCCTCGATGAGCTTCGCGACGAACTTGTCGTAGACGCCGGCGTGGACGAGCAGGCGGTTTGCGCAGACGCAGGTCTGCCCGGTGTTCCGATACTTGCTCGCCAGGGCCCCGCTGACCGCGGCGTCGAGGTCCGCATCGTCGAATACGATGAACGGCGCATTGCCGCCGAGCTCGAGCGAGATCTTCTTGACCGTGCTCGCGCACTGCGACATCAGCAGCTTGCCGATCTGGGTGGAGCCGGTGAACGTGATTTTCGCCACGAGCGGGTTCGAGGTCAGCTCCCCGCCGACCAGCGCGGCTTTGCCCGTCACGACGTTGAACACGCCCGGCGGGAATCCGGCGCGGGCTGCGAGTTCGGCCTGCGCGAGCGCCGACAGCGGCGTCGACTCGGCGGGCTTGACGATGAAGGTGCAGCCTGCGGCGAGCGCCGCGCCGGCTTTGCGGGTGATCATCGCGGCCGGGAAGTTCCACGGCGTAATCGCCCCAACGACGCCGAGCGGCTGGCGCAGCGCCAGCAGGCGCTTGTCAGCGTACGGCGACGGGATCACATCGCCGTAGACACGGCGGCCTTCCTCGCCGAACCACTCGTAGAACGAGGCCGCATAGCCCACTTCGCCCTTGGCCTCGACGAGCGGCTTGCCCTGCTCGGCGGTCATCAGGCGCCCGAGATCCTCGACGTTCGCGACCATCAGGTCGGCGAGGCGCCGCAGCAGCTTGCCACGCTCCTTGGCGGACTTTGCCGCCCACGCGGGAAACGCCGCCCTCGCAGCCTGGACCGCGCGGCGGGTTTCGGCCGCGCCGCAGCGCGGCACCGTGGCGAGGACTGCGCCGGTCGCCGGGTTGTGGACCTCGACTGTGCCGCCGTCATCGGCGTCGATCCAGCGCCCGTCGACGTAGCACTGCTGTCGCAGCAGCGAGGAATCGGACAATGCGAAACGATTGCTCATGGGGGTGTCACCGTGATTGCTGACCGGCAGGCGCAGCGCCTGCCGGCCCGGCCCGCCGGTCAGCCGACGTGCCGGTGGAAAAAATCGAGTGAACGCTCGAGCGCAAGCTTCGCGCTCGCGGCGTCGTAGGAAGCTCGGTCGGAGCAGTTGAATCCGTGGTCGGCCGGGTACATGTAGTAGTGTCCTAACGGATAAGCCTTCTTGACCTTCTCGACGTCCCTGAGCGGGATATGGGTGTCCCGGTCGCCAAAATGGAGCATCACCGGGCAGCGCGGCGTTCGCTCGAGCAACTGCGTCAGCCCGCCGGCGTAATAAACGACGCCCGCGGCGATCGACAAGTGGCAGGCGGCGACGTAGGTCAGCGTGCCGCCCCAGCAGTAGCCGACCATGCCGACCTTGCCGGCCGATGCGACCGCATCGATCGCGGCCTTCAGGTCGAGCAGGGTGTGCTCGCGCTTCACTGCCCTCATCAGCGCCAGACCGGCGGGACTGTCGCCGTAGGGTATGTCGGAGCGCCGTTGCACGCGGTCAAACAGTGCCGGCGCGACGGCGAGATACCCCGCCGCCGCGTACTCGCGCGCGACCTGTTCGATGTGGCGCGTGACGCCGAAGATCTCCTGGACGACCACGATGCCGCCGCGCGGCTTGCCGCCCGGGGCGACGCGCCAGGCGTCGAGCACGTGGCCATCGGCGGCCTTCAGCTGGACGGTCTCCGACGTGGGCTGGGTCATGAACGCGCTCGAACCTGGGACGGCCGCCGGGCCGCGACACCGGTATTTTGCGCGAGCGGCGCGGCCGGCACCACCGCCGGCTCCCGGCCGTCAGCGCCAGGCCTTGACGACCCGCTGGTCGATCGCGCCGAACAGGCTGTCGCCGCGGGCGTCGCGCATCTCGATGCGCACCCGGTCGCCGAACTTCAGGAACGGCGTGCGGGGCGCTCCGAACTCGATCTGCTCGAGCATGCGTTTCTCGGCGAGGCACGCCGGGCCGCGCGAGCGGTCGCAATTCGACACGGTTCCTGAGCCAACGATGGTCCCGGCGCGCAGATTGCGGGTTTTGGCGCAGTGCGCGACCAGCTCGGCGAAGTCGAAGGTCATATCGACGCCGGCGTCCGGGGCGCCGAACGGCACGCCGTTGAGCTCGATGCTGAGCGGCAGCTTGAGCTTCGCCCCGTCCCACGCCGCGCCGAGCTCGTCGGGCGTGACAGCCACCGGGGAGAAAGCGGTGGCTGGCTTCGACTGGTAGAAGCCGAAGCCCTTGGCGAGCTCGGCCGGGATCAGGCTCCGCAGGCTCCAGTCGTTCACCAGCATCACCAGCCGGATATCGCCGCGGCCGCGTACATCTGCGGCCGTCGAGGCCATCGGCACGTCGCCGACGATGACCGCCACCTCGGCCTCGAAGTCGATCCCGAAGTCCTCACTTGTGAACGGGGCATCCTCGGTAGGGCCGAGAAAGTCGTCGGAGCCACCCTGGTAGACGAGCGGATCGGTCCAGAACGAGGGCGGCATCTCGGCGCCGCGGGCCTTGCGGACGAGCTCGACGTGATTGACGTAGGCCGAGCCGTCGACCCAGTGGTAGGCGCGCGGCAGCGGCGCGGCGCATGCGGACGGGTCGAACGCGGTCGCCTGTTTCGCCTGGTGGGCCTCGAGCGTGACTGCGAGGTCGCGGAGCCGCGGCGCGAGGCGCAACCAGTCGTCGAGCGCGTCCTGCAACGCCGGTGCGACGCCACCGGCCGACACACAATGGGCCAGGGCCGGATCGACGACGACCAGGCGGCCATCGCGTCCGCCCTTGAGACTCGCCAGCCTCATGGCCGGTGCCCGCCGGCCGGCGCGGGTTTCACGCGCCCGCCTTCCAGCTGTCGACGTACCCGCGGAGCTCGACGGCGGCCGCCGCGGCGCCGAGTTCGAGCGGGTCGCGCGCGTCGATCATCACCGCATATTCGTCCGTGCCGGGCTTGGTCTGCACCAGCATCCGCGACAGCGCCTTCGGATGCGGCCCATGCGTGAATCCGGCCGGGTGGAACGTCAGCATGCCCGGATGAATGTTGTCGCGCGAGAAGAAGTCGCCCGCGTGATAGAAGATGACCTCGTCATAATCGTCGTTGTTGTGGAAGAACGGTACCTTGAGCGCACCGGGATCAGTCTCGAACGGCCGCGGCGCGAACGTGCAGACGATGAAGCGGTTGCCGAGGAAGGTCGTATGGGCCGATGGCGGCAGGTGGTAGCGATGGCTCATCAGCGGCCGTAGATCGCGGACATTGATGCGGCACACGCACAGATCGCCGTGCCAGCCGATCGCGTCGAGCGGATTGAACGGAAAGCGCGCGGTCGAGAGCCCCTGACGGCGCTTGATCACGACCCGCCAATCGCGGTTGCCGGCGGCGCCACCCGGCGGACCGGCGTCCTGCTGCGCGAGGAAGGCGGCGTCGATCGCCGGCACGTCGAGCATCGCCGGATCGAAAATCGCGTGGGGACCGACGAGGCCTTTGTCGGGCAGCAGGTATCCGCCGTTGGTTGCCTCGATCAGCAGCCCGGTCAGCGGTTCGGTGAGCGTCAGCCGCCACATCGTGCCGCGCGGCAGCACCAGGTAGTCGCCGGCGGCAATAGCCAGGTGCCCGAAATCGCAGTACAGCTCGGCGGCGCCCTGATGCACGAACAGCAACTCATCGCCGTCGGCATTGCGCGCCAGGTGGTCCATCGACGCGGCTAGCCTCAGCCAGCGCAGGCGGCACTGGGAATTTTCGAGAATTGGTGCCGCATCCCACGGTGATCCCACCGGCGCAGTGAGTTTGGCGAGGTCGAAAGCGTGGGGCCTCAGCGGCCCGTCGAAGCTTGTCCAGCCGGTCGGCGGGTGGCGGTGGTGAAAGAACGCGGCGGGCCCGAAGAACCCCTCTTTGCCCATCTCGCGCTCGAACGTGCCCGGTGGCAGGTCGGCGTGCGCCTGGCGGCTGGCGATGCCGGCGACCCGCGGATACCCGATGTAACGCTTCATGCCCGACCCTCCGTCGAACCGCTACGGCAATTTAGTTGCAATTGAAACTAATGGCAATACACAATTCCCGGCCCGCGCATCCGGGGCTGCCCGAACACGAAGCCGATGGTCCGGCTGGCATAATCCGCTCCTCGTTGAGCAGGAGCCATCCGCAATGACGACCGTAACGACAGCCCGCCACGGGTCGGTGGCGGCGATCACCTTCGGCGAGGGGCCTGTCAACAGCCTCGGTGCTGCAACGCGGCGCGACCTCGTGGCTGCCCTCGACGCCGCCGTGGCCGATGCGAGCGTCGCCGCGATTGTGCTCAGCGGTCGACACGGCCTGTTTTCCGCCGGTGCCGACATCAAGGAATTCGGAACCCCCGCGATGCTCGCGGCACCCAGCCTCCGTGACCTGATTACGGTGGTCGAGTCGAGCCCGAAGCCCGTGGTGGCGGCAATCGAGGGCACCTGTCTCGGCGGCGGGCTCGAGCTCGCGCTCGGCTGCCACTACCGGGTGGCCGCCGACACCGCCAAGCTCGGGCTACCCGAGGTCAAGATCGGTCTGCTGCCAGGGGCCGGTGGAACCCAGCGGCTGCCGCGCCTGATCGGCGTCGAGAACGCGCTCAACGTGATCCTGTCGGGCGAGGCGCTGCCAGCGACGCTGTTCAAGGGGAGCCCCTTGCTCGACGGGCTCGTGGCCGGCGAGGTCGTCCCCGTCGCGGTGGAGCTCGCCGCAGCCAAGGGACGGGAGCTGGCGGGCGGCAGCAGGCTGCCAAAGGCGAGGGACCTCAAGCTGCGTGAACCGAACCTCGAGCCGCTGCTCGGCTTCGCGCGCACGACGGTCAAGGCCGGCTTCGCGAACTTCCCGGCGCCGCTCAAGTGCATCGATGCGATCGAGGCGGCCGCGACGCAGCGTTTCGAAGTCGGGCTCGCGACCGAACGGAGGCTGTTTTCAGAGCTGATGGTGGGACCGGTGTCGCGGGCACTCAGGCACGCCTTCTTTGCGGAGCGCGCCGCGGCCAAGGTCCCCGGCATCGCCGAGTCGACGCAGCTGAGGGAGATCAAGTCGGCGGCCGTGATCGGCGCCGGCACGATGGGGACCGGCATCGCCATCAATTTTCTCAATGCCGGAATCCCGGTGCATCTGCTGGAGGTCGGCAAGGAGGCCCTCGACAAGGGCGTCGCGCGCATCCGCGACACCTACGACAGCCAGGTCAAGAAGGGACGGCTGACGCCCGCGGCCGCCAAGGCCAAGACCGCGCTGCTCAGGCCCACGCTCAGCTACGACGACATCGGCGCGAGCGACATCGTGATCGAGGCCGTGTTCGAGGACCTGGGCGTCAAGGAGCGGGTGTTCAAGACGCTCGATGGGGTCATGCGGCCGGGTGCGATCCTTGCGACCAATACCTCGACGCTCGATGTCAACGTGATCGCCGGCGTCACGAAGCGTCCTGGCGATGTGATTGGTACTCATTTCTTCAGTCCCGCCAACATCATGAAGCTCCTCGAGGTGGTGCGCGGCGCGGCGACCGCGCCGGACGTGCTCGCGACCACGATGAAACTCGCGAAGACGCTGCGCAAGACCGCCGTCGTCGCGGGCGTCTGCGACGGGTTCATCGGCAACCGGATGATCGAGCAGTATTCGCGGCAGGCACTGTTCATGCTCGACGAAGGTGCGAGCCCGGCCCAGGTCGACCGCGCGATCGAGAAGTTCGGCTTCGCGATGGGGCCGTTCCGGATGAGCGATCTCGCCGGCAACGACATAGGCTGGCACATTCGCAAGCGCCGCTACGTCGAGCGCCCCGCGATGGTCTATTCGAAGCTCGGCGACCGGATCTGCGAGCTCGGCCGCTTCGGACAGAAGACTGGCGCGGGCTGGTACGACTACAAGCCGGGCGATCGCACCGCCTACCCCGCGCCCATCGTCGAGGACCTGATCGGAAAGTACCGTGCCGAGCTCGGGCTCGCGCCTCGCCGGCTCGACGATCAGGAGATCGTCGACCGGCTGGTCTTTGCGCTCGTCAATGAGGCGGCGAAGATCCTCGAGGAAGGCATCGCGCAGCGTGCATCCGACATCGATGTCGTGTACCTGACCGGCTACGGCTTTCCGGTATGGCGCGGCGGGCCCATGTGCTATGCGGACGAGGTGGGCCTGTACGCCGTCGCGCGCCGCATGGCGGAACTCAAGCGCATCCCCCACGGCGACCCGGGATTCTGGACCCCGGCGCCGCTACTCGCGCGTCTCGCCGCCGCCGGCGGCTCGTTCAACGCTCCCGGAGCCCGCCCATGACCCGCGAAGCCGTCATCGTTTCGACCGCCCGCACGCCGCTCGCGAAGTCCTGGCGCGGCGCCTTCAATATGACCCACGGCGCAACGCTCGGCGGGCACGTCGTCAAGGCCGCGCTCGAGCGCGCGAAGGTCGAACCCGCCGAGGTCGAGGATGTGCTGATGGGCTGTGCGTTCCCCGAAGGCGCAACCGGCAGCAACATCGCGCGCCAGATTGCGCTCCGGGCCGGCTGCCCGGCAAGCGTTCCGGGGGCGACCGTCAACCGCTTCTGCTCCTCGGGGCTGCAGACCATCGCGATGGCCGCGCAGCGCATCATAGCGGGCGAGGGCGAGATCTTCGTCGCGGGCGGTCTCGAGGCGATCTCGGTCGTGCAGAACGAGGTCAACACGTACTTCGTCAAGGAAGCCTGGCTCGACAAGCACCAGCCCGACATCTACTGGAACATGCTGCAGACGGCCGAGGAGGTTGCCAAGCGCTTCGCAATCTCGCGCGAGCGGATGGACGAGTACGGCGCCCGCAGCCAGCAGCGCGCCTGCGCCACGCAGCAGGCCGGCGGCTTCAGCTCCGAGATCGCGCCGATCACGGTGACGATGGCCGGCATGGACAAGGACAGCGGGCGGCTCTACACGAAGGAAGTGACGGTGGCGGAAGACGAGGGCCTGCGGCCGGGCACGACGGTCGACGTGCTCGCCAAGCTCCGCCCGGCGTTGCCCGGAGGCCTGATCTCGGCGGGCAATGCCAGCCAGTTCTCCGACGGCGCGGGTGCCTGTGTCGTCATGAGCGGCGCGGTTGCGGCGCGCAGGGGCTTGGCGCCGCTGGGAGCGTTCCGCGGCTTTGCCGTCGCCGGCTGCGAGCCGGCGGTGATGGGCATAGGCCCCGTGTTCGCCGTCCCGAAACTGCTGACGCGCGCCGGGCTGAGAACCGCGGACATCGACCTGTGGGAGCTGAACGAGGCGTTCGCCGTGCAGGTGCTCTACTGTCGCGACACGCTCGGCATCCCGGACGAGGCGCTCAACGTTGACGGCGGCGCAATCGCGGTCGGCCACCCCTACGGCATGAGCGGCCAGCGTCTCGTCGGGCACGCGCTGGTCGCGGGCAAGCGCCGCGGCGCGAAACGCGTCGTCGTGACGATGTGCATCGGCGGCGGCATGGGAGCGGCCGGGCTGTTCGAGGTGTTCTGACCCGGCGGCGCGCGAGCGTCAGCGTTCGAGAATCGCGGTCACGCCCATCCCGCCTGCGGTGCAGATCGAGATGAGGCCGCGGTGGGCATTGCGCTCCGCGAGAAGCTTGGCCAGCGTTGCGACGATGCGCGCGCCGGTGGCGGCAAACGGGTGGCCGACGGCGAGGCTGGAACCCACGACGTTCAGCTTGCTGCGGTCGATCGCGCCCAGCGGCCCGGAAAGCCCCAGCCGGTCGCGGCAGAAGTCGGCCGACTCCCAGGCCTTCAGCGTACACAGCACCTGCGCTGCGAAGGCCTCGTGAATCTCGTAAAAGTCAAAGTCGCCGAGCCCGAGTCCGGCGTCCTTCAGCATCATCGGCACGGCATAGGCCGGCGCCATCAACAGCCCTTCCTTGCTTACGAAGTCGACGGCGTGCACCTTCGCGTGCGTCAGGTACGCGACGGCCGGCAGTGCCCGCGCCTGCGCCCACGCCTCGCTCGCGAGCAGCACCGCCGATGCCCCATCGGTCAGCGGAGTCGAATTGCCTGCCGTCAGCGTGCCGTGACCCGACCGATCGAAGACCGGCGGCAGCTTCGCCAATTGCTCGAGCGACGGGCTGGGGCGGATGTTGTTGTCCCTCGCGAGGCCGTGGAACTCGAGGACCAGATCCTTGTAGAAGCCCTGGTCATAGGCCGCGGCCGCCTTGACGTGGCTCTGGTAGGCGAGTTCGTCCTGCGCGCCCCGCGTGATGCCCCATTGCTTGGCCATGATCTCGCAGCTCTGCCCCATCGTGAGTCCGGTGCGCGGCTCGGCCACCGAGGGTGCGACCGGTTTGAAGTGGCGCGGCCTCAGGCCGAGCCACGGCCGTAGGCGCGCCGCCAGCGTGCGGCCACGCGCGCTGGCAAGCAGCAGCTGCTGGTACTCGCGCGGGTAGACGATCGGTGCATCGCTGACGGTGTCGACGCCGCCGGCCATGCCGGCATCGATCTGGCCGAGCGCGATCTTGTTGCCGATCAGGATGGCAGCCTCGAGGCTGGTGCCGCAGGCCCGCTGCAGGTCGAGGCCCGGCGTCTCGGCGGCGAGGCCCGAGCCGAGCACCGACTCGCGCGTGAGGTTCCACTGGCTTGAGTGCTTCATGACGGCGCCGGCCGCAACCTCACCGAGGCGCTCCCCGGCGAGCTTGAACCGGTCGATGACGCCCTTGAAAGCGGCCGTGAGCATTTGCTGGTTGCCAACGTCAGCATAGGCGCCCATGCCGCGCGCAAACGGGATGCGCGATCCGCCGATAATGGCGACGCGCCGGACCTTCGAGCCGATGAGCATGTCGAGTCTCCGGGATTGGTACGACAGGGTGCGCGGCGGTTGGCCGCAGTGCGTAGGATGCCACCGTCCGGCGGCGTGCGTCACGGCTTGCGGAATCGACGGCCGCGCGGCGCCGCCGGCGCAGTTCGGCCGCCTATAATCCGCAGGTCCGATCCGAGCGGACGGCCGCGTGCGAGGCGAGCTTGACCGATGGGCGGGCCGCTACTGGCGGCCGCGCCGCGAAACGGCATGCTTGGCCGGTGCATCGCGCGGTGCTGCCGAGGATTTTGAATGCGCACACTGATTGCCGTTCTGATCGCCGGTCTGATGGCTTGCGGCGCCAGCGATGCGGCTAACGGGCCGTCGGGCGCGACGCCGTCGGCCCGGCTTCATCAACTCGTGGAGAGCTACTGGCAGGAATCGCTGGCGCTCGATCCGATCGCGGCCACGTTCGTCGGTGAGCATCGCTATGACGACCGACTGCCCAACAGTATCAGCACCGCGCACCTGGCCCTCGAGCTGGCGCTTGAGCGGCGCTACCTGAAGGGGCTCACGGCGATCGACTCCGCCCGCCTCGATGGCCAGGACCTCGTCAGCTACCAGATCTTCAGCCGCGACCGGCAGGTTCGGATCGACGGTTTCCATTATCAGTCCGAACTCCTGCCGTTCGATCAGTTTCACGGCCTGCCGCAGCTGCTGGCCCAGCTAGGCTCGGGATCGAGCGCGCAGCCGTTCCGGACCACCCGGGACTATGAGAACTGGCTGCGCCGCATCGACGGTTTCGTGGTCTGGGCCGACCAGGCGATCGCCAACATGCGACGCGGCGCGGCGAACGGCATCACCCAGCCGAAGGTGCTGATGCAACGCGTATTGCCGCAGCTCAGTGAGCTCGTGGCGACAGACCCCACCAACAGCGTGTTCTACCGACCGGTTGCGGCATTCCCGGCGACCGTGCCGGTCGCCGACCAGGCGCGGCTCCGGGCCGCCTACGCCCGGGCCATCTCGGAGCGGCTCAATCCCGCCTACCAGCGTCTCCACGACTTCATCCGTGACGAATACCTGCCGCAGGCGCGCATGACGATCGCCTTCAGCGACCTGCCACTCGGCAAGGAGTGGTATGCCTACCGAATCCGGCTGCTGACGACGACCAGCCTCGGTCCCGAGGCAATTCACGCGATCGGGCTCCAGGAGGTGGCGCGAATCGGCGCCGAGATGGACCGGATCATCGCCGGGCTCGGGTTCAAGGGCGATCGCAAGGCATTCCTCGATTCGCTGCGCGCCGACCCGCGCTTCTACTACGACAGCGAGGCAGACCTGCTGAATGCGTACCGGGCCCTGAAGGAACGGGTCCGCCGGCGTCTTCCGGAGCAGTTCGACCTCGTGCCCAGGGCGGACTTCGAGATCCGTGCGGTCGAACCATTTCGCGCCAAGGCGCAGGCGAGCGCCTCCTACCAGAGCGCCGCGCCCGACGGGACGCGCCCCGGCATCTTCTATGTCAACACCTTCGACCTCAAGTCGCGACCGACCTACCTGATGGAGAGCATCTACCTGCACGAAGCGGAGCCTGGCCACCACCTGCAGATCTCGATCAAGCAGGAACTCGACGATCTGCCGAGCTTCCGCCGCTTCGGGAACTACGGCGCCTACGACGAAGGCTGGGGTCTGTATGCCGAGTCGCTCGGCCGGGATCTCGGGCTCTACACCGACACGTACGACTACTTCGGCGCCTTGTCCGCGGAAATCTGGCGCGCGGTCCGCCTGGTCGTCGACACCGGCATTCACGCCAAGGGCTGGTCGCGGCAGCAGGCGATCGACTACCTGCTGGCCAACTCGGCGCTAGGCGCGACCGACGCCGCCGCGGAGATCGACCGGTACATCGCGATGCCCGGGCAGGCGCTGACCTACAAGCTTGGCGAGCTCAAGATCAAGGAGCTGAGGTCGCGCGCCCAGCGCGAACTCGGATCACGCTATGACCAGCGATCATTCCATCGCGCGGTGCTGGACGCCGGCTCGTTGCCACTCGATGTGCTCGACGTCAAGGTCAGCCGCTGGATCGCCGCGCGCGCCGCGGCTCCGTGACGGCGGTTTTCGGCTAAGCTCGGGTCATGCGGATCCTGATCGTGGAGGATGACGAGCTGGTCGCTGACGCGCTCGAGCGCGGCCTCGCGCAGGCCGGTTTCGTCGTCGACCACGTCGGAACGGCCGAACAGGCCGAAGCGGCGCTCGCCGCCGACGAGTTCGATCTCGCGGTCGTGGACATCGGGCTGCCCCGGACCGACGGGCTCTCCCTCGTCCGGCGCCTGAGGCGCAGCGGCAGCGACGTGCCAGTCCTCATCATTACGGCCCGCGATGCGCTCGCCGACCGCGTCGATGCGCTCGACCTCGGCGCCGACGACTACATGACCAAGCCCTTCGAACTGCCTGAGGTCGCGGCTCGCTGCCGCGCGCTGATCCGCCGGACGCGCTCGGCGACGAGCGCCCAGCTGACGATCGGGGCGGTTGCACTCGACCTCGCGAGCCGAACGGTACAGCTGCACGGTCACGCGCTCGATGTGACACGGCGCGAGTGGTCGGTCCTCGAGTGCCTGGCGCTCGACACCGGCCGGGTGGTCCGCAAGGAACGGCTGCTGCGGGCGATTGCCGGCTGGGACGAGGAACTGACGCCGAATGCCGTCGAGGTGTACGTATCGCGGTTGCGGGCCAAGCTCGGCGATGCCGTGGCCATCCATACCGTGCGCGGACTTGGCTACCGCCTGGATGACCCTGCAGCCTGAGCCGGTTTCCGGACCCACATCGCTCGGCCGGCGGCTGCTCGTCCTGCTGCTCGCGCCGCTCGCCGTGCTGCTGATTGCCGGCCTGCTGTTCGATTACATCTCGAGCATCGGCCCGGTGCGCGGGGCGTTCGATCGTTCGCTCGGCGACGCCGCGCTCGTCGTGGCCGCATACCTGCGTCCGGGGTCCTTGGAGAAGATCCCGAGGGAGCTGCCGCCGGAGGTGTCGGCGACGCTGCGCGGTACGGGTGACCGGGCCCTGCGCTTGGCCGTGCGCGACGGGGCGGGGCGATTGCTCGCCGGGGAGTCGAATCTGCCGCTGCCGCCCGCGGGCTTCACTGCACGCTCGACGCCGAATCCCGCGTTCGCCGACATTCGGCTGGCCGGCGAGCCGGCGCGGGTCGCGTGGTACGCGCTCGCGCTCGACAGCGGGCCGACGACCATTACCGTCGCCGAATCGACGCGCGCGCGCGACCGGCCGAGCCGCGAGTTCCTCGCCGTCACGATGCTGGTCGACATTCTGCAGCTGCTGGCGATTCTGCTGCTCGTCATCCTCGGCGTACGGCGCGGCCTGAAGCCGCTGCTCGCCCTGCGCGACCAGCTCGCGGCGCGCTCGGCGAGCGAGCTCGAGTCACTGGATGAGCACAGCGTTCCGGCCGAAGTGCGCACGCTGGTCGCCTCGCTCAACGCGCTGTTCGCCCGCATGCGGGCGACGGCCGAGTCGCAGCAGAAGTTCGTGGCCGATGCCGCACACCAGATGCGCACGCCGCTCGCCGGTATGCAGGCGCAGCTCGAGCTGCTCGAGCGCGATCCGCAGGCAGCGCCGGTGCGCGACCGAATCCACGCGGTCGGCGAGGGCCTCCGGCGGCTCGCGCACACGGCGCACCAGCTGTTGACGCTGGCGCGCGCCGAGAGCGCGGCGACGCTCGAGCGGGACTTCCGGGCCGTCGATCTGCGGCAGCTCATCGAGCAGACCGTGACCGCGCAGCTCGACCGGGCGCTGGCCAAGTCCATCGATCTCGGCGCCGATGCGGAGCCGGCGACCGCAACCGGCATCGACTGGCTGCTTCGGGAGATGCTCAACAACCTCACCGACAACGCGCTCAACTACACGCCCTCGGGCGGCACGGTGACGCTGCGCTGCGGGACGATCGCGGGTGCCGCGTTCCTTGAGGTCGAGGACAACGGGCCGGGAATCGAGGCAACCGAGCGGCCACTGATCACGGAACGGTTCCGCCGCGCGGCGGGTGCGGCCGGGGTCGGTACCGGGTTGGGGCTCGCGATCGTCAGCGACATCGCCCGGGTGCACGGAGCACGGCTGTCGATCGATACCGGTGCGGGCGGGCGCGGGACGCTGGCCCGAATCGAGTTCCCCGCGCGCAAGGATCGCGGCGCCTGAGCCGTGGCGTCGCGCTGCATCCCCACCCGTTGACGGGCAGCGAGCCCGCGACCGGGACGCCACCCGTTTCAGGTCCGGATGGGGCCGGTAGCGCCTTCCATTACAATGTGCGCCCTTTGTCCGACGGATCCGCCGCGTGCCTGTGCCCCGCATCGACCGCCGCTTCGAACACCATCTGGCCGGGCTGGTCAATTCCGGCGAGCGGGCGGTGCTGGTCGGCGGTCTGAAGGGGGTCGAGAAGGAGTCGCTGCGCGTCACGGCGGACGGGCGGATCTCCCAGCAACCGCATCCGCGCGCGCTCGGTTCGGCGCTGACCCACGAGCACATTACGACCGACTACTCCGAGGCGCTCCTCGAATTCGTGACGCCGACGTTCACGACCAGCTGGGAACTACTGCAGTACCTGACCGACGTCCACCAGTTCGTGTTCCGGCATCTGGGCGATGAGCTGCTCTGGGGCACCAGCATGCCGGGCGCGCTCGAGGGGGACAGCAGCATCCCGATCGCACAGTACGGCACTTCGAATGTCGGCCGGATGAAGACCGTGTACCGCGTCGGGCTCGGCCTGCGCTACGGGCGCATCATGCAGGCGATCTCCGGCGTGCATTTCAACTACTCCTTCCCGCGACAGTTCTGGCCAGTGCTCGCCGAGGTACTCGGCAGCCGCGATGCCGGCCAGGACTTCATCTCGGCGATGTATTTCGCGCTGTTGCGCAACTACCGGCGGCACGGCTGGATCGTCCATTACCTGTTCGGCGTTTCGCCGGCAGTGTGTCGCTCGTTCGTTACTGGCCGCGACGATCACGGTCTCACCGAGCTCGGCGGCGGCACACTCTATGGGCCGTATGCCACGTCGCTGCGGATGAGCGACCTCGGTTATCGCAACAAGAGCCAGGCGGATGTCGCGATCTCGGTGAACTCGCTCGCCGACTACGTCCGCGACCTGCGGCGCGCGATTTCGACGCCGAGCCCGGAATACGAACGGCTGGGCGTCGAGGTGAACGGGGAGTGGCGGCAGCTGAACGCCAACCGGCTGCAGATCGAGAACGAGTACTACGCGTTCATACGCCCCAAGCGGGTGGCGCGGTCCGGCGAGCGCCCGACGAAAGCGCTCAAGCGCGCGGGCGTCGAGTACGTCGAGATGCGCTCGCTCGATGTGAGCGCGCTCGATCCGGTGGGCGTCAACCAGACCAAGCTGCGCTTTCTGGAGGCGTTCGCGGCGTTCTGCACGCTGGCGCCGAGCCCGCCGATCGACAACGGCGCGCAACTCGAGTTCGACCGCAACCACGTGACGGTTGCGCGCCGTGGCCGCGAGCCTGGCCTCGCGCTCAACTGGGATGGCCGCAAGGCCGACATGCGCACCTGGGCGCACGAGATCCTCGACGCAATGCAGGGAACCTGCGAGCTGCTCGATTACGGCGATCCGGAGCGGCCGTACAGCGCCGCGCTCGCGGTTCAGGCCCACAAGCTGCTCGATGCCGAGGCGACGCCGTCGGCGCGCCTGCTCAAGGAAATGCGCACCACCGGCGAGTCATTCGTCGATCTAGCGCTCAGGATGTCCCGGACCTACAAGTCCTACTTCACCGAGCTGCATCCGCCAAATGCGGCGCGGCTCGCGGCGTTCACGGCCGAGGCCGAGGCCTCGCTCGAGGCCCAGGACCGGGCGGAGGCGGCCCCGCAAGAGCCGTTCCGCGAGTACCTCGCGAAGTATCTCGCCGACTGAGTACTGTCATACGCCGCGGGCGGTACACTTGCGTGGCGCGCTGCTGGTCGTCGCAGCGCGGCCGGAGGGAGGATTGATGGAACGATTCACGATCTCGATGGACGACGAGCTGGCCCGCGACTTCGATGCATTCATCGCCACCCGTGGCTATCAAAACCGCAGCGAAGCCGTGCGCGACCTGATCCGCGCCCGACTCGAGGCCGAGGGCGGGGCAAGCACGCGCGGGCACTGCGTCGCGAGCCTCTCGTACGTCTACAACCACCATGCGCGCGAACTCGCCGAGCGGCTCGCCGAGCAGCAGCATGCGCAACACGACCTCACGGTCGCGAGCCTGCATGTGCATCTCGACCACGACAACTGCCTCGAGAACGTCGTGCTGCAGGGTCCGGTCACGGCGGTGCGCGAGCTGGCCGGCCGGCTGACGGCGGAGCCCGGCGTGCGGCACGGCGCCCTCAACGTCGTCACCGTCGAGCGCGTCGAGCGCCACACGCACCCGCCCCACGCGGCGGGGCGCGAGCCGCACGTGCATCTGAAGCCCCGCTACTAGCCTGCGGAAAACCGAGCTGCGCCCGCCGCCGGCCACGGGCGTAGTATGAACCGCGTCGCAATCTTCATACCGGCGTCCGGATGCACTCCCTGCCCGCCGACTGGGCCTCGCTCGCTGCCGTGGTGTTTCTGCTCGGCATGAAGCACGGCTGCGATGCGGACCACTTGGCGACAATCGATGGTCTCACCCGCGTCGGGCGCCGCGCCGGGGCGCGCTACGCCCCGTATTGCGGGGTGCTGTTTTCGCTCGGTCATGGCACGGTCGTGCTCGCGATCGCCGCGCTCGTCGGGTGCGCGTCCGAGCAGTGGCACACCCCTGCGTGGCTCGAGCGCAGCGGGGTCGTGATCTCAATGTTCTTCCTCGTGCTCCTCGGCGTACTCAACCTGCGCGCCGTCTTCGCGGCCGCGCCGCACGAAGTCGTTGCGCCGGTGGGCATCAAGGGACGCTGCCTCGGCCGGCTGGCGCAGGTCAGGCGCCCGTGGCTGGTGATGGTCGTCGGCGCACTGTTTGCGCTGTCCTTCGACACCGTGAGCCAGGCCGCGCTGTTCGCCGCGACCGCGGCCGAGTACGGCGGGGTACGGGCGGCGCTGTGGCTGGGTACGCTGTTTCTCGGCGGCATGCTGCTGACCGATGGCTGCAATGGGCTGTGGATCGCGCGGCTGATCGCGCGCTCCGACGAGCTGGCGCGGATTGCCTCGCGGGTCATGGGGCTCGCGGTCGGGAGCGTCAGCCTGATGGTCGCCGCAGTCGGCGTCGCACGGCTCGCCGCACCGTCGTTCGCGCGCTGGAGTGAAGGGCACGAGCTCGCCTTCGGCGCACTGGTCGTCGGACTCGTGCTGCTGAGCTTCGTCGCCGGCCGCGCGCTCGCGCGCCGTCGTGACCCGGGACGGCTGCTGCCCGCCTGAACCCGTCGCGGCGCGCGGGGGTCAGCGCGCTTGACATAACCGGGCACGCACCCGCCGCGCTGGACAGTTCGACCGGCGTGTGACGGAATGGACCTCGGGCGTCAGCCAGCGTTCGTCAAAATGTCACTGACAATGACCATACTGGGTCCATGAGCATCTTCGACCTGTCGCGAGCGGCGCGACTTGCCGAACCCGTCGGGCACGATGCGGCCAATGACGCGACCGGGCCGGCATTCCTCGAGCGCAACGCGGATGTCGCGACCTCCCCTGCCGCATCCGGCTGGGATCCGCTCGAGATCTGGCGCACCCGCGTGCGTGACGCACGTCGTAAGGCGCTGCGGCCGGCGAGCCCCTGAGACCCCTAATGCCTTGATTCTGTGCGTCGGTGCGCAGTTCGGCGTGCGCCGCCGGTGTGTACTGAACATATTGACGGTTGCCCCCGGGGGCCGGGCGCGCAAGCGCCGATCGACACATTGGATCCGCTCGCGACGCAGCAGCTGATTATCACCGGCCAGTCGGCGACCCAACGCCAGCTCGAAGCCGGCTTCCCGTGGCTCAAGTTCGAGCACGAGCTCGAACGCGAGTTTCGCCGCGAGCAGGCGCGGACTCGGCTGCTGCAGATCCGCTTCAACCTGTATCTCGGCGCCGTCCTGGTCGTGGCCTTCGGTTGCCTGAACCACCTGGTGCTCGGGCCCGGCTCGCATACGTTGCTCGACCTGGTGCAGTTCGGGCTGCTATTGCCGATCTTTGCGGGCGGTATTGCGATCACCTACCTCACGAGTGGCCGCCGGATCTACCCGCGGCTGGCGCCGGTGTTTGCGCCGATGATGGGTCTGATCGTGGTCGCGGTCGAGCTCAAGGCCGCGCAGGCGGGCGCACAGATCGTGTTCGCGATGGTGCTGCTGACGTCGGTCTACCTGTACTACCTGATCGGGCTGCTGTTCTACGACTCGCTGCGCGCCAACGTGATCATGTGGTGTGCGTTTCTGGCATTCGGCATCGTCGGCGGCGTCGCCGAGGCCGACGTCATCTACGACGCGGTCGTGCTGCTGCTCGGCAACATCGTCGGTGCCACGGTCGCCTACAACCTCGAGCTGGAGATGCGCACGCACTTTCTCGAGCGGCGGATGCTGTCCGAGACGGCAGCACGCGATGGCCTGACCGGCATCTACAACCGCCGCCGCTTCGACGAGCACCTCCAGACGTTGTGGATGCAGGCGCTGCGCGAGGGCGCGACGCTGGCGCTGGTGATGGTCGACATCGATTTCTTCAAGCGCTTCAACGATCGCCAAGGCCACCAGGCCGGTGATGAGTGCCTGAAGGCGGTGGCGGCGGCGCTGGCCCGCGCGGCCCGCCGGCCGCTTGACCTCGTTGCGCGCTTCGGTGGTGAGGAATTCGCGGTGTTGCTGTACGACCCGTCACGCCAGTACCTGCACGACGTGGCGAATCGCATCCATGGGAACGTCGCGGCGCTCAGGATTCCGCACGGCGACTCGTCGGTGGGCTCGGTGGTCACCGTCAGTGCCGGCATCGCCTACGTGGCTCCGACGCTCGAGCGCAGCACGCAGGGCTTCGTGCAGCTCGCGGACGAGGCGCTGTACCAGGCCAAGAGCGACGGCCGCAATACATCGGTGTTCGACGAATCGGCCTACGAGTCGCTGCAGACCGGCGCATTTCGCGCCGCGCGTACCGCGACCGCCGTATAAGCCTCCCGCCGCTCCGGCCGGCAGGCATCAGCGACTTCGCCGGTCGTTCCGACGCGTACCGCACCGTCGGCGGCGCGACCGGGGTCCCCATCCGTCTCGGCCAGGCACCGCTGCGCGAGCGAGCATTGCGCGCAGCGCCTGTCGCCACACCGCTTGCTGCCTCCCCAACGCGTGGCGCGAGCAGCCGTGGCTTCACGACCGGCCGCGGTCAGCCGCGCCCGCGGGCGCTCGCCACTGTCCCCGGTCCGTCCTCGCCTGCTGCTGACACAAAGCATCGCGATGCACGGGCAGGGACCGCTATGATGCAGTGCGGCGGCTGCGCCGATCGGCGGCGGCGCCGACCCGCGGGGAAATGCTCATGTCGATCGCACGGTCCGTACCCGGGCGCATCCAGCGTCTGCTGATCGCCAATCGCGGCGAGATTGCGATCCGCGTGATGCGGGCCGCGAACGAACTCGGCATCAGCACCGTTGCGATCTACTCGCGCGAGGACCGCTTCTCCCTGCACCGTACCAAGGCCGACGAAAGCTATCTGGTCGGGGAGGGCAAGGGCCCGATCGACGCCTACCTCGACATCCCGGACATCGTCCGCATCGCCCACGAGGCGCGCTGCGACGCCGTCCACCCGGGATACGGCTTCCTGTCCGAGAATCCCGAATTCGCGGTCGCCTGCGCCGCGGCCGGACTCGCCTTCATTGGCCCAGCGCCCGAGACGATGCGCACGCTCGGCAACAAGGTCGCCGCCCGCAACGTCGCAAGCGCTGCTGGCGTGCCCGTGATGCCCGCGAGCCCGCCGCTGCCGGCCGACCCCGCGATGGTCGCGCGGCTCGCGGCCGCAATTGGCTACCCCATCATGCTGAAGGCGAGCTGGGGCGGCGGCGGGCGCGGCATGCGCCTCATCGAGGGCCCGCACGAGTTGCCTGAACTCGTCACCGCAGCGCGCCGCGAGGCCAAGGCCGCCTTCGGCAACGGCGAGGTCTATTTCGAGAAGCTGCTGCCGCGCGCGCGCCACGTCGAAGTGCAGCTGCTCGGCGATGCGCACGGGAATCTCGTGCACCTGTGGGAGCGGGACTGCACCGTGCAGCGGCGCAACCAGAAGGTCATCGAGCGTGCACCGGCCGTGTTCATGAGCCTCGCAGAGCGCACCGCCGTGTGCGAACTTGCGCTCAAGATCGGCCGGGCCGTCCGCTACTGCGGCGCGGGTACCGTTGAGTTCCTGCAGGACGCCGACACCGGCACGCTCTACTTCATCGAAGTGAACCCGCGCATCCAGGTCGAGCACACGGTGACCGAGGTGATCACCGGCATCGACATCGTCAAGGCACAGATCCGCATCGCCGAGGGCGCCGTCATCGGCGAGGCCGCGTCAGGCGTCCCGCCGCAAGCAGAGATCCGCGTCGCGGGCCACGCGATGCAGTGCCGGATCACGACCGAGGATCCGGAGAACAATTTCATTCCGGACTACGGCACGATCACGGCCTACCGCAGCCCGGCGGGGTTCGGCATCCGGCTCGATGCCGGCACCGCCTACTCCGGGGCGTTCATCGGCCGCTCCTATGACTCGCTGCTCGTCAAGGTCACCGCCTGGGCGCCGACGCCGGAGGAAACGATCCGGCGCATGCACCGCGCGCTGTGGGAGTTCCGGATCCGCGGCGTGGTCACGAACCTGCGCTTCCTCGACCAGGTCATCAACCACCCGCGCTTCGTCAATGCGCAGTACACGACGAAGTTTCTCGACTCGGCGCCCGAGCTCTTCGACTTCCCGAAGCGTCGCGACCGCGCGACGCGCCTGCTGGGCTTCGTCGGCGACCTGATCGTCAATGGCAACCCCGAAGTCCGCAGGCGGCCGCGGCCGACCCGGCTCGCGGCGCCCCGCGTGCCGAAAATCGACCTGCCGCCGCCGCCGAGCGGCACCAAGCAGCTGCTCGACGCCAAGGGCCCGCGAGGGCTCGCCGACTGGATGCTGATGAGCGAGCGGGTACTCATCACCGACACGACCATGCGCGATGCACACCAGTCACTGCTCGCGACGCGCTTTCGCACGCACGACCTGTGCCTGATCGCGCCTTGCTACTCGAGCCTGCTGCCCCAGCTTTTCTCGGTCGAGTGCTGGGGCGGGGCGACGTTCGATGTGGCGATGCGGTTCCTGCGCGAGGACCCGTGGGAGCGCCTCGCGGCGTTCCGTCAGGCGATGCCGAACCTGCTGTTGCAGATGCTGCTGCGCTCCGCGAACGCGGTCGGCTACACCAACTATCCCGACAACGTCGTGCGCTACTTCGTCGCACAGGCGGCCGCGGCGGGTGTCGACGTGTTCCGGATCTTCGACTCTCTCAACTGGGTCGACAACATGCGGGTAGCCATCGACGCGGTCGGCGCTGCCGGCAAGGTGGTCGAGGCGGCGATCTGCTACACGGGCAACCTCTCCGATCCCGCCGAACGAAAATACGACCTCGGCTACTACGTGCGCATGGCCAAGGAACTGGAGAAGGCCGGGGCGCACGTGCTCGGCATCAAGGACATGGCCGGGCTGTGCCGGCCGCGTGCCGCGGCGACGCTCGTCCGGGCGCTCAAGGACGAGATCGCCATCCCGGTGCATTTTCACACCCATGACACGAGCGGCATCGCGGCAGCGAGCGTGCTCGCCGCGGTAGAGGCCGGCTGCGATGCGGTGGACGCGGCCGTCGACGCGATGAGCGGGCTCACCTCGCAGCCGAACCTCGGCTCCATCGCCGAAGCGCTCAAGCACTCGCCGCGCGATCCGGGGCTCGATCTCGAGAGCCTGCGCCTGATATCTGCGTACTGGGAGCAGGTGCGGCACTGCTATGGCGCCTTCGAGAGCGACATCCGCGCGGGCGCATCCGAGGTCTACCTGCACGGCATGCCCGGCGGCCAGTACACGAACCTGCGGGAGCAGGCGCGCTCGCTCGGCATCGACGAGCACCGTTGGCCGGAGGTCGGGCGCGCCTACGCCGAGGTCAACGACATGTTCGGCGACATCGTCAAGGTCACGCCGAGCTCGAAGGTCGTCGGCGACATGGCGATCATGATGGTGACGAGCGGCCTGTCGCGGGCCCAGGTCGAGGACCCGGCGCACGAGGTTGCGTTCCCGGAGTCCGTCGTGCAGCTGTTCCGCGGCGACATCGGCCAGCCGACCGGCGGCTTTCCGCGGCCGCTGCAGAACAAGGTGCTGAAGGGCGCGCAGCCGCTGCGCGTCCGGCCCGGCGAGGTACTCGCGGACGCGGACCTGGCGGCGGCGCGCGCCGCGGCCGAAAAGAAGATCGGGCGGGCGATCAGCGACTGCGAGCTCGCCTCGTACCTCATGTACCCGAAAGTGTTCATCGACTACGCGAACGACCGGAGCCAGTATGGCGACGTGTCGGTGCTGCCGACCCCGACGTTCTTCTACGGCATGGAGGTCGGCGAGGAGCTGTCGGTCGACCTCGAACGCGGCAAGACCCTGATCGTGCGCCTCGTCGCGACCAGCGAAGCGCACGAGGATGCGACCCGCACGGTGTTCTTCGAGCTGAACGGCCAGCCGCGCTCGGTCCGCATCCCGGACCGCAGCACGGTTGCCAAGCGCGCGCCGACGCGCAAGGCCGAGATCGGCGATCCCAGCCAGATCGGCGCGCCGATGCCGGGATGCGTCGTGACCGTCAGCGTGCAGCCCGGCCAGCGGGTGGCACGGGGCGAGGCACTGCTCACGCTCGAGGCGATGAAGATGGAGGCCGCGGTACGCGCCGAGCGCGACGCCGAGGTCGCCGAGGTGCTGGTCCGGCCGGGCCAGCACGTCGAGGCGAAGGACCTGCTGATCACGCTGCGCTAGCGCGAGCGGCTGCGCGCCGACCGGGTGGCCACCGCCTAGGGGCGCGGCACGGGCCGCATTTGTCACGGCGCGCTGCTGCAGGCATTGTCGCGGCTGGCACCGGCCGTATCTTCAGTCGTGGAGATGACGATGACCCCGATTCGAACCGTACGGATGATCGCGCTGGCGCTCGCTCTCGGTGCACCGCTCGCCGCGCACGGCGAGCCGGCGCCCAGTGCACGCACGACGCCGCGGTCCCCCTCGCAGTACGAACGCCTCGCCTATGACATCTTCGCCGAACTCGTCGACACCAACACGACGCACGCGATCGGGTCGGCGCAGGCGGCCGGAGCGCTCGCGGCGCGGCTGATGGCCGCGGGCATCCCGGCGAGCGATGTGTACGTCGGCCGGCCGAGGCCGGACAAGATGAACGTCGTCGCGCGCCTGCGCGGGCGCGGCAAGGGCAAGCCCGTGCTCTTCAACGGACACCTGGACGTCGTCGAGGCGAGCCGCCAGGCCTGGTCGGTCGATCCGTTTCAGCTGACCGAGAAGGACGGCTACTACTACGGCCGCGGCACGGTCGACATGAAGAACGAGGTCGCCGTGATGGTCACGAACCTGATCCGGCTGCAACGGGAAGGGTATCGGCCAGATCGCGACCTGATCCTCGCGCTCAGCACCGATGAGGAGGCGGGGGGCGATGCCAACGGCGCTGCATGGCTGCTGCGCGAGCATCGCGAGCTCGTCGATGCGGGCCTCGTGATCAACACCGATGGCGGCGTCGGCGGCGGGCAGAGTCTGAACGGCGAGCAGCTGTGGATGACGATCCAGACCAGCGAGAAGCAGTACGTCACCTACACGCTGACGACCCAAGGCGCCGGCGGCCACAGTTCGCTGCCCACCCGGGACAACGCCATCGCAAGGCTCGCGCGCGCGCTGGTCCGGCTCGACGCATACCAGTTCCCGGTGCGGCTCAGCCAGACCACGCGCTCCTATCTTGAGGCGCTCAAACCGCGACTCGGGGCCGCGCAGGCCGCGGCAATTTCCGGCGTCCTGCGCGATCCGCCGGACCCGCAGGCAGCCGATGCGCTGCGGGACACCCCGGCCCTCAATGCCCAGATCCACAGCACCTGCGCGGCGACTGTGGTCCAGGCCGGCCAGAGCGAGAGCGCGCTGCCGGTCGAGGCGCGCGCGACGATTCAGTGCCGACTGCTGCCGGACGAGAACCCGGATCAGGTCGTTGCGACGCTACAGCGCGTGATCGATGACCCGCTGGTCGAGGTCGGTGTCGGGTTTGCGGCGATTCCGAGCCCCGCCACACCGATGGACGAGGCGCTGAAGGCGACGGTCGCGCATATCACGGACGTGCTGTGGCCGGGTCTTGGCGTCGTGCCGGTCATGTCCGCGGTGGCCTCGGACAACGTGTACTGGCGGGGCGCGGGGCTGCCGACCGTCGGCGTCTCCGGCTCGTTCATGGACCAGGCTGACGTGCGCATGCACGGCATCGACGAACGCATCGAGGCGGCGGCGTTCTACAAGTCGCTGGAGTTCGGCTATCGCCTGATGAAGGCGCTGACCGGGGGCCGCTGAACCGCCGCCTCACTTCGCCAGCACGTACTGGCCCGGTGCGTCCTCGAGGAGTGCGCAGCCGGCATCCGGCGCGCCGAGTGCCGGCGGCGGCACCCGCGCGCCCGAATGCGCGGCAAGCCATGCTGCCCAGATCGGCCACCACGAGCCGACCTGTGGCGCAGTGGTCGCGAACCACTCCTCGGGCGAGAGGTGCCGGTCGTGCAGCGTCCGGGTGCGCACGCGGTGCTTGCGCTTGGGGTGCACGGGCCCGCTGATGATGCCGGCGTTGTGGCCGCCGCTCGTCAGCAGGAACGTGAAGTCATCCGATTGCACCAGGTTCTCGACCTTGTAGACGCTCTTCCACGGCGCCACGTGATCGGTCTCGGTACCGACGACGAATACCGGGATCCGGACGTCGGAGAGCCGGATCGGCTCGCCATTGACGGGAAAACGGCCGCTCGACAGCTCATTGTCGAGGTACAACCGGTACAGGTACTCGGTGTGCATTTTGTACGGCATGCGCGTGCCGTCGGCATTCCATGCCATCAGGTCGATCATCGGGTCGCGCGCGCCCTTGAGGTAGCTGTTCAGCATCGGCTGCCAGATCAGGTCGCGGGGCCGCAGCATCTGGAAGGCGGCGCCCATCTGGCGGCTGTCGAGCACGCCTTCCTGGTACATCTGCGCCTCGAGCATGCCGAGCTGGCTGCGGTTGATGAAGATCGCGAGTTCACCGGGTTCTGAAAAATCGGTCAGCGCGGCAAGCAGCGTCATGCTCGCGAGCCGTGGGTCTGCCTCGCGCGCCAGGGTCGCGGCCCCGATCGCGAGCAGCGTGCCGCCGATGCAGTAGCCCGTCGCATGGATCTTGCGGCCGGGGACGATGCTGCTGACCGCATCGACCGCGGCGCGAAAGCCCAGGCGCAGGTAATCGTCCATGCTGCAGTCGCGGTCCGCCGTGTCCGGGTTCTTCCACGAGACGATGAACACCGTATGGCCCTGCTCGAGCAGATACTTGATCAGCGAGTTCTTGGGCGAGAGGTCCAGGATGTAGTACTTCATGATCCACGCCGGCACGATCAGTACGGGTTCGGCGTAGACCTCGGCGGTGACCGGCGAGTACTGGATCAGCTCGATCAGCGCGTTGCGCAAGACGACCTTGCCGTGGCTCAGCGCGACGCCCTTGCCGGGCTCGAAAGCCTCGGTGCCGACCGGACCGCGGTTGCCCATCACACGCACGAGATCCTCGATGAGATTCTGCGCACCGCGCAGCAGGTTCTGGCCGCCCTCGGCGCGGGTCAGTTCCTGCAGCTCGGGATTCGTCGCCAGATAGTTGCTGGGGGCAAGCGCGTCGAGCCACTGGCGCACGGTGAAGTCGACGAGTTCCGCGTGATAGTGCCGCAGACCGAGCAGATCCCTGGGCAGCTGTTGCAGCCAGGCGGCGCCGTTCTGGAAACTGCGCGCCCAGGCGTTGAATGGAAACTGCTGCCAGGCATCGCCTTCGAAACGCGCATCGGCCGCGCCGTCCAGCCCCTCCAGCGGCGACAGTGTCCCGCCGCTCGCGGCTCTGGCGGTAAAGCCCAGGGTGTCGATCGCGCGCCTGAGCGCGTCCTGCTGCAGCTCCGACTGGCGCGCCGGCGAGGCGGCCAGCTGCATGGCCCAGTCGGCCCAGGCGGTCGCGAACGGGGTGGGCGAGAGGCCGCCCGTCAGCTTGCCGAGCGCCGCGCGAAACGCGAGGTCGATCGCCTCGGTGGTCGGTGCCCGTGCCGGGAGCGTGGCACCCGGAATGCGCCGGACGACGCCCGAGGCGGGCTCCGGAGAAATGGGCGTGGTCGGGTCGGCCATCGGGGTCTCCAGCCTGAGCGAGACCCAGGCAGTATAGCCTTTGTTTTGCAGTGCAGCAAAGTTGCCGGATCGACTGCGCCGAGGCCTTAGAGCACCGTGTCCTTGAGCGCGACCGCCGGATCGGCGAGCCGGGCGGGGTCGCATCGGTGACGCTCGGCGATCACCTTCTTGGCGGCCATGTAGTCCTTTGCGTCATTGATGCAGTCGAGGGCCAGCAGCTCGCCCGCGCGCAGATAACAGCAGGCGAAGCTCCGGGCCTGCGGCCGGCCGCGCAGGACGACCTGATCGTAGTCGAAGTTCAGACCGACGATCAGCAGCTTCAGATCAAACTGATCGGACCAGAACCAGGGCACGCGGTCGTGGACCACCGAGCCGCCGGCCATGTTGGCGGCAGCGGTCTTGGCCTGTTCGAATGCGTTGTCGACCGATTCGAGCCGGACCCGGCGCCCGTAGCGTGGGCTCGGGTGGCTGGCGCAGTCACCGGCGGCGTAGACCGACGGGTCACTCGTCCGGCAGTGCTCGTCGACGGCGATGCCGTCCTGACAGGCGAGCCCCGCCGCGGCGGCGACGTCGGTGACCGGCACGACCCCGATGCCGATGATCACGATATCCGCAGGGAACTCCCGGCCGTCGAGGGTCTCGACCACCGCCACGTGGCCCGGCTCGCGAGGCCGGGCCCGAAAGCCGCTGACCAGCGTCCGCGTGTGGATCCGGACGCCGGCGCGCGCGTGCTCGGCGGTGAAAAAGGCCGATACCTCCGGCGCGACCACCCGGTTCATCACCCGGTCGGCCATCTCGACCACGTCCACCTCGCTCCCGAGACCTCTGCAGGTGGCCGCGGCCTCGAGCCCGATGTAGCCGCCCCCGACGATCACGACATCCCGGGCGGATGCAAGCTCGGCGCGGATCCGCTCGACGTCGGAGACGGTCCTCAGGTAATGAATGCCGGCGAGTTCGGTGCCAGGCACGGCGATCTTGCGGGGCGCCGCGCCGGTCGCCAGCAGCAGACGGTCGTACAAGACCCGCTCGCCGTCCGACAGACTCACTTCCCGCCGGGCGAGGTCGAGCCCCTCGATCCGCACGCCGAGCCGCAGCTCCGCGCGCGCCTGCTCATAAAAACTCAGGGGCTTGAGCGCGAGCCGCTCGACCGCCAGCTCTCCGCCCAGGAATTTCTTCGACAGCGGCGGGCGCTGGTAGGGCAGGCACGGCTCCTCGCCCACGACGAGGAGCCGACCGCCAAAGCCCGCGCGCCGCAGGCTGTCGACCGCCTGGGCGGCGGTCTGGCCCGCGCCCGCAATCACGAATGTGTCTGGCATCGTCTTCCCCGGAACGGCCCGTCACTCTAGCCAGCCCCCCGACCGATGCAAGCCTCTCACGGGCGCGCACCGCACCGGAGTGCCGCCGCACCAAAGGCGCGCATCGCCTGGCCGCGCCGCGCTACCGTGGTGCGCGCAGCCGCGGCCGGTGCGCGCTAAGTGCATGATTCGGGGAGCAACTGCGGGCGGCACGGAAGCTGCAATCGCGGCGGTTGGCCACGATTTTCGTTACAGTAGACGGGCGACAGGAGCCTGCCGACATGAAAATGATTACCGCGATCATCAAGCCGTTCAAGCTCGACGACGTCCGCGCGGCGCTGTCCGAGATCGGGATCTCCGGCATGACCGTCACCGAGGTCAAAGGCTTCGGCCGCCAGCGAGGCCACACCGAGCTCTACCGCGGCGCCGAGTACGTCGTCGACTTCGTGCCAAAGACGCGGGTCGAGGTCGCGGTGAAGGACGAGCTGCTCGATCAGGTCGTCGAGGCCGTGGTCACGGCGGCACGCACCGGCAAGGTGGGTGACGGCAAGATCTTTGTCTGCGACATCGAGCGGGTGCTTCGCATCCGCACCGGCGAATCGGACGAGCAGGCGCTCTGAGGCGCCGCCGCGGTGCCGGTCGCTGCGCTAGACTCGCAGCGATGAGCAGCACCGCGGACGAACTCGCCACGGTCCTGGCCTCGCGCCAGCTCGCGAGCGCGAGCCGCCACGTGTTGCTGTGCGTCGGCGGTGGCAGGTGCGCCAGCGTCGAGGCGAGCGAGGCATCGTGGGCGTTTCTGAAGCAGCGTCTGCGGGAGCTCGGCTTGGTGGATGTGGTGGGTGGAATTCTCAGGACCAAGGCCGTCTGCCTGCGGATCTGTTGTGGGGGCCCGGTCGCGGTCGTCTATCCGGAAGGCATCTGGTACCGGGACTGCACGCCCGAGAACCTCGAGCGGATCATCGCCGAGCACCTGATCGGCGGCCGACCGGTCGCCGACCTTGCGATTGCCGCCAGCCCGCTCGCGCGCTCTTAACGGTAGCGGCCGGGCTGTTAGACTGCTCGCGACTCCCGACGGGAGGTGATGCATGACACGAGGCATTCTGGTGCGCGCGACGGGTGGACCCGACGCGCTCGAGTGGACCGATATCACGCTGCCGCGCCTCAAGCGCAACGAGGCGCGCGTGCGGCACACCGCGATCGGCGTCAACTTCATCGATGTCTACGACCGCACCGGGCTGTACGCCGGGCCGCTGCCGATGGGGATCGGGCGCGAGGCCGCCGGAGTGGTCGAGGATGTCGGGCGGGGTGTTAAGAGCGTCGCCGTTGGCGAGCGCGTCGCGTACGTGCTGTCGACCCCCGGCTCGTACGCCGAAGCACGGCACGTGCCCGCCGATCGGCTGGTGAAGCTGCCGCCGACGGTGACCGACCAGCAGGCTGCGGCCATGATGCTGAAGGGCCTGACGGCGCAGTACCTGCTGAGGCGCACCTACAAGGTCAAGAAGCGCGATCCGGTCGTGATCCATGCGGCTGCCGGCGGCGTTGGCCTCATCGCCGTGCAGTGGGCGCGCCACCTCGGCGCGCACGTGATCGCGGTGGTCGGGAGCGAGCCCAAGGCCGAGGTCGTCCGCGCGCACGGCGCCCATGACGTCATCATCACGAGCCGCGACGATCTGGTGGCGCGCGTGCGGCAGATCACCGCCGGCAAGGGCGTGCCGGTCGTGTACGACTCGATAGGCAAGGACACGTTCCAGGCCTCGCTCGACTGCTTGCGGCCGCTCGGGCTGATGGTGACCTTCGGCAACGCGTCGGGACCGGTACCACCGGTCGCGCCGCTCGAGCTCAGCCGGCGCGGCTCGCTGTACCTGACGCGGCCGACGCTGTTTCACTACATTGCGAGCAAAGGGGATCTGAACCGCGCTGCGCGCGAGCTCTTCGAGGTGGTCGGGAGCGGCGTCGTGCAGATCCGGATCGGACAGACCTACGCGCTCGCCGACGCGGCGCGGGCCCACACTGACCTCGAGGCGCGGCGCACGACGGGTTCGACGGTACTGATCCCCTGAACGGGCTGAGCCGCTTCATCGGCGCCGCCATCGTCGCGGGGACACTGAGCAGCTCGGCAGCGGTGCACGCGGCCGAGCAGCCGGCCACGGCGGTCCGCCCGCCGGGTGTGCCGCCGATCGCCGAGCTCGAAGCGCACGGCGCAGCGATCGGCCGGATCGACGTCTACGTCCAGAACATCTTCGATCTCGACGACCCTCGCGAGAACCACGGGCTCTACAAACTCGCCAATGAGCTGCACATCCGCACCCGCGAACGTACCGTGCGCAAGCAGCTGCTGTTCGCGAGCGGCGACTCGCTGTCCGCCGAGCGGCTCGCGGAGACCGAGCGGATCCTGCGTTCGCGCGTCTATCTGAATGACGCATGGGTCGTGCCCGTCGCCTACGATGCCGCGCGCAACATCGTCGACCTCGCGGTCACCGTGCGCGACGTCTGGACGCTCAATCCCGGGGTCTCGATCGGTCGCAGCGGCGGCGCGAACCAGTCCAGCGTCCAGATCGAGGAGGAGAACCTGCTCGGCCTCGGCACCAGCCTCACCGTGAACCGGTCCCACACGATCGACCGGTCGTCGACGACGTTCAGTTACGCCGACAACAACCTCAGCAACGACTGGTGGCAGCTCGGGGTCAATTACTCCGACAACAGCGACGGCAAGGTCAAGGCTGTGTCGCTGGTCCGGCCGTTCTTCGCGCTCGACACCCGCGAGTCCGGCGGCGTCATCGTGAACGACTCCACCAGCGTCGTGTCGCGCTATTCGAACGGCAGCATCTTCGATCAGTTCAGCGAGCTCCACGACCAGGTCCAGGGCTACATAGGTGGGTCGCCGGGGCTCATCGACGGCTGGACGCAGCGCTGGTTTGCCGGTGTGCGCTACGACGAAACCACGTTCAAGGAAGATCCTACTGCCGTGATGCAGCCGGCCGTACTGCCGGGAGACCGCAAGTTCGTCTACCCATGGTTCGGCTGGCAGGTGATCGAGGACCGTTACGTCAAGACCGAGAATCTGGACCTGATCGGCCGGACCGAGGACCAGTACCTCGGGCGCTCCCTGTACGGTGAGCTCGGCTATTCCGCGCCGCCGTTCGGTGGCGTCGGCCGCTCGTGGCTCGTGCAGGCGACCGCGACCGATGGCTGGCAATCGGACGACCGTCGCTATCTGTTCCTGAACGCCGCGCTCGCCGGGCGCGTCGATGACGGCGCCGCACACAACGTCAACCTCAGCGCCGGTGGGCGGTACTTCGAACGGTTGACGGACCGCGACCTGTTCTACGCATCACTCTCGGGCACAACGACCCACCGGCTCGACCCTGATCAGCAAGTGCTGCTCGGCGGCGACAGCGGCCTCAGGGGCTACCCGATCAGGTTCCAGGGCGGCACGTCGAGCGCGCTGCTCACGCTCGAGGAGCGGCTGTACACGAACTGGTACCCTTTCCGGCTGCTGCGCATCGGCGGCGCGGTGTTTTTCGATGCCGGACGCACCTGGGGGCGCGATTTCGCGGGCGCCGTGCCGCTGGGCCTGCTCAAGGACGTGGGTCTCGGGATCCGCTCGGGCAACAACCGATCCGGCCTCGGCAACGTGCTGCACGTGGATATCTCGTATGCGCTCGATGCTCCGGCCGGGGTAAAGAAAGTCCAGATCAGTGTCGCAACCCAAGCACGGTTCTGAGCATGAATACCTACGGGCGTGACATCTACAGCGAGCCCGCCGGCATCGACGTGCACACGCTGCGCAATCTCGGGCCGCTGACTGCGCTCGCCGGGCGTTTCCGGGGCACGCGCGGCCTCGATGTGAACCCCAAGGCCGACGGGCCCGTGCAGCAGGCGTTCGTCGAGACGATCGACCTCGAGCCGATCGATCCGCAGGCCAACGGACCGCAGCTGTTGTATGGCCTGCGTTACCACGCGCACATCATCAAGCCGGGCGAGATCGAGACCTACCATGACCAGGTCGGGTACTGGCTGTGGGAACCGGCGACCGGCGCGATCTTCCAGTCGCTGACCATTCCGCGCGGCCAGATCGCCTTCGCGATGGGCCGGGCCGCCAAGGACGCGAACAGTTTCGAGCTGATCGCCCGGCGCGGCGAGACGATCAATGGCATTTGTTCGAATCCTTTCCTCGAGGACGCGTTCAAAACGATCGAGTACCGCATCCGCGTGACGGTGAACGGCGACGCTACGTGGTCCTACGATGAGGACACGGTGCTGCTCGTGAGCGGCCTGAAGGAGCCGTTTCACCACACCGATCGCAACACGCTGGTAAAGATCGGCGAGCCGACCCCGAATCCGCTCGCGCGCGGCGCGTCTCAGGCCGCCGGCACGAGGATCTGACGCAAAGCGCTGCCGGCCGCGAGGCGGTCGAAGCCCTCGTTGAGCTCAGTGAGCGAGAGCCGGCGGTCGAGCAGCCGGTCGACCGGCAGACGGCCGGCGCGGTACCACGAGATGTAGAGCGGGATGTCGCGCGCCGGCACGCTGCTGCCGAGGTAGCTGCCCTTGAGGGTGCGCTCCTCGGCAACCAGCTGGGTCTGCGGCAGCATGAACCGTGCCGCGGGTGGCGCGAGTCCCGCGGTGACCGTGGTCCCGCCGCGGCGCGTGATCGCGAACGCGAGCTCGAGTGCCCGAGTGCTGCCGGCCATCTCGAAGGCGAACTCCACGCCGCCGGCGACGAGGGTCCTCGCGCGCGCGGGGGCGTCCGCCTCGCGCGCATCGACCACGTGCGTCGCGCCGAGCTCGCGCGCCAGCGCGAGCTTCGCCGGGTCAAGGTCGATGGCGACGATGGCACTCGCTCCGAGCGCGCGGGCGCCGAGCAGCGCCGCGAGCCCGACGCCGCCGAGGCCGACGATCGCAACGCTCGCACCCGCCGGCAAGCGCGCGGTGTTCACGACCGCGCCGACGCCGGTGATGACCGCGCAGCCGAATACCGCCGCCTCCGCGAACGGCAACGTCGGGTCGACGGCAACCAGGCTCTGCCGCGCGAGCACGGCGTGGGTGGCGAACGCCGATACCCCGAGGTGATGTTGGAGCACCGTGCCGTGCTCGTGCAGGCGTCGCGCGCCGCCGAGCAACGTGCCGGCGCTGTTGGCCGCGAAGCCCGGCTCGCACAGCGCCGGACGACCCGCGCGGCATGGCGCGCACGCCCCGCAGGTCGGCACGAAGGAGGCCACCACGTGCGTTCCGAGCGCCAGGTCCGTGACTCCCTCGCCGAGCGCTTCGACGGTGCCGGCGGCCTCGTGGCCGAGCACCATCGGCAGCGGCCGGGGGCGGTTGCCGTCGATCACCGACAGATCCGAGTGGCACAGGCCCGCCGCACGAATTCGCACCAGCACCTCGCCCGGTCCGGGCGGATCGAGCTCGACGTCGGCGAGCCTCACCGGGCGGCTTGCTGCGTAGGGCACCGGATCGCCGGAGCGGTCGAGTATTGCGGCGCGTATGTGCATTGCGCTCCCGGGGGGGCCGGCACCGGCCCGTGCTCTGCTAGTCTAGCTCTCGCGCCGCGCACCGTGGAGCGAGACAGTTGCACGACCCCAATATCGCCCGCGCCGACTATCGCTCGTTCCGCACGATCACGACGCGGTGGATGGACAATGACGTCTACGGCCACGTCAACAACGCCGTCTATTACTCCTACTTCGACACGGCCGTGAATGCCTATCTGATCGAGGCGACCGGCACCGATATCCGGCGCCTGCCGGCGATCGGCGTCGTCGCCGAGACGAGCTGCCGGTTCTTCAGGGAGCTGTCGTTTCCGGAACCCGTGTACGCCGGCTTGCGGCTCGAAAAGCTCGGCAACTCGAGCGTCATCTATCGAATTGGCCTGTTTAGCGGCGAGGCGCTGGAGGCTGCGGCCGTCGGACGGCTGGTGCACGTCTACGTCGATGCGCTGACCCGCGGCGTCGTGCCGGTGCCGGAGGCGATCCGCACGGCGGCCGGGCGCCTGCATGCCGACTGATCAGCGCCCGGCGCGGGCACAGCCCGAGACGCGCGAGTGGACAGGCCCGTTCGGAGGATTCCCTCGCGGACCGACGCGATTCATGCGCATCGCATGAGAGCCGGGATTAACGTTTCCTCGGGGTCGAGTATGCATCTCCCGGCGGTCGGCCAGACCCGTCATTTCACCCCGCTCAGCGTCGCCGACAACATGGCGACCATGGTGTTGTTCGGCCTGATCATCGCTCTGGCCGCGCGTTCGCAATTGAGGGTGGCACAGCCATGACCGCAGAGAAAACGACGATGGCCTTCGGCTGGCGGGTCTACGGCCTCGGCGTGATGGCGTTGGGCTTGGTCTGCCTGGCCTGGGGGGGCTTCGACCCGGGGCAGCCGGTGCCCAAGGACGTTCCCGACCGCACCGCCCTGGCCTATGCCGCCGCTGCGCTCATGCTCGTCGCGGGTGCGGCCGTCGAATGGCGTCGGACCGCGGCCTGGGGCGCCGCGGCGCTCACCGCTTACTATGCGCTCATTGTCGTCATCCTGATGAACGGCCGCCTGCTGCTCACCCATTACGCCGAGTTCGGCACCTACAGCGGCCTTGCCGAGCAGCTCGCGATCGCGGCGGCTGGCCTAGTCGTCTACGCCGCCAGCGCCAAGATCGATACGGCCCTGGCCGCACGCCTCACGCGGCTGGGCCAGCTGGCGTTCGGGCTGTGTGCGCTGTTATTCGGCGGAGCGCATTTTTTCTATCTGAACCTCACCATCCCGCTCGTCCCCAAATGGCTGCCGCCGACGCAAGAGTTCTGGGCTTATGCGACCGGGGTTGGCCACATCGCGGCGGGCGTTGCGATCCTGACGGGCGTGCAGGCCCGCCTTGCCGCGATCCTGCTGACCGCCATGTTCGCGTCCTTCACTCCGCTGGTGCACGTGCCGGCGCTCTTGGCCGATCCCGCCAGCCATTGGAACTGGGCCGAGAACGCCCTGAATCTCGCCCTGACCGGCGCCGCCTGGGTCGTGGCGGACTCGCTGGCGCTGCATGCCACGGCCGATGACTGATCCGTCCAGGACATTGAGCATGGCGAACAGGGTGGTTGCGCCGTGGCGCTTGTGCTCGCGGGGCATGGCCCCGGCCCTTCATGATCGGCAGTCCGTGGTGAGAGCGGTCCAACGCCTGGATCTGGCTCTCCTCGTCCATCGACGCGACCACGACGGCCGCGTTGCGGATCGCGGCTAAGCGGCCGGGATTTGCGCGACGGCCGCGGCTCCATGCTTGATTCCGAGCGCGCCGCTGCGCACGACCTCGAGCACCTCGCCATGCTGGGACGCCTGCGCGAGGAAGCGCGTGACCAGCGCCTCGCTGCTCGTGAGCTCAACGACGAAGTTCTGCAGCGATCCCGACAGGATCCGCCCGGCGGACTCCGTCACGAGGGCCGTGAGCGGCTCGAGCTGGGACGCCGTGACCCGCAGCTTCAGCAACAGCAGCTCGCGCTCGAAGTGCTCGCCGCGGGTGAGGTCCTCGACCTGGACGACGTCGATGAGCTTGCGCAGCTGGCTGATGATCTGGGCGATCACCGACTCGTTGCCGGTGGTCACAAGCGTCAGGCGCGAGACGGTCGGCTCGTCCGTCGGGGCGACGGCCAGGGACTCGATGTTATAGCCGCGGGTCGAAAACAGGTTCGCAACCCGGCTCAAGGCGCCCGCTTCGTTCTGCAGAAGGATCGCGACGATGTGGCGCATGACGGCAACCGGCTGGTTTGGAAGGCTTTTGAGAGCATAGCGCGGATTTTTTTGCGGTGCATAGACGACATCGCGGGCGGTTGCTACTCTCGACCGTCTCGTCCGGGAGAAATCCGCCGTCGTGAGACAGAACCCCGAGACCGCTGGCGAGTACCGCCACCCGCTCGCGGGACGGTCGATGTCTGGCGCCGAGATGATCGTCCAGGTCCTCGCCGACGAGGGCGTCGATGTGATTTTTGGCTACAGCGGCGGGGCGATCCTGCCGACCTACGACGCCATCTTCGTCCACAACCGGGATAGCACGCAGCGGCCAATGCCGCTGATCGTCCCGGCCAACGAGCAGGGTGCCGGTTTCATGGCCTCCGGCTATGCCCGCGCCAGCGGCCGGGTGGGCGTGTGCGTCGTGACCTCTGGACCGGGGGCCACCAATGCGGTGACCCCGGTGCGCGACTCGATGGCCGATTCGGTTCCGCTGCTCGTCCTGTGCGGCCAAGTTCCGACTGCCGCAATCGGCTCGGACGCATTCCAGGAGGCGCCGGTGTCGGCGCTGATGGGCTCGGTCGCCAAGCACGTGTTCCTGGTCACGGACCCGACCCGGCTCGAGGCGACGATCCGCACGGGCTTCGAGATCGCGCGTACCGGTCGTCCGGGTCCGGTCGTCGTGGATATCCCGAAGGACGTACAGACCTGGCAGGGAACGTTCCGCGGCCACGGGCGGCTGCCGATTCAGGGCTACCGCAGCCGGCTGCGGCAGCTCGAAGCCCACCGCCTCGGCGAGCGTGAGCTCGGCCTGTTCTTCGCGATGCTCGGTGAATCCGCACGGCCGCTGATCTATGCCGGCGGTGGCGTCATCAACGGTGACGCCGCCGAGGCGCTCAAGGCATTCGCGACCGAGTTCAGCGTGCCGGTTGTCACGACGCTGATGGGCATTGGCGCGATCGATACGACTCATGAACGCGCGCTGCGCATGCTCGGAATGCACGGCACGGCGTTCGCCAACTATGCGGTGGAGGACTGCGATTTCCTGATCGCCTTCGGTGCGCGCTTCGACGATCGGGTCGCTGGAGTGCCGCTGAAGTTTGCGAGGAATGCAAAGCACATCGCGCATTTCGACATCGACGCGTCCGAGATCAACAAGGTCAAGCGCGTGCACTTCAGCCACGTCGGGCTGCTTGGCGATGCGGTCGTGCAGCTCCTCGACCACGGCAAGCACCACGGCTTCAAACGCGACTGGTCGGCCTGGCACGCCCACTGCGCCGAGCTCGCGCGCGTGCACCGGATGAACTACGACCGGGATAGCGAACTGATCCAGCCGTACTACGTGATCGAGGAACTCAACCGGCTGACGCGCGGCGAGGCAATCATTACGACGGGCGTCGGCCAGCACCAGATGTGGGCGGCCCAGTACTTCGACTTCAAGAGCCCGCGGCTGTGGCTGACGTCCGGCAGCATGGGCACGATGGGCTTCGGGCTGCCGGCGGCGATCGGCGCGCAGTTCGCGCGGCCGGACCGGCTGGTCATCGATATCGACGGCGATGCCAGCATCCGCATGAACATCGGCGAACTCGAGACGGTGACGACCTACGACCTGCCGATCAAGGTGGTGGTGCTCAACAACTTCGGTGACGGCATGGTCAAGCAGTGGCAGAAACTGTTCTTCAAGGGACGGCTGTCGGCGAGCGACAAGTCGCTGCACAAGAAGGACTTCGTCAAGGCCGCCCAGGCCGACGGTTTTCAGTGGGCGCAGCGCCTGGAACACAAGGCCGACGTGCGCCGCGTCGTCGCCGACTTCATCGGCTTCAAGGGTCCGGCGTTCCTCGAGGTGCTGATCGATCCGGATGCCGGTGTCTATCCGATGGTCGGACCCGGCCAGGCCTACGACGAGATGATCACCGGCGAGCACATCGTCTCGCGCGGCAAGGGACCCACGCGCCCGCCCGGCGCCAACGAAATGTTCTGAGCGCCGTGTCGGGCGCAGCATCTGTTGCCCCGAGTCGTTCCGCCGCCTTCCGCTACGGGCTGCGGGTCGGCTGCATTTCGTTCGGCGGGCCGGCCGGTCAGATCGCGATCCTGTATCGCGAGGTCGTTGCAGCGCGGCGCTGGTGCGGGGCGTCGATCTCGGCTGGGTGCTCGCCGCCGGCGCCGGCATCGGGCTCTGCGCCCGGTTGATCAGCGGCAGCTGACGGAGCGGATCCCCGTCAGGGCGCGTGCGCGGCGCCGCCGAGCAACGCGTCCAGCCGCGAGGTGAATACCGCGGTCGGCTGGGCGCCGAGTACCAGAGCGCCCTCGAGCTTGCCGTTGCGCTTCTCGGCGAGCACGAAGCCTGGCGTGCCGTTGACGCCGATGCGGTCGCCCTCGGCGATGTCAGCCTCGATCGCATGGCGGGTGGCGGGGTCCTTGAGGCACTGGTCGAAGGCGGCGGGGGCGACACCGAGGTCGAGCGCGGCCTTGCGGATCGTCGCAGCCGACAACTTCTCCTGGGCTGCGAACAGCGCATCGTGCAGTGGCCAGAACTTGCCCTGTTCGCCGGCGCAGCGGGCGGCCTCCGCCGCCGGCAGCGCCGCGGCATGGAACGACAGCGGCATGTCGCGCACCACGTAGCGCACCTTTCCGGTATCGACGTAGTCGCGCTTGAGGTCGGACCAGGTACGATCGTGGAAGCGCTTGCAGAACGGGCACTGGTAGTCGGTGAACTCGACCAGGATCACCCGCGCAGTCGCCGAGCCGAGCGTGTGCGTCCCGCTGTCGTCGAGCTGCACCTTGGCCGGTTGCGCCGGGTCCGCGTCCGCCGGCTTGTCACGCTGCTGCTCGAGCAGCGTGCGGTGGATTTCCTTGAGTTCGGCGATGATCGCATCGCCCTGTTCACGCGTCATGCCGTTCGCGGGCCCCTGGACGCTGCAGCCGGCGAGCGCGACGCTGGCCGCGATCGAGGCCCACGGCCGGATCCGGAAAAGGAGGGACGCAAGTCGCTGGGCGGTGGTCACGGGGGTACCTCGGAGCGGCGCGGGAAGGCCACGAGGGCGGCGAGACTATCACAGTGGTCGCCGCGGCCGCGTGACCGGCTCGGCGGACCGCGGCATCATGGCGGCGTTCGAGGAGGCTCAACATGAAATATCTGCACACGATGGTCCGCGTCACGAACCTCGAGGCATCGCTCGATTTCTACTGCAACAAGCTGGGTCTCGAGGAGGTTGGCCGCAGCGTCAATGAGGCCGGCCGGTACACGCTGGTGTTTCTGGCTGCGCCGCACGATCACGCTGCCCAGGTCGAGCTGACGTTCAACTGGGATCCGGACAACTATACGATCGGGCGGGCGTTCGGGCACCTCGCTTATCAGGTCGACGACATCTATGCGACCTGCGCGCGGCTGATGAACGCAGGCGTGACCATCAACCGTCCACCGCGCGACGGCCGGATGGCGTTCGTCCGATCGCCTGACAACATTTCCATCGAACTGCTACAGAAGGGCGCTGCCCAGCCCGCCGCAGAGCCGTGGAAGTCGATGCCCAACAGCGGGCAGTGGTGACGATCGCCTCGGCCCGCCCTGACGCAGTACGGTGCGCAGCGCATCGGGCGCACGAGTCGTCCCCGGACCGCGGCACCACCCAGGCGCCGGCGTTCACGTGCCTCGATGCGCACGTCGCAACGCTCGCGCGCCTGCGGGCGGACGCGCCGGCTGGTCGGGGCGCTACGGCGTGCGCTCCGGCTGCTTCAGCGCCTCGGGCTGCGAGGCGAGGTAGGCGATCACATCGGCCCGGTGCGTCGGTGATGGCACCAGCAGGCCCATCGCTGCACCGGGCACGAGCGAGTAGGGATTCTCGAGGTACTGGTCCAGGAGTGCGCGATTCCAGGTGATCTTGGACTTGCGCATCGCATCGGTGTACGCGAAGCCGTCCCACGAGCCGGCCTTACGGCCGACGACGCCGTACAGCTGCGGGCCGATCGGCGGCGGCTGGCCCTGCTTGGCGAGGTGACAGGCGGCGCACTGTGCCTTGAACACCTCGGCACCCCGTGCCGGATCGCCCGCGGGCGGTGCCTGGCCGTAGGCCGCGATCCCCCAGGCGAGTCCGATGACCATCGTCCCCGTGAGCCTTGCTTTCATGTCGGTCGCCCCTGTTGCCGCTAGCGATGTCGCCACGCGCCCATCAGACGGCAGTGCGCGCTCGGCCCGCAACCGTGCAAACCGAAGGACGGCTGCGTATTTCAAGAGCTGTCAACGCGCCACGGCTGAGTACGAGGCCCGCCCGATCGGGCCGTCGGGGGTTCCGGTGCACCGGTCACGTCCGCGGGGTCCTCCGGTACAGTACCGACGCCGGGCACACCAGCCCCGCGAGCCGTCGAGGAGCACACCCGCTTTGAACCGGATCGCCGCACGCTCGTCAATCCGCCGCTGGCTCGCGCTCGCGCTCGTCCTCGCGCTCCTGCCGTCCGCACCCGTCTGGGGCTGGGGCGCGCAGGGACACCGTATCGTCGGCGACATTGCCGAGGAGTTCCTCGATGCACGGACCCGCGCCGAGGTCCGTCGGCTCGCGGGCGATGTGAGCCTTGCAGAGCTGGGTGTGTGGCTGGACGAGCAGAGGGACCGACTGAGCGCCGCCGACCCGGGCTCCCAACGGTGGCACTACGATAACCGGCCGGTGTGCCGGCCGGACGCGACGGCCGACAGTTACTGCGCGGACGGCAACTGCGCATCGCACGCCTACCGCGAGTACCTCGCGGTGCTCGGCGATCGCGCTGCGCCCGACGAGTCGCGGCTGTTTGCGCTCAAGGTCGTCGTGCACGTGCTTGCCGATGTCCACCAGCCGCTGCACGCGGCGGACAACGATGACCGCGGCGGCAACCGGATCGTGGTCCGGATCGGCCGGCGCAGCCGGGCGAAACCGCTGCACGCGGCCTGGGACGTCGACTTCGTGAAGCGGGCGATGCGGGGCGCGCCGGAGGGCGCGTTCGCGGCGCGGCTCGCGGCCGAGCACCGCGGCGTACAGGCGCAGATCGAGTCGGGCAATCTTGCAGACTGGATGCACGAGTCTTACCTGCTGGCCCGCGACTATGCCTACGGCCGCCTGCCCGAGTTCCGCTGTGGTGAGCCTTCCCGATCCGTGTTGCGGCTGCCGGGAGAGTATTCGGACGGCGCCGCCGCCATCGTCAGCGAGCAGCTCGCCCGAGCCGGCATACGGCTTGCCGCAGTGCTGCGCACCACGCTCTAGGGCGCCACCACCCTGCTACCATCTGCGAGTCGCGTGCGGGGGCGCTGGCGGCAGCGCGGCGGTTTGCGAGGAGGGCTTGGATGCCCACAGTGCTGATTACCGGCGCCGGTCGTGGACTCGGACTCGAGTTCGTGCGCCAGTACGCGGCGGACGGCTGGAGCGTGCTCGCCACTGCGCGCGACCCGGCAAAGTACGCCGAGCTCGAAACGCTGACCAAGGCCGCGGCGGGCCGGATCCGGGTCTTTGTGCTCGACGTCGTCGATCACGCTGCGATCGATGCGCTCGCCGAGCGGCTCGCCGGAACCCCGATCGATGTGCTGATCAACAATGCCGGGACGATGGGCGCACAGAGCTTCGCCGGACAGGGCATGCAGGCGCAGCGCTTGGGCAAGTCCGACTACGAGGACTGGATGCACACCTTTCGGGTCAACACGCTCGGGCCTATGAAGATGGCCGAGGCATTCGTCGATCATGTCGCTGCCAGCGCGCAGAAGAAGATCGTCACGCTGTCGAGCGTGATTGCCTCGATCGGCAGCAACAATCTCGGGGGTCTGTACGCCTACCGCAGCACCAAGACCGGCGTCAATGCAATCATGCGGTCGATGGCGCTCGACCTCGCGCGGCGCGGAATCATCGCCGTGCCGTTACACCCGGGCTGGACCGCGACCGCGATGGGGGGTGCGAATGCGCCCATGCGGCCCCAGCACAGCGTGGCGGGCATGCGCCAGGTCATCGCCGGGCTCACCAAGGAGAAATCCGGGCGATTCTGGCAGTACGACGGCAAGGAACTGCCGTGGTAGTCGAGCGGGCGCAGCGCGACCGGGAGCGTGGCTGCGGCGCGCACGGTTCCCAACACTGACGACCAGGGGAAGTCGATCGTGAAAAATAGGCTAGCGGCAGAATTTCTCGGCACTTTCTGGCTGGTCCTCGGCGGATGCGGGAGCGCCGTGCTCGCGGCGGCCTTTCCAGGCGTTGGAATCGGGTTACTGGGTGTCGCGCTGGCCTTTGGCCTGACGGTCGTCACGATGGCCTATGCCGTCGGCCACATCTCCGGCGGCCACTTCAATCCGGCCGTGACGGTCGGACTCGTGTCTGCGGGACGCTTCAAGATCGCAGATGCGGTCGGCTACATCGTCGTGCAGGTGCTCGGGGCGATCGCGGCCGCGGCTGTGCTGGCCTACGTTGCGAGCGGCAAGCCCGGCTTCGACCTGGTGACGAGCGGCCTGGCGAGCAATGGCTACGCCGAGCATTCACCGGGACATTATTCGCTGGGCGCCGCGGTCGTCACGGAATTCGTGATGACCTTCTTCTTTCTGCTGGTCATTCTCGGGGCGACCGGCCGGCGTGCGCCGGCGGGTTTCGCGCCGCTAGCCATCGGCCTTGCGCTCACGGTGATCCACCTCGTCAGCATCCCGGTGACCAATACCTCGGTGAATCCTGCACGCAGCACCGGACCCGCGCTCATGGTCGGCGGGTGGGCGCTGTCACAGCTGTGGCTGTTCTGGGCGGCGCCGATCGCGGGCGCGGTCGTCGCGGGGATCGTGCACCGCACGTTCATTGAGCGAGAGTGAGCGTGCGCCCGGGCGGCCTCATGGGGTCGCTGAGGGCGCAAGGCCAAGGAACAGCTCCGGATCCACCCAGGCGCCGTTCAGCATCACTGCGAAATGCAGGTGCGGACCCGTGACTCTTCCGGTCGCCCCCACGCGCCCGAGCGACTGCCCGGCCTCGATCGCCTGACCGGCCCTGACGTCGATGCGGCTCAGGTGGCAGTAGAGCGTGATGAATCCCTCGCCATGGTCGAGGATGACGGTATTGCCGTCAAAGAAGTAATCGCCGGTCACGATCACCGTACCGGCGGCGGGCGCCTGGACAGGCGTGCCGACGGCAGCGGCGATGTCCATGCCGGTGTGCGGGCTGCGGACCTGGCCGTTGAACACGCGTCGCGATCCGAACGAGCTTGAGCGCGGCCCGGTCACCGGGGTGGCGAGCGCAAGCGTCGCGGGCCGTCGCTCCGTCCAGGTGCCGAGCACGTCCGCGAGCGTCACTTTCTCGCGTTCATAGCGCGCGAGGTCGCCGGGCGAGAGGTCGACGTGCTTGGGCGCGACCGTCAGTTGCTGTGTGACATATTCCTTCGGCGCGACGGCGAATGTCACCGTGCGGCGCGAGCCGTCGCTGGCTGCGACGCTGACGACCTCGCTCCCGGGTGTCGCGGAGAGCGGAATGCCCACGACCGCGTACCACCGGCCCGCGTCGGCGGCGACGAGTACCCGCCGGGTATCGCGCAGCACCGATGGCGGCGGCCCGGTGGCTGGTCCGAGGTCGACAATCGCTACACCCCCGGGCACCGGCCGCGGCGTCGGCAGAGCGGCGAGCGCCGGCGGGCAGGCAAGCAGCGCCGCAAGCGTCGCGGCGGCGAGGCGCCTGTCATATCGGAGCGCGCAGACCGGTCTTCGGTCAGGCCCGGCGGCAGCGGGAGCAACGGGCGGCGCCATCTGGAGTACCTTGGGAACCAACCGGCCGAGCCGCCATCTTAGCGGGGCACGCATCGTTCCAGCGATCGGAGAGCAAACATGACGAGCCAGAAGTCGGCCACGGACCTCACAGCCGGGCAGTGGTGCATGACGCTGACCCCCGAGCAGCAGAGCGTGCTGCGGGAGCGCGGCACCGAGCCGCCGCGCTCGAGCCCGCTCGACAAGGAATACCGTACCGGGGTCTACCGCTGCGTGGGATGTGGCACGCCACTGTTCGAGTCGGCCACCAAGTTCAATAGCGGTAGCGGCTGGCCGAGCTTCTTCGCGCCGTTGCCCGGCGCGCTCGGCACTCACGTTGATCACAGTCTCGGGATGACGCGCACCGAGGTGCACTGTGCCCAGTGTTCGGGGCACCTGGGGCACGTGTTCCGCGACGGTCCGCAACCGACCGGGCTTCGGTACTGCATCAATGGCGTCGTGCTGAGCTTCGAGCCAGCCGAGTGACGGGCTGCGCAACGAAAAACAGGCCGGGCGCGACGCCCGGCCTGTAGACGCGTGGCAAACCCAAAGGGGGGAAGAGTTCGCCGCGCTCCGACCGTACGATCAGAACCGGCAGGCCCCGCCGATGCCCCGGATCACGGGTTGTTGTCGGCCGGCGCTGGACCGGACAGCGGCGGTCGCGAGCGTCGCCGCTCCCACCGTCGGCCCGCTGGTCCTGATCGTTCACATCGCTCAGACGGTCTATCCGTTTGCAGTGTGGCTGCTGGCGCAACGCCGCGACATCCGTATTTCAGTACGTCACAGGCAGGGCAAATCGCGGTAATCCACACTGTCCATCCGCAGCCGACCATGCGTGCGCAACAGAGCTGTGTGCGCTGCCCGGGTCGTGACAGCGTGATGCAGCGCGCTGTTCGGCTCGCTCGTGAAGCCTTACGCTTGGGCCATGAAACGACCCGCCGCCAGCCGCGCCGTCGTCAATCTTCGCCGTGCCTACTTCGAGTGCCGCTACGGCCAGTTGCACGTGCGCACGTCGTTCCCGTCAACCGGCGGCTTCGACGAACACACGCCGCTGCTGTGTCTACACGAAGCCCGGGGTTCGAGCCGCAGCTTCGCGCCGTTCCTTGCGGCGCTGGGGACCGGCCGCTCGGTGTACGCTGCCGACACACCCGGATGCGGCGAATCCGATCCACCGCCTGCGCCGCCCACGATCGCCGACTACGCGGCGGCGATCGGCGATCTCCTTCGGAATCTGCGCCTGCGCCAGGTAGACGTGCTCGGCTATCACGAGGGCGCGGCAATTGCCGCCGAGCTTGCGATCCGCCAGCCGGCGCTCGTCCGCAAGATCGTGCTGGCGGGCGTGCCGGTCTACACGGGAGCGGAGCGCGAGGCATTCGCGGCCTCCCCGTACCCGCAACCGCCGACTGCGGACGGCAGCCACTGGCTCGCCGAGTGGCAGCGGCGCCTCGCCGGCAGGAGCCCGGGGATGTCGCTCGATCAGCTCGCGGCCGGATTCGCGGACGCGCTGCACAACGGGCCGAACGCCGGTTGGGCGGTACGCGCGGCCTACGCCTGGGCAGCGCTCGAGCGCCTGCCGCTGCTCACGCAGCCGGTGCTCGTGCTGCGGCCACGCGACGATCTGTGGGAGCCGACGCTGCGTGCCGAGCGCCTGCTTCGCACCGCGAGATGGCAGGACCTCGGCGAGTTCGGCGCGGGACTCTTTGAGCTTGCGCCCGAGGTGGTCGCGGCGCGGGTGCGGACGTTCCTCGACGAGTGACGGCGCGGTCCGGACGGGCCGCCGCCCCGGCTGGCACACGCTCACCGGGATTGCGGCTGAGAGGAGCCGTGTCCAACCGGCGGCGGTGACCCCTCCGGCGGCGGGGAGTCGGCCGGCGGGTCGGCCCGGATGCGCCGAGGCGACGATGGTTGCGGCGACGCACAACTTGCCCGCAAGATCGGCACGTGAAATCCGAGTATCTGGAAAGGATCCTGAAGGCTCGCGTCTACGACGTCGCGATCGAGTCGCCGCTCGAACGGGCACCGCGCCTGTCCCGGCGGCTGGGAAACGAGGTGCTGTTCAAGCGCGAGGACCTGCAGCCGGTGTTCTCCTTCAAGCTGCGGGGTGCGTACAACAAGATCGTGCACCTGACCGAGGCCGACGCGGCGCGCGGCGTGATCTGCGCCTCCGCGGGCAACCATGCGCAGGGTGTCGCCCTCGCCGCCCGGCGCCGCGGCATTCGCGCGGCGATCGTGATGCCGCGCACGACGCCGCAGATCAAGATCGACGCGGTGCGCGACCTGGGCGGAGAGATTGAACTCGCCGGCGACGACTATGACGCCGCCTGCGAGCATGCGCTCGGGCTCGCCCGGGCGCGCGGGCTCACGTTCATCCATCCGTTCGACGATCCGGACGTCATTGCCGGCCAGGGCACGATCGCGATGGAAATCCTGCGCCAGCACGATGAGCACATCGATGCGATCTTCGTGCCGATCGGTGGTGGTGGCCTGATCGCCGGCGTCGCCTGCTACGTGAAGGCGCTGTACCCGGCGATACGCATCGTCGGTGTCGAGCCCGAGGATGCGGCCAGCATGCACGCATCGCTGCAGGCCGGCCGTCGCATCACCCTCGAGCGCGTCGGCATCTTCGCCGACGGCGTCGCCGTCAAGCGGGTTGGCGAGGAGACCTTCCGGCTGGCCCAGCAATACGTCGACGAGGTCGTTCTGGTCAGTACTGACGAGATCTGCGCGGCGATCCAGGACATCTTCGAGGACACACGCTCGATCGCCGAGCCCGCGGGCGCGCTGGCGGTGGCGGGAGTGAAGAAATGGGTGCTGCGGGAGAATGCGCGCGGCAGGACGTTCGTGACGCTGAACTGCGGTGCGAACATGAATTTCGACCGCCTGCGCCACGTCGCCGAACGCGCCGACCTGGGCCAGCAGCGCGAGGGGCTGTTCGCGGTGGAGATTCCGGAGCAGCCCGGGAGCTTTCTGCGCTTCTGCGAGACCTTCGGGGCCCGCAACGTCACGGAGTTCAACTACCGCTACGCCGACCCGTCCCGCGCCCACCTGTTCGTCGGTCTGGCGCTGTCCGGGGGTGGCGCGGAGAAGAACCAGATCCGGGAGGACATCGCCGCCGCCGGCTTCCCGGTCGTCGACATGAGCGACAACGAGATGGCCAAGCTCCACATCCGCTACATGATCGGGGGCCCGGCGCACGGGCTCGAGCATGAGCGCTTGTTTCGCTTCGAGTTTCCGGAGCGGCCCGGGGCGCTGCTGCGATTCCTGAAGGCCGTCGGCTCCGGCTGGAACATCAGCCTGTTTCATTACCGGAATCACGGTTCGGACTATGGCAGGGTCCTGGCCGGGATCCAGGTGCCCCCGGCGAGCGCGGCGGAGTTCCTGGAACACCTCGCCGAGCTGCGCTTCAACTTCGTCGAGGAGAGCGCGAACCCAGCCTACCGGATGTTCCTCGGCGGCTGACCGGGGTCCCGGTCAGGTGTCGAAGCACTTGCGTCGGACGCCGGATTCGCGAGAACGTAGCGCATCCCCGCCGCGGCGTGCCGCGGGGGCCGTTGTACTCGAAGCTTTTCGTGAGGAGTTGCCATGGCGAAGCGGAAGAAGACCAAGGCGAAGGGGAAAGGCAAGGCGAAGCCGAGAAAGGTCAAGAAGGCTGCCGGCGCCGCGCGCAAGGCCGGCACGCGCAAAGCCGCTAAAAGAAAGGTCGCGAAGCGGAAGGTCGCAAAGAAGGTCGCGAAACGTCGCGCCGCGCCGAAGAAGAAGGCCGCGCCGCCCAAGGCAGCTCCGAAGCCCGCGACTGCAGCACCGGCCGTCGCGGTTCAAAAGCCCGTTGCTCCGCCGCCTGCGGCGCCGAAACCCGCTTTTGTAATGCCAGCGCCGAAGCCCATGCCGCCGCCGGCGCCGAAGCCGGCCTTCATGGCGCCCCCGCCGGCGCCGAAGCCGGCCTACGTGGCGCCACCACCGAAGCCGGCCTACGTGGCGCCACCCCCGAAGCCGATGGCGCCCCCGGCGCCACCGACGGCCGCACCGGCTTCCCCGGCGCCGCGCCCGGCGGATCCGACGGCGGGTTCCTCGGGCCCCGCGAAGGACCCGAGCGGCCCGCACTGAGGGGCCGTGGGCCCGATCGCGGCACGCCAGCCCCGCCGTCCGGCGGGGCTGGCGAGTTGCGCGCGCACGGCCTGCGCCAGCCTTCCAGCGCGAACCACGCCGACCCGGTACCCATACCGGGCCGCCGTCCGGCCGAGGGGCGCCAGGATCCATGAACTACCGACCCCGGCGGGCTCCGCGCCACGCGACGCTCGAGCTGCGGGGACTTAAGCACCACATCGTGCGCTGGGGACCGCGCGATGCGCAGCCGGCGGTGTTCCTGCACGGCTGGGCCGATACCGCCGCGACCTTTCAGTTTCTCGTCGACGCGTTTGAGGACGACCACGCGATCGTCGCGCTCGATTGGCGCGGATTCGGCGAGAGCGCCTGGCTCGGGGCGCCGTACTGGTTTCCGGATTACCTCGCAGATCTGGACGCGCTGCTCGATGCGCTGATACCGGACGCGCCGGCGATGATCCTCGGTCACAGCATGGGCGGCAACATCGCCGGGATGTATGCGGGGATTCGACCCGACCGAGTTCGCGCGGTCGTGAACCTCGAGGGTGTCGGCCTGCCGCGCACCGAGCCGGATGGCGCCCCGGCTCGCTATCGGCGTTGGCTCGATCAGTTGAAAACGCCGCCGCTGTTTGGTTGCTACCGTTCGCGCGCGGATTTCGCGGCGATGCTGATCAAGAAGAACCCGCGCCTGTCGGCGGCGCGTGCCGCGTTCGTGGCCGAGAGCTGGACGCGCGAGCTTGCAGAGGGTGGCTTCACCGTCAGCGCCGATCCGGCACACCGGCTCATCTACCCGGTGCTCTACCGCCGCGACGAAACTGAAGCCTGCTGGCGACGCTGTATCGCCCCGGTGCTGATGGTGCTCGGTGGGCTGTCGGAGTTCCGTGACAAGCTCGGACGCGACGGGTCCGACGAATACCTGCACTCGATCTATCCGAACCTGACGCTCGAGGTGATGGCGAGGGCCGGTCACATGATGCACCACGAGCAGCCCGAAGCGCTCGCGGCGCTGGTCGAGCCGTGGCTCGCGCGCGCCGGTTGAGGCGCTCGGCCGAAACGGGGCCCGCCAGGTCGCAGCTGCGTCGCCCGGTATACCGCGGCGTTCCGATGAGCGAATCGAGCGATCCCTGACGGTGGGCTCCGCCGCACCGGCTCGCGGCACCCTGCGTGCCGTGCTTGCCCAGCGTGCGTTCACGCGATTCCTGTGCGCGCGCTTCGCGGCCTCGCTTGCGGTGCAGATGCAGACCGTCGCGGTCGGCGTGCAGGTCTACGGGCTCACGCACAACCCGCTCGACCTCGGCCTGATCGGGCTGTCGCAATTCCTGCCGTTCGTCGGATTAGTACTGATCGCCGGGCACTCCGCCGATCGGTGGGACCGCAAACGCATCGTGTTCGCGTGCATCGCGGTTCAGGTCCTGTGCGCCGTGGCGCTGGCGGCGTTCACGACGCTTGGCCTTAAGAATCTAGTCCCAATATTCGCGGTGATGGTCGCGTTCGGCGTGACGCGCGCGTTCATGGGCCCGGCGAGCAATGCGCTCGTGCCGAACCTGGTGCCGATCGCGCTGTTTGGCAACGCGGTCGCCATCAATTCTTCCGCATGGCAGGTCGCGACCATTGTCGGCCCCGCGATCGGCGGGATCTTGTATGCGGCTGCCGGGCCGGTGCCGGTCTACGCGACGGTCGCGACGCTGCTGGGCCTTGCGCTCGTGTGTCTGGCCGGCATGCATGCCCCGCGCGCGGTCAGCTCAACCGAGCCGGTGAGCTTCGCAAGCGTGGTTGAGGGCCTGCGGTTCGTCTGGCGACGCGAGGTCGTGCTCGGCGCGATTTCAATGGATCTGTTCGCGGTGCTGTTTGGCGGGGCGACGGCGCTTCTGCCCGCGTATGCCGCAGACGTGCTGCACGTCGGTGCGGACGGCCTCGGGTGGCTCAGGGCTGCGCCCGGCGTCGGTGCAGCGGTAACCGCTGCCGGCCTGACGGTTCGACCCATCGGCCGGCACGTCGGTGCCGCGATGTTCGCGGGAGTGGCGATATTCGGCATGGCGACGATCGTGTTCGGGCTGTCGACGAGCTTCTGGGCGTCACTCGTCGCACTCGTGGTACTGGGCGCCGCCGACATGGTCAGCGTGTTCGTGCGCCACATGCTGGTGCAGCTCGAGACCCCCGATGCCATGCGCGGCCGCGTCGGTGCCGTGAACTGGATGTTCGTCGGTGCCTCGAACGAGTTCGGGGAGTTTGAGTCGGGAGTCACGGCCGCATGGTGGGGACTGAAGCCCGCGGTGGTCCTGGGCGGTATCGCCACGCTTAGCGTCGCGGCGCTGTGGGCGCGCTGGTTCCCGAAGCTCCGCCACCTGGACCGGTTCTGATGCGATTGACACCTGTCGGCTGGCTGTATATACGTCAGGGGTATCCTGTTAGGTCCAGTGATGGACTGGATCGAGGTCGGCAGCGTCGGACGGTTGATGCGGGAGACGGGTGACGTCGCGGTAGGTAATGGGGCCGGTCAGGACGGCCTGCTCGAGCAGGCGATAGAACAGCAGG